>NZ_JBVIBD010000081.1:0-1057 GCF_055573595.1 Streptomyces sp. NPDC030165 | reverse complement strand
CGAACGCATCCGCATCGCCGTCGAAGGCACCTGGCAGCTCATCCGGGAGGCGTACACCTCCCGCACCTGGGCCGTCCTCGGCTACGACAGCTGGGACGCCTACTGCAACGCCGAGTTCGGGCAGGCCCGTCTCCGGCTGCCGCGCGAGGAACGGCAGGAGGTCGTGGCGTCGCTGCGGGATAGCGGGCTCAGCGTAAGGGCCATTGCTTCGGCCACGGGCGCTAGCGTCGGGACGGTTGCTAGCGATCTCGACAGGTGTTCAGAACTGAACACCTCCGACGTGCTCGGGGTGGATGGCAAGAAGTACTCCGCGGCGACATCCGTATCGCAGGGTCGTGCGTCGCTTGATGCCGGAAACGACTTCGGGCAATGCACGGTCACGACTACGGCCCAAGCGGCGCGCCCCCGCGTCGACGTGCCCCGCGCTGTCCTCGTCGCCCTCACCGAACTTCGTCAGGTCCGCGAGTCCTTCGCCGCACTCACCGCCGAGCAGCTCGCCCGCCAGGACGAAGAGACGCGCCGCAAGTGGGCGGCGCGCCTCCACGAAGAACTGGAAGCCCTGCACGGCTTCCACAACACACTCACCCAGGAGCAGTCATGACCAAGAATATCGTCGCCCTCGCCCAGCGCAGCACCCACGCCCTGCAGCCCGCCGTCGAACTCGCCTACGTCACCCCCGACATGGCCGAACAGTGGCTCGGCCACAACCTCAAAAACCGCAACCTGCGCCCCGGCGTCGTCGCCTCCTACGCCCGCGACATGGCCGCTGGCAAGTGGACGGTCAACGGGGCCACCATCTCCTTCTCCCGCAACGGCACCCTGCTCGACGGGCAGCACCGGCTCCACGCCGTCATCGCCTCCGGCGCCACCGTGCCCCTGCTCGTGGTGCGCGGCCTCGACGACAAGGCGCAGCTCACCATCGACGGCGGCGTCAAGCGCACCATGGCGGACCGGCTGAGCATCGACTCCGTCGACGTCTCCAACCGGCACCTGCTCGCCTCCCTGCTGCGCCGCGCCGTCATGTGGGACCGCGGCCAGTACCTCAACGTCGGCACCG
>NZ_JBVIBD010000080.1:0-1183 GCF_055573595.1 Streptomyces sp. NPDC030165 | reverse complement strand
GTTGAACGGTCGGGCGAATCGTCTGGCGCGGTTTTTGCGTGGGTTGGGTGTGGGGCCGGGTGTGCTGGTGGGTTTGTGTGTGGCGCGGAGTGAGTTGTTGGTGGTGGGTGTGCTGGCGGTGTTGAAGGCGGGTGGTGGGTATGTGCCGTTGGATCCGTCGGTGCCGGTGGAGCGGTTGGGGTTCGTGCTGGGGGACAGTGCGCCGGCGGTGCTGCTGGTGGACGGGGGGATACCGGAGGGACTGGATGCGCCCGGTATTCCGGTTGTCGACATTCGGGCGGACGAGGCGGATTGGGCCGACCTGCCGAACGGCGATCTCTCCCGCGACGAGGTGGACTGCGAGCCCTCTGACCTGGCGTATGTGATTTATACGTCGGGGTCGACGGGGGTGCCGAAGGGGGTGATGGTCGAGCATCGTCAGGTGGTGCGGTTGTTCACGGCGACGGAGGGGTGGTTCGGGTTCGGGAGCGGGGATGTGTGGACGTTGTTCCATTCCTTTGCTTTTGATTTTTCGGTGTGGGAGATGTGGGGTGCGTTGTTGCATGGTGGGCGGTTGGTGGTGGTGCCGCAGGCGGTGACGCGGAATCCGGGGGAGTTCTACCGGCTGGTGTGTGGTGCCGGGGTGACGGTGCTGAATCAGACGCCGAGTGCGTTTCGGCAGTTGGTGGCGGCGCAGGGTGAGGAGGGTGCGGAGCATCGTCTGCGGGTGGTGGTGTTCGGTGGTGAGGCGCTGGATGTGGGTGCGTTGAAGCCGTGGGTGGGGCGTGCGGTCAATCGTGGTACCCGTTTGGTGAATATGTACGGGATTACGGAGACGACGGTTCATGTGACGTATCGGGAATTGAGTGAGGCCGATACGGACGGCTCGTCGAGTCCGATCGGTGTCCGTATTCCTGACCTGCGGACGTATGTGCTCGATGATCGCCGGGAGCCGGTGCCGCTCGGTGTGGTGGGGGAGTTGTACGTCGGTGGTGCGGGTGTGGCCCGCGGGTATCTGAACCGGCCGGAGCTGACCGCTGAGCGGTTCCTGGCCGATCCGTTCTGCGGTGTTCCGGACGCGCGGATGTACCGGACCGGGGATCTGGTGCGGCAGTTGCCGGACGGATCGCTGGAGTACCAGGGCCGTAACGACGACCAGGTCAAGATCCGCGGCTTCCGCATCGAACTCGGCGAGATCGAGGCC
>NZ_JBVIBD010000079.1:0-1223 GCF_055573595.1 Streptomyces sp. NPDC030165 | reverse complement strand
GCGGCCAGCTCACGGGCGCGGGCGCGCGCCCAGGTTTCCGCCTGCAAGACGTCCGCGACCGTCAGGGAGGTTCCCCGGGCCGGCGTACCGTGCTCCGCGACCACCTCGGCGACCGTATCGACAATTCCTGTGAACGGCAGCCCGCCCTTCAAGAAAGCGTCGACGCATTCCTCGTTCGCGGCGTTGAAGACGGCCGGCGCGGTGCCGCCCACACCGCCGACGTGGCAGGCCAGCGGCACGGACGGGAACGCCTCGGTGTCCAGCGGCAGGAACTCC
Source organism: Streptomyces sp. NPDC030165 (assembly GCF_055573595.1). Classification (NCBI taxonomy): domain Bacteria; kingdom Bacillati; phylum Actinomycetota; class Actinomycetes; order Kitasatosporales; family Streptomycetaceae; genus Streptomyces; species Streptomyces sp. NPDC030165. The sequence goes on along the minus strand of NZ_JBVIBD010000079.1, from coordinate 947 downwards.
CACCGGTGGGCCTCGGTCCAGTCGATGCCGGGCGCCGCGTCCGGGACCCGGTCCGGCCAGCCGATACCGAGCGCGATCGGCATCCGCATGTCGGGCGGGCTGGCCTGGGCCAGGGTGGAACCGTCGGTGAACTCCACCATCGAGTGGATGTAGGACTGCGGATGGACGACGACCTCGATCCGGTCGAACGGCACGTCGTACAGCAGGTGCGCCTCGATGACCTCCAGCCCCTTGTTGACCAGGGTGGCGGAGTTGACGGTGATGACCGGGCCCATCGCCCAGGTGGGGTGCGCGAGCGCCTGCTCCGGCGTGACGGACGCCAGCTCCCGCTTCGTACGGCCCCGGAACGGCCCGCCGGAGGCGGTGACGACCAGCTTGCGGACCTCCTTGCGGGGGCCGCCCAGCAGGCCCTGGAAGAGGGCGGAGTGCTCGGAGTCGACGGGCACGATCTGGCCCGGCTGCGCCTGCTCCTTCACCAGCGGGCCGCCGACGATCAGCGACTCCTTGTTGGCGAGCGCCAGCGCGCGGCCCGCCTTCAGGGCGGCCAGGGTGGGCGCGAGACCGATGGAGCCGGTGATGCCGTTCAGGACGGTGTGGCACTCGGACGCCGCGGCCTCGGTGGCCGCGTCGGGCCCGGCGAGGATCTCCGGCAGCGGCTCCCCCGCCCCGTACCGGGCAGCCAGCGCCTCGCGCAGCGCCGGCACCACATCCTCACGGGCCACCGCCACCGTACGGACCCGCAGCAGGTGCGCCTGCTCGGCCAGCAGCGCCACCCGGCCGCCGGCCGCGGACAGCGCGGTCACCCGGAAACGGCCGGGGTTGCGCAGCACCAGGTCGATGGCCTGGGTGCCGATCGAGCCGGTCGAGCCGAGGATCACGATGTCGCGCGGCCCGTCGCCGCCGCAGGTGAGCGGGGCGGGGGTGAAGCGCAGATGCGGGTCAGCGAG
>NZ_JBVIBD010000078.1:0-1241 GCF_055573595.1 Streptomyces sp. NPDC030165 | reverse complement strand
TGACCGGGATGGCCCGGTCGAAGGAGCAGGGGATGCAGTCGGGGTGGCCGCAGTCAGCGCCGTGCTGGTGCTCGACGGCGCGGTTCCAGGCGTAGCCGTGGTGCAGGACGACGGCGTGCAGAACGGGCGCGTACTGGCTGGCATCCTGCAGGCGCAGGTCGGCGAAGCAGGCGTTGTGTTCGGCGGCGGATTCGAGGGCTTCGGCGAGGCTGTCGTGGGGGTGGATGTCGTCCATGCCGAGGATCCACACGGCCCACTCCTGGTCTTCGTAGCCGACGCGCTGCCGGTCGGGGCCGAAGAGGCGGGTACGGGTGCTGGTGCTCATGTGACCTGCTTTCGGGTGTGGTCCGTCCGGCCGCCCGCGGGGAAGGGCGGGCGGCCATGGCGGGGCGGTGGGTGTCAGGCGGCGTCGGCCAGGCGGGCGATGCGGTCGTGGGCCTCGTTGAACGCGTCGGTGTCCAGGCCCATCCACGGCACCGTGTGCGACATCGCGAGGAGAATTTCGTAGGCGTTCAGGCCGTCGGACTTGGCTTCGCGGGCTGCTTCTTCGATGTCCGCGTCGGTGTACAGGCCGTTGCGGGACACGTCGCCGGCCATCCGGTGCGCGGGGCTCGCGGGCGTGGCCAGGAAGTAGGCGCGGACCTTGGCGAACAGTTCCTCCGGATCGACGGTGGCGCGCAGGGTGTCGGCGTCCTGTGTCCAGTCGGCGAGGGCGCCGAGCGTCTCGGCGGTCTTCACGGCGTCTTCGCGGGTCATGGCGTCGGTGACGGACAGGCCGGAGGCTTCGTGTCCGATGCGCCAGCGGTGCGGGCTGTCGGGGTGCATCTCGTTGGGCAGGCGGTAGACGAGCAGGCCGGGCGCGATCTCTTTGGCGAGGGGCACGGTGTACACCTGCTCGTTCGCGCAGGTGAGCGTGTACTCGCGCACTTCTCCGATCATGGCTTCTCCTGGGATGCTGGGGTTGGTCGCCGGGCGGGCCGGGCTGGTCACGGCCCGCCCGGCGCGTCAGGCGGCGGGCGAGGTGGCGGCGTCGAGTTGGGCCCGCAGCCGCGCGTTCTCCTCGCGCTCCATGCGCAGGTCGTCGAGGGCGCCGGAGTAGTCGATGGCCGCGGTATCGAAGTCGGCCTCCAGCCGGTCGATCTCGCTGGCCATCGCGACGACCTTGCACGTCAACTCGTCGCACTCGGCGCGCAGCTGGGCCGGGGTCTTGCCGCGGTGCCGGGCCCGAGAACGCAGGGCGG
>NZ_JBVIBD010000077.1:0-1266 GCF_055573595.1 Streptomyces sp. NPDC030165 | reverse complement strand
CAATGCCGTTGCTTTATGGGTTCGCGGGTTGTGGTCGTTGGATGAGGACGGCTTGGGTGCCTGCGTGCGTGGGCTGGGGCCAGCTGCGGTGTCCGGCCCGTTTGAGGCGGTAGTTGGACATCTTGCGTTTGACGACGCGGGGCTGGCTGCGCAGGCGTCTGACGGGCAGGATCCGTTCCAAAAGGTCGGCCTGGAGCAGGGCCAGGGCTCTGTCCAGGAGGTCAGGGGGAAAAACTGCCCGGCGTGAGGATCACGCTGCGCCGGGCGGACCGCAAAGCCTCCGTGAAGGAGACCCGGTCCGGATCCAGATGCCCGGTAGCAGCCGTTGTCAGCATCAGTTCGCGCAGGGCCCGGTGGACCAGCAGATGCGCCCAGATCTGCTGGCGCACGCCGTCGGGTGTCTTGCTGCTGAGCACCGTGCGTGGCCCGCGCTGGCAGGTCTTGAGCTCGGCGAAGACCGCTTCCACCTCCCAGCGCTCACGGTAGAGCGCGGCCAGCTGGCGGGCCGGGTAGCGGCGGGCATCGAGCAGGCTGGTCACCAGCCGGTACTCCCCGGCCGCCCGGCCGGTGCCGTCCAGATGGTAGGCCACCACCCGGACGGTGACCGGATCGCTGCGGGCGGCGTCGGTGCAGGCGTGGATGCGGGACAGCCAGGATCCGTCTCGCAACGTGCGCTCGACGGGCAGGACGCGGTTGGCCGGCACCCGCCACAGCAGGTCGGCGCCGGTGGCGGTGAAAGCCCGCCACAACGGCACCCCGAGGAACTCACGGTCGGCCAGCACCAGCTGGCCCGGTCCGCAGGACCTCGCCAGGCGGCCCACCAGGGTGACCTCCCCGGTGCGGCAGCCGGCCAGCTCGGCGTCCAGCACCAGATGTGTGCCGGTCTCCACCAAACAGGCCATCCGCACCTGCACAAATGAGCTCCGGTCCGGGCCGCGGCCGTTGCCCGGCCGGCCGAAGGCAGCCTCGTTGGCGCTGGTGTCGGCCACGTCCCAGCAGGTGCCGTCCACGGCCAGCAGGCGCAGGCCCCGCCAGAACGTGCCGGGAGTGTCCTGGGTGCCCATCGGTTTCGCGGTCGTGGTGAACAGCACTTGCAGCGGTTCGGGCCCCAGCCGCTGCCGGGCCCTGAACAGGGACGACTTCCCCGGAATCCGCCAGTCACCCAGGAGTCCCTGGCCCCGCAGACCCTCGACCAGGTGCCGCATCACGTCCAGATACGGCGCGGGCGAGAACAGGGCCAGCGCGAGCACGAAATACACGACCAGC
>NZ_JBVIBD010000076.1:0-1272 GCF_055573595.1 Streptomyces sp. NPDC030165 | reverse complement strand
AGCCGTCGGGACGCCTCTCCGGCTGGGCCGCGTAAGGGTTGAGCGGCCCGTCCACGTCGAGGAACAGCAGCGGTCGGTTCACGGTTTCCCCCGGTCTTGCTCATGTGGACTGCCCCGATCAGCGTAGCTGTGGGATTGTCTCGGCATTGAGCCAGCCTGATCGATGATCATGGTGTGGCGAGTGTGATCACGGCATCGGAGCCGTCCTGGACAGCCCCGTTCACGGGGCTGAGCCCGCGCTGCTTCGGCAAGCTGCTGACCACGTTGCGGCGCGATGGAGCAGATGTGATCCATCGAGGCCGGCCGCGGAGTCTGCCGCTGGAAGACCGGGTGTTGCTGCTCACCGCCTATTGGCGTACCAATCTGACGTTGCGGCAGCTTGCTCCGTTGTTCGGCGTCTCGAAGTCCACGGCCGGCCGAGTCATCAACCACCTCGGGCCCCTGTTCGCACTCCGGCCCCGCAAGCGGTTCGCCAAGGACACCGTTCTCATCGTGGACGGCGACCTGGTCCCCACCCGCGACCACCAGGTCGCCGAGCAGTCCAAGAACTACCGGTACTCCACCAAGCACCAGGTCGTCATCGACGCCGACACCCGGCTCGTCGTCGCCCTCGGCCGGCCACTGCCCGGCAACCGCAACGACTGCACGACGTGGGAGCTGTCCGGCGCGAAGGGTGCCGTCGGCCGCACCACGGTCATCGCCGACGGCGGCTACCGGGGCACCGGCCTGCTCATCCCCCGCCGCCGCGGACCCGGCCAGACCGAACTCCCGGCCTGGAAAGAAGAACGCAACCGCTCGCACCGCAAGGTCCGAGCCCGCGTCGAGCATGTCTTCGCCCGCATGAAGACCTGGAAGATCCTCCGCGACTGCCGCCTGAAAGGCGACGGCGTCCACCACGCCATGCTCGGCATCGCCTGGATGCATAACCTCGTCCTCGCCCAGTAGCTCGACAGGTGGCACGGTGGCCCGCTATGCCCGAGGCGACTCGAAGATCTTTACGGGACAACCCTTAGCGTCCGGGCATGTGGGGCCAGCCGCCTGGTGCTGTCCTCTGCCAGCAACGGTTGAGCGATCCTTGCGCACACCTGGATCTCGTCAAACGCAGAATGCCCCGCACCATGTGGTGCGGGGCATTGTTGTTGCAGGGAGGCAAGCCGCTCCGTATACGGCAGGCAGCGAACGCAAAAAAGCTCCGGTCCCTGAACCATCAAGGTTCAGAGACCGGAGCTGAAAAATCGTTCGGCGGCGTCCTACTCTCCCACAGGGTCCCCC
>NZ_JBVIBD010000075.1:0-1285 GCF_055573595.1 Streptomyces sp. NPDC030165 | reverse complement strand
CCCTTGCGCCGGCCGCACACGATCGCCCGGGTGGCGGTGACTTCCTCGGTCCAGATCTCGTGGCCCTTGGACTGCACGAGGCCGCGCAGGGCGATGGCGGACAGGGCGGCGGTGCCCTGGATGACGTTCATGGAGCGCAGGGACGCCATCGGGGACAGGCCCATCTCCTGCCCGGCGAGGATCGCGGCGGTGACCTCGTCGGGCTTGCCCTGGAACGCCTTCGGGACGAAGCTGGTGCGCGCCAGGGACTGGGCGATGTTGTTGGCGGCGACCGCGGACTCCGCCCACGCGATTAGCTCGTTGCCGGGCTGCTGCTGCGGGGCCGGGACGGCGGGTGTGTGTCCGTTGTTCAGGGCGAGTTCGGTGCTCATGCGACGGTCTCCGTGGTCCAGGTCGGTGTGTCGAGGGCGGGGCTGATGAAGTCGCCCCGCAGGGTGCGGGCGGCGCGGGCGACGTGTGCGACGTGCTTGAAGAGGCGGAAGGCGCCGTCCAGATCGGCGATCTCGTAGGCGTCGTAGCCGTCGGCCCGCAGCCACACGGCGAGCCCGGCGTCGATACGCGGCACGGGCTGCTCCAGCCCGGCCGCATCGAGGAAGAACTCGGCGTTGGCGTAGGCGGCGAGCTGCAGGGCTGTCTCACCCCAGATGCCGGAGCGGCTCGACTTGTAGTCGATCACCGTGCGGCGCTCGTCGGGCAGTTCACCGATCAGGTCCGGGGTGCCGGAGTACCACCACTGCCGCGAGGCCACGGGGCGCTCGACGATCCGCGGGCGGACTTGCCATTCGTCGAGGAACCGCGCGCACGCCTCGACATGACCGGCGAGCTCCTCCGGCACGTCGACCTCGGCGCCGGCGACGAGCTGTTCGGCGAGGCCGTGGATGCTGGTGCCGCGGCCCGCCGCCCGATCGCGAACCGCCTTGTGGCGCTCCTTGAGGAACCCGACGAGTTCGTTCCGGCCGCGAGCCCGGAGTGCGTCGACGTCGTCGGGGTTGTCGGCGACGTATTCGGCGACCTCGCGCGCAGCCCAGTCGATGAGCTTCGGCTTCGGCAGCCCACCGTTGATCAGGGTGGTGACGCCGGGGACGCGGCGGCCGTCCAGCTTGTAGTGGTGCCCGGACTTCGTTTCGAAGCGCTGAAGGGTCATCGCTCACCGCCATCCGTCCGGGCCTCACGGACGCGCTGCTTCTCGTTGACCGGGATGGCCCGGTCGAAGGAGCAGGGGATGCAGTCGGGGTGGCCGCAGTCAGCGCCGTGCTGGTGCTCGACGGCGCGGTTCCAGGCGTAG
>NZ_JBVIBD010000074.1:0-1418 GCF_055573595.1 Streptomyces sp. NPDC030165 | reverse complement strand
CGGAGGGATACCGGGACGTTATGGGGGTGCTGCAGGCCGCGGGGCGGCCGATGCGGTCGAAGGCGGTGTCGGTGGCGATCGGGTGGGGCGAGGGGCCGCGAAGGTGGAGTCGGTGCGGGCGAAGCTGAAGCGCCTGGCCCGGCGGGGCTGGCTCACCGAGGACAGCCCGGGCCTGTTCGCCCTGGTCGAACACACCGAGAACTCAGGGCCGCGCAGTCCCGGCCCTGGCGACTGAGGACTCTTCTTCCTACGTTCGTAGGTAACCAGCCAGAACGCCCGTAGGAAGAAGAGCGCAATGCGACGCTACGACACGCCGTCGAGTTCTGACTCGTTTGAGGCGGCGACGAATTTGTTCAGGGTGCTCGTGACGGATCTGGCCTCGCCCGAGGCGGGCGAGCTGGCCCACCACGAGGTGGAGGACCTCCTTGAAGAACGGGGCCGCGACCTGCTTCGGCAGCTCTTCCAGGATCACCTGGACCTGCGGGAACGCCGCGAACAGGAAGCCGTGGCCAGGCGGCGGCCGTACGTGTTCGGCGCCGACGGTCTGCTCCGGCCGCGTCTGGAGACCGGTCATGGGCGGCTGCTGGCCACAGTGTTCGGCACCGTGACGGTCTCCCGCTGTGCGTGGCGGCGTCTGGAGGCGGGCAACGTGCACCCGGCCGACGAGGTTCTCTCGCTGCCCAGGGGCCGGCACTCGCACGGCTTGGCCCGCCTCGTGATCCAGACCGCGACCCGTATGTCTTATGACGCCGCCCTGGAGACGGTCTGCCGTCGGTGCGGCCCGGTCCTCGGCAAGCGCCAGCTCGCCCACCTGCTCGTCGAGGCCGCCCGCGACATCGACGCCTTCTACGACGCGAAAGTCTTCCAATCGTGCACTTCCGCGACGGTGTTGGTGCTGTCGGTGGACGGCAAGGGGATCGTGATGAGGCCCGAGGCACTGCGGGAGGCCACCCGGCAGGCCGCCGCCCGCCAGGAGAAGACCTTCCGCACCCGCCTGGCCGCCGGGGAGAAGAACGCCCGCAAGCGCATGGCCACGCTCGGCGCGGTCTACGACGCCGATCCCGCACCGCGCCGCCCGCACGACGTGATCACCCCGCCCGGCGGACGATCCGCCGACTACATCCCACGGCCGGGCCCCCTCGCCAGGGGCACGTGGCTGTGTGCTTCGGTCCGGCATGACGCGGAGCATGTCGTCGGGCAGGTCTTCGACCACGCGGAGGCCCGCGATCCCGGCCATCGTCGCAGGTGGGTGGTTCTGGTCGACGGCGCCCGCCACCAACTCGACCTGATCCGGGCCGAAGCCCGCCACCACCGCGTCGACGTCCGCATCGTCATCGACATCATCCACGTTCTGGAGAAGATCTGGGCGGCCGCCTGGTGCTTCCACCGCACCGGCGACAAGGCCACCGAGAGGTGGG
>NZ_JBVIBD010000073.1:0-1962 GCF_055573595.1 Streptomyces sp. NPDC030165 | reverse complement strand
TGGACCGGCCCCGCCGCCCGCGGCCACTCCGACGGCGGCACCGGCCACCAGACCTGGACCGAAGACCCCGAAGCCGAGGAGGCGTCGTGACCGACTCCTGCCCCGCCTGCTGCCGCCGCCGGATACCTCCGTGCGCCGAGCGCCGCCGCGGCGAGCGGATCGTGCACGGCTACCGCTGCCCCGGCTGCGGCCACCAGTGGGCCACCGCCCGGCACCTGCCCGCCTACTCCGACATCCACCGCCGCCGCGCCGAGCGGCAGACGACGAGGAGGGCCGCCTGATGACCGCCCGCCCCACCGCCTCGCAGATCACCGACGACCAGCTCGACGCGCTGTACACGGAACTCGGCCGGCTGCGCGCCGCCGCGGGAGGCCCGGGAACGGCCCTGGGCGCCCGTGAGGCGGCCCGGAACGGCTCGGGCGGCGCTGGGTGTGCGCGAGCCGCCGATAGGGCGTCAGAGAGCCGCGCAGCGCGCCCAATTGTCGAGCGGGCCGCCACAACAGGGCTGCAAAAGCCCTCAGGGGCCCCCGAGAACGCCCCGCAGGCGCCGGACGCACCCGATTGCCCCGGCGCCCACGAGAGGCCCGCAGAAGCCCGCACAGGGCTTCAGGCGGTCGTCGACAAGCTCACCGCCGAAGCCGCCCACCACGACCGGTGCTCCAAGGCATCCCGCATCGACGAGGGCGTACTCGCCCACAGCGCCCTGGCCTGCGGCATCCGCATCGGAGCCATGCACCTCGTGCTCCACCTCGACGGCACCGACGCGGCCATCGCCTACATGAAGGCGAACGGCACCGGCAGCCTGCCGCCGAAGGAGGCCGCCTGATGCCCCGCGTGATCCGCACCCGAGACGTCGAGATGGCCCTCGCCGGCGGCGGCTACGAGCCGTCCGAGTACGACCCGGCCTACGGCTGGAACCCCGGCTACCGGGCCGTCCAGGCCGGCCGCCGCCAGGTCAACGTCTTCCACGACGGGCCCGGCGAGGAGACCGGCCTCGAGCAGTACACGGCCGAACTCCGCGCCGCCGGGCTCCACGTCGTCGCCGACCAGATGCCCGGCGGCGGACGGCGCCGCCTGCACATCACCCGCCCCTGACCCGCCACGGGGCGGCGGACGCCTGCCGCCCCGCCCGCACGACCGCAAGGAGACCGCCATGCACGACCTCGACGACGTCAACCCGACGTGCAACATCTGCATGTACGGCCTGCGGGACGGCGAGTGGGACCGTCTCGCGTGCCGCATCTGCCAGGACCGCGGGGTGACCATGCTCCGCGCCTTCCCGGCGCTCTACGACCAGCTCGGCGATCTGCTGGAGCCGGGCTCCGGGCGGGGCGACGGGCGCGTAAGCGGAACCCGGGGCGCACCCCTGCCGTGCTCGCTGCACGTGCTGGACCTGCGGGCCCGCGGCGGGCTGGTGACCGTCCTCGCCGACTGGGAGGCCGCCGTGCGCGACGAACTCGGCTACGAGCCCGCCGTGTTCCGGGGCGACCTGCGGCAGACCCTCGCCGGAGTCGTCGGCTTCCTCGCCGCCAACACGCCGTGGATCTACAGCTCGTTCAGCGCCATCGCCGACCTCCACCACGAACTCCGCGCCCTCCACGGCCACACCCAGCGGCTCGTCACCGGCGAACAAGCGGAACGCCGCGTCACCGTCCAGTGCGCGTGCGGACAGCCGCTGCGCGTCACCCTCACCACCCCCGGCCGGCGCTGCGGAACCTGCGGCACCCAGTACGGGCACAGCGAAGTGCTGCAACTGCCGCTCGCCGACCGGGCCGCGGCGTGACCGACCCCGACCCCACCCATCCGAGGAGGTAAGCATGACCAACGCGCTTGACCAGCCGACCATCGAGCAGGCCCGCGCCCTGACCGAACGCATCCGCATCGCCGTCGAAGGCACCTGGCAGCTCATCCGGGAGGCGTACACCTCCCGCACCTGGGCCGTCCTCGGCTACGACAGCTGGG
>NZ_JBVIBD010000072.1:0-2086 GCF_055573595.1 Streptomyces sp. NPDC030165 | reverse complement strand
CCCAGCTGTCGTAGCCGAGGACGGCCCAGGTGCGGGAGGTGTACGCCTCCCGGATGAGCTGCCAGGTGCCTTCGACGGCGATGCGGATGCGTTCGTTCAGGGCGCGGGCCTGCTCGATGGTCGGCTGGTCAAGCGCGTTGGTCATGCATACCTCCTCGGATCGGTGGGGTTGGGTGCTGGTCACGCCGCGGCCCGGTCAGCGAGCGGCAGTTGCAGCACTTCGCTGTGCCCGTACTGCGCGCCGCAGGTTCCGCAGCGCCGGCCGGGGGTGGTGAGGGTGACGCGTAGCGGCTGCCCGCACGCGCACTGGACGGTCACTTTGCGTTCCGCTTGTTCGCCGGTGACGAGCCGCTGGGTGTGGCCGTGGAGGGCGCGGATTTCGTGGTGGAGGTCGGCCGCAGCACTGAAGCTGCTGTAGATCCACGGCGTGTTGCCGACGAGGAAGCCGACCACCCCGTCGAGGGTCTGCCGCAGGTCACCCCGGAACACGGCTGCGGTGTACCCGAGTTCGTCGCGGACGGCGGCCTCCCAGTCGGCGAGGACGGTCACCAGCCCGCCGCGGGCCCGCAGGTCCAGCACGTGCAGCGAGCACGGAAGCGGCGCGCCACGCGTTCCGCTTACCCGCCCGTCGCCGCGGCCCGACCCCGGCTCCAGCAGATCGCCGAGCTGGTCGTAGAGCGCCGGGAAGGCGCGGAGCATGGTCACCCCGCGGTCCTGGCAGATGCGGCACGCAAGGCGGTCCCACTCGCCGTCCCGCAGGCCGAACATGCAGATCATGCAAACGGGGTTGACATCAGCGAGGTCGTGCATGGCGGTCTCCTTGATCGGGCGAGTCAGGGGCGGGTGACATGGAGGCGGCGCCGTCCGCCGCCGGGCACCTGGTCGGCGACGATGTGGAGCCCGGCGGCGCGCAGTTCGGCCGTGTACTGCTCCAGGCCAGCGGTCTCGCCGGGCCCGTCGTGGAAGACGTTGACCTGGCGGCGGCCGGACTGAGCCACCCGGTAGCCGGGCTCCCAGCCGTAGTCCGGGTCGTACTCGGACGGCTCGCAGCCGCCGCCGGCGAGGACCGTCTCGACGTCTCGGGCGCGGATCACGCGGGGCATCAGGCGACTTCCCCGCGGATGGCGCGCAGGATCTGCCGGGCCCGGTCCTGCGGTGTCCCGGCGAGTGTCCCGGCCACGCGCGCGGCGGCGGCCTCGTCGTCGCCTGGCACGCGGTGGGCGCCGCGCCACTGCAACTCTCCGCTGACGATCAGGTCGGCGGTGTAGCAGGCGGCCTCGCAGAACCCGGCGGCGAACCCGTCGTGCACGGCGACGCATTCGCCGGGGCGGCCGAGTTCGCGGCCGTACTCGGCGCACCGGGTGTGGTGCGCAGCGTCAGTGATCAGCCGGGCAAGGAGAGCGTCGAGGCTCTGTGCGCCCTTCTGCGGGCCGTTCAGGCCCCCCGGTCGCTCGGTGCCACCTCGGGGTGTTGAGACGCTCTCAGGGCCGTCCAGGGCCCTTCGCGGGCCCCGGTTTGGGGTGTCGCTGGGTCGGGTCACGATTCGACCGCCTCTTCCGTGTCGGTTTGCGGGGATTCGAGGCCGAGCTGGACGGCGGCCAGGTGCACGGCGTCGGCGACGGACAGCTCACCCTCGGACACGGCCCGGATCGCCAGCGCCCGGACGTGAAGGTCGTCGGCGAGCGCCTGCTGCTCAACGGTCAGCTTCGGGCGCCCCTTGCGGCAGCGGCTGCTGGGCTTCAGCCGGGCATACAGTGCGTCGAGCTGGTCGTCGGTGATCTGCGAGGCGGTGGGGCGGGCGGTCATCAGGCGGCCCTCTTCGTCGTGTGCCGCTCGGCGCGGCGGCGGTGGATGTCGGAGTAGGCGGGCAGGTGCCGGGCGGTGGCCCACTGGTGGCCGCAGCCGGGGCAGCGGTAGCCGTGTACGATCCGCTCGCCGCGGCGGCGTTCGGCGCACGGGGGTATCCGGCGGCGGCAGCAGGCGGGGCAGGTGTCGGTCACGACGCCTCCTCGGCTTCGGGGTCTTCGGTCCAGGTCTGGTGGCCGGTGCCGCCGTCGGAGTGGCCGCGGGCGGCGGGGCCGGTCCA
>NZ_JBVIBD010000071.1:0-2169 GCF_055573595.1 Streptomyces sp. NPDC030165 | reverse complement strand
GGCAGTTGCCGGACGGATCGCTGGAGTACCAGGGCCGTAACGACGACCAGGTCAAGATCCGCGGCTTCCGCATCGAACTCGGCGAGATCGAGGCCAGGATCGGCGAGCACCCCGGTGTGCGGTCCTGCGTGGTCGTCGTCCGCGAGGACCAGCCGGGGAACAAGCAACTGGTCGCCTACGTCGTCCCGGCGGACGGGGACCCGGCGCCGGACCACCGCGCCGGACTCGCCCGGCACGCGGCGCGCGCCCTCCCCGAGTACATGGTGCCCAGCGCCTTCGTCACCCTGGAGACCCTGCCGTTGACCGCCAACGGCAAGCTCGACCGCAAGGCGCTGCCCGCGCCCGGCATCGACGCTTACGCCCAGCGGGAGTACGCCGCGCCGGAGACCGCCACCGAACGGGCGCTCGCGGCCGCGTGGGCGGAGGTGCTGGGCTTCGACGAGGCGCGTATCGGCGTCGGTGACAACTTCTTCGAGCTGGGTGGTCACTCGCTGCTCATCACCGTTCTGGTGGCCCGCCTGAAGGAGCGGGGCTTCGAGGTCCCCGTACGCAGTGTGTTCAGTTCGCCGACGCTGGCGAGCCTGGCGGCGGAGATCGACGAGACGCGGGCCGGCGCCGGTACGGCCGCGGGTCCGGGCACCGGCTACCGCGTTCCCCCCAACCTGATCCCGCTGGGCAGCGAGCGCATCACCCCGGACATGCTCCCCCTGGTCCACCTCGACCAGGAGCAGATCGACGCCGTCGTGGCCACCGTCCCCGGCGGCGCGCCCAACGTCCAGGACATCTACCCGCTGGCCTCCGCCCAGGAGGGCATCCTCTTCCACCACCTGCTGGACCCGGACAACGACCCCTACCTGGTCTCCCTCCTGCTGTCCGCCGACGACGAGGAGGCCTGCGCGGCCTTCACCGAGGCACTGCAGGCGCTGATCGACCGGCACGACGTCATGCGTACGGCCGTCATCACCGCCGGACTGCCCGAGCCGGCGCAGGTCGTCCAGCACACCGCCCGCCTGACGGTCGAGCGGACGTGCCTCGACCCCGACACGGACGCCGAAGCGCAGGCCCGCGCCCTGCTGGACCGCCCCCGGCGGATGCGGGTCGACCGGGCACCCCTGCTGCGGCTGCTCATCGCCGAGGACCCGCACTCCAGCCGGCGCTACCTCCTGCTCAGCGCCCACCACCTCATCGAGGACGCCACCACCCTGCGGCTGGTCCTGGAAGAGCTGGCCGCCCACATGACCGGCCGAACGGAGTTGCTGGCCGCCCCGGCGCCGTACCGCGACTTCGTCGCCCACACACTGCACCAGACGGCGACGGGCGACGCGGAAGCCCACTTCCGGGCCGCCCTCGGTGACGTCACCGAGCCGACGAACCCCTTCGGACTGACGAACGTACGCGGTGACGGTCACCGCTACCCGCAGCTGCGCCGCGCCCTCCCCGCGGACCTCACCCGCGACCTGCGCGCGCAGGCCCAGCGTCTGCGGACCAGCCCGGCCAGCCTCTTCCACGCCGCTTGGGCGTGCGTCGTCGCCGCGGCCGCCGGACGTGACGACGTGGTGTTCGGCACCGTGATGTCGGGGCGTCTGCAAGGCGTACCCGGAGTGGAGCGGATGCTCGGCAACTTCATCAACACCCTGCCCCTGCGGGTGTCCCTGGCCGGCCGGACCGTCCGCGACCTGATCACCGAGGTGGACACCGGGCTGAAGGAGCTGATCGCCCGCGAGCAGAGCCCGCTGAGCCTGGCGCAGCGCTGCAGCGGCCTGGACGCCGACACGCCACTGTTCAGCGCGGTGGTCAACGTGCGGCACTTCGAGCCGGGCCGCGGCGACGCCGCGGCGTCCCCCATCGACGACCGGGGGATCCACTGGGTGGCGGAGGCCGACGCGATCAACTACCCCCTGGTGGTGTCCCTCGACGACTTCGGCGACGAACTCGCGCTGCACGCCCGGGTGGACGACACCGTGGCGTGCGAGGCCCTCGTGGACTACGTCGAGACCGCCCTGTCCTCGGTCGTCGCGTCCCTCGCCACGGACGACGGCACCGGCACCCGCGCCCTGGACATCGACATCCTGCCCGCTGCGGAGCGTCGGCGGGTGTTGGTGGAGTGGAATGCGTCCGGTGTGTCCGGGGTGTCGGGGGAGCGGTGTGTGCATGGGTGGTTCGAGGAGG
>NZ_JBVIBD010000070.1:0-2236 GCF_055573595.1 Streptomyces sp. NPDC030165 | reverse complement strand
CGGGTGCTGAAGGCCGCGGAGGGCATCGTGGATGCGGCGTGGCTGGAGACGAAGGCCCGGCTGGTCGCGGCGAAGGCGCTGGGTGAGGAGCCGGACACCGACCCGCTGGACGTGCCGCTGTACATCCCGGATTTCCTGAAGGGCAAGGGCCTGAAGCGCCGGGACATCGAGTCGGCTCAGTCGTGGTTCGGCCGGCGGGCCGCGGTGCTGTATGAGGAGGAGCACGGCTCGAAGCCGGGGAAGCGGCAGACGGACCTGCCGAATGGGTCAGTGCGCGAGACCTACGCCTGGACCCGTCGTCACCTGCCGGTGTTCGAGGAGACGTGGGCCCGCTTCTACGCGGACCGTTACCCCTCGCAGGGGCAGCTCGGCGGTGCGGCATGAGCATCAACCCGATCCCCGTCCCCGTCCCGGACGCGGTGACCGCCCTCAAGGCGGCTCTCCTCCCGCCCCGCGTGGCGGACGCCGTCCGCTCCCAGGCCGACGCGGCGCGCCGGTACGAACTGGCTCGTGGCCCGCTGTACGCGGAGGCCCGCGCGGTGCAGGAGTCCCGTATCGCCCGCGCCAACAAGGTTCTGGCGACCGTTCCCGCCCGGCAGCTGCTGGTTGTGCGAGGTGCGGCATGAGCGCCCGCGATGAGTTGCTGGACGAGTACGGCCGGGCCGACACGGCGCCCCTCGGGACGCCCGCGGAGCTGCGGGCCAAGCTCGCCGCCATCCGCGCCGAGGTGCTGCGCGAAGCCGCGGACGCGGTCGCGTCTGACGCCTTCGGCTACGGCGGCCCGGACCACGACGACGCCTGGACCGCGGCGGAGGAGAAGCTGCGCCGCATGGCCGACGCCGCCGAGGCGGGTGAGTCCCGTGCCTGAACTGTCCCCGGGCCGCCGCGCCCAGATCGACGACCTGCTGTACGACGAGGCTGCCTCTGCCGCCGAACTGCGCGCGGCCGGGCGCGACCTGGCTGCCGAGAACGACCGGCTGCGCATCCGGCTCGCCCGCCTGACCGTCCTGCTGGAGCAGGCGCGGCGTGACGCCAGCACGGCGATTGCCGACCAGGAGCCCACCATCCGCCACCTTGGCAAGCGGTCGCTGCGGCGCCGTGAGCAGCTTCTGTGGCTGATCGCCAAGGGCGGTGAGCGGTGATGGCGACGACGACCCCGCGCCCCGCACGCTTCGCGGCGCTTGATCTCAGTCCGGCTGCCCAGGCGTTTCGCAGCGTTCCTCACAATCCGCATCCGCTGTGTCGTGACTTCGCCCCGAAGCCCGATCCATCCGAGTTCTGGTGTGTCATCTGCGGGTGGAACAGGCCGATGCACGATGACGAGGCGACGCGGATCGCGATCGCCGACGAGCTGGCCCGGTACCACCAGGCAGGGCAGATCGCCGAGCAGGACCACGCCGTCGATGCCGCCGATGCCGCGTTCGCCCGGCTGGCCGTCGAGCACCCCGAGTGCTGCAGCACCGCCGCCGACTACCCCGGCTGGACCTGCGGAGGTTCCTCATGAGCTACAACGCCACGTTCTTCCTGGAGCCGCAGGCCACCGCCCGGTCCGGAGCGGCTCCGCTCTCTGCTCTGTACATCGAGCCCGACGGCTCCATGCAGAACACCATCAACCTGCTGTTCCCGAGTTCCGCGACGCTCGACGAGCAGGTCGCCACGGCGGAACGCATCCTCGCCGCCGTACAGGAGTGGCGGGACAGCATCGTCGCTCACCGCGACCGGCACCGCACCACCGCCGACGAACTCGTGGCGGCCCGCGCGGAGATCGCCCGCCTGAAGGCGGAAGCCGAGGGCGGTGACGACACGTGACCGCCACCGACACCCTGACGGCCCGTGTCATCCGCGCTCTGGCCACGGACGACGACCAGTTCCCGCTGATGCGGAGCTGGCGCACGAGCCGCACCGTCGACGGGCTGCTCCTGCTCTCCGGTGAGCTGGCCGTGCAGCATCCGGCGCTCGTGATGGCGGTGCTGAAGCGGGTTGGCCAGCACCGGCTGCACCGTCAGCTCGACGTGTCCGACCCGGCCCGGCTGGCGGTGGTCTTCACCTGGCCCGAGCCGAGCGCCGAGGTGCCGGTGCCCGACCCGGAGGCGGTCGTCGAGCTGTGGGCGCCGGCTGTGGCGGAGGAGGTGAGGGCCGCGTGATGCGCCGCACCACGATCACCGCCGCCGCGCTCCTGCTGCTGGCGTCCGCGCTGACGGCGTGCACCGCGCCGGATGACGACTGCGAGGACCGG
>NZ_JBVIBD010000069.1:0-2323 GCF_055573595.1 Streptomyces sp. NPDC030165 | reverse complement strand
CGGGTGCTGAAGGCCGCGGAGGGCATCGTGGATGCGGCGTGGCTGGAGACGAAGGCCCGGCTGGTCGCGGCGAAGGCGCTGGGTGAGGAGCCGGAGGTCGACCCGCTGAACGTGCCGCTGTACATCCCGGATTTCCTGAAGGGCAAGGGCCTGAAGCGCCGGGACATCGAGTCGGCTCAGTCGTGGTTCGGCCGGCGTGCTGCGGCGCTGTACGAGGAGCAGCACGGGAGCAAGCCGGGGAAGCGGCAGACGGACCTGCCGAATGGGTCGGTGCGCGAGACCTACGCCTGGACCCGCCGTCACCTGCCGGTGTTCGAGAAGACGTGGACCCGCTTCTACGCGGACCGCTACCCCTCGCAGGGGCAACTCGGGGGTGCGGCGTGAACGCTCACC
The DNA here is from genome assembly GCF_055573595.1 of Streptomyces sp. NPDC030165. Taxonomy (NCBI): domain Bacteria; kingdom Bacillati; phylum Actinomycetota; class Actinomycetes; order Kitasatosporales; family Streptomycetaceae; genus Streptomyces; species Streptomyces sp. NPDC030165. The sequence goes on along the minus strand of NZ_JBVIBD010000069.1, from coordinate 1,930 downwards.
TGACTCCGATCCCGGTACCGGCGGCGGTCGACATCTTCAAGGCCCGTCACCTCCCGGCCCGTGTGGCTGACGCCGTCCGCACCCAGGCCGCCGCGGTGCTCGCCCGCCGGCTGGCTCGTGGCCCGCTGTACGCCGAGGCCCGCGCGGTGCAGGAGTCTCGCATCGCCCGCGCCAACAAGGTCCTCGCCGCGGTCCCGGCCCGGCAACTGCTGGTTGTGCGAGGTGCGGCATGAGCGCCCGCGACGACCTGCTGCACCTGTTCCTGCACGGTGGGCCCGGCTCGCAGCCGGAGTTCGAGGCGGCACTCGACCGCCGCGACGTCGAGGTGCTGCGCGAGGCCGCGGATGCGGTCGCGCCCGACGCCTTCGGCTACGGCGGCCCGGACCACGAGGACGCGTGGACCGCGGCTGAGGGGAAGCTGCGCCGCATGGCCGACGCCGCCGAGGGAGGTGCGGCATGAGCGCCCGCAACGACATCCTGGCCGGTCTCCGCGCGGCGAAGGACACGGCGGTCGGCGACGCGACGCCGGAGGAACTGCTCGACAGGCACCGTGCCCAGGTGCGCCGCGAGTTCGCCGGTGAGCTGGCCGGTGACCTGTCGGGCTGCTGCCTTGAGTGCGATGCCTGCATCGACATCATCCTCTACAAGGGCGGTGACGGATGGCCGCCGGGCGAGCGGGTTCGCCCGGACACGTTCCCCGCGTGGCTGTACCAGCGCTTCTCGCGTCGCCACAGCACCACGCCGTGGGCGGAGCTGCACGAGGGCGACCAGGCGTGGTGGGGGCACGAGGCTGCCGCAGTCCGCCGTGCTGTCCTTCGGGGCGGCTTCAAGGCCGAGGCGGGTGAGTCCCGTGCCTGAACTGACCACCTCCCGCCGCGCCGTGATCGACGTCCTGCTGTACGACGAGGCTGCCACCGCCGCCGAACTGCGCACGGCCGGGCGCGACCTGGCTGCCGAGAACGACCGGCTGCGCATCCGGCTCGCCCGCCTGACCGTCCTGCTGGAGCAGGCGCGGCGTGACGCGAGTGCGGCGATTGCCGACCAGGAGCCCACCATCCGCCACCTTGGCAAGCGGTCGCTGCGGCGCCGTGAGCGGCTTCTGTGGCTGATCGCTAAGGGCGGTGAGCGGTGATGGCGACGACGACCCCGCGCCCCGCACGCTTCGCGGCGCTTGATCTCAGTCCGGCTGCCCAGGCGTTTCGCAGCGTTCCTCACAATCCGCATCCGCTGTGTCGTGACTTCGCCCCGAAGCCCGATCCATCCGAGTTCTGGTGTGTCACCTGCGGGTGGAACAGGCCGATGCACGATGACGAGGCGACGCGGATCGCGATCGCCGACGAGCTGGCCCGGTACCACCAGGCAGGGCAGATCGCCGAGCAGGACCACGCCGTCGATGCCGCCGATGCCGCGTTCGCCCGGCTGGCCGTCGAGCACCCCGAGTGCTGCAGCACCGCCGCCGACTACCCCGACTGGACCTGCGGAGGCGCGTCGTGAGCCGCGAAGCACGCCTGGTGACAGTGGCGGCACGGGTCTTCCGCGACCTCGCGGAGGATGACGCCCGCCTCCCGGACACCTGCGGATGGGAAATCGGGGCGACGCCCGGCGGCCTGCCGCTGCTCTCCGGCAAGTTGTCCACCGCCGACCCCGAGGACGTGATGGCCGTACTGGCGCTGGTCGGCGAGCACCGCAAGTGGCGGCTGCTGGACGTCGACGACCCGGCCCGCATCGCGGTGGTCTTCACGTGGCCGGAGCCGGAGCACGGCCAGCCCCGACCCGAGCCGGAGGCCGTCGTGCAGCTGTGGGCGCCGGCCGTGGCGGCGGCGGTGAGGGCCGCATGATGCGCCGCACCACGATCACCGCCGCCGCGCTCCTGCTGCTGGCGTCCGCGCTGACGGCGTGCACCGCGCCGGATGACGACTGCGAGGACCGG
>NZ_JBVIBD010000068.1:0-2414 GCF_055573595.1 Streptomyces sp. NPDC030165 | reverse complement strand
ATCGTCTATAACGATGCCGAGCGGTTGCCTGCTGCGGTGCAGTCGGTGTTGGGGCAGACGTTTGGTGATGTTGAGGTGGTGATTGTTGACGACTGCAGTACGGATGGTTCGTTTGAGGTGGCGCGGGGGCTGGCGGCGCGGTGGCCGGGGCGGGTGCGGGCGTTTCGGCTTGAGGAGAACAGTGGTGCGGGGGGTGAGCCGCGTAACCGGGGGATCCGGGAGGCGGTGGGGCGTTATGTGATGTTTTTGGACAGTGATGATGTCCTGGAGCGTAATGCGTGCCGGAATCTGGTGGAGGCGGCGGAGGCGTCGGGGGCGGATCTGGTGTCGGGGTTGTGTGTGCGGGTGCACAAGGATGCGCCGGTGGAGAAGCGCAATGAGTGGTATCCGTGGCTGTACGGGCGGACGCGGACGCTTGCGTCGGTGGAGGAGCTGCCGGATCTGTTCGTGTGGGACACGCTGTCGACGAACAAGTGTTACCGGCGGGATTTCCTGCTGGATAACGAGCTGTGGTTTCCCAAGGGGGTGTTCTATGAGGATCTGCAGTTCATCGCGCAGGCGTATCTGGCGGCGCGGCGGATCACGCTGATTCCGAACCAGGTGTATTTCTGGCAGGTGCACCGGGCGGCGGCGGTGCGGTCGGTGACCAACCGGCGTCATGAGATGACCAATTATGCGCACCGGCTGGAGGTGCACCGGCGGATCGATGCGATGCTGGCGGCGCGGGGGCTGGAGGAGCTGCGGCGGGCGAAGGATGTGAAGTTCCTCAAGCATGACCTGGTGCTGCATCTGCGGGATCTGCCGTTTCGGGATGCGGCCTACCGCGAGGAGTTCGCGCGGCTGTCGGCGCAGTATCTGGCGACGCTGGATGTGCAGGCGTATGGGCGGGTGCAGCCGTTGCAGGCGATCTGCGGGTATCTGCTGCAGCGCGGGGACTGGGACCGTCTGCTGCCGGCGGTGGACACGCTGTTGAACGGCAGCAAGGTCTCGGTGCCGCTGGCCGAGCGGGACGGGCGGGTGTTTTGGTGCGCGGAGCATCTGGAGGATCCGCTGGGCCGCCAGGTGCTGGACGTCACGGGGCTGGGCTGGCACACCCGGCCGCTGGAGCAGCTGTTCTTGCGCAATGCGCTGACCGGGTTCGAGGCCGGGGCGGACGGCGGGGTGCGGCTGGCCGGGCAGATCACCAATCCGCTGGGCCGGATCGGGGCCGGGGCGCGGCTGGCGGGTCAGCTCGTCTTCACCGCGCGGCGCCGCGGCCTGCAGTCGTTCACCTTCCCGGTGCAGCGTCTGCGCCATGCGGGGCCGGTGGTCGAGTGGGAGGCGGTGGCCGATCTCGGGGCCCGGCTGCGGCCGCTGGGCGTCATCGACACCGTTTGGGATGTGCGTCTGGAGCTCGAGGTGGACGGGCGGCGCACCACGACGCGGCTGAGTGTGGCCGACACCGAGGTCGGGGGGCGGGCGGTGGCGGTGCGGCCGCGGCTGACGCGGGTGGTCGCCGACCATGTGCGTGCGCATGTCTCGGCCCGCGGCCATCTGGCCTTCGAGCTGGTGGGCCAGGACCCGCAGCGTGAGCGGGCCCGGGAGCTGATCGCCCGGGGGGTGCGGGGCCGGCCCGGGGCGCTGGCGAAGTCCGGCTACCGCCGGGCCAGGGCGCTGCGCAAGACGCTGACGTCGGGTGATGCCAAGCTGCGGGCGTATCATGAGGTGTTTTTGCGGCTGCCGGTCAAAAAACGCACGGTGGTCTTCGAAAGCCATCTGGGGCGGCAGTTCAGCGACAGTCCGCGGGCGCTGTATGAGGAGATGCGCCGCCAGAACCTGGACTTCCAGGCGTTTTGGGCCTACAGCGGTGATCCGGGGCCCTTCCCGGCCGAGGCGACGCTGGTGCGGCGCTGGTCGCTGCCCTACCTCAAGGCGCTGGCGCAGGCGGAGTTCTGGGTGGACAACCAGTCCTTCCCGCTGAAGCTGGCCAAGCGCCCCGAGACGACCTACCTGCAGACCTGGCACGGCTCGGCGCTGAAGAAGATGGGCTTTGACCAGCCGGCGCAGAAGATGCTCACCCGTGCCCAGCAGGCCGAGCAGCAGCGGGCGCTGGAGCGCTTCGACCGGTTTTTGGTCCGCTCGGAGCATGATGTGCACACCCTGGCCCGGGCGTTTCGTCTGCCGGAGCGGGCCCTGCTGCGGGTGGGTTATCCCCGCAACGACGCCCTGGTGCAGGCCCGCAGGCGTGAGGAGGCCGGCCAGGGGCGGGTGCGGGGGCCGCTGGCCGCCGAGCTGGGCATCGCGGCGGACAAGCGCATCGTGCTGTATGCGCCGACGTTCCGCCAGGCCGGCAAGGGCTCCCGGCGCTTCGAGCTGCCCTTCGATGTGGAGCGCTTCGCCGAGCGGTTCGGCGAGGATTTGGTGCTGCTGGTGCG
>NZ_JBVIBD010000067.1:0-4334 GCF_055573595.1 Streptomyces sp. NPDC030165 | reverse complement strand
ACCGCCGCACCCGCAAGATCCCCACCCGACACCACACCCCGCGTCACGAACACCAGACGCGAAGCCGCGAACCGGTCATCCGCCAGCCACGACTGGATCACGTCCAGCGCCTTGGCCGTCGCGGCGTGGACGGCCGACACCGTTCCGGTGGGCCCGGTCGTCGGCGGAACGAGCACGATGTCGTGGCCGCCGGCCTCCGCGAGGTCGTCGAGATCGGCGTGCGGCCGGAGCGAGAGTCCGTTGAGGATGCCCTCGGTGTCCTTGCCGAGCAGGGTGAGGGAGCCCGCGGGCTCGCCGGTGAGGCGGATGCCGGCCCAGTCGACCTTGAAGAGGGAATCACGGTCGCCGGTCTGCATCTGCCCGACGGTGATCGGGCGCGCGGTCAGGGACCGTACCGAGGCCACCGGCGCACCGGTCGTGTCCGCGATGGCGATCGACGTGCCGTCCTCGGTGGGACGGATGCGCACCCTCACTTGGGAAGCCCCGGCGGCGTGCAGTGACACTCCGTTCCAGGCGAAGGGGACAGCCCCTTCGTCCGCTCCCCCGCCGCCCAGGAGCGCCGCGTGCAGTGCCGCGTCGAAGAGCGCCGGGTGCAGGCCGTAGGCGTCACCGTCGGTGCCCTCGGGAAGCGTCACCTCGGCGTAGATGTCCCCGCCGAGTTTCCAGGCCGCCCGCAGGCCCTGGAACACCGGGCCGTACGCGAACCCGGCATCCGCGAACCGCTCGTAGCAGCCCGCCACCTCAAGCGGCTCGGCGCCCTGCGGGGGCCACACCGCGGTATCGAACGACACGGCTTCGGTGGCTGGGGCCAGGGCTCCACCGGCATGCAGCGTCCACGGGCCCTCGCCCTCACGCGCATGCACCGACACCGGACGGCGGCCACCGTCATCCGGCTCCCCCACCCACACCTGCACCTGCATCGCGCCGCCCGAGGCGGGCAGCACCAGGGGCGCGGCGAGCGTCAGCTCCTCCACCACATCACAGCCGACCTCATCGGCCGCTCGCAACACCAGTTCCACCAACGCCGTGCCGGGGACGAGGACGGACCCCAGCACCACATGATCCGCCAACCACGGATGCGAGGACACCGACAACCGGCCCGTGAACAGCAAACCACCCGAACCCGCCAGCTCCACCGCCGCACCCAGCAACGGATGCCCCGCCGAGCCCAGACCCGCGAACCGCACGTCGCCCGCACGCACCGCCCCACCCGACGGCCAGAACCGCTCACGCTGGAACGCGTACGTCGGCAGATCCACCCACCGCGCACCCGAACCGGCGAAGACGGCGGACCAGTCGACCGGCACGCCGTGGGTGTGCAGTCGTGCCAGGGCCGTGAGCAGTACCGGCACCTCGGGCCGGTCCTTGCGCAGGACAGGGGCCACTACCGCCTCGTCCGCGGCAGACTCCACGGCGAGGGAGGAGAGGGCGCCGTCAGGGCCCAGCTCCAGGAACGCCTCGACACCCTGCGCGCGCAACGCGCCGACCCCGTCGGCGAACCGCACGGCCTCGCGGACGTGACTGACCCAGTACTCCGCGGTGCACAGCTGCTCCGCGGTGGCGGGCTCGCCGGTGACGTTCGAGACCACGGGGATGCGCGGCGTTCCGTACGTCATGCCGTCGGCGACGGCGCGGAAGTCGTCCAGCATGGGTTCCATGAGTGGTGAGTGGAAGGCGTGCGAGACCCGCAGCCTGCTGGTCTTGCGTCCCTCCCCCTCGAAGTGTGTCTTGATGGCGAGTACCGCGTCCTCGGCGCCCGAGACGACGACCGACGACGGGCCGTTGACGGCCGCGATCGACACCTGCGGCGTCAGATGCGCAAGAACCTCGTCCTCCGCCGCCCGGATCGCCACCATCGCCCCGCCGGCAGGGAGGGCCTGCATCAGCCGGCCGCGTGCCGCGACCAGCGCACAGGCATCCGGGAGGGAGAAAACGCCCGCCACATGCGCCGCGGCGATTTCGCCTACGGAGTGCCCCAGCAACTGGTCCGGGCGCACCCCCCACGACTCCAGCAGGCGGTACAGCGCCACCTCGATCGCGAACAGGGACGCCTGGGCGTACGCGGTCCGGTTCAGCAGCTCCGCGTCCTCACCCCAGACAACGTCCCGCAAAGGACGCTCCAGGTGCTCATCCAGCGCGGCGCACACCGCATCGAACGCCGCCGCGAACACCGGGTGGCGTGCGTGCAGCTCGCGCCCCATGCCGAGGCGTTGCGAACCCTGGCCCGAGAACAAGAACGCCAGCTTGCCCGAACGGGCCCGGTCCTGCGCCGCGATGGAAGCGTCGCTGCGGCCTTCGGCCAGGGCGGACAGCGAACGCAGCAGATCCTCTCGGTTCGCGGCCAGTATCACCGCACGGTGCTGGAACACCGAGCGGCCCGTTGCCAGCGAGTACGCGACATCCGTGACCCGCGGCCCTGGCTCACCGCCCAGCTCACCGTCCAGATGGGACAGCAGCCGTGCCGCCTGGGCTCGCAAGGCCGGCTCGCTCCGGCCCGACAGCAGCACCGGCACCGGCGCCCCGGCCCCGGCTGTCCCGTCTTCGACGGCGTCCGGTTCGGCTCCTTCCGCTGCGGCGTCGGCCGCGACCGGTTCGGGCTGCTCCAGGATCACGTGCGCGTTCGTACCACTGATACCGAACGAGGAGACTCCCGCACGGCGCGGCCCCTCCCCCTGCGGCCACTCAGCAGCAGAGGTCAGCAGCTCGACCGCCCCTGCGTCCCAGTCCACATGGGTCGAGGGCTCATCGACGTGCAGTGTCCGCGGAAGCACACCATGGCGCATCGCCAGCACCATCTTGATGACACCCGCGACACCCGACGCCGCCTGCGCGTGACCGATGTTGGACTTCACCGATCCCAGCCTCAGCGGCCGCTCCACCGGACGGCCCTGACCGTAAGTGGCCAGCAGTGCCTGCGCCTCGATCGGATCGCCCAACGACGTACCCGTGCCATGCGCCTCCACCGCATCAACATCCGCAGCCGACAAACCAGCACTCGCCAACGCCTGCCGGATCACCCGCTGCTGCGACGGACCATTCGGCGCCGTCAGACCATTCGACGCACCATCCTGATTCACCGCACTGCCCCGCACCACCGCAAGCACCCGATGCCCATTACGGCGCGCATCCGACAGACGCTCCAGCACGAGCATGCCCACGCCCTCGCCCCAGCCGACACCGTCGGCAGCGTCGGAGAACGCCTTGCAGCGCCCGTCGGGGGAAAGCCCGCCCTGGCGGGTGAACTCCACGAAGGTCAGCGGGGTGGACATCACCGTCACACCGCCCGCGAGCGCCAAGGAGCACTCTCCGGAGCGCAGTGCCTGGGCCGCCAGGTGCAGGGCGACCAGCGACGACGAGCATGCCGTGTCCACCGTGACCGCCGGGCCCTCGAAGCCGAAGGTGTAGGAGACCCGGCCCGAGGCCACACTGCCCGCGCTGCCACTGCCCTGGTACCCCTCGAACTCGCGCCCGGAGAGCAGTTGCGAGTAGTCGTGGTACATCACACCCGCGAAGACGCCGGTGCGGCTGCCGCGGAGGGTGGCCGGGTCCAGTCCGGTGCGCTCCAACGCCTCCCAGGCCGTTTCCAGCAGCAGCCGCTGCTGGGCATCGGTGGTCAGCGCCTCCCGCGGGCTCATCCCGAAGAACTCGGGGTCGAACTCCGCCGCCTCGTACAGGAACCCGCCGGAACGGGTGGCGATGGCGCCTTCCCGGTCGGCGTCGTAGGTGTCGTCGATCTCCCAGCCACGGTCGCCCGGGAAGCCGGAGACGGCGTCCACGCCGTCGGACACCAGCCGCCACAGGTCCTCCGGCGAGGCGACGCCCCCCGGGAAGCGGCAGCTCATGCCGACGATGACGACCGGATCGTCCGTCAAAGGCGGCAGGGACGGCAGAGCGGACACCGGGAGTGGCGTCTCCGCCTCCCCTCCGAACAGCTCGTCCAGCAGGTGCCCCGCCAGGGCGTCGGCCGTCGGGTAGTCGAAAACGGTCGTCGCCGGGAGTCGCAGTCCGGTGGCCCTGCCCAGCTGGTTGCGGAGTTCGATCGCGGTCAGGGAGTCGAAGCCCAGGTCCTGGAAGGCCCGGTCCGGGGCGACCGTCTCCGGGCTCGCGTGGCCCAGGACCGTCGCGATCTGACCGCGTACGACATCGAGCAGCGCCTCGCGACGCTCCGCCGTGGTCAGCCCGGCCAGGCGTTGCGTGAGGCCGGAGGCCGCGGGGGAGCCGGAACGGCGGTTCCTCGTGCGGATGAGGGTGCGCAGCAGGGGCTGGGGGTCGCCCTGTGTGCGCAGCGCGGCGAGGTCCAGGCGGACGGGGAGAGCCATGGGCTCGGCGGTCCC
>NZ_JBVIBD010000066.1:0-4861 GCF_055573595.1 Streptomyces sp. NPDC030165 | reverse complement strand
CCAGGGCGTCGGCGAGCAGGTCGCCGATGACGCCAGGAACGGCCGAGGGCCCGCCGCGGCGTACCGCGTCGAGCGCGGCCTGGATGCCGGCGATGTCGGCGTCGGGGTCGAAGGCGGCGGAGCGGCCGGCCTGCTGGGCACGCACGCCGACGGCGACCAGGCGGGCCGCGACGGCTGTCTCGTGGATGCGGTGGGCGTACCAGTCCGCGGAGCCGGGCATCGCCTCGTCGTAGAGGGCGGCGAGTTCCAGCTCGGTCAGCGGCACGATCGGCAGGTAGCCCTCGGCCCGCCACTTGTGCAGCTGGCGGGAGACGGCCTGCCAGCGGATCTCGCCGCTGGTGAGGGTGTTGCGGATCTCGTCGACCGCGTGCCAGACCCAGGCGAGGCGGGCGTCGGAGAAGTCGACGGGGTCGAAGTCGTCGGTGGCGAGGTCGTCGATGAGGTCGGGGCGGGCCATGACGGAGGCGGCGACGATGCGCTCGGCGGCGGGGTCGCACGGCATGGGCGGTACGGCTTCGACGCCGCAGGCTTCGTCGAGGGGGGCGTCCCACAGGTCGCTCACGGCGTCCTCCGGCGGTCGCTGCCGGTGAGCACGATGCGGGTGCACATCTCGTTGAGGCGGGAGGCGACGCGGTCGCCGACGCGGGAGGCGAGTTCGGCGGGCAGCACATTGGAGGTGATCAGCGTGGGCAGTTCGTGCTCGTAGCGGTGGTTGACGAGGCGGAAGTTGATGTCCTCGGTGAACTCGGTGGGCTTGGCGGCGCCGAGGTCGTCGACGAGCAGCAGCCGGGCGTCGCGGTAGCGGGCGAACTCGGCTTCGGAGTCGATGCCGTGCCGCGGCCGGAGGGCGGCGTACAGGTCGGCGGCGGTGGTGACCATCCAGGTGGCGCGGACGCCGGTGACCGCCAGGGAGCGGACGGCGCCGTAGGCCTGGTGGGTCTTTCCGGTGCCGGTCGGGCCGAGCAGGATCAGCGACGGGCCGAGCAGGACGGAGGCCATCGGGCCGCCCCGGGCTTCCTGGGCTGCCCAGGCGTCGTCGGCCAGCTGCTGCACCCACTCGGCGAGCTGGGGGTGCTCGGCGACGGCGGTGCGGTAGTGGCGGGGCACGATGCGGGCCGCATCGGCCAGGGCGTGCCGGGTGACGTTGCGGCGGCCGTAGGGCTCGCCGTCGTCGGTGTTGAGCCACTCGGGGGTGAGGTTCTGGCTGGCGAGGAGGTCGCGGACGCTGGCGGGGTCGATCGGCGGATGGATCTTCATCAGAATCCTTCGTGGTAGCCGGAGTGGTCTTCGGGGTTGCGCCACGGTTCGTAGCCGCCGGCGACCGCACGGAGGTGGGCGCGGCCGGGCTGGGGGTCGGGCTCGTCGTCGTAGCAGCCCTTGTTGAGCCACGTGGCGGGGTGCTTGGTGTACTTCGGGTCTTCGCCGGCGCGCTCGCGGGCGTACCGCTGGGCACCGTCGACGATCGCTTTGGGATCGGCTCCGCGGCCGACGGCGGCGAGGAACGCCTTCTTGGCTTCCTCGCGGGCGCGCTTCTTGGGGTAGGTCAGCCAGAAGGCGCCGAAGGCTTCGAGCGTCGCGGGGTCGGCAGAAGACTTATATGTATCTGTAGTTGGTTCTGTAGTTGGTTCGGCGGACGTGGGCGTCCGGTCGGTGCGGACGTGGGCGTCCGCCCGGACGTGGGCGTCCGCCCGGACGTGGGCGTCCGCCCGTGTGGTGTCTGACCTGGGTTGTTCCTCACGGGGGGACGTGGGCGTCCGGTCGCCCATCCCTTCACGACCGGACGTGGACGTCCCCCCGGACGTGGACGTCCGGTCGGAGCCTCGTGACCTGCGCTTCTCGATACCCCGGGCACGGGAGGACGCCAGCGTCCGGGCGGACGTCCGCGTCCGGTCGTCCTCCCCCGCGCGACCTCCCGGAACGACACGCTCCACAGCCAGGTCGTAGACCGTGGGGCGCCTGTCGGCACTCAGGTGAGCCACCCTCCCCTGATCGCCCTCGCGGATCAGGCCGAGATCCTCCAACTGCCGTAGATCCCGGCGCACCTGCCGCGGCGCCTTGCAGGCATAAGCGGCCAGCCGCGGCACCGACGGGTAGGCGTGGCGGCCCGTGCTGTCCGCGTGGTAGGCCAGCCCGGTCAGGACGGCGACCAGTTGGGCAGGCATCGGGGGCGCGTCCTCCATGACCCACTTCATGGCCTCACTGCTCACGGCGTACTTCTTCCTGCTGGTGCGGGTGGTTGGGGGCGGCGGCCTCGGTGCGGCGTGCCGGGGTGGTGCGCGGGGCCGGGCGGGGGCTCTCACGCGGCGGCCTTGGCCGGGGTGAGGTACGGCTGAGCCTTCGGGTTCTCAGGCGGCCGGACGCGGCGTTTACCCGTGTGAATCTCCAGCGCGATGTTGCGCACAGTGCTGTAGGCCATCCCGAGCCGGTCGGCAATCTCGTGCTCGCAGAGGTTGAAGCGGAGGAAGTGCTCGACTTCGACGCGACGGAGGGCTGCCAGCTCGTTGCGGGTGGTCGGCTCGCCCGAGGCGGGCTCGAAGTCCGGGTCGTCGATCTCGTCGATGTCCCAGTAGCCGGTGCCGAGCCACCCCTTGGCGGCGGCGCGGGCACGGGTCTGCTGGGCGAGGGCAGGCCGCACACCGTGCTGTTCGGGCGCCAGGCCGTGCAGCTGTTCGTAGAGGTCGTGCACGTAGTTGGCGACCCAGCGGCGCACGGTGCCGCCTCCGTGCCCCATCTGCAGGTAGGCCACGTACTGCTTGTCGCGGCCGATACGGCGGGCGAGTTCCGCCGCGGGCCACCCCTCGGCGGCGAGGGCGCGCAGCCTGCGCTGTGTGCCGCACGCGTCGATGTGTGAGCCGCTGCGGCCTGCTGCCCCGGCCGGGACTGCGACGCGGAGGATGCGGGCTTCGACGGCGTAGTGGACGCGGCGCTGTCCGCGCATGATGCCGTAGAGGGTGTCCGGGCTGATACGGGCGGCGTTGCAGATGTGCAGGTCCTGCATGCCCGCGGTCCTCAGGCGTGTGATGTGTGCTGCCGCGCGGTCGGGGGCGCGGAGGGTTTCGCGGCCGTTCGCCCGGAGGTAGCGGCGCCTGCGGGCATCGGCGCTGGCTCCCTTGGTGCACGGGCGGCAGTGGCAGCCGCGGCGGTAGCGCCTCGGGTCGCCGTGCTCGAACGCTTCGGCGGGGATGGCCTTCCTGCTCATCGCCCCTCCTGTTCGGTGCGCTTGAGGATCTGCTCGCAGACGGTGAGGTCGTGCTCGGCGAGGGCCCACGCGTCGGCGGCGGCCGGATCGTCGAGGGGCTCGCGGCGCAGCAGGAAGTTCTCCTCCGGCAGCGCGCTCCGGCGCGCGAGGCGAGCCTCGGCGGCGTCGATGCGACGCTGGAGCGCGGCCCGGTTGTCGTGTGCGAGCCCGAAGAACCGGTACACGATGTAGGCCGACAGGGCTGCGGTCAGCGCGAGGGTGATCGGGCTCATGCGGCGGCCCTCCGGCGTTCGGCTCGGGCAGCGCGCGTCTCGGCGATGACCAGGCCCTTGACCGACAGCCGCCACACCGCGACCGGATGCCCGTGCGTGGCCGGGGACGTGGACGGCACGTACTGGCGGGTGTGCTCGATGACGCCGCCTTGGCGGAGGCCGTTGATGGCCGCGCCGAGGAAGCCGTGCGACAGCTCCGGCAGCACCTCGCGCAGGTCGTTCGCGGAGAAGGTGTCGTTGGCGAGGCCGAAGACGAAGACGGCCTGCTGAACGAGGAACTTGTCCCAGCTGTCGGCCCGCCCGACGATGTCCGCGAGCCGCTGGTCCTTGCCGGCCGCCGCCAGACGCTCGGCCGTGGTCTGCTTCTTCATGTGCTACTCCTTGGGGTAGCGGCGCCCCGCCCGATGGCCGCGGGCGGGGACGGCCGCGGCGGGTCAGAACGGCGGGTCGGCGGGGTCGGGGCCGAGGGTGAGGTCGTGGATGCGCGCCTTGATGGCCTCGGTGAGGTCGGCGCCCTCGCTCTTCAGCGCGAAGGCGAGGTCACGGGCCCGCATGTGAAGTCCGCCGTCGTCGGAGGCGAGGAGCATGTCGGCGAGGTGTCCGGCGATGACGCGGCGTACCGGCTCGGGAACGTGGGCCGTGATGTTCGGCGCGGGTGCCCACGGGTCCTCAGCGGCCGCGCCGGGGCGGTCCCAGGCGGTCTTCGGGTTGTAGCCGTCTTCGGCGAGCTGCTCGTCGATCTGCTCGTCGATGTTGACCCCGGCCTCGTCGAAGGCTTGGGCGAGGTCGCGGGCGGCCTGTCGCCGAATGGAAATGCAGCTCACAAGGGCCCTGGCGATGTGCGTACCAGCGAGCTGGCGCATGGCCCGGTTCTGCGCTCGTAGCAGGGCGTTGGCGTCCCTCAGGTCGGCGTACTCGCTCATGCCGCACCTCCGGGTTGCGCGGCCTCGGGCCACAGCGGCGTCTCGTCGGCGGCGGGCTCGCTCTCGCCGTCGTCCTCTGCCGGGGTCTCCTCGGGGGCGGGCGTTTCCAGCTCGGGCTCGGGTACCGCGACCGGCTCCGGCTTCTTGCGCGACACCTTGCGGGTCTTGGCGGGTTCGGCTTCGTCGGCGAGTTCTTCGGAGGCGTAGGGCATGCCCATGAGCACGTCGGCGGCGATCAGGCGGGCGCATTCGGCGGTGGCACGGGCCAGCAGCATCGACTGCGGCTGTGACTTGTAGTTCGGGTTCTTGGCGACGAACCCGGCCTTGGTGGCGCGGTCCATGGACCACACGACCCGCTCGGTCTGCTCGGAGCCCTTGCGCCGGCCGCACACGATCGCCCGGGTGGCGGTGACTTCCTCGGTCCAGATCTCGTGGCCCTTGGACTGCACGAGGCCGCGCAGGGCGAT
>NZ_JBVIBD010000065.1:0-3232 GCF_055573595.1 Streptomyces sp. NPDC030165 | reverse complement strand
ACCTGGCCCCAGTGAACTCGCCGAGTGTGGCGGGGTGGTGGGTGGCTGGTCGTTGCTTGAGAACTGCACAGTGGACGCGAGCATCTGTGGCCAAGTTTTTAAGGGCGCACGGTGGATGCCTTGGCACCAGGAACCGATGAAGGACGTGGGAGGCCACGATAGTCCCCGGGGAGCCGTCAACCAGGCTTTGATCCGGGGGTTTCCGAATGGGGAAACCCGGCAGTCGTCATGGGCTGTCACCCATACCTGAACACATAGGGTATGTGGAGGGAACGCGGGGAAGTGAAACATCTCAGTACCCGCAGGAAGAGAAAACAACCGTGATTCCGGGAGTAGTGGCGAGCGAAACCGGATGAGGCCAAACCAGTCACGTGTGATACCCGGCAGGGGTTGCGTGGTTGGGGTTGTGGGAGTTCTCTTGACCGGTCTGCCGGCCGGTCGGCGAGTCAGAAACCGTTGATGTAGGCGAAGGACATGCGAAAGGTCCGGCGTAGAGGGTAAGACCCCCGTAGCTGAAACATTGACGGCTCGTTTGAGAATCACCCAAGTAGCACGGGGCCCGTGAAATCCCGTGTGAATCTGGCGGGACCACCCGCTAAGCCTAAATATTCCCTGGTGACCGATAGCGGATAGTACCGTGAGGGAATGGTGAAAAGTACCGCGGGAGCGGAGTGAAATAGTACCTGAAACCGTGTGCCTACAAGCCGTGGGAGCGTCGCACAGAGACTTGTCTCTGTGTCGTGACTGCGTGCCTTTTGAAGAATGAGCCTGCGAGTTTGCGGTATGTTGCGAGGTTAACCCGTGTGGGGAAGCCGTAGCGAAAGCGAGTCCGAAGAGGGCGTTGAGTAGCGTGCCCAAGACCCGAAGCGGAGTGATCTAGCCATGGGCAGGTTGAAGCGGAGGTAAGACTTCGTGGAGGACCGAACCCACCAGGGTTGAAAACCTGGGGGATGACCTGTGGTTAGGGGTGAAAGGCCAATCAAACTCCGTGATAGCTGGTTCTCCCCGAAATGCATTTAGGTGCAGCGTCGTGTGTTTCTTGCCGGAGGTAGAGCACTGGATAGGCGATGGGCCCTACCGGGTTACTGACCTTAGCCAAACTCCGAATGCCGGTAAGTGAGAGCGCGGCAGTGAGACTGTGGGGGATAAGCTCCATGGTCGAGAGGGAAACAGCCCAGAGCATCGACTAAGGCCCCTAAGCGTGTGCTAAGTGGGAAAGGATGTGGAGTCGCAGAGACAACCAGGAGGTTGGCTTAGAAGCAGCCATCCTTGAAAGAGTGCGTAATAGCTCACTGGTCAAGTGATTCCGCGCCGACAATGTAGCGGGGCTCAAGCACACCGCCGAAGTCGTGTCATTGCAGTATGTACTCCTAACGGGGACTGTGATGGGTAGGGGAGCGTCGTGTGCCGGGTGAAGCAGCACCGGAAGGTAGTTGTGGACGGTTCACGAGTGAGAATGCAGGCATGAGTAGCGATACACACGTGGGAAACGTGTGCGCCGATTGACTAAGGGTTCCTGGGTCAAGCTGATCTGCCCAGGGTAAGTCGGGACCTAAGGCGAGGCCGACAGGCGTAGTCGATGGACAACCGGTTGATATTCCGGTACCCGCTTTGAAGCGCCAAACATCGAATCAGGCGATGCTAAGTCCGTGAAGCCGCCCTGAGCTCTTCGGAGCGTAGGGGAGTGGTGGAGCCGACGAACCAGACTTGTAGTAGGTGAGTGATGGGGTGACGCAGGAAGGTAGTCCAGCCCGGGCGGTGGTTGTCCCGGGGTAAGGGTGTAGCCCGTCATCCAGGCAAATCCGGATGACATGTAAGGGTGAGACCTGATGCCGAGCCGATTGTGGTGAAGTGGATGATCCTATGCTGTCGAGAAAAGCCTCTAGCGAGTTTCATGGCGGCCCGTACCCTAAACCGACTCAGGTGGTCAGGTAGAGAATACCGAGGCGTTCGGGTGAACTATGGTTAAGGAACTCGGCAAAATGCCCCCGTAACTTCGGGAGAAGGGGGGCCACGGCTGGTGATGAGTCTTGCACTCTGAGCTGGTGGTGGCCGCAGAGACCAGCGAGAAGCGACTGTTTACTAAAAACACAGGTCCGTGCGAAGCCGTAAGGCGATGTATACGGACTGACGCCTGCCCGGTGCTGGAACGTTAAGGGGACCGGTTAGCTCCATTTCGGTGGGGCGAAGCTGAGAACTTAAGCGCCAGTAAACGGCGGTGGTAACTATAACCATCCTAAGGTAGCGAAATTCCTTGTCGGGTAAGTTCCGACCTGCACGAATGGCGTAACGACTTCTCGACTGTCTCAACCATAGGCCCGGTGAAATTGCACTACGAGTAAAGATGCTCGTTTCGCGCAGCAGGACGGAAAGACCCCGGGACCTTTACTATAGCTTGATATTGGTGTTCGGTTCGGCTTGTGTAGGATAGGTGGGAGACTGTGAACCTTGGACGCCAGTTCGAGGGGAGTCGTTGTTGAAATACCACTCTGGTCGTGCTGGATGTCTAACCTGGGTCCGTGATCCGGATCAGGGACAGTGTCTGGTGGGTAGTTTAACTGGGGCGGTTGCCTCCTAAAGAGTAACGGAGGCGCCCAAAGGTTCCCTCAGCCTGGTTGGCAATCAGGTGTTGAGTGTAAGTGCACAAGGGAGCTTGACTGTGAGACTGACGGGTCGAGCAGGTACGAAAGTAGGGACTAGTGATCCGGCGGTGGCTTGTGGAAGCGCCGTCGCTCAACGGATAAAAGGTACCCCGGGGATAACAGGCTGATCTTCCCCAAGAGTCCATATCGACGGGATGGTTTGGCACCTCGATGTCGGCTCGTCGCATCCTGGGGCTGGAGTCGGTCCCAAGGGTTGGGCTGTTCGCCCATTAAAGCGGTACGCGAGCTGGGTTTAGAACGTCGTGAGACAGTTCGGTCCCTATCCGCTGTGCGCGTAGGAGTCTTGAGAAGGGCTGTCCCTAGTACGAGAGGACCGGGACGGACGAACCTCTGGTGTGCCAGTTGTCCTGCCAAGGGCATGGCTGGTTGGCTACGTTCGGAAAGGATAACCGCTGAAAGCATCTAAGCGGGAAGCCTGCTTCGAGATGAGGGCTCCCTCCCACTTGATGGGGTAAGGCTCCCAGTAGACGACTGGGTTGATAGGCCAGATATGGAAGCCCGGTAACGGGTGGAGTTGACTGGTACTAATAGGCCGAGGGCTTGTCCTCAGTTGCTCGCGTCCACTGTGT
>NZ_JBVIBD010000064.1:0-4957 GCF_055573595.1 Streptomyces sp. NPDC030165 | reverse complement strand
CCGACGCACCCATCATCACCACCGACGCCCGCCACCGCAGCGAAGCCAAGAGCGCCCTCATCACCCTCGTCGAACACGCCCTCATGGCCCGCCTGAAGTGACGTCCTCAAGTCGCCCCGCCCGAAAGTAAGTTGCCTCAGGCAATGAGAGGCCGGACCGGCGCCGCCCGGCGCCGGAAAGGCCGCGGGCGGGCGGCGGTTCCCGTGCGGCGCCAGTGGATCTGTGTCCTTGGCCACGCCGCCGCTCGCGTTCATAACGTTTCGACAGAGAATTCACCCGCCGTCGACACCCGGCGCGCACACGCGGCTCCGCTGCGCTCACATTTCTCTCGCCTTTTGCCGCCCCTCGCCCTTAACGCCCCTTTTATCTGACGTGCTCAGCGCGTTGCCACGCCTTTGCCCAGTGTTTGGAACGCACGGTCCTGACGTGCTGAAATTCGCTGAACTCCGGAGTAGTAACGCCCTGAAGAAAACGGCACAGCGCAAAAGGGTGCGGTGCCGGCGCCGAGAGGTTGTTGGTCGAGTGAGGCGAAGCAAGGCGGGCCCCGAGCCGCAGGAACCGCGGCGGGGCAACTTCACGCCGCCGTCGCACAGCGCGGCACCGGCTGCCGGCGCGTCCGAGAGCCCGGTCTCCACCGTTCCCACGAGCGGCGGGCGGTTCTCCCCGCGCAACTGGCGGGTGGCCACCCGGCTGAACGCGATTCTGCTCATCCCCGTACTCGTCGCCCTGGTCTTCGGCGGCCTGCGCGTGAACAACTCGGTCGAGACCTGGCAGGAGGCCCAGGACGCCGAGGCCACCGCCAAACTGGTGCGCGCCGCGGCCGCCTACAGCCACGCCATCATCGACGAGCGCGACCGCACCGCCGAGCCGCTGCTGGCCGGCAAGCGCGACGACCCGGCGGTCGGCGAGGCCCGCGGGGCCACCGACACCGCGGCCGAAGCGTTCCACGCCGCGGTCAGGGAGATGCCCGCCAAGGAGGGCCTCAAGCGCCGCCTCGCCGCCTTCCAGAAGGTCGAGCCGGGCCTGAAGAAGCTGCGCGAGGCCGCGTACACGCCGCAGCTGACCGGCGTACGCACCGAAGAGGGCTACGTCGCCATCCAGCACCCGCTGATGGAGTTCGCCAACGAGCTGGGCCTGGGCACCGGCAACATCACCTCCTACGGCCGTACGGTCTACGCCGTCTCGCTGGCCAAGGCCGCCGAGTCGCTGACCCGCTCCATCGGCACGCACCTGCTGATCGACCCCGCGTCCCCGCAGGGCGGCAAGGAGCACAAGAAGCAGCTGACCGCGTTCGCCTCGTACAAGTACCTGGAGAACATCGCCATCGGCGAGTACACCTCCGGTGGCACCCCCGAGGACGTCGAGCGGCTGAAGAGCGACGCCGAGAAGCTGAAGAAGCAGGCCGCGGAGGCTGCCGCCAAGGCCCGCCAGCGCGCCGAGAACGCCGGCCAGCAGTTCAAGGCGCCGCCGGCCTTCGACGCGATGACCGCCGCCATCGGCTCCGGCGCCTCGCCACAGCAGCTCGCCGCGCAGGGCATCACCCCGCAGACCTGGTTCACCGCGGCCACCGGCACGTTCGACATGTACCGCGCCATCGAGAAGGACCTCGCGGACAAGGCGGTCGACGAGGCCGCCGCGATCTCCTCGGACGCCCGGCGGTCCACCTTCACCGACTCCGCGATCGTGATCGCCGCGCTGGTCGCCGCCTTCCTGGTGGCCGGCATGATGGCCCGCCGGATGAGCCGCAACATGCGCCAGCTGCGCACCGCGGCCTTCGGCATCGCCGAGCAGCGGCTGCCGACCCTGGTCGACCAGCTCTCCCGTACGGACCCGGGCCGCGTCGACACCCGTGTGCAGCCCATCCCGATCCACACCACCGACGAGATCGGCGAGGTCGCCCGCGCCTTCGACCAGGTGCACCGGGAGGCCGTCCGGCTCGCCGCCGAACAGGCGCTGCTGCGCGGCAACGTCAACGCGATCTTCACCAACCTCTCGCAGCGCAACCAGGGCCTGATCAAACGCCAGCTGACCCTGATCACCGAGCTGGAGAACAACGAGGCCGACCCGGACCAGCTGGAGAGCCTCTTCCGGATGGACCACCTGGCCACCCGTATGCGGCGCAACGGCGAGAACCTCCTCATCCTCGCGGGCGAGGAGCCGGGCCGCCGCTGGAACCAGCCGGTGCCGCTGATCGACGTGCTGCGCGCGGCGACGTCCGAGGTCGAGGCGTACGAGCGAATAGAACTGTCCGGCGTGCCGGACGGCGACATCCACGGCACCGCCGTGACCGACCTCGTGCACCTGCTCTCCGAGCTGCTGGAGAACGCCACCACGTTCTCCTCCCCGCAGACCAAGGTGCGGGTCGCCGCCACCCGGCTGCCGGACGGCCGGGTCATGATCGAGATCCACGACAAGGGCATCGGGCTCACCCCCGAGGACTTCGCGGACATCAACCACAAGCTGGCCAACCCGCCGACCGTGGACGCCTCGGTCTCCCAGCGCATGGGCCTGTTCGTGGTCGGCCGCCTCGCCGACCGGCACGGCATCCGCGTCCAGCTGCGCCCCTCCGGCGAGCAGGCCGGCACCACGTCCCTCGTCATGCTCCCCGAGGCCATCACCCACGGCGGTGGCGGCGAGGAGGGCCACGACGACGACTTCACGGTCTCCCGGATCGTCCCCGAGCACCAGCAGTCCTCCTACCAGAGCGACGGCCGCTCGGCCGCCGAACTGGGTTTCGACGACAACGGCTACGGGCCGCACGGCGCCGCCTCGCAGCTCGACCCGGTCAACCGCTCGCTGATGCGCGAGGAGCGCCGTGCGGCGCTGGAGGCGCAGGCCGGCGCGGGCACGCAGCCGCACCACCCCGCGCAGGCGCCGTACCAGGACCCGGCGGCGTCGCTGTTCCAGGACCCGGCGCAGCAGCACGGCGCGGGGTACGGGAACCACCCGGGCCAGGCGTATGCGGAACCGGCCCAGGGCAGCTACGGCGACAGTGCGCCGCAGGTCCAGGGACTTGCCGAAGTCGGTTACGGCGAGGCAGCCGGCCAGCAGCCGTACGCCCCGTACGAGCCGCGGCAGCAGGACGACTGGCCCGAAAACGGGGCGCACACCGGCTACTTCGGCCAGGAAACGGAATCCGACCGGAATCAGCCGCCCGCTCCCGCGGACGGTCCGGAACGCGTAGCATTCGACCGACCGGACCCCACTCCGGACGACACGCCGCCGCTGACCGACGCCGGCCTTCCGCGCCGCGGAGCCGCCGGCAGGCCGCAGGCTCAGCAGCAGCAGTGGCAGCCGTTCGAGGAGGCGTCCTCCAGGCCCCGTGCCCAGGAGGAACCGGCGGCCGCCCCGCAGGGGAACGCGCCGGAGGCCGGTACGGACGACTCCGAGTGGCGCTCGGCCAACGACGAGCGCTGGCAGCGGGCGGAGCGGCTGCGCGAGCCGAAGGCGGGCGGAGTCACTTCTTCCGGCCTGCCCCGGCGGGTGCCCAAGGCCAACCTGGTCGAGGGCACGGCGGAGCAGAGCCCGCAGGGCGGCCCGCAGGTCTCCCGCGCTCCGGAGGACGTCCGCGGCCGGCTGAGCAACCTGCGGCGCGGGGTCCAGCAGGGACGCAACGTGGGCACGGACCACTCGGAGGTCCCCCAGAATGACCAACAGGGCTTCGGCCCCGGCAGCACCTACGATCAGGAGCGTTAGTGTGAGCCCGATGAGCCAGGCGGCGCAGAACCTGAACTGGTTGATCACCAACTTCGTGGACAACACCCCCGGTGTGTCCCACACGGTCGTGGTCTCCGCGGACGGTCTCCTCCTCGCCATGTCCGAGGGCTTCCCTCGGGACAGAGCCGATCAGTTGGCGGCGGTGGCCTCCGGCCTCACTTCGCTGACCTCCGGCGCCTCCCGCATCTTCGAAGGCGGGAGTGTCAATCAGACCGTGGTGGAGATGGAGCGCGGCTTCCTCTTCATCATGTCCGTCTCCGACGGATCGTCGCTGGCCGTACTGGCGCACCCCGAGTGCGACATCGGCCTCGTCGGTTACGAGATGGCCCTGCTGGTCGACCGCGCGGGCACCGTGCTGACGCCCGACCTGCGCGCGGAACTGCAGGGCAGCCTTCTCAACTAGCAGACAGGCAGTGCGTTTCCCGCCACCGCGCCATAGGGTGCGGTGGCGCGACCGGCGTCAGATTGGCAAGTTGAAGGAGGAGACGTGGCAACGCCCCCGAGCGGATACCCGTACGGTCCCGGACAGCAGTCCGAGCCACAGGGCGAGCACCATCACAACCGCTTCAACTTCCCTTCCGCGCCCAGCAGCCGGCAGCAGCGGCCACCCCAGCCGCCGCAGCAGCACCGGCAGCCGTACCAGCAGCAGCCGTATCAGCAGCCGTACGACTCCCGGCAGCCGTACGAGCCGTCGCCGTACGACCAGCCGCGGGCGCCCCGCATCCAGCCGGTGCAGCACCAGCGGCGCGCGCCCGGTCCCTCGGCTCCCACCGGGGGCGCGCACAACCCGCTCGTGCGCCCGTACGCGATGACCGGAGGCCGGACCCGGCCGCGCTACCAGCTCGCCATCGAGGCGCTGGTCAGCACGACCGCCGACCCGGCCAGGCTGCAGGGCCAGCTGCCGGAGCACCAGCGCATCTGCCACCTCTGCCGCGAGATCAAGTCAGTGGCCGAGATCTCGGCCCTTCTCTCCATCCCCCTCGGCGTCGCCCGAATCCTCGTCGCCGACTTGGCGGAGGCCGGACTCGTCGCCATCCATCAGCCCGGCGGGGACGAGACCGCCGGCGGACAGCCAGATGTGACACTGCTCGAAAGGGTGCTCAGTGGACTTCGCAAGCTCTAGCGGTGCAGCCCGCTCCACCACCTCCGCGAAGATCGTGGTGGCGGGCGGCTTCGGCGTGGGCAAGACCACGTTCGTCGGGGCCGTCTCAGAGATCAACCCGCTGCGCACCGAAGCCGT
>NZ_JBVIBD010000063.1:0-5129 GCF_055573595.1 Streptomyces sp. NPDC030165 | reverse complement strand
CCCCCTCCCACCCCCCCTCCCCCCCCCCCCCCCCCCCCCCCCCCGCCCCCCCCCCCCCCCCCCCCCCCCCCCCCCCCCGCCGTCGTACCACTCGCTTTCGGACGCGGCTCAGACGTTGACGCCGAAGTCCGCCGCGATGCCCGCCAGCCCGGACGCGTAGCCCTGGCCGACCGCGCGGAACTTCCACTCCGTGCCGTGCCGGTACAGCTCTCCGAAGACCATGGCGGTCTCGGTGGAGGCGTCCTCGGTCAGGTCGTAGCGGGCCAGCTCGTTACCGTCGGCCTGGTTGACGACCCGGATGAACGCGTTGCGGACCTGGCCGAAGCTCTGGCCGCGGGCCTGCGCGTCGTGGATGGACACCGGGAAGACGATCTTGGAGACCTCGGCGGGCACGCCGGCCAGGTTCACGTTGACCGACTCGTCGTCGCCCTCGCCCTCACCGGTGAGGTTGTCGCCGGTGTGCTGCACCGAGCCGTCCGGGCTGGTGAGGTTGTTGTAGAAGACGAAGTGCCGGTCCGAGACGACCTTGCCCGACTCGTTGCACAGCAGGGCGCTCGCGTCCAGGTCGTAGTCGGTGCCGGTGGTCGTACGGACGTCCCAGCCGAGGCCCACCGTCACGGCGGTCAGGCCGGGCGCCTCCTTCGACAGCGAGACGTTGCCGCCCTTGGCCAGCGAGACTCCCATGGATGTTCCTCCCGGGTCGGGGTGTGGCCTTTCCTGTGCGGCGGGCCACAAAATCTACAGTGCTGTAGAGCATGACGAACGAGGACCGGGCCGCGTTCCCGGGCCGCTCAGTAGGATCGGGCCACGCCCCCGCCGCGCGGGGCGTGCGGCACGAACGGGAGGCGACGGCAATGAACGGGGACCCCTTCGGCGGCCATCCGGGCGGGCGCGACCGCGCGCGCCGCCGGGGCCAGGGCGAGCTGGAGGCACAGGTACTGGCCGCGCTGCACCAGGCACCCGGGCCCGCCACCGCCGCCTGGGTGCAGGACCACCTCGGCGACGACCTCGCGTACACGACGGTGATGACGATCCTCTCCCGCCTGCACGCCAAGAAGGCCGTCACCCGCGAACGCGCCGGCCGGTCCTACGTGTGGACCCCGGCCGCCGACGAGGCCGGGCTCGCCGCCCTGCGGATGCGCCGCGTCCTGGACAGCGAGTCCGACCGGGACGCCGTCCTGGCCAGCTTCGTCTCGGCGCTCTCCGCCCAGGACGAACAGCTGCTGCGCACCCTGCTGGAGCGCGCCACCGGCGAGGACCCCGGAGAGCCCGAGAGTTCCGGAGCCTGACTGACCCATGGGCGTCTTCGTCTTCCTCCCGCTCGTCCTGCCGCTGACCGCGCTGCCGATCGCCCGCCTCGCCGGCCAGCACCTGCACCCGCGCGGCACCACCCGCCTGCTGACCGCCCTGGCCGTGGTTCTCGGCGTGTGCAGCACGCTGTGCCTGGGACTGCTCATGGTGGTGGGCACCGCCCAGCTCCCCGGCAACCCGCTGCCCGACGGCTGGTCCGACCCGGAGGTACGGGCCGCGGTACCGAGCGCCGAGGTGGCCGGTACGGCGGCGATCGCCGGGCTCGCCGCCGTCCTGACGGCCTGCGGCACCGAGCTGCGCCGCCACTACCGTGTGCGCTCCCGTACGCACCGCGCGCTGGACGGCCTGCCGTCCGCCACGGAACTGGCGGTGCTGCCCGACGACACCCCCTACGCCTACGCCGTACCCGGCCTGCCCGCCCGCCCCGGCAGACCCGCGCGGCCCGGCCGGATCGCGGTCTCCCGCGGCATGCTGCGCAGCCTGGACAGCGACGAGCGCCGTGCCCTGCTCGCCCACGAGCGGGCCCACCTGACCGAACGCCACCACCGCTTCCAGCTCGCCGTACGGCTGGCCGGCTGCGCGAACCCGCTGCTGCTGCCGCTGCGTACGGCGGTCGCCTTCAGCGCCGAGCGCTGGGCCGACGAGGAAGCGGCGCGGACCGTCGGCGACCGGCGGCTGACCGCGCGGGCCGTCGGCAAGGCCGCACTGGTCTCCCGGCCCACGCCCGGCCCGCTGCTGGCGGGTTTCGCCGCTCCCGAGCCGGGCCCCGTACCGCGCCGGGTGGCGGCCCTCCTGGGCCCCGTGCCCCCGGCCCGCAGCTGGCCGCCCGCCCTCACCCCGGCGGGCCTGGCCGCCCTGGTCGCCGCCGCGGGCACCGCCGCCTCGGCCCTGTCCGCGCTAAACGCGGCGGTCGCCCTCTTCCTCGTCCTGAAGGCGGCCACGCCGCTGTGACCCGCCCTCAGGGTGGCCCGTTCCGCTGCGGACAGGCGCTCCGTACGATGCGGCGGTGACGACCGTGAGAGAAGACAGCACCGCCGCCGACCGGATCGGGACGCATACGGCTCCCGAGCTGTCCGCCCTCGGCCACTGCATCGCGGCAGTCGCCCCGATCCTCCTGATGCTGGGAGTGCTGGCCTTCAGCACGAACGAGACGGCGGCGCCCGAGGACTACGTCGAGGTGGCCCCGGAGACGATGGCTGAACGTGTCGTCAGCACGTCCGAGGACGCCTACCGGGCCCTGGGGCTGCGGCGCGCGATACCGGGGGGCAGGCTCGGCGAGCCCGGACCGCGCACGGTGAACACGCTCGTCTCCAACCCCTGCCACCAGATCGGCGCGGCCAGTGCCGAAGACCCGCCCGTGGACGGGGCCTATCGGCTCAGCCACGTATGGGTACTGGACCGGATGCCGTGGAGGACGGTCCTTCCCGCGCTGGAGCGGCTGCGGGACCACCTGAAGAACACCGGCTGGCGCATCACGGCGTTCGGGAAGCTTTACGACAACACGTGGCAGCTCGTCGCGGTGCGCGAGGGTGCCGCTTCGAACGGAGAGCCCGCACACCACTCCGTCGACTGGGACGGCGACGATGAGCTCCTGCGGAGCGAGACGTACACTCCGTGCGCGTACGCCCCTCGGTGGAAGAAAGGCGACAGCCCTCCCGGCAACCACCTGAACGCACCGGCCACCTTCCCCCGGACCTGACTCCGCCCCGCCCCTCTCCTCCACCCACCGGCCCCTGTGATCCGCCCCACACCCGTTCCCTTCTACAGCCCTGTAGAACCGGCCTGTAAAGTGCGCCGAAACGTTCGCAACGGGCGTGGCGGGAGGGGGAGATGACGACGAGGTCCGGGCCCCCGCCGGGAGGCGGTCCTCCTCCGGAGGCGGAGGTGCGCTGGGTCTACCAGCCGGTGGAGCTGCAACACCCCGACGGCGGATGGGAATTGGGCCGTATCAGCGCCTGGTGGCGGGACGGGACGGGCGAACTGTGGTGCAGGTTGCGTACGATGCGCGGCAGCGGCGGCAGTTGCCCGCAGTGGTTTCCGTACGACCCCGACCGGATTCTCGTTCTGCCGAGCGCGGGCATCTGACGCATCCAGAAGGACCATGAGAGCGTGCAAGACAGGCACCGGCCCCGGCGGGGCGCATCCTCCGGCCAGACCGGCACTTCGGTCACTTCCGGCCCCGCGGGCCGCACCGGCCCCGCGGGCCCCGACAGCACCGCGGGTTCCGCCGGTCCCCGCGCCTCCCGCCGGGCCGGCCGTCCGGGCCCCGGCCGCTCACGCCGCGCCGCCGGCTCCGGCCGCGGGCGCAGGCCCGGCAAGGCCCGGATGACCCGGCGCGGGCGGATCCTCGCCTGGACCGGCGGCGTCATCGGCATCCTCCTGCTGATCACGGCAGGTGTCGGCGGCTGGATCTACTTCAAGCTGGACGGCAACATCCACGGCGCGGACGTCGGCAGCCGCCTCGGCGGCGACCGTCCCGCCAACCTCAGCCCCGGCTCCAAGAACATCCTCGTCGTCGGGTCGGACAGCCGTGCGGGCGCCAACTCCAAGTACGGCAAGAACCTGGAGACGATGCAGTCGGACACCTTGATGGTGCTGCACATCGCCGCCAACCGCGAGTGGGCCACCGCCGTCTCCTTCCCGCGCGACTCCTGGGTGTCCATCCCGTCCTGCGACACCGGCAAGGGCCAGAAGTCCAAGCCCCACCACTTCAAGATCAACGAAGCGTTCACCATCGGCGGCGAGAGCGGGGACGTCGCCAACGCGGCGGCCTGCACGATCAAGACCGTCGAGAAGAACACCGGGCTGCGCATCGACCACTTCGTCTCGGTCGACTTCCAGGGCTTCAAGGGCATGGTCAACGCGCTGGGCGGCATAGAGGTCTGCCCGAAGACCGCGATCCACGACAAGAAGGCGCACCTCGACATGGAAGCGGGCTGCCAGAACGTCCAGGACGAGAAGGCGCTCGGCTACGTCCGGACCCGCTACAGCGTCGGCGACGGCTCCGATCTCGGCCGCATCGGCCGCCAGCAGGAGTTCATGAAGGCGCTCGGCGAGAAGGCCCAGTCCAAGCTGACCAGCCCGGGCGCGCTGTACGACTTCCTCGACTCGGCCACCAAGTCGATCACCACCGACAACGAGCTGGCGGGCGTCAAGCCGCTGTCCGAACTGGCCTCCACGGTCAAGGGCATCCCCAGCGACCGGCTCACCTTCCTGACCGTGCCGAACTACGCGCGCGAGGCGGACGTGCCCACCGACAAGGCGAACGTGGTGTGGCAGTACCCGCAGGCCGGCGGCCTCTTCAGCGATCTGGCGCACGACAAGGAGGTCAGCAAGGACAAGCTGGCCGCCGAGGCCAAGAAGCTGGTCACGGCGCGCTCGGTGAAGGTACGGGTCCTCAACGGCACGGGGACGCCCGGCTACGCGGCCGGCGTGGCGGCGGACCTGCGCAAGCTGGGATTCACGGTGGTCTCCACCGGCAACGCGGCCCCCGGCGCCAACGAGACGGCCATCACCTACCCCGCGGCCCTGGAGGCGCAGGCCAAGGTGCTCTCCGCCCGGCTGACGGGTGTGAAGACGGAGAAGTCGGCGGACACGGCGGCCGCCGGGCCGGGCGTGGTGACGCTGACCGTCGGCGAGGGATTCAGTACGACGGGCTGAGCCCAGGTGGCCCGGAACGGCTCGGGCCACCCGTAACGGCGGGGGGGGGGGGGGGGGGGGGGGGGGGGCCCCGACCCCCCCCCCCCCCCCCCCCCCCCCCCCCCGCCGCCTGTCGCTCGACCGGGCACCGGCCGGCTGAACGCGCACTCCGTACGGGC
>NZ_JBVIBD010000062.1:0-6667 GCF_055573595.1 Streptomyces sp. NPDC030165 | reverse complement strand
CCCCCCCCCCCCCCCCCCCCCCCCCCCCCCCCCCCCCCCCCCCCCCCCCCCCCCCCCCCCCCCCCCCCCCCCCCCCCCCCCCCCCCCCCCCCCCCGCTGCCCTGTGCCCCGTGGCGCGTCAGGCGCCCGGCGGCACCCGCGACGGGCGGCCGCTGCCGCGCGTCATGGCGTACCCGGCGATCCCGGCGAGCGCAGCCAGCAGACCGCCCACTGCCGTCCACACCCACCGGTCGGACCACCGGCCGGAGGACCAGCCGCCCTCCGGCTCGGACGCGGCGACGGACCGCTTGCCCGACGCCGACGAAGATGCCGACGGCTCCGGCGAAGCGCTCTGCCCGCCCTCCGGGCTCGCGGTGGCCGCCCCCGGCACCAGCGGCGCCGCCAGCTTGCCGTCCACGGCGTACGCGCCACCCGCCTCGGCCACCGTGGGCTCGAACTCGGCGTGCACCGGAAGCCCCAGGTCCTCCTGCGGCAGGTCGGTGACCGTCAGACGCACGTAGTACGTGCCCGGCAGCGGATCGTTCGACGACTGCTCGGCCCAGGAACGGACCGTCCGCAGCGTGCAGGACACGTCCACCGAAGCCGCGTCCGCTGCCGCCGCCCGGCTCTGCGCGCCGTACGTGCACGCCTGACGGCGCCGCAGCCCGTCGTACACGTCGAGCTGCCAGGTCGCGGCACCATGCCGGGCCGTCTTGGGCAGCGTCACCTTCGCCTTCATGGTGGCGCGCTGCCCGGTGTCCACCGGCACCGCCCAGTACAAGTAGTCACCGGTCGACGCTCCGGCCGTCGCCCGCTGCCCCGGCTCGACCGGCGTCGCCGTACGGAACGACGTACCCGCCTCCGTCGGCCCCCCGGCGCTGCCGCTCGCGGACGGCGACGGGCTGTCCGCCACCGCCGCACCGGCCGTACCGAAGAGCGCGGCACCCGCAAACAGCGCGGTGGTCACAAACGTACGGGTACGCATCAGTTGGTCCTCCAGACGGCGACACGCCAGCGCGACAGCCGGCCCCACAGCAGACCGGCCACCAGACCGGCGAGCGCCAGCGCACCCAGGAACCACCAGCCGCGGCCCAGACCGAAGGACGCGGTGTCCGAGGCGTCGGACGGGCCGTCCACGACGTCGATGGCCAGCTCGACCGGCAGCCCCGGCTCGGTCTTGACCGAGGCGGGCGCCGCGAAGGAGTTGCTGAGCTGGAGGCAGACCGTCTCCGGCGCGTCCTTCGCGGCACCGTCGGCGTTCTTCAGCGGCGCCTTCGGGTAGCGCAGTCCCGACGAGATGACGTCGGTGCGCCCGTCGCCGGCCTCCGAGCCGCGTACGATCTCCCGGCCGTGCACGGTCGAGGCGCGCAGCAGGATGCCGTAGTCGTTGTTGACGGCACGGTCCGCGCCGATGCTCGCCGACGCGCGCAGCTCCTGGCCGGGCCGTACGTCCACCCGGTACCAGCGGTGCTCGGCGAACTTCTCCCGGTCGGTGTACAGGCCCGGCTTGAGCACCGGGGCCGCGGCACACCGGTCCGCGCCCTGCGTCGCCACCGGCGTCACCACCGGATCGGCCGCACGGTCCACCAACTGGTGCACGCGGTCCCGCAGTTCGCTGGTGTGCTGGACGGAGGTGTACGTGCCGCCGGTGGCCTCCGCGATGCAGCTGAGCTGCTTGCGGGTCTTGGCGTCCGGCAGCAGCCCGAGCGTGTCCACGGTCAGGTGGATGCCCTTGGCGGCGATGTCCCGCGCCACCTCGCACGGGTCGAGCGGCGCGCAGGTGTCCTCGCCGTCCGTGATCAGCACGATCCGGCGGGTCGCGTCGCCGCCCTTGAGGTCGTCGGCCGCGCCCAGCAGGGCCGGGCCGATCGGCGTCCAGCCGGTGGGGGCGAGCGTCGCCACCGCGGTCTTCGCCTCGGTCCGGTCGAGCGGCCCGACCGGGTAGAGCTGCCTGGTGTCCTTGCAGCCGGTCTGCCGGTCCGGGCCCGGATAGTTCGCGCCGAGGGTACGTATGCCGAGCCGGACCTCACCCGGCACCGCGTCCAGCACCTCGTTGAACGCCTGCTTCGCCGCCGACATCCGGCTCTGCCCGTCGATGTCCCGCGCCCGCATCGAGCCGCTGACGTCGAGCACCAGCTCGACCTTGGGGGAGGGCTTCTTCGCGTCCGGTTCGCCGGCGGCTGCGGCGGAGGTGGGCAGCAGCCCCACGGCCAGGGTGGCGAGCAGGCCGCACACCCCGGCCGCCAGCCGTTTTCTTGTGATCATCGCCGGATCGTAGTGAGGATCGGGCTCGGTGATCAAAACGGGCGGGAGAGGGGTGCCCTGATGGTGCGGCAGGTGGGTCCGTCCCGCACGGCGACCGGCCGCCCCGGCCGGACACGAGTTCGGCGGGGCGGCCGGGGGAGCGGTGGCGCGGTGCCGGCGCTACCTCGTGAGGAGCGTGGAGGTGGTCGCGTCGAACTTCTTCCAGGCGTACGTGTCGTTCTCGTTCGCCGCCCGCAGTCCGAGGGTCATGGTCGGCCAGTGGTTCTTCGCGGCCTGCTTGGCGACCTGGGTCACGTCGAAGTACAGCTCGCCGGCCGGGCAGTGCCGGTTGTGGCCCTTGGCGTCGGTGACCGTGTCCAGCAGCTTGTACCACTTGGGCTGCTTGTTCCACGTCGTGCTCTGGTAGGCGCGGCCGGTGTCCCACAGCTGGACGGGCCGCTTGGCGCACGACCAGGAGTAATCGTTCTTGATGCGGAACGTGGCCCTGCTGAACCTCTTGTCCCACAGGTCCCGGGTGTTCATCGTGATGAACGTGCGCCAGGTGCCGCCCGTCTCGTTCTCGTGGCCGACGCGCGCGGTCTTGCCCGTCTTGGCCCAGTAGGACGCGTTGGGGTACTTCTTGTTGACGCTGGTCCACAGGCCCACACCGCCCCTCGGGGCACGCGGGTCGGTCGGGCGGGCTTCGCTCTGCCGGGACTTCGTCTCCTGGTCGCCGGGGTCCGAGGCCAGGGCCGCCGGGGCGGCGAGGCCACCGACGATGCCGCAGGCGAGCAGGGGATACAACGGGCCGGATCGTCGCCAGCCGGTACGCGAACGGGGTGCGGGCATGATGTTGCCTCCATTGCCGGGAGTGCCTGAACTACCCAAGCCCTTCCACGCGGGCCGCGTGTCGCGTCCTGCGTGCGTCCGACTGAGCACACCGACCGGCCGGTAATCACCTGTTCGACGGCATGCCGCGCACGCAGGGTGACGGCGGCCGGGCGTGTCACCGCTTCACCACCGCACCCCCTCCGCCGCGCCCTGTCCGTCCCGCTCCCGCGCCGCCGCGGCGATGTTGCGCGCCATCCCGCCGAACACCACCGCGTGGAACGGCGCGACACTCCACCAGTACACGTGCCCCGCCAGCCCGTGCGGATGGAAGACCGCCCGCTGCCGGTAGACCGTACGGCCCGCCGCGTCCCGGCCGGCCATCAGCTCCAGCCAGGCGAGCCCCGGCAGCCGCATCTCCGCACGCAGCCGCAGCAGCCGCCCCCGCTCGATCTCCTCGACCCGCCAGAAGTCCAGCGAGTCACCCGCGCGCAGCCGCTGCGCGTCCCGCCGCCCCCGGCGCAGCCCGACACCGCCCGCCAGCCGGTCCAGCCACCCCCGCAGCGCCCAGGCGAGCGGGAAGGAATACCAGCCGTTCTCGCCGCCGATGCCCTCGATGACGTCCCACAGCGCCCCGGGCGAGGCATCCACCACGCGGGCCCTGCGATCGGTGTAGAGACTGCCGCCCGCCCAGTCCGGGTCGGTCGGCAGCGGGTCGCTGGGAG
This sequence comes from Streptomyces sp. NPDC030165, assembly GCF_055573595.1. Classification (NCBI taxonomy): domain Bacteria; kingdom Bacillati; phylum Actinomycetota; class Actinomycetes; order Kitasatosporales; family Streptomycetaceae; genus Streptomyces; species Streptomyces sp. NPDC030165. Next base: position 2,891 of record NZ_JBVIBD010000062.1, on the reverse strand, counting down.
CGCCGGGCACCGCCGCCGACGACCAGCGGGTGGCGACCCGCGCCTCCCGTACGCGCCGCAGCGCCAGCTCCACCGCACGGTCGAAGCCGGTCAGCCCGCCGGGCGGGTCCGGCACATACCGCGCGATGTCGTGCTCCCCGGCCACCGCCTCATGACGCAGCGACTCCGCCAGCGGCCGCGCGATGCCCGCCGGTACGGGCGTCACCAGCCCCACCCAGTGGCTGGAGAGCCCCGGCGTGAGCACCGGCACCGGCACGATCAGCCGGCGGGGGAGCGCCGCGACCCGCGCGTAGCGCTGCATCATCTGCCGGTAGGTCAGTACATCCGGCCCGCCGACGTCGAAACCCCGGTTCACCGACTCGGGCAGCGCGGCGCACCCCACCAGGTAGTGCAGTACGTCCCGTACCGCCAGCGGCTGGATACGGGTACGCACCCAGCTCGGCGTCACCATGACCGGCAGCCGCTCGGTCAGATACCGCAGCATCTCGAAGGACGCCGAACCCGACCCCATGATCACCGCGGCCCGCAGCACCGCGGTCGGCACCCCGGACGCCAGCAGGATGCGGCCCACCTCGTCCCGCGACCGCAGGTGCGGCGAGAGCCTGTCCCGGTCGACACCCTCCGGCACCGGGCCGCCCAGGTAGACGATCCGCCGTACGCCCGCCTGCCGCGCGCACTCGGCGAAGGTACGGGCCGCCCGGCGGTCGGTGTCCTCGAAATCCCCGCCCGAGCCCAGCGCGTGCACCAGGTAGTAAGCGACCCCGACGCCCTCCAGCGCCTCACCGAGCGACTCCGCGTCCGTGACATCGCCCCGTACCGTCTCCACCTGCCCCGACCAGGGGTGGTCCCGCAGCTTGCCCGGCGTACGCGCCAGGCACCGCACCGCATACCCCGCGGCGAGCAGCTCCGGTACCAGCCGCCCGCCGATGTACCCGGTCGCCCCGGTCACCAGACACCGTTCCACGCCGCGCCTCCCGTAGCCGTCCTGTCCCATACCGGTACCCGGGTCTTCCACGCCCGCGGGCTGCGGCTTCCCCCACCACCGGAACGGGGGCCTGCCGGATGGGCCGAGCCCGCGGCGACCGGCCACCATCGCCCCATGGAACGCCACCCGCGACCGCACCGCCGTCCCCGCACTGCCGGCATCGTCGCGCTGGCCGCCCTCGGCGCGCTCCTCACCGCGCCGCCGGGCCCGGCCGTGGCCGCCGGACCGCACCCCGCCGACCGCCTCCAGCGCGACACCGACGCCCTCCGCGACGCCGGCGTCACCGGCGTCGCCGTACGCCTGCGCACTCCCGAGGGCGTCCGTACGGCCACCAGCGGCACCGGCGACCTGGACACCGGACGGCCGGTACCGCGCGCCGGGCACCTCCGCATCGGCAGCGTCACCAAGACCTTCGTCGCCACCGTCGCCCTCCAGCTCGTCGGCGAGGGACGGCTCCGGCTCGACGACACGGTGGAGAAGTGGCTGCCCGGCACCGTCACCGGAAACGGCAACGACGGCCGCTCCGTCACCCTGCGCCACCTCCTCGGCCACACCAGCGGGCTGCCCGACTACGTCGCCGACCTGGCCCCGCGCGACCGCCGTGCGTTCGAGGCGAACCGCGACCGCTTCCACACCCCCGAGCAGCAGGTCGCTCTCGCCCTGCGCCACCGGCCCGTGTTCCGCCCCGGCGCCCGCCACGCGTACTCCAACACCAACTACCTCCTGACCGGCATGATCGTGCGCGCCGCCACCGGCCACACCTGGCAGCACGAGGTAGGCGCCCGCATCCTGCGCCCGCTCGGCCTGCGACACACCACCACCCCCGAGGGACGCCCGCACTTCCCGCACCCGCACGCCACCGAGTACCAGCAGTTCGCGCCGGACGGCCCGTACACCGACACCACCGCGCCGTACCTGCCCTTCGACACCGGCGCCGACGGCGCGATGATCAGCACCGCCGCCGACCTCGACCGGTTCTTCACCGCCCTGAACACCGGCCGCCTCCTGGCCCCCGCCCAGCAGGCCGAGATGCGCCGCACCGTCCCCGCACCCGACCAGCCCGGCGAGGCCCCCGGAACCCGCGCCGGCCTCGGCCTCTTCAGCACTCCGCTCTCCTGCGGCGGCAGGTACTGGGGCCACGGTGGCAGCGGCATCGGCTACATCGTCGAACCGGCCACCACCCCCGACGGCCGCCGCGCCGTCACCGTCTCCCTCCACAGCCGCCCGGCCGACCGGGACACCGCCGTTCGGCAGCTGAACGCCCTGCGGGGCCTCGTGGACCGCGCCCTGTGCGACAGGAAGCGCCAATGACCTGAGTCGGGAAAGCGGGGGACCGCCGGTCCCCGTTGCCACCCGCAGGTTCGGCCGCGACACGGAATGGTGCGGACCGGGCCATGCGGGAAAACCGGGGCCGAACTCCACTGTGAACAGTTGACCGCGGTGGCGTCGATTTCACACGCGATCGGCACCCGAGCAGCACCACCCCCCGCTCCGACATCCGGCCTCTCGCACTGGACGTCTCGCGCGCCCCCACATCCTGGCACCGGGGGTGCCTTCAGGCCCTCCTGCCCGTCGTGTAGTGTTCTCCGGGTTGCCACGGGGCCGACAGGCGCCACGGCAGCCCTCACGCCACACCGGCGGCACCATCACCACAGCACGGCCTCCCCACGGGATGAATTTCGGTATGCCGAAATTCGGACCAGCGGCTCGATTATGAACCATCGGGGAAAACCGCTAAAGTAGTGATCACGCCGGAAGGCGCGAACAAACCCGCTCCAGCAGGGGCCGGATACGGAAAGCGGAAACGCCGGACGGATCTGGTAAGGTTGGAACCGCGCAGAAGCCGAAAGGCCGAAACGCACCGGCGGAAATCAGGACCGCGAGGATCTGATAGAGTCGGAAAAGC
>NZ_JBVIBD010000061.1:0-7440 GCF_055573595.1 Streptomyces sp. NPDC030165 | reverse complement strand
GCGAACTTCCCGCTGCCGAAGTGACCGCCTCGCGCCCCTCCGCCCCGCCGGGCAGAGGGGCGCCCCTTACCCCGCCGCGAGCCGCCGCGCCACGTCCGCCGACCACCTGCGGGCCAGGGCCGCCGCCTCGTCGTCGCCCTGCCCGTAATACGCCAGCAGCGCCACCGCGGCCCGCGCCTCACCCGCCGTGATCAGCGGCAGGCGCGGGTCGTCCGTGTCCAGCAGGGCGTGCAGGGAGTCCAGGTCGTCGTCGGTCATGACGGGGGAACGGAGCCGGGAGCCGGCCGGTTACGGCCTCGGTCAAGGCCCCGCAATGCACTGCACAGTGCGCTAGCTTTGACTTAACAGCAGTGTTTAATTGGCAGCGTCGACGCAGGCAGGAGAGCGGCATGAGCGACCAGCCGTGGACCATCGATTCCCTCGCCCACGCCCTTCCTGCCCCCGAGTTGCGGCAGGAGTTCCTGCGGGAGACATACCTGGCGACCCTCGCCGAGTTGCCCGCTGTATTCGCCCGGTGGGGCTCGCTCGCGGACCGCTATGATGCCTCTCGCCCGGAGATGGAAGCGCTTCTTCAGTACGCCAAGAACCACAACGGCGAGTTGCCGCCCGGCCTCGCGGACGACGGCGGCACCGACGAGTGGATGACGCAGTGGGGCGAGCGCCTGAGGCGAGCGGAGACCGACGCCGCGTGACCTACCACCTGATCGTCCCGCCGAGCATCCGGCGGCAGATCGAAAAGCTGTCCCTCGAAACGCAGCGCCAGATGCACGCCCTCTTCCGTGACCTCCGCGAAGATCCCGACCGGCACACCGGGCAGCACGGTCTCGAAGACGACGGGCCCGTGCGCATGCGCTCCGCCGGCCGAGGCGGCGCCCTCGTCTACGTCCTCATCAACAACCTCACGATCACCGTGACCGTCGTCGAAGTCCAGACACCCTTCGAGGACTGAGCCCCCGTCCGGATCGCCGGGCGGGGGCTCGTTGCGCGCGGCGAAGACCGCGTTACCCTCCAGTCACGCACGTGACTGGGGGGTACATGGACGAGGGGACCGCAGGACTCTATGCCGCCGTTATCGGGTTTGCCGCCGCCATCGTCGGCGCTGCGGTGGGGGGATGGGCCAGTTGGCGCGCAGCACGGCACCAAGTGAACGGCGGAGCGGAAAACGAACACAGGCACTGGGTCCGCCAAGAACGGCGCGCAGCTTACGCCCACTTAATACGCTGCATACAAGCGTTAACCACGAGCGTCATGAGTGCCGACAGTCTGAGAGAAGCAAGCAGGCGTTCCGAAGGCGGCGATGCTCAGCGGAACACAGCCTGGGATGCCATGGTCGACCAGCTTGGAGATATTTGTGCCGCCTGCGACGAGATCTACATCTTCGGATCAAGGCCCGTGGCCGAGGCTGCTATTGATCTCCGACGAGCTTGCGCGACGCTTGTGAAGACCGCCTTGAAGGCCGGAAGGCTTCGACTCAATGAAGAAGAGCTCACGCAGGCCCGAGACGACCGCGAAAGGGCTCGGGAAACCCAGGCTGCTAAGTTCGGCGCCTTCCTCCGGGCCTGTCACTCCGAACTCGTCGGCGAGACGATAGACCCCTCCAGGTGATCGCCAGGCAGCACCTCTGCAGCCTCGACATACATGTAGCGGCGAGCTGTCATGCGGCCCTCTCCAGAGCGGTGAAGCGCGCGTTGCTCGGGCAGGCATCCCGGGCCCCCACCTGCTGCTCCCAGAGCCGACACGTGCCCGTCACGAACGCCTCGACAGCGCGCGGGGCGGCTGCCGTCCAGCTCGGAAACTGCGCCGCCCACTCCAGCGCCTCGCCCGGCGGGCAGTCGGCCTCCATCAGCCGTACCGTCGTGTAGGCGACGTCGACCCACGCGGGGCCGGCCGTGGGCATGGCCCAGTCCACGATCCACGCGCGGTCAGCGCCGACGAGAAGGTTGTGGGGGTTCGTGTCCGTGTGCAGCAGCGCATCGCCGCGCAGCAGCTCCAGCTCGTCGGGAGGCAGGACGACGGCGAACCGGTCGGCGAACGGCGGCACACCCTCGGGCGCCCGCACGGCCTGAGCCGCCCGCAGCACGTCGGTCACCAGCTCCAGGTCCCCCGAGCCGGCCGACAGGTCCGCGTGCCGCCCGTCGACATACTCGAAGCCCAGCAGGTGCCAGCCCGCGGTGACCACCTGCCACAGCAGCCGCGGACCCACCCCGCGCACGGCGTGGTTCACCGCGGCCTCCATCGCCTGCCCGGCCCGCGCCCTCACATCATTGACCGGTGCGCCCTTCATGAATACCGGCCCCGAGACGGTCGTGAGCACAGCCGCCACGCTGCACGTCAGGCCGTCCATGACCGGCCGGGCACCGAGGACCGGGCCGGCCTGCTCCTCGACGACAGCCCAAGCCCCCAGCGGCAGATCTTCCCAAGCAGTACGCGCCACCTGGACCCCTCCCAGTGAGAAGAGGGGCCGCAGGAGCGACCCCTCACCAAGCTCAACGAGCAGGCTAACGATTCGTGGCCCCGCATTTGCGGCAACGCTGCTCACCACTCCACGGCACCCACTCGTGATCGCAATCCGCCATGGCGCGCCCCTTCCGTCCCTTCGACCGTGCTCGCGCACAGCCGGAGAAGCGACGGCGCACGGAAGGGCGCGCGGAAGCATCAAGCCGCCGGATCGGCCTGCTGCGCGAGGCGCCGGATGCTGGTGGCGTGCGCCTCCAACTGGTCGGCGAGCGCCAGCGCGGCGTCGCGGTGCAGTGGCGAGACCTCCCCCGAGCCGTCGACGTCGATCGCCACGTAGGTGCCCTCGTCGCCGTCACCGCGCTTCGCGGCGGGCCACAGCGCGAGGTGCGCCACCAGCACGGTCTCCGTGCCGCCGCCGAACGCCGGCACCGTCACACCCATCGCGGGGCCGTAGTGGTGCACGTCGTCCAGAAATGCCAGATCCTCGGCGGCGTGATCCGTCACGCACCAGTCCGGGCACTCCACGCGTACCGGGACACCGCGGACGGAAGTGGCGGCCAGCCGGGGGAGGGGGCCGTCGGCGGCGGATTCGGCCGGGATGTCGCTGCCCACGTGGACGGAGGGCAGCGGGTTGCTCGTAGACTTCATGACGAAGTCCTTTCGTGATGGTTGGGACTCGTTGATCTGCGGGGCAGCCACCCCGCGGGTCTTGCAGCGGCCGGGCCTGGTCTTCGTGCAGCCACACGAAGGGGTCCGGCCGTTGTGGTGCTGTTCCGCTTCCAGGACAGCCTTCTCGACGGAAGTCAAGAGAGTCCAGACCTGGAGTGTGGACATCGGCGATGTCCAGCGATACGGGCAAACCCCCGTGCTCTGATCTTTCAACCTCGATCCGCAACCGCGCCAGATGCGACGCCATGCCAACCGAATTGGCATATTGATCACGGGCGTCGCCTGGCCTGCGATGCTCAAGTCAACCCCCTGGGTTCAAGATCAGTTGACACAGATGTGACACAGGATTCCGGAGCTGGGACGCTGGCCACCGATGGGTAAGGACCGTAGTCGATCGACAAGATCGGGCCACGCGTGTGCGGCGAGATCAAGAAATCAACAGGTGCTCATCAAGTGCACATCACTTGATGAGCACTTGCTCGTGGCCTGCGGCTATCCAGGGCATTGTCGAGCAGAAAACCCCTTCACATGCTCCCTCCCCCTTTCTAGGTACGGTCTGACGCCCTCAGGAAGTGGCTGGAATACGCCGCGCAATCGATGACGATCGCCCCCTTCACGCGACAGTCGTGCCGCCCCATGGGGCCGTGCGCTACCGTCGAGCCGGGACCAGCGCCAGGAGGACCCCATGGCCCGGATCGTGTTCGACCCCGACGAAGCCGACAGCATGCGACGTGCCGCGCGCGACGCCTTCCCGCAGGACCCGGCCCTCGCCTACGCGCTGCTCCAACTCGCCGACGAAGGCGTCGACCTCGACCACTGCCGCACCTGGGACGACATCCGCGCCGAACGCGGCCTCCCGCCCCACGACGACACGGCACACGACGTTGCCTAAGCGCCCCGCCCTCGTCACCTTCCACGAGACCGCCGAACGCCAGCTCGCCGCCCTCACCGACGACGACCTCACCCGACTCGACCCCGCCCTCGACGCCATCGCCGCCGACCCGGCCATCGGCCGGCCCCTCGCCGACAGCCCCCTGCGCGAATACGAGCAGGACAGCGTGCGCGTCATCTACTACGCCACCACACTCGGCACGATCATCGTCGTGGCCTACGTCGAGGTGTAACACGGGGAACCTCCTGTCGGGGAAATTCACTGCGGGGTAGCATTGCATTATCGGGGCGAATGCGCAAAGCGGAATGATCTTGTTCTGTTTACGGTCTGACCTGCGGACTAACCCGCCCCCCGGTTCGGCTAAATAGAACTAAACTCACCCCACCGCTTCGGGTACATTAGCGTTTGCGCGCCTCTGGATTGCAGCCGTGATCGGGTCCACGAAAGAGGCGCCTGATCGCTCGCAACCCCCCGAGGAGTCATCCCCAAAATTCCGGTGATGCTTTTGATGGTAGGAACGTTTCTGGGATGGGAAGCAGTCCCTGACGGCCCGGCGGGGCCGTCCCGAGGGGCCAGAGATCCCGTGACTCACGTGAGTCACGGCCCCGTGAGCCGGCCACCGCCGACTCACGTGAGTCGGCGCTCAGAGCCGCGCGGCACCCGAGGGTTCACCGGTCCGCAGCGCCGGTCCGGTACTGCCGCTGACACAGGTGGGCTCATCTGGCGGGGACGTTGTATCCGGCCTTCCGCCTTACGAGGTGACCCTCGTCGGCGAGAGCCCACATCACGCTGCTGGTGCTCATTCGCGAGTACCCGTACTCACGACTGACGGTCAGCTCCCAGAGGTGCTTCCCTGGTGCGTACTTGCCAGTCCGCAGGTCGTTGAGCAGAAGTGCTCGAATGGCTGCTCGGTCCGCGCCGTCGTCGTAGGTGATGCGGGGAACGTGCCACCCGAGGCCAAGGTGGCCGACGCCGTTGTACGGCGGGCGCTCCGAACGCTGGGCGGCCTTCTCGGCCGCGTATGCCTGGGGGAAGCTGTCGAACCAGGTCAGGTCCACGTACTTCACGCAGTGCCACCAGCTCCGCGAATGCTCATGCTCTCGGAAGCGCTGCGTCAGCTTCCTGCTGATGCCGACATTGAGAAGATCTTCCTCGGCATCGTAGAGGCGGTAGAGCGCGGTGCGCTCGTCGGGTTGAGGCATGGTGAAACCTCCTGGCCAGCGCCTGAGCGACACTGTCGTCTTGCTGCAACTGTAGGAGGTTTATTGAGAAGTTGGCAACGCTCTCGTCTGTATCGGACGCGAAGGAGCCCCGGCGTCACTGCCGGGGCTTCCGCGTTGCTCCGTGTTGCTTAGAACTCGTACTGCAGCTCGTACCGATGGCCAGCCTTTGCCATGATCTCTACCTGGATCGGTCGATCATTCGTGCTGTGCGTTACTCGGAACGTCCGCAAGATCGGCAGCTTGGTTGGCAGCTTCAAGGCTCTGGCCTGTTCCGGGGTTGGCCATCGCGAGGACACCTTGTCCACGCAGCGAACCGGCGGGAGGCCGGCTTCGGTGAGGATGCGTCCGACGCCGCCCCGGATCTTTCGGTTCTCCATGATGGGTGTCCCGTGCGCGAGGGCCAGCGGTACGTACACGTTGACGAGTTCGCATGGGCTGTCGTCAAGGAAGAGAATCTGTTTGCGCAGCAACACGCACTCGCCTTCCGGTAGGCCGAACGCTTCCCGGACGGCGACCGGCGGTACGACTTTCTCCACGGACAAGAGCTGGCTCTTGCCTGATAGGCCCTTCTTTTCCGCCTCTCCGAGCCACTGGTACTTGCCGCCGTCGCTCGGGGGTGTCTTGTACTTAGCGGGCTCCATCGTTCGCTGCGGGTGCTCTCGCGCGATCACTCCGAAGCCTTGACGCGAGTACGCCAGCCCCTCCTTCTCCAGGGTGATCACTGCGTTGCGGATCGTCTGAGAGACGGCGCCGAACATCTTCGTTAGCTCCCTGCTGGACGGGAGCTTCGCGCCGGGGGCGATGTCGCCTGAGAGGATCAAGTCGCGCAGGTAAGAAGCGATCTGGTCTTGGGTGGACCACACGATGGTTTCGTCCTGGTCGTCGGGCAAGTCAAGCCACCTTCATCGAGTAGTTGAGCCGCCCAATGCGGCCAGGGGAGACGTTGACGGACACCTCGTAGGGGCGTCCGCCTTCGTCCGAGATCGTGCGGTTCAGAACCAGGACCCACTCGCTCTCGGCTAGCTGTAGGAGCCGACGCTCCTCTTCGGTCGCTGGTCGCGTGAGGACTTGCTCATGGACGGAACCAGGGCGGTGACCGAGGTCGGCGAGCAGAGTGACGGCGCCCCCGCGGATCTTGCGTGGTTGCGCGAGAGGTGTGCCCAGTGCGAGTTCGGCTGGCCAGTAGGAGTTCGCGAGTTCCACCGGGTTGTCGTCCGAGAGGATCAATCGCTGCCGTGTGACCACGGTTGACCCCGGCGACACCCCGAGCAGGGTCGCCACCTCTTCCGGGGGGTTGGTCTCGCCCGCCTGGATGACCCGTTGCGACCCTTTGCGCCCCTGTGCTGCGGCTTCGCCCCGCCAGGCATCTCCGGATCCTGCTTTCAGGTAGGGCGTCGACGTTCCCGTCCAGTCCCCGCTGCCCATCTCGGCTCCTCTACAGATCAACATCTCTTGAGGGGTCCAACATTTTCTCCACCATAAGCCCAGTTCAAGCGGGGCGGAGGGTGCGGCGAGAGCCATTGGTGGGCTTAAGACGGTTGTTACTTCTCAATACCCCTCCTACAGTTGAGGAGTGCTGGTCCTGCTACTGGATTGGAGGGCCTGATGCTGCCTGCCAGCCAAGTACTTCTGACAGTCCGCGAAGCCGCTGAGGCGTTGCGGGTCTCGAAACCGACCATCTATCGCTGGGTCGCGAGCGGCGATCTGCCCGCCATCCGGTACGGGCGCCCCCGACCCGTAGGTGACGCCAGGCGAGGTGGAGCGATACGGATTCCCAGCTCCGCCGTCGTGGAGTACCTGCGCGGCGCCCGGGTCGCCCCGCCCACCCCCGCGGAGGTCGCGTCATGACCCCCACCGCCCCCGCCGTCTCCGTCCCCCGTCAGCTCCCCGCGGGCAACCCGCGCGCCACCCTCATCCTCGACGCCTACGCCGACGCTCTGCGTGCGGCGGGTGAGGACGTGCAGGTGGTGTACAGCCCGCGCGGCGACGTCTTCAAGATCGTGCCGAGGGAGGCGTCATGACCGCCGCGCCGTGCCCGTTCTGCGCCATCGTCGCGGGCCTGGCCCCGGCCACGGTCCTGGCCCGCTGGCCGGACGCGATCGCGATCGTGCCGATCGAACCGGTGACCAAGGGGCACGTCCTGGTGATCCCGCGGGGGCATGTGGACGGCCCGGCCGAAGACCCCATGGTGACCGGCGC
>NZ_JBVIBD010000060.1:0-7903 GCF_055573595.1 Streptomyces sp. NPDC030165 | reverse complement strand
CACCGCCGAGGCCGTCCAGGCCGCCATCACCGCGCACGCCGAGGCGACCGGGCAGAGCCGGTATGACGTCGAGCGGGAGCTGAAGCGGCGCGTGCGGCATCCGGAACCCGACGGCGAGTAGCTCCGACAGCCGTCCGCCCCGCGCGGGCGCTGTTCCGGCGGGGCGGTTCGAGCAGCACTCCCAGCTTGAGTGCACACAGTGAATGTGGTGCTTCGAGAGTACGGGCGGGCACTGACAACGGGGGCGGCCCCGCCGCGCGGGGGATCGCGGCGGGGCCTGGCCTGAGTGTGGCAGAGCGGTGGCACCCTCGCGGGCTGCGTGCAGATGCGGCCCGTCATGGACTCCCGCAGGCTGGGTCCATGGCCGCGCGGATAGTGATCCAGGAGCCGAGCCCGACGGGCGGGCGGCGGGTGCGCGTCGACGGGCACATTCTCGGCCTCGCGCACTCGGACATGGACGTCGTGGAGTTCCTGCGGCGGGCTGGGTTGCCCGACTCCGAGCCGCTGCTTGACGACCCGGCGTGGGTGGAGTGGCGCGGCGGTCGGCCGCATGACTACGGCGGGCCGAGCCTCAGCAGCGCGTGACCTACCCGGTCAGCGCCTTCTTCAGCTTGGCTGCCTCGGGCCCGCTGTCCTTCGCGGGCATCTTCCACCGGTACGTCTTGCCTTCGCCGTCGGTGTAGACGAGCTGTCCGCCGTGCTGCGCCTTGGTCAGGTCGAACGCCTTGCTGCGCCACTGGTAGCTGCCGAGCGCCACCGCACCTGAGCCGAGGAAACCGTCCGGGGTGACGCTGGTGGCGTCACCGTCCATGGTGGATACAGCCTGCCCGTCGGGGGCGATCCACTGCCAGCCACCGTTCTCATCCGGAACGGTCTCGGCTGCGGCGACCGCGGTGGCGCTCTTCGCCTTGTATGCCACGACGGCGTAGGTGCCGTTGACGGGTGTCTGGCCGGTGCCGGTCGGTACGTACACGACGCTGGTGGGGGTGAGGTCGAGGACGCCGCCGCCAGCGCCCTCGACGGGATTGGAGGCGCCTGCGGTGTGCGCAGTCTTCCCCAAGGCCAGCGCCTTGACCTCCGGGGGCTCTGGCGGGCCACTGACCGCAGGCGGGCTGCTGGCCACCTTCTCGCCGGCGGTTCCGTTGCTGCCGCAGGCGCTGAGGGGCAGCATGGCCAGGGTCAGGACGGCAACGACGTGCTTGATGCGCATGGTTCCCCCGATGTCTGGGACGTGTCGGCACCGTACCGACGGGAGCGTGCGAGGGGTACGGCGCCGGACGCACTTGTGACACGACGAAGCGCCCCGCCGCCTGCCGGAGCAGGGGCGGGGCGTGTCACTTCGGGTCCTTCTTGTGCTTGATCCACCGGGCGACGGTGTCGACGGTGCCCGTGTCCAGGCGGGCCAGGGCGGTGACGGCCTGCTGGTCGGTCGCCGTCTTCTCGACTCCGGCCTCCGCCAGGGCAGCCTCGATCGCGACCACGTTCTCTGCGGGCGGCGGGTCTTGCTGAGGCGGGCGCGGGCGCTCGGGCGGCGCGGGGGTCGGCGGCGGCTCGGCGAGCCCGAGATCCACCAGCGAGCCGAGGTCCCCCGCGGTCTCGTCGACGCGCGGCTCGGCGGGCCGTGGCGCAGGCTGATCGGGCATGTCACCACCTCTTCCTCTGCGGGTCCAGTGCCGCGCTCTGCGTGGGGGCGGGAGAGGTCGGCTGCGGGGCCCCGGCGCGGCGGCAGACGAGGGCGTCGGGGTCGTCGGCGGGTGGCTGGAGGCTGTAGCCGTCCGGGCAGGCCGGGCCCGCGGGGCCCCGCTCGCCGGGCTCGCCCTTTTCCCCTTGCTCGCCTTGTGGTCCGGCCGGTCCGGGCTCGCCCGGAGGTCCAGCGGGCCCGGCCGGGCCGACGGCACCGTCTGTTCCGTCCGCTCCGGGGCTGCCTGCGGCGCCGGGCTGGCCCGGTGCTCCGGTGGCGCTGTCTCCGTCCGTACCGTCGCTGCCGTCGGCGCCGTTCTTTCCTGCAGCTCCCGGCGGTCCGGTGGGTCCGGGTGATCCTGGCTCCCCCTGGGGCCCGCGGGGGCCGACGAGACCGGCAGTGCCACGCGATCCGGGCGGGCCGGCTACCGGCTTCACGCCGAGCCCCTGGACCTGCCGCGCGAGCGCGTCGCGCGCCCCGTTCGCGGTCTGCAGCTCGCCGTGAAGTGCGACGACCTGTACGGCGAGCCAGGCCATGCCGCCGAAGAACAGCAGGGCAGTGACCACGGCAAGCCACTCGGCGCGCGGCAGCCTGACGGTCTTCGGGACGCTCATTTCGCGATCACCGCCCACACCGAGATCGCCGCTGCCATCAGGCCCATCAGCACGGGCACGATCATCTGGTAGAGGCGGGCCTGGCGTTCGCGTTCCCGCCGGTCGCGCTCGGCCAGCTGGTACTGCTCGAAGGCCCGCTCCAGCGTCTCCCGCGCGTCCTCCGACTTCTGCAGGTCCTGGCTCAGGGCGGTGATGCGCTGGTCGGTGTAGGCGGACTGCAGGCTGTAGACCTCGGTGGAGACGACCTTGTCCAGGCGCGAGTTGATGCCCTGCGCCATTGCCTGGATCTCCTGGCGCAGGGCGGAAACGGCCCGCCCGAGTTCGCCCACGGACAGCTCTTCGGGCACGGCAGCCTCCGGTCAGACGCCCTTGGCCAGCGACGCGGAGTTCTTCACGTCGGAGAGCCTGGCGAGCAGGCCCTTGCCGAAAGCGAGGACGGCGCCGACTCCGCCCGCAGCCGCGGCGTACCACATCGAGGCGTCCAGAGGAGTCGTCACGACGATGCCGCCGACGAACGACTGGAGGAACGTACTCAGCACCCGCTCCAGCAAGTCACGGGCGAAGGTCTTGCCGGTCTTGAAGACGGTCTCGGCGGACGGGAGGGAGATCGGTTCGGTCATGGCGGGCCCTTTCAGGACGCGTCGGTGAGCTTCTTCAGGAGGGCTTCGATGCGGTCGAGCCGGTCGAGGAGGGTCACCTGCCGGTGGTCGGCGTACCGCACGTAGGTGCCGGCCTGCCTGGTGTTGTCGCCCTCCTTGATGACCGGGTTGATCAGTTCGTGCGCCCAGATGCGCCGAATGTCCTCGTCGGTGAGTGCCACGTCGTTCTCCTCGGGTGTGGTGGGTGCGCCGGGCTTGGATGCGAGCCGTTTGGCGATGCGGGTGCGCATGTCGGGCATGGTGAAGCCGCGCGGGTCGACCTTGTCGGCGGACCATTCCAGGTGTCCGATCACAGACTTGGCGGACCAGCCGTGCGCGCGGCAGATCGCGGCCGAGACGCGCTCGATGGCGTCCAGTTGAGCGGCGGGCCAAGGGTCCTTGCCGTCGCCGCGGTTGATGCACTCGAAGCCGTACAAGCGCGCGTTGCCGTCGGTGCCGTTCGTGTTGCCCTTCGTCGGGCGGGACGGCGCGGTGCCGTAGGACTCGTCGATGACCTGCTGCAGCACCTTGGGGTCGCCGCCGCCGGCGTGGTTCGCGCGGCCGTATCCGACGAGGTGTACGACGCCGTCCTTAGCGATGACGCCGTGGCACAGCGGGCCCGGCAGGCTGCTGTAGCCGTCGCGGCACAGCTGCACGGTCGATGCGGTGCCGGATGTCACCGTGTGGTGGATGACCACGCCGTTCAGCGGGCCCCACGCGCCCTTGTGGTTGCGGTTGTGAGTGCGCCAGTTGCCGACCTCGACGACGCGGACGCCCTCGGCTCTCAGGGCCGCGAGGAACGCGGCGGCGGACAGGGGTGCGGCCATGGGGCCTCCAGACATGCGAAAGGCCCCGGCTCGGCGGGGCGTGAAGTGCGGGAAGATTTTCGCGGCGCCGGGAATTGCACAGGTCAGAGGCTGTAGTACAGCCCGTTCAGTGAGATCCACGGCGGAGTGATGCGCTCGGTGGCGTTGCTGGCCGTGGTCCCGATGATTTTGAGGTGGCCATCCGGCTGCGCGTCGAGCTTGAGGCTAAGTGAGTCGCTGGTGACTGCGGAGCAGGCGGCGGGCACGGTGCGCAGCGACCCGGGCCGGGCCGCGGACGGGAGCGGGCTGCTGGTGATGACGCCGCCGTTGCTGATCGTGGCCGGGCTGCCGGAGTAGGTGATGTCGATGCCGCCCTGCAGCATCACCGTCAGCTCCCCGAACAAGTTGACCACGCGGTACTGGGCGCTGCCGTTCGAGTTGCCGTTGTGGGAGAACCCGCTGGCCAGCGGAATAGTCGTCCAGGCCGAGGTGCCCGCGGCGAGCACGACCCACGCGGTCCCGTCGTAGCCGGTGAACAGCTTCTCGGCGGTCAGGAACGCGACCATGCCCGCGACCGGGCTGGTGACGGTGGCGTTGCGGGCGGACGCGGAAGCGAAGCGCATCACGGACCTCGGCACCAGGCCGCCCGCGAGGTTGCTGGCCAGCGTCTCCATGTTCGGAGCGTCGGTGAGGGACGCGATCTGTACGCCCTGCCCGTAGGCGTCGGTGGTGGGCATCAGGCCCCCGGCGCCGGGAGGAGCGTCACGCTGTGGCCGCCGGTGTAGGAGAGGGTGGCGCGCGTCTCGTGCGTGCCTCCGACGCCGGCAAGCTGCTCGGCAGCGTAGTCGGCCACGGTCTGCGTGATCCGGTCGAGAAGCTCGGTGGTGAGGCCCTGGCCGCGGCCGTCGAGCCAGAGCTGGGAGGTGTAGGAGAAGAGCGGGCTGTCGGTCTGCAGGTCGATGACGCGTACCCAGTGAGTGAGCGTCTCCGGGACGTACCCGTCGGTGGGATGCGGCACGGGGGTCTCCTAGATGAGTCGGTACTGCACGCCGTCGAGAGCGGCCCACGTGGCCGACCCGGAGTAGTCCTGCACCTGCAGGGTTCCGGTGGCGTTGACGTCGAGGACGCCGTGGACCGCGTTCGCAACCTCGGTCGGGAAGCGGCTCTTGTTGGCGGGCACGATGGCAGCGGGCAAGGTGCAGAAGGTCTGTGGCTGCGTCGCGCTGGTCGGGGCTTTCGCCAGCCCGGAGAGGCTGACGGTCCCGTCGCAGTTGATGCGGTAGCTCGGCGTCCAGTAGGGGGTTCCGTAGACGGTCCAGCCGCCGGCGAGGGGGAGGGGCTGCCAGGTCCCGGCCGTGGTCGCGGGCGCTGTGCGTCCGTGCGCGAGCCAGTTGCCGCTGCTGGAGATGCTGACGACGACCGTGTCGCCGGCGGCCGGGGTGAGGTAAGTGGCCATGCGGCGGGCGATGATGCCGTCCGTCGTGGTGACGGTGCCGTCCGTGCCGACGGCGGCCACCACGGCGAGCCGCCAGTCCGCGCCCCGCACCGCCGGGCTCGTGGCACCCGCTTGGACGGCTTGCTGCTGGAGGGCGTCGGCGAGGTCGGCGTGGACCGCGATGTCGCTGCTGCTCACGCGTCCTCCTTCGCGGCGATTGTGGTGATCGGGAAGTCGCCGCCCACGTCGAGCGGGATGCTGAGGCTCTGGATCTGGTGCAGCTCGCGGGTGCCGTCCGGGTAGACGACGCGCAGCACGTCGCCGGGTTCGAGGGCGGGGTTCGGCAGGCTGCTCAGATCGCCGCTGGAGTTCGGGGACTTGGCCGCCCGCAGTTTGAGCCGGGCGGCGCCCTCGGCCGCGACGGTGCTGGTCAGGGTGGCGCTGGTGTAGAAGGTCGGCCTGTGACCGAACGGACCGCCCCAGAAGGTAGGGCTGGTCGAATCGTCATCGACGACGAGCGCCGCCACCGGGGCCGTGTTGCTCTCGGTGTTCTCGCCGCGCGCGAGCACTCCGTTGTAGACCTTGTCGGCGCTCATGCCGCGGTCGGCCTTGATGTAGGCGCCGCCCTCCCCCGCCGCCACCGTCCATGCGGGGGTGGTGGTGAGCAGGTCGGGCAGCTCGGCGACGATGAAAATTCCGTCGGCGTCGCAGTACACCTCGGCGCCGATCGCCGCAGCGCACTCCTGTACCGCGGCCCACGGGTCGCCCTCGACGTCCCAGGTGCGCGGGCCGATGGCCGCGTCCGTCGCGCGGTTCACCACGGCGGCGTCCGGGATGGAGCGCTGGATGAGCGCGGTGACGGCGCCGACCGCCGTTCCTGAGGCGCGGTACGGCGCGGTGAACTTGTCGTCCTGCACCACCGCTTCGAGGCCCTTGCCCGCGAGCGTGACCGGTCCCTCGTCGATGCCGCCCTCGACGGAGTCGAGCCGGAAGACGCCGAGCGGCACCAACTCCTGGATCCCGCCGCCGTACTGGATGCCGCGGCTGATACGCAGCTTGGCGCCATACACGCTGAGCTTGTCGCCCGGGGTGCGCGGGATCAGGGAGGTGTCGGCGATGGTGACCGTGCAGGTGCGGCGTACCGCCTGCCCACGGTCCACCGTCACGCTGCCGCCGGTGATCTCCAGCGTTTCGACGCGGCCGTCCGCCCGGAAGAGGACGACCTCGACGGCGGGCGTGTGGGACTCGGTGAGGGCGGCCAGGAACCGCGAGCTGACCGGGTACAAGCTTCACCCCCTGCGCCGGTCGAACAGCAGGTCCTCGCCGGTCTCGTAGGCGGCCAAGACGTCAGCCCAGGTCGTGAACTCGGACAGAAAATCCTGCCACGTGCGGCCCGCTGTGCCGCCGACGCCCACCGAGACCGGCATGTCCGCCTCGGTCAGCGGCAGCTTCCAGGTGCGCCACGGCTCCTGCGCCGGTCCGCCGATCCTGCCTTCGGTGACCTCGCCGACGGTGACGTACATGTCCGCCACACCCATGCCCGGCACGGCCTGCCAGAGCAAGGTGTTGCCGGAGTCCAACAGCCAGTGGAGCCGGGCCCGCTCGTCGTCGGTGCGCGTCCAGATGGAAAGGTCGCCCTCCAGCCCGCCGCGCAGGCTCGAGAGGACCACCGCGTTGCGGCGGCTCTTGACCCGGTAGGTGGCCTGCTCGATCGGACGTGACCAGTCGGGCGCCCGCTCCACCATGACCTTGCAGTTCCGCTGCGGCTGGCCGGGGTCCTTCAGCCAGGCTTCCTGCGGGTCGCCAGGGTCGATGGTGACGGTCTCGGTGGTGCGGATCTGGATGCTGCCACCAGCCGCCGGGACGATTTCGATCCGGTAGGCGACGGGCACGCCGAGCGGCGCCTCGTAGTCCTCGATCACCATCAGGTCTGAGGCGATGACCGTCTTGTCGAGGAGCCCGGCCGGGCCGCGCACGAGGGTCTGGCTGCCGTCCTGCCCGGTCCGGTACACGGTGATCAGGTAGCCGATCGGCAGCTCGCGCAGGGTGAGCGTGATGGCCGCGGCGGTGTCGTCGACGTCCACGTGCTGCAGCGGCAGTGCCGGCCACAGCGACACCACGTCCAGCCGGAGCACGCTGCCGGCGCTGGTGGCGGTGAGCGTCCACTCGATCGCCGCCTGCGTCGCCCCCGTCGGCGCGACCAGATCATTGGTCAGGATCCACCAGCCGGGTGTCGGCAGCGCACCCGCGGGGTCCGCGGTCAGGCCGAGGCTGACGCCTCCGGCGTCGTACCAGCGGATGCCGCGGGACGCCGTCCAGCCGCCCGCCGTGACCTGGCTGTACAGCTCGGATCGCCAGTTCAGGCCGACGCCCGGCGTGAGCGGGACGAGCGGTGATCGCAGGGTCGAGGCGGTCGCCGTCGCGCTGGTGACGGTCAGGGCGTAGGAGCCGTCGAAGCCGTAGGCACCCCACGGCGTCGACCGGACGGCCGTGGCGACGCCGGACGTGACCGTCCAGCCGCCCGCGTCCTGCTCGAACGAGGTGGCCGCGTAGGGGATGACCGTGCCCGCGCGGACCGTCGGCGCGACGATGACGGACGCCTGCTCCAGACGCAGTACCTGCCCGGCGGACGCGCTGTCGATGCCCGCGGCGACCGCGCACGTAGCAGCGGTCGCCGGGGCGACGGCGGAGGCCCGCTGCCGGTACCAGCCGGTTCCGGGCGCGGCCAG
>NZ_JBVIBD010000059.1:4263-7905 GCF_055573595.1 Streptomyces sp. NPDC030165 | reverse complement strand
ATCGTGCCGATCGAACCGGTGACCAAGGGGCACGTCCTGGTGATCCCGCGGGGGCATGTGGACGGCCCGGCCGAAGACCCCATGGTGACCGGCGCCGTCTTCCAGCGGGCCGCCGAGTACGCGGCCGCCACGGGCCAGCCCTTCAACCTCGTGATCTCCGAGGGTGTCGAGGCGACTCAGAGCATCCGGCACGCGCACGCCCATTTCATCCCGCGCGCCGTCGGTGACGGTCTGCCGCTGCCGTGGACGCCGCAGGAGGTGGCGTCGTGAGCGCTTCGCAGCCCGACCCGCAGCTGGTCGCCGACATCGACGACATCTTCCTCGGCTACTGGGACGACGCCCTGGTCGCCCTGTTCTTCGCCGACTACCGGCCCCACGCCATCCAGGCATACGCCCGCCAGCACGGCTCTGAGGCCCGCGAGACGGAGCCCGAGCCGGACGCCGACGGCCTGACCTGACCCGCCCCGGGCCCGCGCCGCCGGGCCCGGCCATCCACTCGTATCGACATATCGACTCGACAGGAGTCTCCCGATGACGGTCGCCGAGCTGTACGAGCTGCCCGACGTCGCCGACTACGACGCCATCCACGACTACCGCGCGAACCTGGTCACCGCCTACCACTCCAGCGACGACCCCTTCGAGCAGCTGCGGCTGTACGCCGAGGCCGCTCGCTACGATCGCCGGCACCCCGGCGAGCCGCAGCTGTCCGACGAGCTGTACGGCGCGGACCAGGGCGGGGGTGCGTGATGCGTCCCGCCGCCTGGGTTGCCCTGGCCCTGACCGTCGCGCTGGTGGTCGCCTGCCCGGCTCTGCCGGCCGCCGTGTTTACCGCGGTCGGGTGGCTGCTGTCGACGCCGCTCGCCGCGGGCGGCGCGCTCGCCGCCACCCTCGTGTGGATCGCGATGCGGCCCGACGCCGGGCGGAGGTGGGCGTGATGATGACCCGCCTGTTCCGCCGCCCCGCTGAGCCCGAGCCTGCGCTGGAAGCGCCCGCTGCCGAGCCGGTTGAGACATGGCCCGCCGACGTGGTGATGCGGTTCCGCACCCGATGCGACGCCATCGTCGAAGTTCACACGCTGCGCTTCGCCGCGCGCTTTGACCGCCGCGGCGCACCGTATGCGGCCCGGCGGCCTTACGAGATCGACGGCTTCAACTGGCGCTGCCTCGGCTGCCTCTCTGCAGGCCGGGACGGTGACTCCTACAACGAGCGCGGCTACCGCGAACGGCGTGAAGCCCGCGACAAGGCCAATGAGCACGCCGCCGACTGCCACTCGACACCCCGGCCGGAGGCGACGTGATGGATCTGCGCGCCATTCAGGCCACCGCGGTCGCCAACAAGCACGCCAAGGGCCTGAACACCACCGACGTGCCTCTGGAGTTCGCTCTGCTGACCGCTGAGGTCGGCGAAGCCTTCACCGCCTGGCGCAGGAACCTGCCGGACTTCGCCGAGGAACTCGCCGACATCCAGCTCTTCCTCGTCGCGCTCGCCGACATGACGGGCGTCGACCTGCAGGACGCCGTCGAACGCAAGATGCGGATCAACGAGGCCCGCGTCTACCGCCGCGACGACCGCGGCGTGCCCATCAAGGTCACGGAGGCGTCATGACGACCGCCCCGCGCACTGTTCGCAAGGCCGTGTTCGCCGAGGTCATCATCCTCGCTGTCACCGCTACCACCGCCGCCACCCTGGCCGTCCAGTTCGCCGACCGCGGTCTGAGTGCCGTCGCTATCGGGATCGTCGTCGCGGCCACGTTCGCCAGCGGCGCGTCCCTCGCCAGCGAAGTCGGGCAGCGGCTGCGCACCACCGTCTACATCTGCCCCGCCAAGGGCTGCACCGTCTCCATCCGGGCCCGCGGCACCAGCCCCGACGAGCTGGAGCGGCTGCGCGCCCTGGCCACGGACCACAGCAAGCACCTGCCCACCTCCGCACCTGAAACGCGAGGACAGCAATGACCGAGACCAAGCAGACCCTCATCGACCGGGCCCATGCCCTCTACGAGGAGAAGTACCCCGAGGGCCGCCTGTGGTGGGGCGCTGCGGGTGAGGCGCTGACCGGTGAGCAGGTCGCTGCGCACGCCGAGGCCGCCGCCGAGTACGTCGCCAACGTCGACTGGAAGCTGCCCGACACTGACCGGCCCGGTGGTCCCGGCGCGGTCGCCAAGAAGGCAGCGCACACCGCCTATTACGTCGTCGGCGCCATCATCGAACTGATGCTGCGGGCCGCGACCGGAGCGCCCTACGCCGACGCCTGGGCGTGGTACCTGCAGCCCGGCCTCACCGCCGACGAAGCGCGGGCCATGTACACGGACGTCGCGGCTTTCGCCCGCCGCTACGGGCCGGAGGCATCGTGACCACCATCCAACCCGCGCCCACCCGCGTCGAGGCGGAAATAGACCGGGTCCGCGCCGAGATCGCCCGCGCGGACTCCAAGGCGTCCACGTGGTTCGCCGCGCTGGCGATCGTTGCGGGGCTGCTCGCGTCGAACGCCGGGGCGCTGTTCCATCGCGGCTGGCCGACCGCCGTCGCCACAGTGGTCGCCGTACTCATGGCCGGTGCCGCCGCTTGGCTGCTGCTCGACGTGGTGCTGCCGCGCCTCGACGGCGGCGGTACCAGCAACTTCATCCATTACGCGACGTGTGACCGCGAGCAGTTGATCCAGGCGCTGCACGTGACCGCCGACCCGTATCACGAGCTGATCGCGCTGTCGCAGATCGCCGACGCCAAGATGCGGCGCCTCCAGGCTGCCGGGCG
Organism: Streptomyces sp. NPDC030165; assembly: GCF_055573595.1. Taxonomy (NCBI): domain Bacteria; kingdom Bacillati; phylum Actinomycetota; class Actinomycetes; order Kitasatosporales; family Streptomycetaceae; genus Streptomyces; species Streptomyces sp. NPDC030165. Next base: position 5,155 of record NZ_JBVIBD010000059.1, on the reverse strand, counting down.
GCTGCTCAAGTTCACCGCCGCGCCCGCGGTCATCGCCGCCGGGCTGGCGATCGGGGGGCGGGTGTGATGCGCGCCTTCTCCCTGATCTTCGGAGTGGTCGTCCCGATCATCATTCTCGCGTTCGTCATCACCGCCGCCGTCACCGGCCACACCCCCTGATCGAAAGGAACCACCCGTGCCGAAGACGACCCGTCACCGCTGGGACCCGCTCGTCGCGGTGTCGCTCGCGGCCGGCGTCGGCTTCACCGCCTACGCCGAGTACCAGCTCGCCCGCGCCATCGGGGCGGCGGTACCGGTGGCGGTACTGCTGCCGCTCGCCATCGACGTGTACGTGGTCGCGGCGATCCGCCGGTCCCGCGGCCGGGACATCGCCCTGTCGCTCGTGCTGATGGGTACCGCTCAGATCGCCGCGCACATGCTGGAGGCCCGCGTGGCGACGGTGTCGGTACCGCTCGTGGCGGCGGTGTCGCTTCTGGTACCGCTCGTGATCTGGCGGGTGCACACCCTCGCGGTACCGGCCGCCAAGGCGGTACCGGTACCGCCCGCGGTGCCCACCGAGGAAGCCCCCCGCGTCACGGTCGAGCAGCAGCCGGTACCGGTACCTGAGACCGTCCCGGTACCGCCCGCCGGTACCGCCGATGGGCCCCGCGAACTGCCGGTACCGGATCAGGCGGTACCGCGCCCGGAACTCCAGGCCGTACCGGAGCCGGAGCCGCAGCACGAGACAGCGGTACCGGTACGGCGGGCACCCCGCACTACCCGGCGCAGTACCGCCCGCAAGACGAAGGTCACCGGCAGCTTCGACGAGCACGTCAGTACCGCTCGTCAGTGGCTCGCCGACAACCCGGAGATGACCGGTACCGACATCGGCAACCGGCTCGGTACCGGCGAT
>NZ_JBVIBD010000059.1:1687-4165 GCF_055573595.1 Streptomyces sp. NPDC030165 | reverse complement strand
CCAAGAGCCGCACGAAGGAATACCACGTCCACATCGACAACCGGCGCGGGACAACGGCCCCGTCCGGCGGGGGCGAGCAGTGGAGCCGTCAGCAGGGCATCGGGGACATCGAGGTGCTGTCCGCGTCGGGCCTGCGGGCGCTGTGCGAGCGGGGCCGGCGCGTGCTGCGCACCGCGAGCAACGACATCGCTTTCGCCGAGGAGACCCTGCGCAAGGCTCTGCGCCAGGTGCCACCGCCCCCCGGGGAGGGGCGGTCCGCAGCATGGGTGCGCGCCAACAAGGTGGCTCGCCATCTGAAGCGGGCCAAGAACGCGGCGCAGGCCGGATCGGCCCACATGGCCGCCACGTGGATCACCTACACGCGGGAGTACGAGCCGGAGCTGAACCAGTTCGGCGGACCGCGGTCCCAGCGCCGCCGGTCCATGGACTTCGGGGCGTGAGGCGATGGCGCAGCAGCAGGCCACCGAGGTTCCGCAGGGCAGCAGCAAGATGCCCGCGCTCCTGACCTTCCTCAACCGCAAGGTCATTCCGCACACGCCGCCGTTCGCGGTGTGGCTGGCCGAGTGGCCGGTCGCCGCCCTGGCCCACCTGCAGTGGGGCGGCTCGGCGACCGCATCGGCCTTCCTGTCGCTGGCCTCCGCCGGACTGACCTGGCACACCTGGTACGTCGGGCGGGATGCCAAGAAGCAGCGGCAGACGCAGGCCGCCGTCACGGTCGGCGCCGCGACCGGCTGGTTCACCGCGGCCACGATCGCCGGGGCCACCGATCCGACGCTGGTCAACGCGTGGCTGATGGGCGGCCCGGCCCTCGCCCTCGCCTGGTCGATCAAGATGACGATGCGCATCAACCCGGATAAGGCCGCGTCCGATGAAGGGGGCGAGGAGAAGGGACTGTTCGCGAAGATCGGCCTGGCCCGCGCACGGGCCAAGGAGATCAAGGTGGCGCCCAACAAGGTCACCGTGCCCGTCGAACTGGACCGCGGCAAGCAGACCCACGAGGACGCCCAGAAGGCAGCCAAGAGCCTCGCCGGTGCGCTCGCCGTTCCCTCGAACGCGGTCCGCTGGAATGGCGATCCCGAAGACGCAGGCCAGGGCGAGTTCATCATCGTGCCCGAGGACATGCTGAAGACTCCCACGCCCTGGCCGGGCCCGTCCGCGCCCGGCGGCAGCATCGCGGACGCCCCGGTCCTCCCCGGCATCTACGAGGACGGGCCGCCGGCGGTGATCTGGTTCAACGGCGACGAGGAACTGGGCCGCAACGCCGGCCACTGGCAGTTCATGGGCATGACCGGCGCCGGCAAGTCCCAGGGCGGCCGGGTGGTCCTCACCGACCTCATGACCAGGCGTGATGTTGCCATCGTCGCGTGCGACCCCTCCAAGGGGGTGCAGACCTTCGGCCCGATCCTCGCCGGTATCGACTGGGCGGCGTTCACGCTCGCGGAGTGCCGCCAGGTCATCGCCACCCTCCCCGCCGTCATCACCGCTCGCGCTAACGAGCTGGGCAAACACGGCTACGACCAGTGGACGCCCGAAGCCGGCGAGAAGCTCGGCATGCCCTACATCGTCGTGTGGTTCGAGGAGGTCGCCAAGCTTTTCCGCGAGGGCGCCGACGTGCTGCCCGTCGTGCAGGAGGCCCGGTCGGCGGGGGTGAGCTGCGTGTTCTCCCTGCAGCGCTCCAGCCACACCGTAATGGACACCGACGTGCGCGCCAACATCGGGGGAGGCGCCGCCTTCGGCGTGAACTCGGCCGTCGATGCAGGGTTCGTGCTCTCCGACGACGCCATCGACGCCGGTGCGCGGCCCGAGCAGTGGAAGAACCTCAAGCCCGGCTACTGCTACGTCGAAGGCCCCGGCATCCCCGAGGACCGCTTCGCCACCCCCGTGCGCACCTACCTGCTCGACAAGGACGATGCGGCCCGGACCGTCGCCGCCTACAGCAGCGTCCGCTTCAAGGGTCTCGGGCCCGTCACCGAGCAGGCGGCCGGCCTGGCCTACGCCAATCGGACTCGCTATGCCGACGTCGGCGCCGTCGCCGCGGCCCACGGTGCCGCGGCTGCCGACGAGTCCGATCCGGGGCTGGGGCCGGAGGACGAAGCGCTGTGGGGCGAGGGCGAGGAGGCTGCCGTGGCCCGGCGCATCGACATCGAACAGGAGCTGCCGCCGCACACCGGCCGCGACTGGCACTTCGGTGAGCAGCAGCGCGACACCAAGACGCGTGAGCAGGCGCTGGCCGCCCTGCATGAGGTGCTGGCCGAGTTCGCGGCGCGCGGCCAGCTGGAGTTCGGGCCGAAGGATCTGACGCCGGAGCTGCCACGGATCGGCAAGACCTCCTCATGGGTGCGGCGCGAGCTTCCCAAGCTCGTGGCGCAGGGCATCCTCGCCGACACCGACGAGGGGGGCGTGTACCGCATCGTCAAGACCCTCACCGGAGCCGGAACAGGCACCTGACCTGCTGGAACAGCATGGAACAGCGGCGGA
>NZ_JBVIBD010000059.1:0-1590 GCF_055573595.1 Streptomyces sp. NPDC030165 | reverse complement strand
GAACAGAGCCTGCACGGCACGGAACAGGCACCGAACAGCGACGGAACAGCCCACGGAACAGCTCCGACCTCATGGAACAGCGCGAATGTCCTGTTCCGCCGGCGGAACAGCGCCACTCCAGATCCGTAACGCGCGCGCGAGAGCGACCCACGGAACAGCGACGGAACAGCACACCGAACAGCGAGGAACAAACCACCAGATAACGGAGGACGACATGACCTTCGATCCACCCCGCTACACCTGGACCGCGACCACCGCCCGAGAAGCCTCGGGGGCACTGCAGGCGGCCACCGATCTCCTCGATGCGCACATCGGAACTCTCAGGCTCTCGGTGTCCGGCGGGGAGAGTCGGCACGAGACGGAACGCCGCACGCCCGTGCGGCTGGAGGTCAGCCTCGACCTCGGCACGGCCGCCGAGTGCATCAACGCCGCGCGCACTGCGCTCACCGAGACGCCTCCGCTGCCTGCATGGCCGCTGGCCGAAGAGCCGGAACCGGGACCGAAGCTGGGCATGTACGAAGCGCGGGGGCTGATGTGGGACTTGATCCTCCAGTTCGCCGAAGAAGGGCGGCGGCGGATCGGCCCCAAGGACTTCACCGCACACCTGCTCCGGCTGACGCGCTCCCGCCCCTGGGTGGTAGCCGAGCTGCAACGCCTGGTCGCGGACGGCGCCATCGAAGCCGGCGGCTGTGGCGAGTACCTGCTCAACGGGAGCAACTTCACCGATCGCCGGCCGGAGGCGCCGTGAAGCTGGCCCACACCATCGTCGACACGCTCATCTTCGTGATCCACGCCGGGGCCCTCGGCCTCGCCCTATGGATCTTCGGCAGCAGTCTGCCCGGCCCCGCCATGGTCCTGCTGATCTGCCTGACCGCCGCCGCCGATCTGGCCGTCACCGTCCCGCTGGGGCGGCTCGCCAACACCATCCGCGCCAACACCCGCCTGTAGGAGGCCCGCCCATGTTCCGAGGAAGCGCCCGAGAGCTGCGCAAACGAGAGCAGCAGGCCGCCGCATACGCGGCGCAGATCACCGAACTCCTCAACAAGATCGACGACCTGAAGTGCGGAGCGATCCTCTTCCACCCCGGCACGCTCGCCGGCCCCGGCTTCACGATCCGCCGCCTCCGCGACCGCTGGACCCTCAACGCCTGACCGAAAGGACCCTCATGCCCCGCTTCCGCCGCACCGACGACACCCCCGAGGGCCGCGAGTTGACGGCCGCCCGTGATGCGCTCGCCGCCGATCCCGTCAACCGCGGGGAGCTCGGCCTCGTCGACGAAGACTCGTCCGCCGGCCGGGCGAACCTCGCCGCGCAGGACCGCCTGCGTGGCGCCGAGCGGGCGTATCGCAACCGATGACCGACGGCCCCCGATCCGCCGGTCGCGTACCGGCGGTGAGGGGGACGTCGGGCAGCCCGCCCGACGCCAACCCGAAGGAGATCCCATGGACACCATCAACCGGCGCGAGCCCGGCGAGCAGATCGCCGCGGCCATCCCCCGGGTCCCCGGCCAGCAGATGCGCGCGTACAGCGATGACGGTGGCGTGGTCATCGACGTGGCCGTGCAGGCCATCGCTCGCCGCCACGCCTGCG
>NZ_JBVIBD010000058.1:0-8837 GCF_055573595.1 Streptomyces sp. NPDC030165 | reverse complement strand
GGCCCGGACGCTGACGGAGTCGATCGCACAGCGCGTCCAGTCGAGCTCCCCGCGCAAGCCGAGCTCGTCGAGGACCAGACGGTAAAGCTTGGCCCACACCCTCGCCTCGGACCACTCGGCGAACCGGCGGAAGGCCGTCACCCCCGAGGGACCGAAGCCGGGCGGCAGCTGGTTCCAGGTGCAGCCCGAGGTGGCCACGAAAATGATCGCGGCCAGCACCTCCCGGTCACCGTGCCGCCGGCGGCCACCACCCTGCCGACGCTGTGGCGCCGGCGGCACCACCCGCTCGAACAGCTCCCACAGATCATCCGGCACCATCCGCTCAACAAGCGAAGCAGTCACGGCCCCAGATGCCGCACGATCACACCAAACGAAATGGCGTCTTACTGCGCCTTGCGGCCCCAGGCCCGCCGCTTGAGCGCGACGCGATCCGCATCGACCGTGCGGGAACCGCGTGAGGCGGCCGGGTATACGGCGATCTCCTCCAGCACGAGCACGAGCACGCCCCGCTTCGCCTTGCGCCGACTCGCACGAAAGCGTCCTGCGATGTTGCCGTCCGTGTCCCGGGCGTCTCGCACACGCTGCGCCCCACGATCCGACCTACGCGCAGGCCGGAGGCCCTGACGCCAGGACACCGAGAGGAGAGACCCGCGGCCGCAGAGCCGCGAGTCGGCACCTGACCCGTCGGTCGACGGCGACCTGTGCCGTAGCGGAACCGGCGACCGGTTCGGTGGTTACGGGTGTTCCTGGATCCACAGGACGAGGATGCTGACCGCGCCGGTGCCGATGCCGTAGCAGGCGCCGCGCAGCAGGTGTCCTGCGGCGGCGCGGCGTTGTCGTACGGCCCACCGTACGAGCCGATTCGTGCGGGTGACGGCCTTGCGGGGAGCGGGCCGGCCGGGGCTTTCGCGCATGGCAAGTGTCCTTCCGTACGGGGGATGCCGGGCAGGAGCCCTTCCGGCTGGTGGCCTTGGAGCTGGTAGGCCGGAGGGGCTGCTTGGCTGTCAGGTCAGCGGCGGCCGGCGAACTGGTGGAGCTGGTCGGCCAGGCGCCGGTCGGGCCGAGGCGCGATGGGGCACGCGGCGCTGCGGGCGGCCAGCCGGTCGACCGCCTCCTCCAGGTCTCCGGTGGGGCCCTTGGCCATGGTTCCGTTGGCGCGGACGTAGTGGGCGACGGCTTCGAGGCCCTCGATGAACGCGTCGTCGGGGCAGCTCGTCTCGTCGGTCATGGAGTGCGTCAGCTGGTGGTACCAGTGCCGGGCCTCCCGGGACTCGCCGAGGTGGAGGTGGTGAAGGTGCAGGCAGTAGGCGGCCGCGCGGCTGCCGGCGCCGGCGGCCAGCTGCCGCCAGAACTGCGCGGACTCGGGTGTCCGGTCAGGTGGAGCAGGCAGGCGTAGACCAGCGCCCCGGCAACGTCCATCTCCTCTTCTTCCACCAAAGGGGCGTGAGGGCCGGCTCCTTCGGCTTCGGCGAGCTGGCCGACGTGTCCGGCGGCTCCGGGGCCGTTGAGCACCCAACGGGAGACGACGCCGAGGCACTGTCCGGCCAGGGCGGCGCGGGCCATGTCCGGGATCGGGGTGGTCTGGGCTGCGTCGGCGGCCAGGCGGCGCAGGGCGGCGCCGACGTCGAAGGCGGTAGGGGGTGTGGTGGGCACGTATGCGTCGGCCAGGAGGTCGTCGATCGTCAAGGTCACTGTCCTCGCCCTTTCTCCTTGCTGGTCCTGCTCGGGTCCGGCGGCAGTTGCAGGTGGACCCGCAGCCGGTCGCGGCCTTTGCGGCCGAGGTAGTCGACGGTGCGCTCGTCCAGTCCCCTGTAGCGGGCGATCTGGCGAGTCGGGTAGCCCATGAGGTGGCGCAGGACGATGACGGTGAACTGGCGGGGCGGCAGCAGCGTGATCGCCTCGTACAGACCGCACGGCCCGTCCGCCAGCTCCAGCTCGCCGCGGACCGCGCGCAGGCTGCGGGCTATCGGCCCGTTGATGAGGAACGCGGGGTCGCGCTACTCCCGCTCCAGCTGGGTGGTGACGTGCCGGTGCAGGACCGCGAGGGTGTGCTGCTCCAGGTCTTCTCCCTGGAGCAGGCCGCCCCAGCCGGCCCGGATCTCCAGGAAGACGCGGTGGACGGACTCCTCGGCCGCGGCGCGGCTGCCGAGGTGCAGCTCGGCGTAGGTGTGGAAGAACTCCTGGTGGCCCAGGTAGAAGGCTTCGAAGTCGATCGGAAGGTCCATGAAGTCGGGGGCCGGCTGGGTCAACTGGGGGCGGCGTGCCGCTGATGCGGCGTCCGGGGGGACATCATCGTCGCTCACATGGATCTCCCCCGGGAGATGGTCATCACGGGTCTCATTTCGCCGAGGCAGGAGCACGCCAACTCGCGGCCACTGAGGGTTTTTTGGCCTCACTCACCACTTAGGCGATTTCGGACGCGAACCACTCATGCCCCGCCCGGGAAACCTCGCGTTGCGCAAGCACCCGTAAGCGAGGGGCAAGATCACATTCACCGGGCGCGCCGCTGACCAGCACGTGTGATGCGCGGGCGGCCGCGGGCGCGATCGCATTCACCCACTCAAGTGGCATACATCACAACAGTTTTGGTCAGGAGGTGGAGTGGTATCGGCAGAGCAACACGGAAAAGGGTGGAAGCGACGAAAGCCGCGCCGTTGTGCGGCCTCACTGCCGCTGGGCGCCCGGGCCCGAGGCTCTTCAACCGGGCCGGGGCGCGGGGCGGCAGTTTCCGCAACCGGAAGATGACACCGTACTGCGGTGGCTAATGTGATGGCATGTCTTCCACTGCGATGACCCTCCGCATCCCCGACGACCTGACGCCCGCCATACGCGCCAGCGCCGCGGCCGCCGGCCTGAGCGTGAACGCCTACGTCGTCCGCGCCGTGCGCCGCGCAGCCGTGCTCGACGGCGCCCGCCAGCTCGCCGCCCTCGGCCTCCGCGACGACCTGGCGGGCGAGGGCGACAGTCTGTGAGGCGCGGCGAAATCTGGTCGCTGCCCGACGGCCATGACGTTCTGATCGTCTCCCTGGAAGGGCTGGAGGCCGCGTTCGGGGTGGTGCTGGCCATTGTGCTGCACCCCAGCGGGAGGTACCCCGACACCGCCATGTCCGTGGTGATCGGCGACCCCGTCGCCTGCACTGCGGTCGCCGCGAACATCCAGCAGCTCCACGCCGGCCGCTTCGACGGCGCGACGTGCCGCGGCTCCGTCCCCGCCGAGGCCATGACCCGGGTCGACCAGGCGCTCAAGGCCGTCCTGGACCTGTAGCCCAGGCCCGTCTTTCCCTGAGAGGCGGGAACGAGCAAGTCATCGATATTCCGCCTGCTCCTTGGCGATCTGGGCGGCGGCGGCAAGGGCGTGCACAGTCGGTGCCCACTTCGCCAGCAGGTCCATGAGGTCGGGCAACTCCTCGCAGAAGACCGTCAGGGTGAGGTCGTTCCGCAGGTCGACGGCGAAGCGCAGCCGGTGACCGGTGGACCGTTCGTAGACGCATGGTTCCAAGGGGATGGGGAAGTTGTACGCCTTCGGAGGAGCCGCGACCTCGTACCACGGCTTGAATCCGGCTTCGCGCAGCATCTGCCTCCCTTCGCCATTGGCGGTGGGGCCCCTATCTCTTCGGTCAAGGTTGTGGGTCACGATGGCGGCATGACGGCCTGGTTGCGCACCTACTACGAGGACGAAGACCTGTGGCTGTATTTCGAGGCCGAAGACGGGGGCTGGGCAGCGCGACAGGTTGAGGTCCGGGGGCAGGACTCGCGTCCGGTGACGGCGGCCTCCTTGGAAGAGGTGCTGCACTTGCGTGATCATGAAGATCTCGCGGCGGTGTTCCGTGATGAACGGCAGTACGGCGTTCTCACCAAAGGTCCCCTGGACGGCTGGCAGGACCAGCCGCAGGCGGCCGAGATCTCCGCGGAGGAGTCCGAGCGGCTGTGGGCTGAAGCACGGCAGGCTCTCGGCGATGCAGCCTGACTTGGCGGGTTGGGGTTCGTAGAAGGTTGCGTCGCGGAGCATCGCGAAGAGGACGTCTGCCCGTCGTCTGGCGAGGCAGAGCAGGCCTGGGTGTGGTGCTTTCCCTGGGCGGTCTTCTTGTCGTAGTAAGCCCGCGATGCCGGGTCGCCCAGGGCAGCGAACGCGGAGAGGAAGAAGGCCCTCCTGAGCTGCTTGTTTCCTCTCCTGGAGGGCTGCTCGCCGCGGATTGAAGACCCGGAACTGCGGGTCGCCGGGGCAAGACCGGCGCAGGCGGCGAGGCGGCCGCCGGTCGGCGGTCGGCGGTCGGCGGTCGGCGGTCGGCGGTCGGCGGTCGGCGGTCGGCGGTCGGCGGTCGGGAACATGCTGCCGTCACCGACCTCGATCAGGATCCGGGCTCCGGTCCTGCCGATTCCCGGCATGGACGTCAGGACCTTCGAAAGAGGGTGGGCCTCCAGAAGTTGTTCGATCCGTCCGGCCAGGAGTTTGCGCTGGTCAAGGACTGCGGCCAGGGATCCGGCCAGGCTCGGGACGATCAGCGCTGCCGCATCCGTGCCAGGGACGGTGACGGTCTGCTCGTCCAGGGCGGCGAAGATCTCCTCGACCAGCCGCTCGGCCATCCGCGGGGCCTTCGGCCGTAACAACGCGACCAGCCGCCGTCGTCCGGCCTTGCGGATCTGGGCCGGTGAACCGAACCGCTCCAGCAAGGCCAGCACCGCCGAGTGCTGCAACCGCGGCCCCAGCACCCGCTCCAGCGAAGGGATGGATCTTACGCTTTGGGGAGGATTATTCCCATTTCGCGCATGGCGGCCGACGCGGGGCCGCCCTCGGAGCGTTCGGTCTTGTAGCCCTTGACGCCCGGGTGAAGGGTGCGGGAGTCGACGGCTTCGGCAGGCGCGCCGCTGGAGCACAAGCCCTCGGGCTGCTGGTCGCGGTCGTGGGGGCGAGCCAGAAGACGCGGCGCAGATGGGTGCCGGAGGCGCGGGAGGCCTTGGCGGTGGGGCCGAGCACGGCGTAGCCGACGAGGCGGCCATCGCGGTGGCAGGGGGCTGGCGGCGGCTGGAGACGCGGTCCAGGGCCGTGGGTGGGATCGGCTCGTGGTTCGAGTCAGTCAGCACAGCGGCGGGTCACCCCGGCGTCACCGCGCCCTCCGGCACTCCGAACCACTCCTCCAGCGCCTCCGCCAGCCCGGCCGTCGACGTACGCGCCTGCGCCCCCGTGTCGGCTGCCCAGGCCGTGAAGCCGTCCGGACGGACGAGGACCGCCGCCAGTCCCGGGCGGGACGGGCAGCCGGCCGTCAGGGTGTCGACGCGGCCGGCATACCCCGCAGCCAGGGCCCGGAGCTCCGGGTCGTCGGTGAGGTCGAGCAGGAGCGCCCGGCCGCCGTGGAGGTGGTCCGCGAGGCGGCCGCCGTCGGCGAGTTCGAGGTCCGGGGTGCTGCGGCCGGTCAGCGGGTGCTCGCCCGGCAGCCCGTAGCGCACCCCGGCGCTGTTGAGCCGGGCGGTGAGGTACGTGGTGCCCGTGACCGTCTGCGCCAGATCGCTGACGATCTTGCGCAGGGCCCGGGACTGCGGGTCCGGGCGCATGGCCGCGACCTGGGACCGGGTCCAGTCCAGGATCCCCGCGCCGACCGGGTGCCGTTCGGCGGTGTAGGTGTCCAGCAGCCCTTCCGGCGCCCGGCCGCCGATCACCGCGGCGAGCTTCCAGCCGAGGTTCATCGCGTCCCCGATCCCCAGGCTCAGCCCCTGGCTGCCGAACGCGGAGTGCACGTGCGCCGCGTCGCCCGCCAGCAGCACCGGCCTTTGCGGTACTCGGTGACCTGGCGGGCGTGGTCGGTGAAGCGGGTCGCGGTCCGCACCCCGGTGATCGTGACGTCCACGCCGGAGACGCGGCGCAGCCTCGCCTGGAGGTCCTCGGTGGTGACCGGCGCGTCCCGGTCGGCCGGCGGGCCGTCGAACTCCACGGTGACGATGCGGCCCGGCATCGGCCCGTGGGCGTAGACCCCGGTGTCCGTGGCGGTCCAGCCGACCGTCAGGTCCTCGGCGCCGGTCATCTCCACGACCGCCTGGTGACAGGTGATCTCCGGTTCCGTACCGGGGAATGCAAACCCCGCGAGCTTGCGGACCGTGCTGCGGCCGCCGTCGCAGCCCACGAGCCATCCGGCGCGGATGGCCCCGTGGCTGGTCCGCACCGTGACGGCCCCGTCGTCCGCGTCGAAACCGGTCAGCTCCACTCCCCGGCGCACCTCGACGCCGAGCTCGTCCGCCCGCCCGCCGAGCAGCCGCTCGATGTCCTGCTGCGCCACGAAAGCGATCCCGGCTGCGGGTCCGGCGTCGCCGAGGCCCGGCTCCGTACGGTCGACCAGGTCGGCGCGCAGCATGATCCCGGCGAAGTGCCCGACGACCCCGAGCCCTTGGCCCGCGGCCCCGCCTCCGTCCCCGCCGTTCCGTTCGCGCAGGAATGCCTGGAAGCGGTCCATCGCCTGCCGCTGCACCTCGGCCAGCGCGGGCAGCATGCCCCGGCGGTAGAACGCCTCGGCGCTGGGCATGGTGATCGCCCCGCCCTTGATCGCCGGGTCCACTGCGGTGAGGCGCTCCAGGACGGCCACCCGCGCGCCTGCAAGCCGGAGCTCGCAGGCCAGCATCAGTCCGACCGCGCCGCCTCCGGCCACCACCACGTCATAGTCCATGACGCCGACTATGACCGAGGGACGAGAAAGCCAAAAAGACGCCGCGGCGTCAAGGAGCTCTCCAGCAGGGGCACAACCGCCGGTGTGGCGATGCCAGGCAGGCAGCAGGCCAGGAACGTGCGCATCTGCTCCTCCGCGGTGCCGGGGGTGCGGTGGCTGGCCATTCCGGCCCACGCGCTGATCAGCAGCTCGGCCACCGCGTCGGGCTGCACCTGCGCCTGGAGCTCACCCCCGGGCGGCGGCGTGCAGCGGGCGGGCCACCGTGGCCCGCCAGGCGGGCCAGGGCGAGGTCCAGCCGTCCTGGCTGTCGGCGAGCGCGGCCAGGTACGGCGCGGCCCGGACCTTCGGATCCCTATCAAGATGGCGGGCCAGCAGCAGCGTGGCTGGCCCTACGCGGCCTGCTGGCGAGCCAGAGCGTCGGCAGCGCGGCGCCGTCCCGGAATGAACGCATCGATCGCCCCCGCGCCGCCGCTCGGCTGTACGTCCCAGGCACGGAACTTGGCAGCGACCCGGGCGAGCTTCTCGTTGCCGGGTTTGACATCGATCTGAAAGTGCGACTGTTTGGGCACGTTCTCGTCACCGCCCCACCGCACAACACCTTCGCAGTCAGCAAGGATGTCGCGGATGACCATGACATCTTCCGGGAAGAAGCAGTCCTTGGCCCCCCAGGGGGTACGCCCCGGGGCGAACAGCAAAGGCCGTTCCGGACAGGCGGCTGCTCTCATATGCGGCGGCCACCTGGCGGCTCGTAGTGTGGCCGGCGACGTCCTCGATTGTCAGGCGGTTGTCTATCTCTTAGTGGAAGCGCCGCAGCACGTACAGCAGCACTGTGGCCACGTCACCGCTGCGCAGGTCTGCGGTGATATTGCTGCCCTCCACCGTGTGGCGGACGATGCCCTCGCTGGTGACGTCCCAGCCGTTGGCGCTCTTGCTCCCCTGCCATGCACGGACCTTCTCACCGGGCGGTATCTCGGCGGCTACAGCTACCCTTCCCGTGCCCGCCATTCCTGTGGCCAACAGGCCGCCTCCAACGCCCCCCAGCCCGCAGGTCAACATGCGGCGTCGCGAGTATGCCTTTGTGTCATTCATTTCACTACCCGATTTCGTCGTTTCAATGCTTGGTATGCGGCCATGCCGATGCAGAACACCATGACGCTCACCCCTGCGATCACCAGCGGGTTGACATAACTGGGAACCAGGTCGAAAGCGGCGTTGCACTTGTTGGAGAGCGGGAAATAGCTTGCCGGTCCCGCGAATCTGCGGTCCCAGTGCTGCCGGTGATCCAGCTTGCACGCTTCCTCGATATCCCAAGGGAAACCGGCGAAGAGGCCCCAGGCATAGGTAATGAGTGTGCCGAGCAGAGCGTAAAAGGCGCCTTCGATCCAGCGGCTCACCTGTGCGCTAACCCAGGATCGCATCAGGAACCGGAACACCCACATGACGGCAGCCAGTGCTACGAGAGGAATAGCGAGCAACGCGGTCATCGTCGTCATTTTTTCAAGGATGGGGGCCTCCTGGGGTCATCAATTGCCTTCAGTGCTCGCGACGGTTGCGCCTCAGGAGGCTGGATTCTCCTACTAACCGCCGGCACCGAGGCGTGAGCTACGAGGTCATTTGGGAACCGAGGCCCTCGCCCAGGCCGAGTGGTTCGCCAGGTGGTCGCGGGTAGGAACCAGGGTGCCGTCCACGATGAGAACGGTGGCCTTGGCGAACCGCTTGCGAGGCCGGAGTGTGAGCAGGGGGCCGAGGTGGTTGATGACGCGGCCAGCCGTGGACTTCGAGACGCCGAACAGCGGAGCGAGCTGCCGCAACGTCAGGTTGGTACGCCAGTAGGCCGTAACCAGCAGCATCCGGTCCTCCAGCGCCAGACTCCACGGCCGGCCTCGGAGGACCGCATCTGCTCCATCGCGCCGCAACGTGGTCAGCAGCTTGTCGAAGCAGCGCAGGCTCAGCCCAGCGAACGGGGCTGTCCAGGACGGCTTTGATGCCGTGATCACACTCGCCATCTCGTGATCATCACTCAGGCTGGCCAGCCACTGTCGGCACAATCCCACAGCTACGCTGATCGAGGCAGTCCACAGTGAGCAGAACCGGGGGAAACCGTGAACCGACCGCTGCTGTTCCTCGACGTGGACGGGCCGCTCAACCCTTACGCGGCCCAGCCGGAGAGGCGTCCCGACGGCT
>NZ_JBVIBD010000057.1:0-8932 GCF_055573595.1 Streptomyces sp. NPDC030165 | reverse complement strand
GCGAACTTCCCGCTGCCGAAGTGACCGCCTCGCGCCCCTCCGCCCCGCCGGGCAGAGGGGCGCCCCTTACCCCGCCGCGAGCCGCCGCGCCACGTTCGCCGACCACCTGCGGGCCAGCCGCGCCGCCTCGCCCTTGCCCCGCCCGTAATGCGCCAGCAGCGCCACCGCGGCCCGCGCCTCACCCGCCGTCACCAGCGGCAGGCGCGGGTCCTCGGTGTCCAGGAGGGCGTGCAGGGCGTCCAGGTCGTCATCCGTCACGGGAGGAGTAACGGGGCGGGGCCTGGGGAGTTACGAGGCTGCCCGCTTCCCGTTTACCTGGTACGTACGCAACAGGTATCGCTAATGTGGTGTCCTATCCAGACCTGGAGGACGGCATGAGCGCGCAGCCCGTCGAGCCGCACGGCGAACCCCTCCCGCCGCCCGGAGCGGCAGCGTCCATCCGCGCCGAGATCCTGCAGGCCCCCGAACGGGAGCGCTGGGAGCCGGCCTTTGAGCGCGACTGGCGCCACGCCCTCGAAGACGCCCGCGAAACCGGCAGCCTCACCCCCGCCCACCGCGTCATCCGCACCTGGCAGGCCCGCCTCGCCACCGCGCCCGCCGTCCGCGTCTTCAAAGCCTCCGGCTGCGACGACAGCGACGGCGTCCCCAGCGAACAGATCCTCGGCCCACGCCCGTGAACGACCCATGGCCACACCTCCTGGCCCACAAGGTCCAGACGTGCATCGACAGCCTCGCCCCCGAAGTGCGTGAGCACGTCCGGGAGACCGTCCGCGACATCCTGGACATCGCCGGGCGCAACCCGTGGGGCTGGCCGCAGTGGGACGACACCGACCCCGAAGGCGAAGACATCCGGTGCGCCAGCGTCGGCAAAGTCGTCCTCGTCTACTCGATCAACCGCGCGAGACGCCACCTCTACGGCTTCAAACTCACCTACCTGCCCTGACGTGACGAAGCCCCCGCCCGGATCGGGCGGGGGCTCATTGCTGCTCAGCCCCGGGTCTTCTTGCGTGCCGCCAATGGCTTGAGATCCGCCAGCGGGTGCCCGACATAGGACGACGGCGTCGGCGGGCCGGCCGTGGGCTCGTGGTGATGCATGGCGTCGATGCGGTCGAGGTCGTCGTCCGTGAACGTCACGACCTTGCCCTTTCGGCTGTGCGGGAGATCGTTGATGTGGCGGCGCAGCCACCGCTCCTCGACGCGGAGCACTTCCGCGGCTTCGGGGTACGTGTAGCGGCGAGCTGTCATGTTGGAAGAACGAGCCAGCGGATCGCACGGTCACGGGTGCCGCTGCGGCAGTGCACATCGGGCAGCCCCGCCGAGGGGTCAGTCGTCGGCCGCCGCGTCCTCAGCGACCCACGTCTTCACGTGGTCCAGGTCGAAGCGTCGGCCGCGGAACGGGGTCGGTTCGACGGGGCACCCCCGCTTGACCCACTGGTTCACGGTCCAGTCCGAGACGCCGTAGAACGCCTCGAGCTGGGCCTGTGTGAGCAGCGGTGTGAGGCCGACACCGGCGAGCAACTGTGTTCGCGCCACCAGGGATTCCGCGCTGCTGGGCTCAGAGCTGGCCTCGTGTGCAGGTGCGGTGCTGGTTTCGTGCTGCACTGTCACGCGCTGCGCCACGGCGGCGATGGCGGCGTAGGCGCGGGCCACATTGGCGAACGCGTTGATCTGTCCCCAGTCGCCGTTCTCGAGCATGTCGTGCGCGGAGTTCGCGCATCCGACGGCCAGGTGCAGTTGCTCCTGCCAGTCGGCCGGGCCCGGCACGCTGAGGGGCGGCTGGCGTTCCTCAGCATCCGCCGCGTCCAGACCTTGTCGGCTGTTCAGGTCCTCCTGCGATGGCTGTGCGGTGTGTTCCTCGTTCACCCTGCCCCCTCCGATGCATGGAGAGCCAGACTAGGTGGCGTCGGGCGTGTGTGCCGGAGTGACGGCAAGGGCTCCACGCTCGGCGCATGTCTCTGAGCGACGATGAACGCAACCTGCTGCTGTTGATCTCCCAGGCCGACGGGCCGGTGGCGATGTCCGACTTCTTCGACCGCGTCAGCTCGTACCCCAGGCCCGACATCCACGCTCCGGATGACGACCCGGTCCGGGTCGCATGGACGAATGGGCAGCTCGCGCTGTACGGGGCGTCGGTGAGCCTGTGGGAGAAGGAACTGGTGCGGGTGGTGCACCCGGCGAACGGGGAACGCCCGGACCTGGTGGAGGTCACCGACGCCGGCCGGGCAGCCCTCACTTGACGGGAAACGACGAACGCCCTGCCATCACTGGGCAGGGGCGTAGTCGCGTTTACACGGGCAAGTGCTGTACGCGGGCGATGATGACCAGCCGCGTCGTGCGCTGTTCCTGGTACCAGACCATCAACGGCCCCTCGCCGATGCCCTACAGGGCCAGGCGGCGACGCCGGTGGCGCCGCCGCGGATCGGGACGGTCAGGCGGCCGAATCGGCCAGCGGAGCCAGGTGGCGGAAGTGCGCAGCGTGTGACGTCAGCTGGTCAGCGAGCGCCAGCAGCGCCTCGCGGTGCAGCGGCGAGACCTCGCCGGAACCGTCGACGTCCACGGCCACGTAGGTGCCTTTGCCGTCCGCGGGCCACAGCGCGAGGTGCGCCACCATCACCGTCTCCGTGCCGCCGCCGAACGCCGGCACCGTCACACCCATCGCGGGGCCGTAGTGGTGCACGTCGTCCAGAAATGCCAGATCCTCGGCGGCGTGATCCGTCACGCACCAGTCCGGGCACTCCACGCGTACCGGGACACCGCGGACGGAAGTGGCGGCCAGCCGGGGGAGGGGGCCGCCGGCGGCGGAGTCGGCCGGGATGTCGCTGCCCACGTGGACGGAGGGCAGCGGGTTGCTCGTAGACTTCATGACGAAGTCCTTTCGTGAGAGTTGGGACTCGTTGATCAGCGGCTGCAACCGCTGGTCTCGGCGGCCGGGGTGTAGACCACCCCGGCCGTTGCGATGGGGTGGCGATGACCGCCGACGGATCGGGACGCTAGTCGACAGGTGAGAACCGGCCGTGCATGTCCGACGAGATCTGGAACCGATCGACCGTTATGCATATGACGCGCATATAGGGCATACGCGTCGGACATGGTGTACACTTGCCTTTTGTGAACAGTGGTGTTTAATTGGCCACCTTCCTCTTGCCTGACCAGCGGTGTTGTGATGCGCAACCACGTCCCGCTGCCGTGAGAGTCGTATCGCGAGCGCCCTCCAGGGTTCGGGATGGGACTCCATCGCGCGGGTGTGACAAGCTCGTTATATGGCGGATACTCGCCCCTGCTGAGGCGCCTTTCGAAGCTCCCCTCAGGGCCTCCTGCGCTACCGTCGAGCCGGTACCAGTGCCAGGAGGACCCCATGGCCCGGATCGTGTTCGACCCCGACGAAGCCGACTCCATGCGGCGTGCCGCACGCGACGCCTTCCCCCAGGACCCGGCCCTCGCCTACGCGCTGCTCCAACTCGCCGACGAAGGCGTCGACCTCGACCACTGCCGCACCTGGGACGACATCCGCGCCGAACGCGGCCTCCCGCCCCACGAAGATACGGCCCACGGCGTTGCCTGAGCGCCGCGCTCTCGTCACCTTCCATGAGACCGCCGAACGCCAGCTCGCCGCCCTCACCGACGACGACCTTGCGCGGCTCGACCCCGTCCTCGATGTCATTGCCGCCGACCCGGCCGTCGGCCGGCCCCTTGCCGACAGCCCCCTGCGCGAATACGAGCAGGGCGGTGTGCGCGTTATCTACTACGCCACCACACTCGGCACGATCATTGTGGTCGCTTACGTCGAGGTTTGACACCGGGAACCTCCTGTCGGGGAAATTCGCTGCGGGGCAGCATTGCATTCTTGTGAGGGCGCTCGCAACTTTCTCTTGGCGGAATGTCATATTCCGCCTGTGGCTCTAGGTGGCCTCCTGAACATCTATTGATGACCTCCTGTACATCAATAGATGCGCAGGAGGTCATCAATAGATGTTCAGTCGCCCATTTCCGCCTCCGGTAGCTCGGCTAAGTGGTTTCCCATAAGGCAAGTTTCGGAAAACCGCGCCGCACAGCTCAGCCCGCAACGCTGCCGGGGGCTTCCTCGGATCCCGGACTCACCCCCAGTGAGTCACGTGACTCACTGCCCTGGGTTGGGCCAGCCCGGCCGAGAGTACCCCGTAAAGTCGCGGTGTTATGACCGAGTCGCTGACGCTGCGACCATCCCTGCCCTCCCCAGTTCAAAGACAATTCCCGACCTTCGTTAAGGCGTGGTCCGGCAGCTTCCGACCAGGGCTACCACCCACTGAATTCAGAGGATGGTGGTCGGCGGTAAAGCCACCCTGCACTTGCCGTCGGCCTGCGGGTCCAAAGACCTTCGAAGTCCTGCGGAGGCTGGCCGCTGGCCGGTAGCTTCGGAACATCACAAACCTCCAGGTAGTCCCAAGCGCTCACCCGGGATAATGAGCGAGTTGGGACCAGAGCCACCCCCGAAAGCTTCGGGGGTGAGCCTTACCCACCTATCAACGTTGGTAGGCGCTCGGCGCTACGTCACAGTGCCTCGTGTGAGGTGCTGCCTCCTCCCGAACCACAGGGCAGTGAGTCACGTGACTCACTGCCCTGTGGAGTCGCTGCCCGCCCGGTCTCCGCTCCCGCCCCGACCATGACCACCCCTTAACGTTGAGGGGTGCTCGACCGCCTCGCCGACACTGCGCCCCCGTCCCGCCGTCGACGCGAAGCGCCACCAGGGGCCACCCCCTAAATTTCGGGAGTGATTTGCCCTAGAAACACCCCTTCCGTGCACATTCTTCCCATTCTCGGCACCGCCTGGCGCCCTCAGGGTTGGATGGAACGGTGGATGGGGATGGCCGCCGCAGACGATCCTTCTCGGCGAGCGACAGCGCGGCCAGGGGGACGGGTGTAAACACCGCGAATTAACACCCTCGGACCCCAACGCGTCAGGTCGCGCCGTTCCGGTACTGCCGCCGGCAGAGATGGCCGGGCTCCGGACACTGCAGTGGCAGCCGAGCACTCTGGACACGACGCGCCCCCGGCCAGGGTTTCCGGCCGGGGGCTCGCTGTTGTGCTCAGGCCGCGTTGCCGCTGCGCGCTTCCGGGGCTGGAGCGGCAACTCGGTTGCGGCGCTGGATCTTCTGCTCGCCTGCGACGAACATGCCGAAGCCGTGCAGGTATTGCAGACAGCCCTCGTACTGCAGCGCCCGAACCGCAAGTGTTGCGGACGATGAGCTAACACCTGTGGCCTGTGCGAGCTGCTTACAGCTCGGAATCTTCGAGCCTGCAGCCCATCGCCCCGCATCGATCTCTGCGCGGATCAGGGTGACCAGAGCCTCGACCTTGCCGCGGCGTGCGCTGAGGCTCGGCCATTGATCAGGGCGGAAGGCGACCAAGGGGTAGTTGTGCGTTCCATTGTGCCGAGGCGTCTCCGCGTGGATCGCAACCTCTTCGGCCTGTGCGGCTTGTCTGAACGACGGAAGCCATTCCAGTTCCTTGCGGACCACCTGGGGCCACCAGCGTTGGAACATCGCGTGTCGTTTCCATCGAGCCTTGGGGTCTCGGGTGACCCCGATATACAGCAGCTCGTCTCGATCGCCGAACAGGCGGTAGAGGGCGGTGGGCTCGGCCGTTCGACCATTCTCCTCAGCCGGTCGTGAGAAGGGCGTCATCAAGGTACTCCTGCACCGGTCCGAACAGTCCGTAGGGCACGTACTCGCTGATCTCGGAGTGCGATACCCAGGCGATGGCGTCGAGTTCCTCGGCGTCCGCCACGTGCGCCTCGCCGGAGACCACCGAGCAGGCGGTGTACGACATCAGCCGGCCCGTTTTCGGGTGGATGCGCTCGCCGATCGGCTTGATGGCCTCGACGGTGAGCCCGGTTTCTTCCAGCGTCTCGCGGACGGCAGCTTGCTCGGCGCTCTCGCCTGCCTCAATGGCGCCCGCGGGGAACTGCCACACGAGGACGCCCTCGGGCACCCGGCGACGGATCAGCAGCACTCGACCGCCATGGACGATGACCGCGGCAGCGACACCAGGCTCGGCGGTGTTCACCGCGCCGGCCCGTACTGCCAACTGCGGCCCGTCCCGCGATACTCGGACACCGGGATCGGCTCGACGCCGGGCCGCATCTTGAAGCGGTACAGCATCCCGTGCAGGTGGTCGACCTCATGGGCAACGAGCCGCGCGTGCCCCCGCTCGAAGATCGTGATTCGCTGCTGGCCGTCGACGTCGGTGTGCTCGACGCTGATGGACAGCGGCCGGGGGACCATGCCGCGAACATCGAAGAAGGAGAGGCACCCTTCGTACTGCTCGTCGAACTGGGGCGATTCCTCGATGATCCTCGGGTTGAGCAGCGTGATCGCCTCACCCTCGGGGGTGCGGACGATCGCAGCGGCCCGGTCGATGCCGATCTGCGGGGCAGCGATGCCCATTCCCTTGCCGAAGTTGTGTACGCCGGCCGCGCGGTCGGCGGCGGAGTGCAGCTCGGCCACGACGCGACGAGCGTCTTCGGCCTCGTCGGGCAGGGAGAACCGGCGCGACGGCGCCGTCAGGATCGGGTCGCCTTCCTGGACGATACCGATTGCGGCCATCCGGGCGCTGGCGGTGTCTTCGGTGGTGGTCAGGGCGGGCTCCTCGGTCGGGCGGGCGCGGAACTTCCATTCCAGGCGGTACCGGGCGTGCAGCGGCGGATCCTCGGTACTCCAGGAGAACACCCGGCGGTCACCTTCGGTTGCGGACCGGATCGGGTTCCTGAAGGGGAACGCAGCAGCCGTCATGGTGGTTTCCGTACCCCACACCACAGGGTCAAGGTCGGTCGGGAAGTCCAGTCGCACACCGAGGCGCTGGGTGGGCAGCCGTACCGCCCGCTGGAACCACGTGCCCCACTTCTCATCCGACACCGTGTAGCTGTACTCCAGCCAAGCCGACTCGCCCGGGTACAGCGGGTACCGACCGTTCTCGTTCTCGAACAGCAGCCACAGCTCTTTGAACGCGTCGCGGTCGTGCTGCACGCGCCAGCCGATCGGCTCTCCGCCGATGCTGGCCGTGAGTCCGATCTCCTCCCAGGTAAGCGGGTTCTCGCGATAGTGCTGATTGGATCGCTCCGGGTTGCCGGGGTAGCGGTCGACGGAGACGCGGATCAGGTAGCGGGCGATCGGGTCGGCGCTGTCGTTGTAGAGCCGACGCCGCTGCGTGGCCCGGTAGACGCGGCCGTCATAGTGCAGCGACGTGTCCTCGTGCTCGACGATCAGATTCGCCGTGTGCGGCTCCCCGCTCCCGCTCGTCTGGCGGTGCACCGCGGGCTCGGGCCGGCCGTGCGCTTCGAGGTCGTGATATGCCCGCCGGATCGCGCCGCCCGCCCGGAGCGCTGTGTCGGCCCCATCCGCGAACGCGAAGCTGGGGCGCTGCTGCCCGCTTTCCACCTTCGACACGTAGGACGGTGCGTATCCGACCGCCTTGGCGAGTGCCGACTGCGACCGGCCCCGCACATCCCGCCAGCGCTTCAGCTCCGCGATGAACGCTTCGGCCGGGCCTTGCTCTGCAGGCATCGGGTCCCCCTGCTGTGCGTATGAGTGACCTGTGAATGATCGACTCTCAGGCTCCCGTCACACCAGCGGTAGGCGATGTTCTGTTCTCGGTTCCGTCGCCAATCCGAGAGGACGTCGTTGTGACGAGATCAGTTACGGGAAAGGCCTACACCGATTTCGGGTGGTTCTCGCTTGGTCTGGCCCGCCCTGAGGGCTTAGCTGGCCGATCGGGAAGTTCGTCAGTCTCGTGCGTCAGCCAGCGCAGGAACGCGTTGATGTGCTTGTTCATGTTGGAGTCGACCGCTTCAACAGCCGTCTTCGCGCGCTCGTACAGCTCTGGGCTCTCGGGGCGGAAGGTGCGGGCTGATTTGAGGTGGACTCCGGCTGGCATGGAGGAATCTTCCCACAGTGGATTGCCACGGTCCATGGATGGCGCTACTTTGAGTGGAGTGCCACTCCGGCCGCTCCACCGGCTGAAGGGGTGGCAGTGCTGCTCCACCAGCACGCCACAAATGAAAACGGCCCCGACTCTGGGACTCCACTCCCAGGCCAGGGCCTAACCACCAGGTTCTCTGAAGGGACCCCTGATGGCTATTCCGCAGTCTACGGGCTTGCCCGTAGCCCCCGCGTCACAGGTGTGGGCCATCGCCGACGCCCCCACCCCGTACACCCTGACTCCGGCCGCTGAGGCGCCTCACCTCGTCGTCACTTCGGTCCGTGGCGTCCCGGTCCGCGTCAGCTGCCCGCAGGAGTGGTGCACGGTCAACCACGCCGCCGAGAACCCGCGCCACCTGGAGGACGTGCGCCACGAGGGCGCCCGGGTGCAGATGGCGATGCCGCTGTACGGCGGCGGCACCGAGACGGTGATGGTGGCCCGGCTTGTCCAGTGGCCGTTCGCCACCGACGAGGACCGGGGCCGCGTGTACCTGGCGGTCGACCCGGACGGCTGCGGTGAGGATGCTGCCCTCTATCGCGAGGCGGCTCTCGCGTTCGCTGACCAGCTGGCTGCGCACGCCGCCGACATCCGGCGCCTCGCGCAGCAGGCGGATGCGGCGGTGACGTCATGACCCCCACCGCCCCGGTCTCCGTCCCACGTCAGCTCCCCGCGGGCAACCCGCGCGCCACGATGATCCTCGATGCCGCGGTGGAGGTCCTCCGCGCGGCGGGCGAGGACGTGCATGTGGTGTACGCCGCGCACGGTGACATGTTCAAGATCGTGCCGAGGGGGGAGTCGTGACCGCCACCACCTGCCCGTTCTGCGACATCGTCGCGGGCCTGGCCCCGGCCACGGTCCTGGCCCGCTGGCCGGACGCCATCGCCATCGTGCCGATCGAACCGGTGACCAAGGGGCACGTCCTGGTGATCCCGCGGGGGCATGTGGACGGCCCGGCCGAAGACCCCATGGTGACCGGCGC
>NZ_JBVIBD010000056.1:0-9799 GCF_055573595.1 Streptomyces sp. NPDC030165 | reverse complement strand
GCACGCGCCGCTTCAGCTCCCGCTCGACGTCATACCGGCTCTGCCCGGTCGCCTCGGCGTGCGCGGTGATGGCGGCCTGGACGGCCTCGGCGGTGTCGGTGGTGAGCGCCCCGGCCTGGACCTCGTCCCAGGCGGCCGTCTCCAGCTTGATCAAATCGTCTGTGAGTTCGATAGTCACTGGCTGATTCTATGCGGTCGGGGCCGAATCCCTTCGTAGTCGCTGCGGCCCGTGCTTACAGCAGGCCCTCGGTGCAGCTCGATGACATTCCGAAGGTGCGCGGGCCCCGAGCCTGGGGATACCGCGCAGGCGTTCGGCATATGACAATGAGCCACACCGACACGAGGGCAGGTGCCATGAGCAACCCGGCCGGGGCGCAGAAATTCGGAGAGGTCCTGAAAAGACGCAGGTCAGCGGCAGGGTACTCGTGCCGTGGCCTAGCGCGGGCCCTGCCCTATACGGCTGGCTGGATCAGCCGCATCGAAAACGGCAAGGTACCCCCCGGTATTGAATTCGCCCAGCACTGCGACGCGCTCTTGGGCACGGGGAACGAACTGGTGGCACTCGCCATCGCTGCGCAGCCGGACGCGCACGGGCTGTTTCGCCCCTCACAGCTCCCGCCAGCGGCAGGGCACTTCATCGGCCGTGCGCAGGATCTGGACGTGCTCAACAGCTACCTGTCGGCCCCGGGGCGAGCAGACGCTGCCCTCACCATTGCCATCGATGGCCCGGCCGGGGTTGGGAAGTCGACGTTGGCTGTGCAGTGGGCGCATACGATCGCTGACCGGTTCCCCGGCGGCGCCTTCTTCGCTGACCTTCAAGGCCACGCCCTCGATGGCACGCCGGTTGAGCCGACATCCATCCTCGAACGCTTTCTTCTCTCGGTTGGCATCGAAGCCGTGAGAATCCCGCCGGGCCTTGAAGAACGCGCCGCCATCGTTCGCACACTGGCGGAAGGCCGACCCACCCTCGTCGTCCTGGACAACGCGGCCGGAGCTGAGCAGATCGAGCCATTGCTGATCGGCGCGCCGGGGAGCGTCGTCATCGTGACGAGCCGGCGTCGCCTTACCCGCCTGACGATGCGGGCCGGCGCACACCGCATCTGCCTCGCTCCGATGCAGCCGCACGAGTCCGCTGACCTGCTGCGGTCGGTCATCGGCCCCCGGGCCGAATCGGACCCGGGCACTGTCGAAGCGCTGGCCGAGCGCTGCGCCCACCTGCCGCTCGCGCTGAGAATCGCTGCGGAACGCCTGGCCGCCCACCCGCATCGCTCCGTGGCCAGCACCGTCGCCGAGCTGGACGCAGACCGGCTGGACGCGCTCGCGGACGCGGACGACCCCCACCTGGCGGTTCGGCCAATACTCGCCGCTTCCTACCGAGACCTCCCACCCGACGTCGCGAGAGCGTTCCGCCTGTTCGGCCTGTACCCCGGAGTTATGATCAGCACCAGCGCGGCGGCAGCTCTGCTCGGCTGTGCCGCTGCCCGTGCCCGGCGCCAGCTCGACGCCCTGGTGGCGGTGCACCTGCTGGAGGAGACTGCCCCGGACCGGTTCCGTGCCCACGACCTGCTGCGCGAGTACGCCGCCGAGCTGGCCGCTGATCTCAGCGAGGAGAGTCGTACAGCGGCAGTGGCCCGGCTCGTGGGCTGGTACGCGCACACCGTAGACCGAGCCGCCTACGTCATCGCCCCGCAGCGCCCGATCGACCTGCTCACCAGCCCACCCGCCGGGACGGAGCCCCTGGGGTTCATCGCGCCCGAGGACGCGTCGCAGTGGTGCGACGACGAGGCGGAAAACTTCCTGCCCGTCGTCCGGCTCGCCTCGCACTACGGCCTGCCGGCAGCCTGGCAGATCCCGACGAGGCTGTGGAACTACCTGCTCGTCCGGAAGCCCTGGACCTTATGGATCGACAGCCACGAGGTGGGGCTCCAGGCCGCGGTCGCTGCCGGGGACCGCGAAGCGGAAGCGTGGGTTGCCTTGAACCTCGCGGACGGGTGGCGCCAGACCGGCGACACCGACCGCGCCCGGCACTATGCCCAGGACGCCCTTCGCATTCGAGAGCAACTCGGCGACCGTCACGGACAGGGGTGGTCTGAGGCGTGCTTGGGTTTCGTCGCCATTGACGAAGCGGAGCCGGAGCAGGCCCTTACCCATTTCGAAGCGGCTCTGAGCCACTTCGAGGCGTCGGGCGACCGGCACGGGCGGAGCGTGCTTCTGGCCTGCCTCGCCGAGACGCACGCTCAGCTGGGAGACCGCGGCCGTGCGCAAGAGGCTTTCGACGCGTCACTCGCCCTCGCCCGGGAGCTGGGGGATCACTACGGCGAGGGAATGCTGTGGGTCCGGCGCGCTGGCGCTCACCGGGCCCGCGGGGAGTACGACGACGCGCTCTCTTGCCTGGAGGCCAGCATCACCAGCCGCCAGGCCGCCGCGGATGAGTGGGGTCTCGCGGACGCCTACGAGCAGCGGGGTGACATCTTCGCCGAGCAGGGGCAGCCGGATCGGGCGCTCGACTCCTGGCGGCGCGCGTACGGCATCTTCCTGGCGCTGGAGGACCCGCGGGCGGCGGCGCTGCGGGAGCGGGTCGGAGCTACGCCGCCGGAGCCGTGAGGGCCTGGCGGACTCGGTCCATCGCGGTGGCTGCGTTTGCGGTCACCGCGATGCGTATGGGGCGGCGCCCGTCGGTGATGCTGGACATCTCCGGCGGGAAGCCCACCCTCGCGTCGACGAGGGTCGCGCCGCGGGCGTGGCCCGCCAGTTCGACGACGACCTGGCGCTCCTCGTACGTGGCCAGCGCGGGGTCGAGCATGATGGCGGCGGTGAGCGGATCGTGCATCACGCATCCGCGGCGGCCGTCGGTGACCCGCGCGTGCATGGCGAGGTAGTCGTCGAGGATCTGCGTGGCGTACCGGGCCGCGGGCGTACCGGTCGCAGCGATCTGGTCCAGCCACTCCCCATCCACCCAGGCGCCCGCGGTAGTGCCCATCGGCACCATCGTCATGGCGAACCCGGCCCGCATCACCTCTTCCGCCGCTTCCGGGTCGTGGCCCACATTCGCGTCGGCCCAGGCGCTGAGGTTCCCGGGGCCCTGGATGGCGCCGCCCATGAAGACGATCTGGCGAAGTAGCGCGGGCAGTCGCGGCTCCAGACGCAGCGCCACCGCGACGTTCGTCAGGGGAGCGAGCGCGAGCAGCGTCAGCTCTCCCGGGCGCTGCCGGGCCAGGCGCACCAGCTGCTCGGCCGCGGACTCGGTGACCGGCCGCCGGGCGGACGGGGGGCCGGCGTGCCCGCCGAGCCCGTCCTGCCCATGTACGAACTGGCCGGTGGCGAGCGCTTGCTGGAGCGGGCCCGGCGCGCCGACGGCCACGGGCACGTCGGTGCGCCCGGCTATGTCGAGTATCCGCAAGGCGTTCTCCGCCGCCATCTGCGTGGGCACGTTCCCGTGGATCGCGCCGACGGCGACCAGGTCCACATTCGGCTGTGCGGCGAGGTAGAGGAGGGCCCAGGCGTCGTCCACGCCGGGGTCCGTGTCGATCACGACGGGCAGGCGCGCGGGGGCGGGGTGGGTCATAGGGGACTCCTCAAGATCCGTAGACCCGACGAGTCTTACGCACAGCGAAAACAGGCACCAGTGTTTCTTCCGTTGCTCAACAGGTAAACACTGCCGCACGGCGTGCGTGTCCGGAACAGTGGTTGATGAGCCGAAACGGCCGCTGAGTGCCGGGGCACTGCATCGGGTGGCCCCCTCGCGTCCCGGCACAGGTGATCCTCCTCCATGCCACGGAGGAGGA
The DNA here is from genome assembly GCF_055573595.1 of Streptomyces sp. NPDC030165. Classification (NCBI taxonomy): domain Bacteria; kingdom Bacillati; phylum Actinomycetota; class Actinomycetes; order Kitasatosporales; family Streptomycetaceae; genus Streptomyces; species Streptomyces sp. NPDC030165. The sequence continues at coordinate 6,014 of NZ_JBVIBD010000056.1, read as the reverse complement.
TCATCGGCGTTGTGTCTCGGTGAGCAGGTCAACCGCACGAACTCGGTGATACACCGTTTTGCCCCCCTGGGAGAAATATGGGAGACGATCTTGCAGCTAGAGCCCGGGGCAACATGGAAGCAACCCGGGGCAACACCCAATGCGTGAGGTCCGTGAGCTGGCAAAACGGGAAACTCCACTGCCCACCAATGCGCCCGCGGCCATTTACACGATCTTCGAAGGGACGAGCGAGATCCAGCGGCTGGTCATCGCCCGGACGGTGGCGGGGGTGCCGATCCGCTAGCGGACGCCGCCCGCTCCTCCGTGACGCTGCCGAGGAAGGCACGGACCCGGTCGAGCCAGTCCGCCCGGTGGGCGGCGTTCATGAGGTGCCCCGCGCCGGTCAGTTCGGTGAACGCGGCGCCGGGGACACCGTCGGCCAGGCGGCGGGTGGTGGCAGGCAGCACCATACGGTCCCCCGTGGGGGACACCACGAGCGTGGGTACGGTGATCCGTGCCAGATCGCCGCGTACGTCCACCCGGCCCACCAGGTCGAAATGGCCCAGCGCGGGTTCCAGGCCCGCCCGGGTCTCCGCCACCCGGGCGTCGATCTCCGCCGCGGACAGCTCGGCCAGTTCCGTCTGCGACAAGCAGGACAGGCAGGCCAGCCGGGCCGCGGTGGTCAGCTCTCCGCTCCGGCCCAGGGTCCGGATCAGCTGGGCGGTCAGCCGCAGCACGGGATCGGCGGCGGCGAATCCGGCGGTGAGCACGAGCGCCGTGATCCGGCCGGGGTGCCGGGTCGCGGCCCGTACGGCCACCGCGCAGCCCAGCGACTCGCCGATGACCGGGAAGGTGTCGTGTCCGGCGGCTGTCGCGGCGGCGACCAGCTGGTCGGCCAAGTCGTCGAGTTGCAGCGGCCGGTCGGCTGCGGGGGTGCCGCCCGCGCCGGGGTAGTGCGGGCCGATCACCGTATGGTCCCGCGCCAGGTCGTCGAGCACGAGGCCGTAATTGCCGAGCACCCCCGCGCCCGCGCCGTGCGCGAGCACCAGTGCCGGTCCGTTGCCTTGGATGATGACCTCGCGGGAAGGCGCCGGAGCGACGGCAGGTGAGGAGGGTGGCTGGAGGCCCGTTGTCATGGGCAGGGATCGTTCAGTGGTCATGCCCGTGACGCTAAGCTTTGACATCAGTGTCAGGGTCAACTGGCAACTGGCAACTGGCGTCGGGGCGCTCCGCGTCCGGGGAGGCGCCGTGGACGAACAGCCCGCCGTCCTCATGGCCGGCGCGATCGGGCTCGCGGCGCGGTGCTCGGCGCCGCGGCGCGGGCGCTGGCCGATCAGGTCACGGGAGCGCCCCGCCGGCAGCAGGACGGGCATGCACGCCCGCCTCGGCGACTCCGCCGCCTGCCGCGACGTCCTGCTGCGCGACGGCGACAGCTGAGCGGGCGGCGCTGTCGGCCGGTCAGGCGGCGGCCTCCTGCCGCGGCACCACCTTGAACACGTCACCGTGCGCGGCGTACACCACGTGCACGTCCTCACCGGCGGCGCGCAGCACCTCCACCACCGCGTCCAGCATCGGCAGCGACCGGGCGCTGCCCGCGGGCAGCTGGCGCGGTAACGACACGGCAGGCGCGCGAACCGGTTCATCGACGACGTTCATGACATCAGCCCCATCTCGGCACGGAACATCCCCCCGTCGGCACTACCGCGCCGTCGGTATGGCCAGCTTCGGACACGGCGATGAACAGAAGCTCAACGGTTTGTGCGGCGGCGTCAATCCGCGCAGGCCGGACGTGTTTCCGTCAGCATCGGCGTTCCCGCCAGGGCAGGTTCTCGGGGGTGTGCGGGTCGGGATGCGTACGGGCGAGGAACGCCTCGTCCAGGGGCACGACGAGAGTCCGGAGTTGGCGCGCGCTGCGGCGGGGGAGGGCGTGCAGCGCGAGTTCCAGCTCGGCGCGCCCGTACCGGCGGTCGCAGCAGAGGCAGACGTGACAGCCCGTGTCGGCCACATGGCGGTTCGGGATCTTGGCACAGAGGCGGCGGCCGGGCACTCGGATTTCCGGGCGCCGCTGCCCGGACGGCAGTGGACGTTCCGGCCGGTGTCCGGTCGGTACCTGACTCCGGGCCGCCGTGAGGCTGTCGGTGCCGGGGAGCGGAGCGTTGGCCGCGGGGAGCAGGAACGTACGCGGAACGGCCAGCTTCATCAGCAGCTCACGCATGACCGGTTCGCTGCCCGTGAGGTGTACCGCGCGGCCCGGGCGCACCTTCTCAGGCCCGTGAATTCGCTGGCGAGACGGGTGCGGCCGGCCTCAGCATGGCCGGTGATGCAGCCCACGACAGAGATCCTGGTCCTGTGCGGCGCCGCCGGGGTCGGCAAGTCCACGACGGCGTACGAGGTGTCCCACCAGCTCGGCCGCGCTGACGTCCCGCACGCCCTGATCGACTCCGACCAGCTGGACCAGGTGCACCCCTGGCCGCCGCCCGGCCTCGGGCCGAGCGAGCTGTCCCGCCGCAACCTCGCCGCGGTCTGGGGCAACCTGGCCGCCGTCGGCCACACCCGGCTGATTCTGACGGGTGTGTTCGTGACGCTGGAGCGGGAGTTGGCGTGGATCGCCGATGCCGTGCCCGGCGCCGGCATCACCTCCGTACGGCTGACGGCCGACGTGCCCACTTTGGAACACCGGGTCCGCTGCCGCGAGATCGGGTCCGAGGCGGAGGACCAGCTCGCCCGTACGCTCCGGCAGCACGCGGCCCTCGATCGCCCGGAGCCGCCGGGCACCACGGTGATCGACACCACCGGGCGGACCGTGGCCTCCGTGGCGTGCGAGGTGATCGGGGTGTGGTTCGGCGGGGGAGAGGGGAAGGGGGAGGGGAAGGGCGGAGCCGGTCGGCGGAGCGGTGGTGCTGTCCCGTAAGGCCTGACGGGCAGTCAGAGTCCGGCGCGCTCCATGAACAGCGTCCGCAGGTGTGCCAGGCTCCGCTCGGCCAGGGGGCGCAGGGCGGGGGCGGCGGCCAGGGCGTCGGCCCGCAGCCGGGCCGTGGCGTCAGGGCCGAGGGCGTCCGCGGCCTCGGTGGCGAAGGACGGCTCGGCGAGCCACTCGTCCAGGAGTCCGGGCGTGACCTCCAGGTGGAACTGGATGCCCCAGGCGGCCGGACCGGCACGGAACGCCTGGCACTCCGTGCTGCCCGTGCGGGCCAGGACGCGGGTGGCGGGGCCGGGCACGATGCGGTCGCCGTGCCAGTGCAGTACGGCGGGGGCGTCGGCCAGCGGCCCGACGAACGGGTCGGCGCGGTCCACGTCGTGCAGCGCGGACCAGCCGATCTCGCAGTCCCGGCCGAGTTCGGCACCGGTCCGTACGGCCAGGTCCTGGGCGCGGGCGAGGAGTTGGGCGCCGAGGCACACGCCCAGCGTCGGGACGCCGGACCGCAGCGCGTCGGCCAGCAGGTCCCGCTCCACCTTCAGCGCCGGGTACTCCGTCGTGTCGTCGGCGTTCATGGGGCCGCCCATGACGACCAGTCCCGCCAGGCCGGACAGGGGCGGCAGGTCGTCCGCCGAGGTGCCCGGGGTGTCGACCAGGTTGCGGATGTCGGCGTGGAGGCCGCTGCCGTCCAGTGCGTCCAGGATCAGGCCGGGCTTCTCGACCTCGATGTGCTGGAGGATCAGGACGGTGCGCGGGGGCATGGAGCGGTCTCCTGGGTGGGACGGCGGAGCGGATGCGGGGCGACGTTCAGCTTAACGTGCCTGGTCATGGCGGTGCCGCCGCCGGAGCGGCCGACCGTCCAAGCTCTGTTCCGCCTCTGGCCTTTCGCCTTCCCTCCCCGTCTGCTTCACGTCTCGGCCCTGCCTCGTCCGAGCGGCGCGCGGGCGTGGGCGGGGTGCGTCGGACCCAGGCCTGCCGGGTGTCCCACTCCGCGGCGATCCCTTGACGGCTGCAAGGAGGCGCTCTACTTTCTTCCATACTTCCGTAGAGTAGAAGCTAATTTCCGCAATGCGGAACAGTGCAGCTCACGCTTCCGCCTCCGGGCCGGAGCGCGATCCCGACAGGCCGACGCAGGAGTACTCGATGCCTCGAATGACCGCCGCCCGTGCGGCTGTGGAGATCCTCAAGCGCGAAGGCGTGACCAACGCGTTCGGTGTGCCGGGCGCGGCGATCAACCCGTTCTACGCGGCGCTGCGGGCCGGTGGCGGCATCCACCACACGCTCGCCCGCCACGTCGAGGGCGCCTCCCACATGGCCGAGGGCTACACCCGCGCCCACCCCGGCAACATCGGCGTCTGTATCGGCACGTCCGGGCCCGCCGGCACCGACATGATCACCGGTCTGTACTCCGCGACCGGTGACTCGATCCCGATCCTGTGCATCACCGGCCAGGCACCGACCGCGGTGATCCACAAGGAGGACTTCCAGGCCGTCGACATCGCCTCGATCGCCGCCCCGGTCACCAAGGCCGCGACCACCGTCCTGGAAGCCGCCCAGGTCCCCGGCGTCTTCCAGCAGGCGTTCCACCTGATGCGCTCAGGGCGGCCCGGCCCGGTCCTGATCGACCTGCCGATCGACGTGCAGATGACGGAGATCGAGTTCGACCCGGAGACGTACGAGCCGCTGCCGGCGCACCGGCCGAAGGCCACCCGCAAGCAGGTCGAGAAGGCCCTCGCCATGCTCAACGCGGCCGAACGCCCGCTGCTCGTCGCGGGCGGCGGCATCATCAACGCCGACGCCTCGGACCTGCTCGTCGAGTTCGCCGAGCTGACCGGCGTCCCCGTCATCCCCACCCTGATGGGCTGGGGCACCATCCCCGACGACCACCGCCTCAACGCCGGCATGGTCGGCCTGCAGACCTCGCACCGCTACGGCAACGCGACCTTCCTGGAGTCCGACTTCGTCCTCGGCATCGGCAACCGCTGGGCCAACCGCCACACCGGCAAGCTGGACGTCTACACCCAGGGCCGTACCTTCGTGCACGTCGACATCGAGCCCACCCAGATCGGCAAGATCTTCGCCCCGGACTACGGCATCGCCTCCGACGCCAAGGCCGCGCTGGAACTGTTCGTCGAGGTCGCCAAGGAGCTGAAGGCCGCGGGCGCACTGCCGGACCGCGGCGAGTGGGCCGCCTCGGCGCAGCAGCGCAAGGCCACGCTCCAGCGCCGTACGCACTTCGACGACGTGCCGCTCAAGCCGCAGCGGGTGTACGAGGAGATGAACCGCGCCTTCGGGCCCGAGACCCGCTACGTCACCACCATCGGCCTCTCGCAGATCGCCGGCGCCCAGATGCTGCACGTCTACAAGCCGCGCCACTGGATCAACTGCGGTCAGGCCGGGCCGCTGGGCTGGACCATCCCGGCCGCGCTGGGCGTCGCCACTGCCGACCCCGACGGGAGCGTCGTCGCGCTCTCCGGCGACTACGACTTCCAGTTCATGCTGGAGGAGCTGGCGGTCGGCGCCCAGCACCGCATCCCGTACGTGCACGTGCTGGTGAACAACTCCTACCTCGGCCTGATCCGCCAGGCCCAGCGCAACTTCGCCATGGACTACCAGGTCACGCTGGAGTTCGAGAACATCAACACCCCCGAGCTGGGCGTCTACGGCGTGGACCACGTCAAGGTCGCCGAGGGGCTCGGCTGCAAGGCGATCCGCGTCACCGAGCCGGACCAGCTGCTGCCGGCCTTCGAGGAGGCCAAGAAGCTGGCCGCCGAGCACCGGGTCCCGGTGGTCGTCGAGGCGATCCTGGAGCGGGTCACCAACATCGCGATGAGCGGCACCGACATCGGCAGTGTCAACGAGTTCGAGGACCTGGCCACCGAGCCGGGCCACGCGCCGACCGCCGTCGTGCCGATGAGCTGAGCCGGGCGGGGCGGGGGCCGTGCCCGCGGCCTTCTCGGCGCCCGGCGCCGCCCCCGCCCTCTCCGCCTCTTCACCCCGCTCTACGAAAGGACGGCCTCGTCATGGGTTTCTCGGACGCGCGTTTCAACGTCAACCTGTCGATCCTGTTCACCGAGCTGCCGTTGCTGGAGCGGCCGGCGGCCGCCGCCGCTGCGGG
>NZ_JBVIBD010000055.1:0-12970 GCF_055573595.1 Streptomyces sp. NPDC030165 | reverse complement strand
TTGAAGCGGTAGGTCTTGTGGGTGCTGCGACTGGTCAGCGTCCAGCCCTTGAGGTTGACCGCGCGGTGGCCGGTGTTCTTGACGGTGACCCACTCGCCGTTCAGGGACCGGTTGGAGCCGTCGTCGCGGCCGGGGCTGTCGGCCTGTACCGCGCCGATGACGATGGGGGAGCGGTGGTGGGCCGGGAGGGTGCGCGCGCCGGTGGCGGCGGTAGGCGGGGCCGCGGTGACGGCCAGGGCGGCCGAGCCGAGTGCGACGGCCGCGAGACGGGCAGAACGGGACATGACAAACCTCCAGTGGACAGCGCCGCCTGGGGCGGAGCCGGTAGGACAAGATGCCCGGAAGGCCGGGCAGGCCTCACTGTCCGCTCATCCGGCAGGCAGTGGTTGAAGATGCGACGGCCCATTACAGAACCCGGACATTTGCACATCCACACCGCGCCCGTCGTGCACGCCTCCGCGTGCACCCGATGATCCAGCACCCCGGCGCACCAGATCCGGGCACGCCGCTGGTCTGCAGGTTTGGCGGGCTTGGGCCTCCTGGGGATGCATCGCGTACGGGCGTGCCCATACGCCGACGCTGCGCGGAGAGGAGTCGTCCGGTTGAGGGGGGACGCGCAGAGCAGCGAGAGGGGTGCCGCCGGGTGGAATGTCCAGCCCTCCGGGCCCCGAGGCAAGGCCTGCCGGGGCGCCCTGCTCGCCATGGGCGGCAAGGGCGAGAGTGCGCGCCGGGCACTGACCGACCATGAACCGACCTGGTGGCCAGTCTGTCCCCGGGTGGCTCCAAGGTCACTGGTTCCACCGCCTACGACCCCTTCGGCACGGTCACCGCTCACGACGGCGCCACCGCTTCCCTGGGCTACCGGTCCGGCTGGACGGATCCGTCCACCGGGGTCGTCAACATGGCCGCACGGACCGCGACGGCTGCCACACCCGTGCCGAGATTCTTCTCGCCGAGTTCCGGGTGCCTGCCCGCGTCGGGCCCGGCTGCCGGACCGCGGCCGGCCTGTGGCACTCGCACTTTGGCGGCCAGCAGGTCACCGAATCCAGGGTCTTGGACATCGACCACATGGTCCCCTTGGCTGAGGCCTGGGACTCCGGCGCCGCCGATTGGGTCGCTACCAGACTCCGTTGGCACCAACAACCACCGGCCCCGTCGCGCAGAAGGCGCTGCGTCGTCTGGCCGCGGGCTGCGGCTACACCCTCGTGGAGCACACCGTCGGTAGCTGACACCAGCCGACCCGCGAGATCGACCGGCGGATCAGCCGCTACGGCAGCTGCCGCAGCGGGAGTTGGCTGATGTGCGGCGCGCGCACTGGCACAAGTCAGGGAACGCGAGTTCGATGTCCGGGGTGGTGGCGACGGTGTGGCCGCCGGATGGTTGGATGCCGGTGTCCGGTGGTGCGCAGGTTCGTTGGGAAGAGAGCGGGCCGCAGCCGCGCCGTCGGGGACGAGGTTCGGTTCGAGGGGATGGAGGGCCGGCCGGTGAGTGACCGCAGCGCGATCGAGTGGACCGAGGCGACGTGGAACCCGACCACGGGTTGCGACCGCGTCTCGGCAGGGTGCGACAACTGCTACGCGCTGACGCTGGCGAAACGGCTGAAGGCGATGGGCTCGCCGAAGTACCAGGCGGACGGTAATCCGCGGACTTCCGGGCCCGGCTTCGGGCTGACTCTGCACCCGGACGCTCTGCACGTGCCGTACGGGTGGAAGAGCCCGCGCACCGTGTTCGTGAATTCCATGAGCGACTTGTTCCACGCGCGGGTGCCGCTCGACTATGTGCGCCGCGTTTTCGACGTGATCGCCGACACGCCGCAGCACACTTACCAGGTGCTCACCAAGCGGGCGCGGCGCCTGCGGCAAGTTGCTGACCGGCTGGAGTGGCCGGCGAATCTGTGGATGGGCGTCTCGGTGGAGACCGCGAAGGAACTGCCGCGCGTCGACGACCTGCGGCAGGTGCCTGCGGCGGTGAAGTTCCTGTCGTGCGAGCCGCTGCTGGGGCCCCTGGACGGGCTGGAGCTGACGGCGATCGACTGGGTCATCGCCGGAGGCGAGTCGGGGCCGACGCACCGGCTGCTGGACGAAGCGTGGGTGACACAGATCCGGGACACCTGCCAGGAAGCCGGTGTGGCCTTCTTCTTCAAACAGTGGGGTGGCCGCACGCCGAAGGCCGGCGGCCGCGAGCTGGCAGGCCGCACCTGGGATCAGATGCCGCTGCCCGCGGCAGTCTGACCGGGCGAACCTGCGGGGCGGCCGGGCAGGCGTCCGCCCGGCCGCCCCGCGAGACCTTGGGGATAGAGCGTGATCTCGCGGATCTTCCGCACACCCACTCCGTCGCTGGGCGTTTTGCCCTCATCGGCCAGCAGCCGTACCGCCTTGCGCACCGCCGGTTCGGTCACCTGCCCGTAGTAATCGCCGAAGACCTCCAGGGTGTGGTCGACCAGCTTGAAAGGGCGACGGGTGCGCAGCAGCAGTTCCTCCAGATTTTTTGCGATCTCCGGAGCTACCCTTTCTATGATCTCTTCAGGGTCGGGACGCAGGGGGAACAGCGCCAGTTTCCCGCCCTCCTCTTCCCGTGCATCCAGCGTCTTCCACCACTCATCCCGCGCCCGGGCGACGGTGTCGCCGAACACCCAGAGCCCGTACGGGCTGCGGGTGGCGAACACCAGCCGGTAGACGGCGCGTTTGTGCGCATCGTGCGAGACGGGTACCGACTGCACGAGCATGCCGGTACGCCGGGCCAGACGGCGGGAGTACTCGGCGGCCACGGCCTCGATTGCGTCCTCGGCTGCGCCGGCCCGGGCCGAGGCGGCTGAGGCGTCGGCGAAGTACTCGCGCCACCACGTGCCGCCGCACACATCGTCGAAGCGCTGCAGCGACCTCTCATTGCCCTTGGAGGAGCGGACGTGCCCACCCAGGCGCCAGACAGCCATCATGCTGAAATTCATCAGCAACTCGGTCGCCGGGTACTTCTGCGGACGCTGCCGCTTCAGCACGTCCACGAGCCGGTCTTGAGGCAGGGCCAGCCCGCACGGGTCCAGGAAGAGGAACAAGGGCTGGCGCGCGGCCCGCTGGATCACACTGTCGAGGACGCCGTCGACTTCGCCGCGGTGGGCGTACGCGCGTACGCCGCCTGCCCGGTAGTGCTCGACCACCTGGGCCAGCCGCTCGAACGACTTCTGCTGCGCCTCCGTGAAGAAGCACTCCACCGTGACCCCGTACCGGGCACGGAAATGGGAGGCGACTCGCAGCGCGATCTCCGCTGACGCCGGCTCACCGTTCTCGTAACGGCCTTCCCCGGCGTACCCGTCCAGGTAGACCACTCGTTTGTCGTGCGACTGGCGCCCCGTCATGCCGCCGAACTGCGGCAAGTATCGTTTGAGCAGTTCGTGCTTGAAAACACTGGGCAGTGCTTTGTCCGCCCAGTAGTTCCCGCCCGTTCCCCTGGACATGGCCCCCCACCTCCGCCGCGGTTCAGCAAACCGCCTGTACCGCATGGTCGGCCACGAGTCAGGGCTGGACAAGAGGCCCGTCGTGCCACCCGCCCTGGTTCGTGACCGCCCGCTCCGCTGAGGACGTCAGCCCGAATCGTCGCCTCGCCCTCAAGAAGGCTCGTACGGCGCATGTACGGTAAAGGTACGCGAAATGTACGGTTCGCGGGGTAGGGTGTGGGTCAGGAGGTGTTCCATGTCCGAGTTGTTTGATGCGGTCGACGCGTTGGTCGCGTCCCGTGCGCCGCTGCCGCCGGCGGACGAACGCAAGCGGCTGCGCACCGCGCATGGCCTGACGCTGGACGAAGTCGCCGCCGCGCTGAAGGTGCGCCGCGCCACGGTGTCCGGCTGGGAGTCGACGAAGAAGCCGACCGAGCCGCGCGGCCTGGAGCGCGAGGCGTACGCACGGCTGCTCAAGCAGCTCGCGGAGCTCTACCCCGCACCGGAGGAGCGGGCTGCCTCGGCGCCCGCCACGTTCACCGGCGCATCCGTCCCGGCGGAAGCCGGGACTCTGTCCACAGCCCCGGCGCCCGAGGCTGTGATCATGACTGATCACGAGAACACCCAGGCCCCTACTCCCGTCGCCCCCGCTCCGGCCGCCGCGCCGCGTCCGGCGCGCACCACCAGGCCGACGTCGACGTCGCGCCGTCCGGGCGCGCGGGAGGCGGTCCCGGCCGGAACCCCGGCGGGCGACACCGACCCGCGGTTCGAAAACGGTCCGCTGGCCGTCGTCGACGTCGAGGACGGGCAGGTGCTGGCGTACTGCACCGGCGGCCTGGTCCTGGACGTGCCCGCCAAGTCCCTGCCGTCCCTGGTGGACTGGACGCTCAAGGAGGCCAAGCTCGGTCAGCCGAAGCTCTCCGGTCCCGGCAAGGACGCCGACCCGCTGCTCGTGCTCACCAAGGCCGCGCTGGAGCGCTACGGCCTCCCGGCCACGCTCACGGAGGACGAGCGGATCGCCGGGCGCATCCCGGAGGGCCACAAGGTCGTCAAGCAGCTGACCCGCGCGCAGTGGCAGCTGACCAAGCGCGGGTTCGGGCCGTGGGCGCGGATCTACCGTCCGGCGCAGGGCTCGGAGCGGGCCTGCGTGCAGCTGTGCATCCCGTCGTGGAACGCTCTGGACACCCGGCACTGGGGCGCGGCCGGGCAGTTGGCCCCGGCTGAACTCGCCCGGCTCCTGGGCGTCTACGCGTCCCGGGTGATGACGCCGCGCGGATCGACGGCCGTGACCGGCCTGGAACTGATGACCGCGCTGCACCCGGCGACCCGGGCCTCCGAGCAGGACGCCGACGGCAAGCGGCACTCCGAGCACAATCCCGGCTCGCTGGGGAAAGACCCGGTCGACTGCGCACCGTGCGAGGCCCCGGACGGGCACCCGCTGCTCAAGGACCTGCCGCGCTTCCACGTGCGCGGCCCGGCGGAGAAGCTGTTCGAGGAGGCGTACGACTGGGCGCGGCCGATGACCGACGCCGAGTGCCTGCGCCGCAACCTCGTGGGCCTGGACGTCAACATGGCCTTCGCCGCCGGCGCCAACGGCCTGATCGTCGGTCTCGGCGCGCCCACCCACGTCAAGAACCCGGTCTTCGATGCGAAGCTGCCCGGTTCGTGGCTGGTCGACCTGTCGCACGTCGACCTGTCCCGGGTGAAGGTCGCCAAGGACCGGTGGGCACAGCTGGACGCGGATCTGCTGCCCAGCCCGTTCACGCCGACGGGCGAGCGCCCCGAGGGCCCGGCCTGGTACGCGACGCCGACCGTCGCCTACGCGGTGGAGCTCGGCTACGAGGTCGCGCCGATCGAGGCGTACGTACGGTATGAGAGCGGCCGCTACCTGGACGCCTGGTACACCAGGCTGCGCGACGCCTACCTCGCCACCATGGCCGACCTCGGCGTTGATGCGGACCTGTCGCCGGCCGCCTTCCTGGCGGCGATGGACGGCTACCGCAGCCGCGACCCGCAGCTGGCGATCGTGGTGTCCGCGATCAAGGCGACGGTCAAGGGCGGCCTCGGCAAGCTGCGCGAGCGCCCGCGCGGCGAGAGCTGGAAGCCGGGTGAGCCGTGGCGGGCCCTGGCCCGGCCGACCTGGCGCCCCGACATCCGCGCGGCCGTCATCTCCCGCACCCGCATCAACTTCCACCGCAAGATTGTCAAGCATGCGGCGTTCACCGGTCAGTACCCGGTTGCGATCCTGTCCGATTGCGTCGTCTACGCGGTCGACGGTGAGAGCCCGCTGGACTTCCTGCCCTACCGGGACGACAAGCCGCTGCCGGGCGGGTTCAGGCTCGGTGTGAACCCGGGCCTGGTCAAGCACGAGGGCACGCAGAGCGTCCTGTGGGGCGAGGGCGTGCGGGAGCAGTTCGACGCCCCGGCGCTCAACCTCGCCCGGTACATCAAGGACGGCACCGTCACCAGCGTCGACAGCGGGGAGTAGGTAGGCGATGAGCAGGTTCGGGGACGGCCTGGACGCCGCGGTGCACAAGGCGTTCACCCGCCCGGCGCCCAAGAGCGCGGGCGCGCAGATGCGGTACCTGGTCAAGCAGCTCAAGGGCACCAAGGCGGTCGCCCAGCTGCTGCGGATCTCCCAGCGCACCGTCGAGCGGTACGTGAAGGACCAGATCAGAAAGCCGCGAGCGGACTTGGCCGCGCGCCTGGAGCGCGAGACGAAGGCCCGGTGGCAGCCGCAGATCCGGGCCAAGGCCCGGCAGAAGGCGGCGACGACCGATGGCATCGTCATCGACGTTCACGCCCGCCTCGGGTATGCCGGGGCGCCGATCGGCACGACGGACGAGGACCGTATCCGGCACCTGACCGTCGCCCTGCCGCCCGAGCACGCGGCCCGCCTCTTCGACGCCCAGCAGCAGGGCGCCGACGACGACCGGCTGCGAGAGCTGACCGCCGAAGCCCTCAAGGAGGTCTACTTCCAAGACGGCGGCAGCCGCGCCGGCTCCCTGCAGGAGGTACAGATCAACGACGTGATCCATCTGGACTTCGAGCTGTAGAAGCCGTGCTTCGAACAGCGAGCGGGCCCGGACCGACTCGGCCCGGGCCCGCTCGCGTTTCCGCGGGGCGGTTGTTCCTGCCCACGATGCCGTGCTCATCGACCTCGCGACGCGCCGGTCACCCCGGGCCCGGCGTGGCACCAGGAGATAGCCGGCCCCGCTGCGCGGCGAGCGCGGCCTTGACGAAGGCCTGCACAAGTACGGCCGTCTCGGGCACCGTGACGTTCTTCGACCATGGGACGGTGATTGCCCAGCAGCAGTGCAGTTCGAAGCGGTACACACCGTGCGCGAAGTCGACCTCAAGGGCATACGGCTGCCGCTGGCAGCGACCGTGGCGCTCGGTCTGCTCCAGGTGGGCGCGGACCACGGCGGAGTGGTAGCGGCGCGGCAGTGTCTGCTGGTCGAGGCAGTCGCGGCATTCCAGAAGATGCAGAGTGCTGCCTCCCGCCTGGAGGAAGGTGTGCGGGTGGCCCTTGCGCTCGAAGGTGTTGCAGCCGCCGCACAGCGGACCGCGGACGTAACCGTGCCCGTGACAGTGATCCCATCCCGAGGCCTGGGGCTCCTGACACAGCCGGCACAGGTACTCGTCGGACCGTGTGTTGCGCGTGCGGGGCGAGTCGTACGGGATACCGCGTAGGTGGCCGGTGTACGGGCGGAAGGCCGATCCGGAGCAGGGTGGGCACCTGGTGACCCAGCCGGATTTGGTCGGTGTCCGCCAGCCGCCCCAGCGCGGGCCCTGGGTGCCGCAGGAACAGCAGGTCCGGGCCCGGTTGAGCAATTCCTCCTCTCGCCGCTCCGCACGGTCCAGGAGCTCGGTGTAGGCCCGGGGCAGACGCCACCTCTTCCCGGACCAGGTCAGCAGTTGCAGCGGCCGGGTGCCGAGGATGTTCTGGGTGTGCCGGAACCGGCTGTTGACCGCGACGAACTCCCCCCAGGTCAGGCCTCCGGGCAGTCCGTTCGCCCCGACCTTCCTCCAGGAGTCGTCCCGCTCCTCGTACGGGCGCCCGTCCCAGGCCTTGGTCTGGGCCTGGGCGAACATCCACGTCACCAGCCGCTGCCGCCAGCCGGGATAGCGGTTTTCCGACTCGCGGTGCCTGTCGTCGCGATATGCGGGCAACGTCGCATCGACGACGTCGTCCAGGTCCAGGCGCAGCTCCGCAAGGGCCCGCCCGACGCGGCGGATGTCCCGCTCGTCGTACACCCAGCGCGCCTTGTGCTTGTAGCAGCGCACCTCCATGTCGCCGAAGAAGACGTACCCGTGCGACTGCACGTCAGGCCGGTGAAGGAGCTCGTCAGGATCCAAGGGGACCATGGCGCTCTGCGTGAGGTCCGCGAAGAGGGAGCATGCGTACTCCCGGCTGATGGGCATGAGCGGATGGTGGCAGCAGCCACTGACAACGGCCCGCCGCGTACGGCTCACTGCTGGCCGGGCGGCGTCTCCTGCCAGCCCCAGCCGTGGGCGGCCATGCCCTCCTTCGTCCACTCCAGCAGCAGCTGCGCGCATTCCTGCGACCGGCCGGTGTCGTGGCCGCCGCCGTCGGCGAAGAACCGGATCAAAGCACCGGCCGCGGGCTTGTCCGCGTCGCAGGCCGCGCACAGCTCCAGGTGGATCGGCTGTCCGTGCTCGTCATCCTGGGGCATCACCACACTGGTGATCAGGTCCCCGCGGCAGCGCGAGCACTGCGGCAGCCGGTCGGAAAGCTCAACCCAGGCCATACGTCCCCCTTCCTTACGACGGTCCATCACCCAAGCCGTACCGATCTGTCACGTCAACCCGTCGCAGGGGAGTCGCCCGGACGGCTGACCTTGTCCACAGGCGATCCGTGATCACTGGAGGGATGAGTGATCACGAGCAGCAGCAGTCGACCCCGCGCCGCGGCAAGGTCCTGGACGCCCTCGTGCGGGCGGAGCGGAAGGTCTTCACCCGGCCCGCGCCGAAATCCGCGAGAGCACAGGTGAAATTCCTCCTCACGCGCACGAGGAGTCGACGAAGGATCTGGCGGAGCGCCTGGGCACCTCCCGCCGTACGGTGGAATGCTACCGCGCCGGGAAGCTGAAGACGCCCCAGAAGCGCCTTCAGGCGGCTCTGGTGGAGGAGACCGAATCTGACTGGCAACCGCAGGTCAGGGCGCAGGCACGAGAGCAGGCGGCCTCCTCCAGCGGCATGATGGTGAACGTGACCGCGTACTTCGGATTCGCCTGCAGGGGCAGCTCCGACGACGGCCGCGAGCGCAGCATCACCACGGCGATCTCGCCCACCCATGCGAAGCAGTTCCTCGACCTCCAGGAGGCCGGAGCGACGGAGGAAGACCTGCATCCGGTCGTCGCCGAGGCCATCACCGAGTCGTATTTCACGGAATGGGGCACCCGCGCCGCTGGCCTGCGCGCGGATTTCACGCACGTCTCGAAAATAGAGTTCCGGTTCTGACTCGGCCGAATTCACGGCCTGCTAAAAACGTACTCTGCGGGCCGCCGTTCAGTAGTCTGGCGGCGGCCCGCTCCCGAATCCGCACCATGAATACGAGGCCGATGATGACCACGCCCCTGGCCGCCCCGGCACACCGCCCGCCGTTTGCTCGCCCCGCGCGTCGCCGCGGCCCGCGAGCCGGTCGACCCCGCCCGCATCGGCCGCCGCGTCGTCCGGCGACAGGCGAAGGGGATGGACGTCGGCGCCGTCGCAGCGGCCCTCGAGGACGCACGGTTCGACGCCCGGCAGGACTCCCGGCACGAGGACCTGGCGGGTACGTCCAGGCCGACGTCGACGTCTGACTCGCCCGCGCCCTGGCCGCGCATCTCGGGCACTACCGCGCCCCGGCGGCCCGCGAAGCCGCCGTCGGCCTTCTGCCGCCGCCGGTCCTCGCACACGCCGCGCTGCTCTGCGAACTCGCCCGCCTGGTTCCCGACGCCGACGCCGGCCAGCTGGCGTTCGCGGCCCGGCTCGCCACCACCGGTGCCCTCGCCGCGTTCCTCGCCCGCGCCCGGTCGTAGCGCAGCATTTGCACGGTCGGCTCCGGCGCCTCCGGTCACGCTCCGCTGTCCCCCAGTCCCCCAGTAGATGGGAAGCGGACCTGTGAGGTCCTGGGGGACTGCGGTCCGAAATGCCTGGAACGGCTGTGATGTCTGGGGGGTGGGGGACTGTTTGCCCAGGCAGACAGGTTCTTTGGGGGGCTTGTGAGCTGGCAGGTAGCTGAGGGGCAGCCGTACTCGTAATCACCGAAGGTGACTGTCACGCTGTCGCGCTTGGGGTGTCACGCGTCCCCGATCCGGCTGTCACGCTCTCCGTTCGGCCCGGAATCACGGGCCTGGACCTCGATTTCGGGCCTCGCGCCGATCAGCGTGACACCCCTGGTGAACCGGCTACGGCCCGCAGCAGCAGGCCGGTTCGGGTGGATTCTTCGCGGGAGGGCGGGCGGGTGCGGAAGAATTCCCGGGGTGACCACCGACAGCGCGACCGCCGCGCTCTACGCCCAGGCCCTGCAGGCCACCGCCGCCGACCCGAGCCGCTGCACCGTGCCGTGGGGCGTGTGCCCCGAGCACGGCGGCACTCTCAAGGCCCGCGCGCGAAGCACCGAGGACTTCGACTCCTGCCCTCCACGGTCGGTGGCCGGCGGCTCGTCGCTGCCGTTGGGCTGGCTGTGGGTGCGGGTCATCTGGGCGTCATCGACGTCGATGGCCCACTCGTCCGGGTCGCTGTAGCGCCACACCTGCCCGGTTTCGTCGCGGACCCACCCGGTCAGTGTGCCGTCCGGAGCCTGATCGAGCCATGCCTCTTCGCCGTTGGTGCCCCTGTAGGCGGCGAATGCGTCGGCGGGGTCGGTCTCGTCGCCCTCGTCGCACATGTCTCCGGACCACGGTCGTGCGTCGTCATCTGGGGCGTCTGGCGGCTCGGCGGACTCGCCCTCGGGCGTGGCTCTGTCGTTGTTCGGCGGCCGCCAGGTCTCGTCCGGTGCTTCCTCGGGGGCCGGTGCGTCGGGCGCGGTCTCCAGGCCGGGGGTCTCCTCTGCGCCTTCGGCTGCTGGCTGCTCACCGGGGCCGGGCAACCTCGGCGGCCCGTCGGCCTCGGCACCCAGCTCAGCCGGGGGCGGGGTCTCGTCTTCCTGGTCTTCGTCATCCCCGAACGGCTTGCCGTCCTTGGGAAGTGCCTTGATGGCGAATCCATATCTGGTCACCCGTGGAGGATGAAGAAGCCGATCAGCTTGTGTCTTGTCGCCCCCACTGACGCCCCAATGGGGCTGGCAGGTCAGCCAGTACGCCCTCAAGCCAGGGCTATGGACAGCGTGGCAGAAAGGTCGGTCGAGCAACGATGTGGCACGATCATGGGTCCCTGTCGCGCTGGGTGAGGTTACTCCAGCCAGCGGATGTCCTTGTTCATGATGAAGGTGTAATCGGGCAGTTCGCGGAACTCCAGAGTGGGTTCTCCTGGGCTCAAAGGTGTGTGCACGCAGGTCTCCACGGAACCGAGTGTTTCGCACTTGAACTTTCCGCTGATGACTTTCGCGTTTTTCAGGGCCCCAGTACGGTCCAAGCATGTGCCTGCGCGCGAGTAATCGATCTTCGTGAAACCGTATCCTCCCAAGCCGCCGATCTCTTCGCTGTAGGCCCAGATCTTGGCGCCGTTGGACTTGGCTCGGCAGGCAGGTGTGGCCACAGAACACTCTTGAGCGTTGATGCGCCGTCGTGTCATTTCCGTGACTTCAGTGCAAGTGCTGAAGACCTCGCCAGGGGCCCTTTTTTCGTGCAAGGTGACATTCTTTCCCGGCGTTGTCGAGCCAGCCTTGACGCAGTTGTAGCCGATGAAGTTGTTGTCGGCCGAACCGGTAGCGTAGTGCTGGTAGTCCGCGCAGGTGTAGCTAACTCCGTCTGCAGCGTGAGCGGCCGGTTCGGTGACCGTCAGCCCGATGGTGGGCAAAGCAGCAAACACTGTGGCTGGGACGGCGCGAAACCATTGAGGCATGATGGACCTCTCTCTCGCATTTGCTGAAGGCCGCGGCGCTCGGCTGGCCGCACTATGTGCATGCCCGGATGTGCACAGGAAATCGAGACAAGTGCGGGCGTAAATCCGTGCCCATCATGCTTCGTTCGGGGTGACGTGCGTGGCCGCCTGGGCGTATTACCGTATGGTCCTAAGGAGACGCAGTGCCGTCAAAGGGAGCGGAAGGTGCAGCAATGGCGATCATCTTGGGGAGGGGGGCGCTTAACTGTTCAGTCCCGTCCGACGGTCTTGGGTGTGAGGTTTTAATCCATTTCTGTGCGGTGGCTCTCAACGACGTGGCTGTACCGCCAAAGGACGGCCAGAACGGCCATCTCGTCGCCTCCTCCCACAATGCGCAGCGGCCCCGTAGACGACAGCGGGATCGACGCGCCCGAGTGCAGTTCGACGAGCGCGGCCGCGCGGCGGGAGCCGATGACCGGCTGGTCCGCGTTTCCGGTGACCTGCACCTGATAGACGGAGCCGTCGTCGAACCGGCCGGTGACGGTGTGCATCGTTTTCTCCTTATCGGGTGGCGAGCAGGCCGAGGAGGAACGCGCGCAAGTCGTCATCCTCGTACCAGTCGCCGGTGAACATGGCCTGCAACGAGCGGGCGAGGGTGCCACCCGTTTCCGTCTGCGTCTGCTGCTGGGACAGCAGGCGCCCCAGGGCGCTGCGGTCGAGCCTGCGGGCGCCGGGCCGCCCGGTGTGCGTCCGGGTGAACCAGAACGCGCGCTGGGCGGCGTCCAGGTCCGGCAGGTGCCCGGCGAGGTGCTGGGCCGGGGCATGCGCGGCGGTGCCCAGTCCGCCGTCGCCGAGATCGGCGCTCGTGGCACGGCGCGCGTCGGGCTCGTAGCGGCCTTCGTCACCCTCCACGGCGGTCAGCCGGCGCCCGTTCGGAGTGGCGAGCCAGTCCCGGGGGATGAGGCGCTGCACACTGCGTACGGCACGCTCGGCGTCCGGGGTGGTGTCCGGGCTGAAGACGAGGCCCGCGTTGCCCTGGGTGCCGAGGTCGCGAACATCGGACAGAGCTGCGGCGACTGCGCCGGGGACCGCCGCGGCGTAGCGAGCGCGCAGTTCTTCCCACTCGCGGCGGGCTGCCGCAGCCTCCATGCGGGCTGCCGCGATCTCGACCTCGACTTCCGGGGACTGGACGGTGCTCGCGCTGCGTGCGGCCTGGAGGTTGAGCAGGCGCCGTTCGGTGGCGGCCACGTAGTCGTCTGCATGGCGCAGCGTGCCGTGCGGGTCGCCGCCAAAGTCGTCATAGAGCACATCGGCCAGGCGGCGGGTCACGTCCTGGTCCACCTCGGTGCCGGCCGCCCGCAGCGCGGCTGTGTGCCGCAGCGCGGTCAGGCCGGGGCCGCCGTCGGCCGCGCGGTCCGGAACCCACCGGCGCTCCTCCCCAGAACGGCCGGGGAGACGGCTCGCTGGGGAAGGACCCGATCGACCCGATGGACTGGCCGCCGTGCGAGGTTCCCGACGGGCACCCGGTCCTCAAGGACCTGCCGCGCTTCC
>NZ_JBVIBD010000054.1:0-14414 GCF_055573595.1 Streptomyces sp. NPDC030165 | reverse complement strand
GGAGCCGATGCTGGCGGAGTTCCGGCGGGTGGCCGAGGGGCTGTCGTACGAGGCTCCGCGCATCCCGCTTGTCTCCAATGTGACGGGCGGACTCGTCACCGAGAGCATCGTCTGCACGGCCGACTACTGGGTGCGGCATGTGCGGGAGACGGTGCGCTTCGCCGACGGCGTGCGTGCTCTGGCTGCCGAAGGGGCCTCTGTGTTCCTGGAGTTGGGCCCGGACGGGGTGCTGACGGCGATGGCCCAGCACATCCTGGACGAGACGGCTGTGGCCGTTCCGGCCTTGCGCAAGGACCGCCCCGAAGAGACCGCGCTGCTGACCGCGCTCGCCCACCTGCATGTCAACGGGGCCGGGGTGGACTGGTCCGCCTGGTTCGCCAACACTGGTGCCCGCCGCGTGGGCCTGCCCACCTATCCCTTCCAGCACCAGTGGTTCTGGCCGGAGGCCACGCCCGCAGGGCGTGCGCAGGACGGCCCGCAGGACCCCGTGGACGCCGAGTTCTGGGACGCGGTGGAGCGCGAGGACCTGTCGTCGCTCTCCACCGGCCTCGACCTGGACGATGCCGCGCTGGCCACCCTCGTACCCGCCCTGTCCGCCTGGCGCCGCAAGCGCGTCGAGCACTCGACCGTCGACGGCTGGCGCTACGAGGTGTCCTGGAAGCCGCTCAGCGGCATGCCGGCGGGCACGCTCCCGGGGCCGTGGCTGGCGCTCGTCCCGGCAGGCCATGTCGACGACGAGGGGAACGCGGCCGTGATCGCAGCCCTCGGTGAGTCGGCCGTCACCGTCGAAGTCGACGCGACCGACTGCGGCGCACTCGCCGGGCAGCTCACCGAACTCGGCGCGCACAGCGCCGGGTTCACCGGAGTGGTCTCTCTTCTCGCCACCTCGTACACCGACACTCTCCCCTCCGGACCGGCATGGCCCGACGAGCTGCTGCGAGCCCTGGCGGACGCCGGAATCGACGCCCCGCTGTGGTGCGTCACCCGCGGCGCGGTGTCGGTGAACCACTCGGAGACCGCAATCCGCGTCGCCCAGGCGGCGGTGTGGGGCCTCGGCAGGGTCGCGGCCCTGGACCACCCGGACCGCTGGGGCGGCCTGGTCGACGTGCCGCAGGTGCTCGACCGCCGTTCGGCCGGACGGTTCCGCGCCGTACTGTCCGGCGCCGGTGACGAGGACCAGGTGGCTCTGCGGCCCTCCGGTGCCTTCGGGCGGCGGCTGGTGCGCGCGGACAGTACCCCCGTGGCACCGTGGCAGCCGGCCGGCACGGTCCTGGTCGTCGGCCCGGTGTCCGGCGCCGGCGGACACTGCGCCCGCTGGCTCGCCGGACAGGGCGCCCGGAACCTGGTACTGGCCGACCCCGCCGCACCCGACACGACGCAGCTGCGTGCCGAACTCGCCGCCGCGGGCACGTCGTTGACGGTGATCGACGGTGCGCCGGCCGACGGCGAAGCGCTGCCGGCCGCACTCGCCGCGCTCCCGGAGCAGGCGCCGCTGACCGCCGTGGTCCACGCGGGCGGCCCGTCCGACGCCGACGCGTACGGACCCGCCGCCACCGAGGATCCCGGCGCCGCTCTGGCCGCGCTGCGTGCGGACGTGGAGAGCCTGGCGGCCGTGGCCGAAGCGGCGGCCGGCGACCGTCCCCTGGACGCGTTCGTCCTCTTCTCCTCGATCGCCGGTGCCTGGGGTGCCGGCGGCCGGGGCACCGAGGCGGCGGCCGGCGCCCAGCTCGACGCCCTGGCGAGCACGTTGCGCGCACGCGGACTGCCCGCCACGACGGTCTCGTGGGGCGGCTGGGCCGACACCACCTCCGACAGCCTGGCCGCCCATCTGCGGGCCAACGGGCTGCCCGCGATGGCCCCCGAGCGGGCCCTGACCGCGCTCGCCCGCTCCCTCGGCACCGGCGCCCCCTCGGTGACGGTCGCCGACGTACGGTGGGACGGATTCGCGCCCGCCTTCACCCGCAACCGGCGCACCACCCTCTTCGCGGAACTGCCCGAAGCCCGCGACGCGCTGACGGACCCGGGCAGCACCGGACAGGGCACGGCGGACACCACGACCGGCCTGCGGGCCGAACTCGCCGCCCGCCCGGAAGCGGAACACACCGACATCCTGCTGGCCCTGATCCGCACCCAGGTGGCCGCGGTGCTCGGGTTCGCGGACGCCGACGCCGTACCCTCCGGCCAGGCGTTCAAGGACCTCGGCTTCGACTCGCTGACCGCGGTCGACCTGCGCAACCAGCTCGCCACCGCGACGGGCCTGACGCTGCCCGCCACCCTCGTCTTCGACTACCCCACGGCCGAGGCGCTCGCCGGTCACCTGCGGGCCGCACTCCTCGGCGAGGACGGGCGGGAACTCCCCGCGGTGGCGCGGGCCGAGGGCGCCGGCACCGCCGAGGACCCGGTCGCCATCGTCGGCATGAGCTGCCGCTACCCGGGCGGTATCCGTTCGCCCGAGGACCTGTGGCAGCTGGTCATGGACGAGACGGACGCCGTCGGGGGCTTCCCCACGGACCGCGGCTGGGACCTGGACCGGCTGCTGCACGGCGACCGGGACGGCCACGGCCGGACCGTCACGCGCGAAGGCGGGTTCCTCTACGACGTGGCCGACTTCGACCCCGGGTTCTTCGGGATCTCGCCGCGCGAGGCGATGGTGATGGACCCGCAGCAGCGCATCCTCCTGGAAGCCACCTGGGAGGCCCTGGAGCGCACCGGCGTCGACCCCGCCCAGCTGCGCGGCGGCGACACCGGCGTGTTCATCGGCGGCGGCTCGGGCGACTACCGGCCCGAGGCGGGCCAGCTGGGCCACGCGCAGACCGCGCAGTCGGCCAGCCTGCTCTCCGGCCGGGTGGCCTACCACTTCGGTCTGGAAGGCCCCTCCGTCAGCGTCGACACGGCGTGCTCGTCGTCCCTGGTGGCACTCCACCTGGCCGCCCAGGCCCTGCGCGGCGGCGAGTGCTCCCTCGCCGTGACCGGCGGCGTGACGGTGATGTCCAGCCCGGTGAACTTCGTCGAGTTCGGGGAGATGGGAGCCCTCGCGCCGGACGGCCGCTGCCGGCCCTTCGCGTCCGCCGCGGCCGGCACCGGCTGGTCCGAGGGCGTGGGCGTGCTCGTACTGGAACGGCTCTCGGACGCCCGACGCAACGGGCACGAGGTCCTCGCGGTGCTGCGCGGCTCCGCCGTCAACCAGGACGGTGCCAGCAACGGCATCACCGCGCCCAACGGCCCCTCGCAGCGCCGCGTCATCCAGCGGGCGCTGACCAGTGCGGGGCTGGCGCCGGCCGACGTGGACGCCGTGGAGGCCCATGGCACCGGCACCACCCTGGGTGACCCCATCGAGGCCCAGGCGCTGCTGGCCACCTACGGGCAGGACCGCCCGGAGGACCGGCCGCTGCTGCTCGGGTCGGTGAAGTCCAACATCGGCCACACCCAGGCGGCCGCCGGCGTCGCCGGCGTGATCAAGATGGTGCTGGCGATGCGACACGGCGTGCTGCCCAGGAGCCTGCACATCGACGAGCCGTCGGCGCACGTCGACTGGAGCGCCGGAGCCGTCGAACTGCTGGCGGACGCGGCCGACTGGCCGCGTACCGGCCGCCCGCGCCGGGCCGGCATCTCGGCCTTCGGCGCCAGCGGCACCAACTCCCACGTGATCATCGAGCAGCCCGCGGAAACCGTCCCGGACGAACCCCGGCACCCCCAGGAGGCAGGCGGCCTGCTGCCGGTGCCCGTGTCCGGCGCCGTGCCGGAAGCGCTGCGCGCCCAGGCCAGGCAACTGCACGCCTACGTGACTGCCCGGCCCGGCCTCGGTGTCGCCGAGTTCGCGCTGTCCGCGGCCACCACCCGGTCGGCCTTCACCCACCGGGCCGCCGTCCTCGCCGAGGACCGCGAGGAACTGCTCGCGGGCCTGGCCGCGCTCGCCGACGGAATCGGCGCTCCCCAGGTCCTGCGGGGCCGGGTGCCGGAGCGCCGCGGCAAACTCGCGGTGCTGTTCACCGGCCAGGGTGCGCAGCGCGTGGGCATGGGCCGGGAGCTGTACGACCGGTTCCCGGTGTTCGCCGAGGCCCTGGACGCGGTGGCGGCACGTATGGACGCGGAACTGGACCGCCCCCTGCGGGACGTCATGTTCGAGGACGCGGAGCGGCTGAACGAGACGGGCTTCACCCAGCCCGCGCTGTTCGCCGTCGAGGTGGCGCTGTTCCGCCTGGTCGAGTCCTGGGGCATCCGTCCGGACTTCGCCGCCGGGCACTCCGTCGGCGAGATAGCGGCCGCCCACGTGGCCGGGGTCTTCTCCCTGGACGACGCGTGCCGCCTGGTGGCCGCACGGGCCCGGCTGATGAACGCCCTGCCCACGGGCGGCGCGATGGTCGCCGTACAGGCCACCGAGGAGGAGGTCCGGGTACACCTGACCGACGGCGTGTCCGTCGCGGCGGTCAACGGGCCGCGGTCGGTGGTCCTCTCCGGCGACGAGACCGCGGTCCTCGACATCGCGGAGAAGTTCACCGCCGACGGGCGCAAGACTAGGCGTTTGCGGGTGAGCCATGCATTTCACTCACTGCACATGGACGCCATCCTGGAGGACTTCCGACGCGTCGCCCGCAGCATCGGCTACGACACCCCGGCGATCCCGCTCGTGTCCAACGTGACCGGCGGGACGGCGACCGGGCAGCAGGTGTGCTCCCCGGACTACTGGGTGCGCCACGTCCGTGAAGCCGTCCGCTTCGGCGACGGCGTCCGCACCCTCGCCGAACGCGGCGTGACCGTCTTCCTGGAACTCGGCCCCGATGGCGCGCTGTGCGCCATGGCCCAGGAAACCCTGGACACCCTGCCCACGCAGGCGGTCACCGTCCCGGCGCTGCGCCGGGACCGCGGGGAGCAGGAAAGCCTGGTCACCGCACTCGCCCGGCTGCACGTCGACGGAGCGAACCCGCGCTGGCCCGCCGTACTCACCGGGGCACCGGCCGCGCCCCGCCGCACCGACCTGCCCACCTACCCCTTCCAGTACCAGCGGTTCTGGCCGGCCGGCCGGCCCGCCACCGACACCGGCCCGGCGACGGCCGCGGACGACGGCTTCTGGTCGGCCGTACGGGAAGCGGACTTCGCCGCACTCGAATCCACGCTCCACGTCGAGCGCGACGCGCTGTCCAAGGTGCTCCCCGCGCTCGCGGACTGGCGCCGCAGGCGCGAGGAGGCCGGCACGGTCGACGGCTGGCGGCAGCGGATCACCTTCCAGCCGCTGACCCGCACGCCCTCCCACACCCCGGCGGGCACCCACCTCGCGGTGATCCCGGCAGGACACGAGCAGGACCCGTGGGTCGCCGACGTCGTCGCCGCCCTGGGCCCGGACACCGTACGCCTCACCGCACCCGGCACCGACCGCACCACCCTGGCCGGACTGCTGCGCCGACAGGCCGCCGAGGGGCGCGAGTTCCGTGCCGTGGTCTCCCTGCTCGCCCTCGCCACGGAACCCGCCCACCCGGCCCACGCCCCCGAGGCGCTGGCCCTCACCACCACCTTGATCCAGGCGCTCGGCGACGCGGACCTCGCCGCACCCCTGTGGTGCGTCACCCGCGCAGCGGTCACCGCCGTACCCGGCGACTCCACGACCGCACCCGCCCAGGCCGCCGTGTGGGGCCTGGGACGGGTGGCTGCCCTGGAGCACCCGCGGCGCTGGGGAGGTCTGATCGACCTGCCCGGCACTCTGGACGAACGGTCCGCGGCCCGCCTCGCCGAAGTCATCGCCGCACCCGGCGGCGAGGACCAGATCGCGATCCGGCCCTCCGCCGTACTCGGCCGCCGGCTGGAACCCGTTCCGGCCGGCCGGGACGTCCAGGAGTGGAACCCCACCGGAACCGTCCTGATCACCGGCGGTACCGGAGCACTGGGCGCCCACGTGGCACGCGAACTGGCCCGGGCGGGCGCACGGCACCTGCTGCTCCTGAGCCGCCGGGGCCCGGACGCCCCCGGCGCGGACGCACTGCGCGCCGACCTCACCGCGCTCGGCGCGGACGTCACCCTCACCGCATGCGACGCCGCCGACCGCGACGCCCTCGCGAAGGTCCTGGCGGACATCCCCGAAAAGGCGCCCCTGACCGCCGTCGTCCACACCGCAGGCATCATCGACGACGGCGTACTGGAAAGCCTCACCCCGGACCGCTTCGAGGACGTCTTCCGCGCCAAGGCCGCCTCGGCCCTGGCCCTGCACGACCTCACCAAGGACCTGGACCTGGCCGTGTTCGCCCTGTTCTCCTCGTCCTCCGGAGCGGTCGGCAACGCCGGCCAGGCCAACTACGCCGCCGCCAACACCTTCCTGGACGCCCTCGCCGAACAGCGCCGGTCCCAGGGCCTGGCCGCGACCTCGATCGCCTGGGGCGTGTGGGGCGGCGGCGGGATGGCCGACGACGACCGGGCGGCCGACGTGGCCCGGCGCATCGGCATCCGCCCGCTGGACCCGGACCTCGCGGTCGTGGCGCTGCGCCGGGCCGTCATGGACGGACGGCCCACCGAGGTCGTCGCCGACATCGAACGCGACCGGTTCGTCCGCTCCTTCACCGCCGTACGGCCCAGCCCGCTCCTCGGCGAGCCGGCCGGCACCGGACACCAGGCGGCGGACACCGGTACGGACACCACCGACGCGGACGCCACCGGCGACGCGCTGCGCGAGAAGCTGACGGGCCTGCCGCCCGCCAAGCGCTCCGAAGCCGTACTGGCCCTGGTCCGCACCCGGGCCGCGGCCGTACTGGGACACCCCACGGCCGACGCCGTGGGCGCCGACCGGGCGTTCCGCGACCTCGGCTTCGACTCTCTGAGCGCCGTCGAACTACGCAACCAGCTCGGCGCCGCGACCGGACTGACCCTGACCGCCACCCTCGTCTTCGACCACCCCAACCCCGCCGACCTGGCCGCCCACCTGCTGAGCCTGCTCCTCCCCGGCGAAGGACCGGGGGAGGGGGCCGGTGACGGCGACCTGGAATCCTCCGGCATCAGGGCCCTGCTCGCCTCCGTCTCCGTGGCCCAGCTGCGCGAGATCGGCGTGCTCGGCCCCCTGCTGAAGCTCGCCGCCGAACAGACCGCGGCGTCCCACACCGAGACCGTCGCCGCGACGGCAGCGGACGCCTACGAAGAGTCGATCGACGCGATGGACGTCGCCGGCCTGGTCCAGGCGGCACTCGACGGCAACTCCTCCCAAGAGCACTGAAAGAGCGGACCATGACCACATCCAGTGAAACCGTCGTCGCGGCCCTCCGTGCCTCGCTGAAGGAAGCCGAGCACCTGCGCCGCCAGAACCGCAAACTCGCCGCCGCGGCCACCGAACCCATCGCGATCGTGGCGATGAGCTGCCGCTACCCCGGCGGCGTGAACTCGCCCGAGGACCTCTGGGACCTCCTGGCCTCCGGGAAGGACGCCATCGGCGCGTTCCCCACGGACCGCGGCTGGGACCTCGACGCCCTGCGCGACGCCGGCGTCGACCGGCGCGGCAACGCCGTCAGCCAGGAAGGAGGCTTCCTCGACGGCGTAGGCGACTTCGACGCGGACTTCTTCGGAATCTCACCGCGCGAGTCCGTCACCATGGACCCGCAGCAGCGGCTCCTGCTGGAGACCTCCTGGGAGGCGATCGAGCGCGCCGGGATCGACCCGGTGTCCCTGCGCGGCAGCCGCACCGGCGTGTTCGTCGGCACCAACGGCCAGGACTACGCCTACCTGCTGGTCGGGTCCCTGGCCGACGCCACCGGTGACATCGGCACCGGAATCGCCGCCAGCGCCACCTCCGGGCGGCTGTCCTACACGCTGGGCCTGGAAGGCCCGGCAGTGACGGTCGACACGGCATGCTCGTCCTCGCTCGTGGCCCTGCACACGGCGACCCACGCCCTCAGGGCCGGCGAGTGCTCGCTGGCCCTGGTCGGCGGCGTGAACGTCATGTCGTCCCCAGGCTCCCTGATGGAGTTCAGCCGGCAGGGCGGCCTCGCGGCGGACGGCCGGTGCAAGGCGTTCGCCGACGCCGCCGACGGCACCGGCTGGTCGGAAGGCGTCGGCATCCTCGTCGTCGAGCGCCTGAGCGACGCCCGCCGCAACGGACACCCCGTCCTGGCCGTCGTACGGGGCTCCGCCGTCAACCAGGACGGCGCCTCCAACGGCTTCACCGCGCCCAGCGGCCCTTCGCAGCAGCGGGTGATCCGGCAGGCACTGGCGAGCGCCGGGCTGTCGGCCTCGGACGTGGACGTCGTGGAGGCGCACGGCACCGGTACGCCCCTGGGAGACCCGATCGAGGCGCAGGCGCTGCTGGCCACCTACGGCCAGGGGCGGGCCCCGGAGCGGCCCTTGCTGCTCGGTTCGGTGAAGTCCAACCTCGGCCATACGCAGGCGGCGGCCGGGGTGGCGGGGATCATCAAGGTGGTCCTGGCGATGCGCAACGGTGTACTGCCGCAGACGTTGCATGTGGACGCGCCGTCGTCGCACGTGGACTGGTCGTCCGGCGCGGTGGACCTCCTGACGGGGCCCCGGCAGTGGCCGAAGGCCGACCGGCCGTGGCGCGCGGGTGTGTCATCGTTCGGCATCAGCGGAACCAACGCCCACGTGATCGTGGAACAGGCGGACCCGGCCGAAGAGCCGGCGCCGGAACCACAGCTGGTGCCCGCCGTGGTGCCGTGGCTGGTCTCGGCCAAATCGGAGGAGGCACTGGCGGCGCAGATCGAACGGCTCTCGTCGCTGAGGGGGACCTCGGCACCCGTGGACGTGGGCTTCTCACTCGTCTCGGGCCGTTCGGTCTTCGTGCACCGTGCGGTGCTGCTGGCACAGTGCCCCGACGGAGAGCTGTCCGAGGCGGCCCGGGGCCGCGCGGAGACCGGCCGCCCGGTCGCGGTGCTGTTCTCGGGTCAGGGTGCGCAGCGGGCCGGGATGGGCCGGGAGCTGTATGCCCGGTTCCCGGTGTTCGCGGAGGCGTTGGATGAGGTGCTGGGGCATTTCGATGCCGGGCTGCGGGATGTCATGTTCGGTGAGGTGGGGGGTCTGGATGAGACCGGGTTCACGCAGCCTGCGCTGTTCGCGGTGGAGGTGGCGTTGTTCCGGTTGGCGGAGTCGTTGGGGGTTCGTCCGGACTGTGTGGCCGGGCATTCGATCGGTGAGGTTGTGGCGGCGCATGTGGCGGGGGTGTTGTCGCTGGCGGATGCGTGTGTGCTGGTGGCGGCCCGTGCGCGGTTGATGCAGGCGCTGCCTGCGGGTGGTGCGATGGTGGCCGTGGAGGCGGCGGAGGGTGAGGTGGCCGGACGGCTGGTCGACGGGGTGTCGATCGCGGCGGTCAACGGGCCCGAGTCGGTGGTGATCGCCGGGGCGGAGAGCGAAGCCCTGCGCATCGCGGCAGAATTCGCCGGCCAGGGCCGCAAGACGCGGCGCCTGGCGGTGAGCCACGCGTTCCATTCGCCGTTGATGGAGCCGATGCTGGCGGAGTTCCGGCGGGTGGCCGAGGGGCTGTCGTATGAGGCTCCGCGCATCCCGCTTGTCTCCAATGTGACGGGCGGACTCGTCACCGAGAGCATCGTCTGCACGGCCGACTACTGGGTGCGGCATGTGCGGGAGACGGTGCGCTTCGCCGACGGCGTGCGTGCTCTGGCTGCCGAAGGGGCCTCTGTGTTCCTGGAGTTGGGCCCGGACGGGGTGCTGACGGCGATGGCCCAGCACATCCTGGACGAGACGGCTGTGGCCGTTCCGGCCTTGCGCAAGGACCGCCCCGAAGAGACCGCGCTGCTGACCGCGCTCGCCCACCTGCATGTCAACGGGGCCGGGGTGGACTGGTCCGCCTGGTTCGCCAACACTGGTGCCCGCCGTGTGGACCTGCCCACCTACCCCTTCCAACATCAGTGGTACTGGCCCCGGCCGGCCGCGCAGTCGGGGGATGTGACCGGCGCCGGTCTGCTGCCCGCGGAGCACCCCCTGCTGGGCGCGACACTGACCCTCGCGGACGATGGCGGGGTGGTGGTGCTGACCGGCAGGCTGTCGCTCCGGACGCATCCGTGGCTGACCGACCACGCCATGGACGGCAGTGTGCTCTTCCCGGGAACCGGCTTCCTGGAGCTGGCGATGTGCGCTGCCGACCAGGTCGGCTGTGACCGCATCGGGGACCTCGTCCTGATGCAACCTCTGGTGCTCCAGGAGGAGCGCGCCACTCAGATCCAGGTACTGGTAGGGGCAGCCGACGAGGCGGGCGCCCGCTCGGTCTCGGTGTATTCGCGCCCGGACGGTGACCCCGGCCTGCCGTGGTCCCAGCACGCGGGCGGCACGTTGGCCACGGGGGAGCGGATCGGGGACTTCGGTTCCGCGGTCTGGCCGCCGCGGGACGCGGAGGCCGTTGACCTGGAGGGCTTTTACGAGGGGACCGGGTACGGCCCGGCCTTCCAGGGGCTGCGCTCGGTGTGGCGCTGCCAGGACGGGGCCTTCGCCGAGGTGGTCCTGCCGGACCAGGCCGCCGAGGAGGCCGCATCCTTCGGACTGCACCCGGCGCTGCTGGACGCGGTGCTCCAGACGCACCGCATGGCCGGGGTCGGCAGCGAGAACGACCGGTTCCTGCCCTTTGCCTGGCGGGGCGTCTCGCTGCACGCGGGCGGCGCCTCGGTCCTGCGGGTCCGGGTCGTGAAGACCGGCGATGACTCGATGTCCATCACGGCTGTCGACGTCGAAGGCGCGCCGGTCCTGTCCGCCGAGGCGATGGTGATGCGGGCCTACCGCGACCCCGGCACCGGCGAATCGACGGCACGAAGCGGCGCGGAGCACGGTGAGCTGTTGTCGTTGGAGTGGGTGGCGGGTCCGGAGGTGCAGCCGGCTGAGGTGCGGTGTGTGTCTTTGGGCGTGGATGAGCTGGGGGTCGGGGCGTCGGTCGGGTCCCTGTCGGAGCTGACCGGTGACGAGGACCTTGTGGTGGTCCCCGTATCCGGGCGTGGGGCCGGTGATGTGCCTGCCCGTACCCACGAGTTGACTGGACGGGTCCTGGGTGTGCTTCAGGAGTGGTTGGCCCGGGAGGAGGCGGGGTCCTGCCGTCTGGTGTTTGTTACGCGGGGTGCTGTGGCGGCTGGTGTGGGTGAGCCGGTGGTGGATGTGGCGGCGGCTGCGGTGTGGGGTCTGGTGCGTTCGGCGCAGTCGGAGAATCCGGGGCGGCTGGCGCTGGTGGATCTGGAGGACGGGGCCCTCGGCCCGGTGCTCGGAGAGCTGCCGGGTCCGCTGGCTGCCGGGGAGGCCCAGTTCGTGGTGCGTGATGGTGTGCTGCGGGTGGGCCGGCTGGCCGAACTGGGCGAAGAGGTGGGGGAGGTGCCGCGGGATTGGGATGCGGACGGCACGGTGTTGATCACTGGTGGCACCGGGGGGCTGGGGCGTGAGCTGGCCCGGCATCTGGTGGCCGGGCACGGTGTGCGGCATCTGCTGCTGGTCAGCCGTAGCGGTCCGGATGCGCCGGGTGCGGGGGAGCTGCGGGAGGAGTTGGCGGCCTACGGTGCCGAGGTCGCGGTCCGCGCCTGTGATGTGGCGGACCGGGTGGCGGTGGAGGCGGCCGTGGGTGCGGTGTCTGCCGCGCATCCGCTGACCGCGGTGATCCATACGGCGGGTGTGCTCGATGACGGTGTGGTGACCTCGTTGACGCCGCAGCGGTTGTCGGGGGTGCTGCGTCCGAAGGCGGATGCCGCCTGGCATCTGCACGAGGCCACCAAGGACCTGAACCTGGCCGCATTCGTGCTCTACTCGTCCGTCTCGGGCGTGCTGGGGGCGCCGGGGCAGGGCAGCTACGCCGCGGGCAATGTGTTCCTGGATGCGCTGGCTTCGTACCGGGCGGGTGAGGGGCTGCCAGCGCAGTCGCTGTCGTGGGGTGCCTGGGCGCAGGGCGGGGGCATGACTGCCGCCCTCTCCGACGCGGACATGCAGCGCATGGCCGTCTACGGTGCCGTACCGCTCAGCCCGGAGCGGGGACTGGCGCTGTTCGACGCCGCCACCTCCAGCGACGCGCCCCACCTCGTCGCGCTCGGGCGGGCGTCCGGCCCGGCCCGTGCGCAGAGCCCCGTGCCGTCGGTGCTGCGCGGGCTGGTCAAGGGCGCCCGGCGTACGGCGGTGAGTTCCGCGGGCGGCACGGCAGCGGCCGCGTCGCTCATCGACCGGCTGCGGGCCGCGCGTCCGGAGGAGCGGACGCGGCTGATGGCCGACGTCGTACGGACCGAGGCCGCTGCCGTACTCGGACACGCCTCGGCGAAGAATGTCGACGCGCGGCGGGAGTTCCAGGAGCTGGGCTTCGACTCGCTGACCTCCGTCGAACTGCGCAACCGGCTCTCCACCATCACCGGCCTGCGGCTGAGCGCGACCCTGGTCTTCGACTACCCCAACCCCACCGCTCTCGCCGACCACTTCGTCTCGGAGCTGGTGGACGAGGCCGCCACCGGACCGGCCCTCCTGGCCGAACTCGAACGGCTCGACTCCGCACTCACCGCCAGCGATCCCGACGCCCGCACCAGGGCCGCCGTCGCCACCCGTCTGGCGCAGCTCCTGGACACCTGGCGGGGCACCCCGGCGGAGGAGGACGGCGCAGGGGTCGCCGACCGGATCGAAGCCGCCAGCACCGACGAGATCTTCGCCTTCATCGACAACGAGCTCGGCCGTCACAGCGATCGCTGAACCCGGCCCCCTTATTCACACGGAAGGTTCCACGGCATGCCGAACGACAAGAAGCTCGTTGACTACCTGAAGTGGGTCACGAACGACTTGCACCAGACCCGCCAACGGCTTCGGGAGGTGGAGTCCGCACAGCAGGAACCCATTGCCATCGTGGGGATGTCCTGCCGGCTGCCGGGTGGTGTGCGGTCGCCGGAGGAGTTCTGGCAGTTGTTGAAGGACGGCCGGGACGGTATCTCGGCGTTTCCCACGGACCGCGGCTGGAACCTGGATGTTCTCGCCGGTGACGGAAGCGGCAGCAGCGCGACCGCCGAAGGCGGCTTCATCGACGCCGCCTCGTTCGACGCGGACTTCTTCGGCATCTCGCCCCGCGAGGCCGTGACGATGGACCCCCAGCAGCGCCTCCTGCTGGAGACGTCCTGGGAAGCGTTCGAGCGCGCCGGGATCGACCCCGGGTCCCTGCGTGGCACCGACACCGGCGTCTTCGTGGGCACGAGCGGTATCGACTACACCAACACCGTGATGAACTCCCGTGAGGACATCGAGGGGCACGGCAGCACCGGCCTCATCGCCAGCATCCTGTCCGGCCGGGTCGCGTACAGCTTCGGTCTGGAGGGCCCGGCCGTCACCCTCGACACCGCATGTTCCTCCTCGCTCGTCTCCCTGCACCTGGCGTCCCAGGCACTGCATTCCGGAGAGTGCTCGCTGGCACTGGCCGGAGGGGTGACGGTGATCTCGACGCCGATGAGCTTCGTCGGCTTCACCAGGCAGGGCGGGCTGGCACCGGACGGCCGGTGCAAGGCGTTCGCCGACGGAGCCGACGGCACCGGGTGGTCGGAAGGCGTGGGCGTCTTCGTCGTGGAGCGGCTGTCCGACGCCCGCCGCAACGGACATCCCGTTCTCGCGGTCCTACGCGGCTCGGCCGTCAACCAGGACGGCGCCTCCAACGGCCTGACGGCCCCCAGCGGCCCTGCGCAACAACGGGTGATCCGGCAGGCACTGGCGAGCGCCGGACTGTCGGCCTCGGACGTGGATGCCGTCGAGGCGCACGGCACGGGCACTCCGTTGGGTGACCCGATCGAGGCCCAGGCGCTGCTGGCCACCTACGGGCAGGACCGTGACCCGGAACGGCCGCTGCTGCTCGGCTCGGTGAAGTCCAACCTCGGCCACACGCAGGCGGCGGCCGGCGCGGCGGGACTCATCAAGATGATCCTGGCGATGCGGCACGGAGTCCTGCCGAAGACGCTGTACGCCGATGTCCCGACGTCGCACGTGGACTGGTCGTCCGGTGCGGTGGAGCTGCTGACGGAGCCCGAGGAATGGCCCAAGGCCGACCGGCCGTGGCGCGCTGGCGTGTCGTCCTTCGCCATCAGCGGCACCAACGCCCACGTCATCATCGAACAGGCACCGGCCGTGGAGGAGACAGCCGACGAGGAAGAGCCACTGGCCTCGCCGTCGACCGTGCCGTGGCTGATCTCCGGAAGGACCGAGGAGGCACTGGCCGCTCAGCTTGAGCAGATCTCCGCACTGACCGACCAGTCGCCTCTCGACCTGGGTTTCTCGCTGGCCACCACTCGGACGCACTTGGAGCACCGCGCGGTCCTGCTGTCCGAGGACGGCGAAACCGTCGAGGTGGCGCGCGGATCCGCCGAGCACACGGCCGGGAAGCTGGCGGTGCTGTTCTCGGGTCAGGGTGCGCAGCGGGCCGGGATGGGCCGGGAGCTGTATGCCCGGTTCCCGGTGTTCGCGGAGGCGTTGGATGAGGTGCTGGGGCATTTCGA
>NZ_JBVIBD010000053.1:0-17469 GCF_055573595.1 Streptomyces sp. NPDC030165 | reverse complement strand
CCGGGTCCCCGGCCAGCAGATGCGCGCGTACAGCGATGACGGTGGCGTGGTCATCGACGTGGCCGTGCAGGCCATCGCTCGCCGCCACGCCTGCGCCACCACCGTTCCGTTCGGTATCGGCGAGGTCCACGGCAGCGCCGAGCGGTACGTCGACGGCCCGTACCGCGAGGGCCTGCTGGCCGCCTGGGACTGGACCGACCAGCACCTCGCCACCTGCGCCGAAGCCCACACCGCAGCCGACAGCAACCGCCCCTGAAGGAGACCGCCATGAGTGCAGCCCAGAACGCCGCCGACGCCGTCCAGCAGCTCGCCGAGACCGTCAACGCCAAGGGCTTCGATCACCCCGACACCCACGCCGCACGCGATAACGCCCTCGCCGCCTACAGCGAAGCCCTCGCCGCCGGCGCAACCGACGACGACATCAAGAACGCCCGCTGACCATCTGAGAGGAGACCCATATGCCCTGGAACCCGTTCGCTCCGAAGTACCCCGACGGCGCCGAGCCGGCCGCGAACAAGCCGTCCCGCGCCGAACGCCGCGGCACCGTCGGCGACGACGACCTGCACCGCTGGTCGGCCGAAGGCTGGCGCGTCCGCCACGGCCGTGAGCACGTCGTCGTCGAACGCGACACCGAGACCGGCGGCTACGAGATGCGCAGCTTCACCAAGCTCGACAACGGCCGCTACGGCCGCCGCTGAAAGGAGCCGACCATGTCGATCACTACCGACACCTGCTACGTGGCCCGCTGCGACGTCTGCGGCGGCGGCTGGGGCGACGAAGGCTTCACCCAGCACTTCACCACCGCCGACGAAGCATATAAGGCCGTCAGCGCCGACCCCGCATGGGCCACCGACGGCGACCGGATCGTGTGCAACCTCAGCGGTTGGATCAACACCGAACACCAGGCCGCCATCGACGCGATGCCCGGACGCGAGGCCATCGCCGCCGACTACGACCAGTCGGCCGACCGGGCCCAGAAGATCGCCGACCGCCTGGCCGCCGACGGCAAGACGACGGCCGCCGGGATACACCAGCGCGCCGCCGAGGAGCGTCGCGAAGTCGCAGTCGCGGCCCGCGAGTCCAGCGACTGCCTCAACGAGTACTTCAACGACTGACCCGAGAGGAGCCCCACCATCATGGACCCGCAGCCGCTGCCCGACCCGCAGCACCAGTACGGCGGGCAGCCGCTGCCCGCCCCCGCCCACCACCGGCCTCCGAACGTGCTCTACGACGAGCACGGCAGGCCCGTCCACTTCACCATCGGCCAGCCCCCGCCGCCGGTCGTCGTGCAGGCGCCCGTACAGCAGGGCCTGCCGCCCGAGCTGCAGCGCCTCATCATCATCACCTTCCTGATCCTGGCCGTCATCGTCGTATGCACCGGCGCACTCGTCACCATCGTCGTCATGATGGGCGGCACCCTCATCGGCATCATCGGCACCGTCGGCGACAACCTGCCTTTCATCGGCGTCACGTTCATCGGCATCGTCCTCGCCGCCGGATGGGCAGTATCCAAGCTCCGCGGCGCTGCCGGCGAGCGAGGAGAGCGGGGCTGATTTCCGCCTGTGCTTGACCGCCGATCACCGCTATGTCACAGTGATCGCAGGCGCCAGTAGTGTGCCCTTCAACCACACAGGAGCCCCCGACACCGTCGGGGGCTTTCTGCATGCCGGGGGAGGTGCCATGCGCCCGCACGACCTCTACCCCGACGACCTCGTCTACGCCCACGAAGCAGAACGCCTCACCGGCGTGCCCGCCACCGTCATCCGCAAATGGGCCTCCCGGGGCCGCATCCAGCGCTTCCGCGGCGACGGCCGGCCCACCGGACTCGGCCACGCCGCCCGCACCATGTACGCCCTGCCGGAGATACGCGCCCTCGCCGCCACCTACCGGCCCACACCACAGCGAGCACCCCACGCCGCCTGACCCCTTGACGGGCCCGACGTCCCCCAGGGCGGGCCCCGCCTGCTGCCCGGCCCCGAGGCGGCCCAGCCGGGCAGCAGGCACCAATCCGATCAAACCCGTTCCCCTCATGCGGCCCGTGCGTCACCATGACGCCACCAACCGCGCACCGATGGGGGACGCCATGTTCGGCTCGAAGAAGACCGACGAGGAGAAGGCCGCCAAGGCCCGCGCTAACAAGATCCGGACAGCGGCGGCGGCAGCCGGCGTCACCGTCATGGGCGGCAAGGCCCACGCGCCGAACCAAGAGCCGGTGCCTCTCGACGGCGCGCACGTGACCATCGAGCGCGGCGAGGAAGCCGGCAAACGCGTCACCGCGACCCGCGTCCTGCTTACCGGCCTGTTCGCCCTTGCGCTCAAGAAGGACATGAACCAGCTGTTCATTACCATCGAAGGCGCTGAGGGAGGCGTCCTCCTGCAGCCTGTGCCCGCGCGCAAGGAAGCACAGGCCAGGATCTTCGCCACCCTCGTCAACGGCGAGGCCACCGGCGTGAGCAAGCCCGACGACTGACCAGCCCAGGAGGGCCCGATGCCCCGCGTCAACATCCCCGTCACGCAGATCACCAGGGCTGGCGTCGCCCCCGCGACCGAGGTCAACGGCGACGCGACCAACAACCACAGCGTGAACAACGACGGCTCGGTATGGCTCGAAGTCCGCAACAGCGGCTCTACCGTGTCCCGCACCGTCTCCGCGCTCTTCGCCAGCACCGTGGACGGAGTGGCCGTACCCGCCAAGGCGTGGACCATCCCGACCTCGGCCACACGGCGCATCGGCCCGTTCCCCACGCGCCTGTACGGCCCCACCCTCCAGATCGACGTGGACAACGCCGAACTGAAGCTCACCGCCTACAAGGTCGCCGCTCAGGGGTAGCCCCCGCCCGGTGCATCCCCCTCCCCGTTCCCCCCTCGGGGCGCCCCCCCGGAGGCCCGGCCCCGGCCTCTGGAGTCACCTCACAGCGCAGCCCGGCAGGCCGCGCTGTGACACACAGGACAGTCGGACAGGAGGGGATGCGGTCATGCCCACGGCTCCGCCCAGCAGATGCGCACGCGTCGGCTGCACCAACCTCGCCACCAAGCACGGGCGCTGTGACGACTGCCAGCCTCAGCCCTGGGCAGGACGGCCACGCAAGCAGGACCGCTACGGCATGAGCAGCGGCACCATGCGTGCCCTGAAGAAGCGCGTGGCGATCCGCGACAACAACACCTGCTACGTGTGCGGACGCGAGGCCGGCGAAGGCGAGACCTACGACCTCGAACACAAACGGCCGGTGAGCGAAGGCGGTGCGGCCCGCGACATGGACAACCTCGGACTGATCTGCCAGCCCTGCCACGAGATCAAATCCAAGGCCGAGGCTGCTGCGGCCAACCGGCGCCGCGCCATGCTCCGCCCCAGGTCACCCCGGGGGTAGGGGAGTCGGAATCGCTGGCGTGATCGTCTGGGGGCCCGCCGCGGTCAACTCGGAAGGCGCACGCTCACCTCGTTGACAGGGGGTCTGCCATGGCCAAGGCAGCTGCGCCGGCCGCCCTGAAGCTGATCTCCGGGCGGTCTGCTGGCCGGGACTCGGGCGGCCGGAAGGTGGAGCCGGGTCCGGCGTTCAAGCGGGTACCGCCGAAGCCGCCGACGTGGCTGTCGCGCGAGGCGGCGGCGGAGTGGAAGCGGGTACTGCCCGAGCTGTCCCGTCTGGACTTGGTCAAGGAGCAGGACCGGGCTGCCCTCGCGGCGTACTGCGAGGCGTGGGCGACGTTCGTGTCGGCGACGCGCGTGGTGCAGGAGGAAGGGCTTGTCATCGAGGCGAGGCAGGGCAAGCTCGCGCATCCGTGTGTGGCGATCGCCCGCAATGCCGGCCGGGAGATGCGGTCGTGGGCAGCGCACTTCGGCCTGACGCCGTCCACGGAGCAGGCCCTGGCGCGAGGCGGGGGCGACGATGGCGACGAAGCGAACCCGTTCGCGGGCCCCGGCTGAGGCGGGGATCAGCCCCGAGGTCGCCTGGTACCTGGAGGGGCGGGGCATCCCGCTGCCGGACTGTCCGCCGCGGTTCCACACGCCGTCGCCGCGGCACGCGGCGGGCGCGGTCTTCGACCCGGAGCGGGTGGATCGGGTGCTGCGGGCGTTTCACCTGCTGCGGCACACGCAGGGCAAGTGGGCGGGGAAGCCGCTGGACCCGGACCCGTGGCAGGTCGCCTACATCCTGGCGCCGGTGTTCGGCTACGTGCGGTGGGACGACGAGGCCGACGGCTATGTGCGGATCGTGCGCAAGCTGTATGTGGAGGTGCCGCGCCGCAACGGCAAGACCACCTTGAGCGGCGGTATCGCGGTGTACCTGATGGCCGGCGACGGGGAGGCTGGCGCGCAGGTGTATGCGGTGGCGACGAACGAGCGGCAGGCCCGCTTCACGTTCGACCCGATCCGGCAGATTGCCGAGCGGGCGCCGGCGCTGAAGGGCAACGTCAAGGCGTTCACGAAGAAGATTACGCATCCGGCGTCGGGCTCGTACTTCACGGTGGTGTCGTCGATCGCGGAGGCGATGCACGGCGCGAACGTGCACGGCGCCATCATCGACGAACTCCACGTCCATAAGACGCCCGATCTGGTGGAGACGGTCGAGACGGGGACGGGGTCAAGGAGGCAGCCGCTGGTCGTGACGATCACGACGGCGGACGATTCGCGGCAGGGCAGCATCTACGACCGCAAGCGCGGCTATGTCGAGCAGCTGGCCCGTGGCGCGCTGCTCGACCCGGACACTTACGGCGTCGTGTGGGGCGCTGATCCGGACGCGGATCCGTTCTCTGAGGAGACGTGGCGGGCCGCGAACCCCGGGTTCGGGGTGTCACCCTCGGCGGCCTACCTGCGCGGCGCGGCTGCCGAGGCGAAGCAGTCTCCGGCGGATTTGGCGAAGTTCCAGCGTCTGCATCTGGGGCTGCGCACCAAGCAGGAGACGAAGTATCTGCAGCTGGAGGACTGGGACCGCAACGCCTCCATGGTCGCCGAACGGCAGCTCGTCGGCCGCGAGGCGTTCGGGGGCCTGGACCTGTCGGCGACACAGGACCTGACGTCTTTGTGCTGGCTGTTCCCGGATGACGAGCGCGGTGGCTTCGATGCCCTGTGGCGCGTCTGGACGCCGGAGGAGCGGCTCAGGGACCTCGACAAGCGGACCGCGGGCGAGGCGAGCGTATGGGTGCGGCAGGGCCTGCTGCACACCACGCCGGGCAACGTCGTGGACTACGACTTTATCCGCGCGCAGATCCAGCGGGACCTGGACGCCTTCGATGTCCGCAGCCTGGGCTACGACCCGTGGAACGCTTCCCAGCTCACCAACGATCTGATGGAGGACGGGGCGCCGATGGTGAAGGTCCGGCAGGGCTTCGCCACGATGTCACCGCCGACGAAGGAACTGCAGCGCCTGCTCTTGGCGGGAACGGCGCAGAAGCCGCTGCTGCGCCACGGCGGCAATCCGTGCGTGCGCTGGCAGGTGGACAACTTCGCGGTCGCCATGGACCCGGCGGGCAATGTGAAGCCGGCCAAGGACAGGGCCGGAGACAAGATCGATGCGGTGGCGTCACTCATCACCGCCTTGTCGGAGGCGATGACGCGCGAGCAGCCGGTCCGCAGCGCTTACGAGGATGGCGGCCTGGAGGTCGTGTGAGGGGGCTGTCGTGTTCTGGTGGCGTCGTACCGCGCTGCGCAAGCGCGTGATCGTGAATCTCACCGACAAGGCGTTCACGGGGGTGCTGTGGGCGAAGCGGGGGCCGCTGCTGGTGCTGCGGGACGCCACGCTGATGCAGCACGGCGCCGCGGATACCCCCATCGACGGCGAAGTGGTCATCGAGCGGGCCCGCGTGGAGTTCATCCAGGTCACGACGGGAGGCTGACGTGGTATTCGTCGTCTCCCAGGGCCAGCTGTCGTCCGTGGCGCTGATGCCCGACGTGCAGATGCCGATGTACGTGCAGCTCGCGGACTCGGTGTACGCCGACTACGCGCACCTGTACCGCAGGCAGCCGCAGATCCGCACCGTCGTGTCGTTCCTGGCCCGCAACATCGCGCAGCTGGGACTGCACGTGTTCCGGCGGGTCTCGGACACGGACCGAGAGCGCCTCACCGACCACCCCCTGGCCCGGATCCTGGCGGCGCCGGGCGCCAAGCTCACCCGGTACCGGCTGATCGAGCGCCTGGTGTGTGATCTGGGCATCTACGACGCGGCGTTCTGGGTGAAGGTGCGGCTGGAGGGTGGCGGCCTGGCCGGGGTGATTCCGGTGCCGCCGTTCCGGGTGGAGGTGCGGGGCGACAGCTGGCTGGAGCCGGAGAAGTTCCGCATCCACGGCTCCCGCGGCGACCTGGACCTGACTCCTGATCAGGTCGTGCACTTTCACGGCTACGACCCGGTGGACCTGCGCATCGGCGCCTCTCCGATCGAGGCGCTGAGGTCGATGCTGGCGGAGGAGTTCGAGGCGTCGCGGTCGCGGGAGCAGATGTGGCGCCGCGGCGGGCGCATGTCGGGTGTGCTGAAGCGGCCGGCCGATGCGGGGGCGTGGTCACCGGAGGCGCGCTCGCGGTTCCGGGAGACGTGGCGGGCGTATGCGGCCGGCGGCGGGGCGGAGGGCGGCACGCCGATCCTTGAGGACGGCATGGAGTACCAGCAGCTCGCGCTGGACCCGCAGAAAGCTCAGTACATCGAGGCCCGCAAGCTCACGAGGGAAGAGGTGGCGGCGGCCTACCACATTCCGCTGCCGATGGTCGGCATCTTGGACCATGCGACGTTCTCCAACATCCGCGAGCAGCATCAGCAGCTCTACCAGGACACACTCGGGCCGTGGCTGACCTCCATCCAGGAGGACATCGGCCTGCAGCTCATCCCCGACCTGCCGGACTCCGGCGACGTGTATGTCGAGTTCAACCTGGCGGAGAAGATGCGGGGCAGCTTCGAGGAGCAGGCTGCCGCAGCGAGCACGGCGACGGGCCGGCCGTGGATGACGGTCAACGAGCAGCGGGCCCGCTTCAATCTGTCGCGCCTGGACGGCGGCGACTCGCTGATCACGCCGCTGAACGTGACCGAGGGCGGGCTCGCGTCCCCGCGGGACACTGCGCCCGAGGAGGAGCCCGCCGACACCCCAAAAGGCGCGGGCCTGGTGCTGTTGAAGGCAGCCGCCAGGCCGGAGCAGATCGGCAGCTTCGACGAGGAGCGTGACCGCTTCACCACGGCCCTCGGGCGCTGGACGAAGCGGCAGACCGACGCCCTGCTCGCGCAGGCCGGGGCGAAGGCGTCCGGGGACGTGCTGGCCTGGTGGGACGGCGGCAGCCAGGACCGCCTGGCGGAACTGACGGCGCTGCTGGCCGACCACGGCTACCGCATCGCCCAGCTGGCCGCATGGGACGTGCTGGACGCCGTCAACCCGCAGGCGGCCGGATGGGATCCCGAGGTGATGCTGCCGTGGCTGCTGGCCGCGGCCGAGTCGCACGCCGAGCAGCACGAGCAGGCCGGCCGGGACGCGGTGGAGGCAGCTGTCACCGAGGCAGAGGAGCCCGGCGCATCGCTGGCGGCGGCCCTGCTGCAGGCCGCCGACCTGTGGCACACGACCGCCGCCGTGCGGGCGGCCACCGCATCGACCGAGGCCCGCTCCTTCGGCGGGCACGACGCGGCCGGCGCCTCGGGGCTGACGCGGAAGGTGTGGCGCACCGGCGGGAAGAACCCGCGCGCCTCGCACCGGGCCCTGGACGGCGAAACCGTCGCCTTGGACGACGTGTTCGGCAACGGGCTGCGCTGGCCGGGCGACGGCAAGGGCGAGGCGAAGGAAACCGCGAACTGCAACTGCCGCCTGGACTACGCAACGGAGTGACCATGCGAATCAAGAGCTGCCCCGTGCGCATCAAGGCGGCGGGCGAGCACGAAGGCACCGACGACGGGGTGTTCGAGGCGATCGTCGCCGCGTACAACGTCGACAGTGTCGGCGACAAGATCATGCCGGGGGCGTTCGCCGACACCCTCGGCGAGTGGAAGAGCAGCGGCAACCCGATCCCGGTGCTGTGGTCACACATGAGCCACGATCCGGACTACCACATCGGTGAGGTATTGGAGGCCGAGGAGCGCGATGAGGGCCTGTGGGTCAAGGCCCGCCTGGACCTGGACGCGCCGAAGGCCGCGCAGGTCTACAAGCTGCTCAAGGGCCGCCGCGTCACCCAGTTCTCTTTCGCTTACGACGTCCTGGACGGCGGCCCGGCCAAGGCCAAGGACGACGATGACGGCGAGGCAGGCGGCGACGCGT
Organism: Streptomyces sp. NPDC030165; assembly: GCF_055573595.1. Taxonomy (NCBI): domain Bacteria; kingdom Bacillati; phylum Actinomycetota; class Actinomycetes; order Kitasatosporales; family Streptomycetaceae; genus Streptomyces; species Streptomyces sp. NPDC030165. The sequence goes on along the minus strand of NZ_JBVIBD010000053.1, from coordinate 9,251 downwards.
TCGAGCTGCGCAAGCTCAAGCTCTACGAGGTCGGCCCCACCCTGATCGGCGCCAACCAGGCCACCGAACTGCTGGACGTGAAGTCCGCCGAGGTGCCGCTGCTGCGCGTCGCCGTCGAGGGCACCTCCGGGCGCGACACCGAGACCATCCGCCAGGCCGTACAGGAGGCCATGGCGGAGAAGGCCGGCAGGACGCTGTCGGCCAAGAACGAGCAGCGCGTCAAAGACATCGCGCGCCTCGCCAAGGAGCTGCTGGAATCCCTGTCCGGCAGCGCCACCGATGACGATGAGAAGGCCACGCCCGTCTCGCCCGAGCCGTCCTCGCCGCCGCCTGCGGCCAAGGACGCTCCGGCCAAGCCGAGCCCCGCCTCACTCCGCCAGCTCGCCGACCTCGCCGCCCTTGAGGCAGAGGTCTCCACGCTCACGGGATGAGGACCCCATGCCGGTCAAGACCGACGAGCTCACCGAGGAGCTCACGCACCACCTGAAGGAAGCCCGCGAAATCGCCGCGAAGGCCGAGGCCGACGACCGGGACTTCACCGACACCGAACGCACGCAGCTCAACGAGCACATGGCCAAGGCCAAAGAGGCCAAGCAGGGCCTGGAGAAGGCCAAGGCCACCGCGACGATGCGCCAGGCCCTCGCCGACCTCGGCGAAGGCGTCGAGCTCAACGAGAAGTCCGGTGAGAAGCGCACCCCGGCCGGGCTGATCGTGCCCGACGAGAAGACGTCGCTGGGCGAGACGTTCGTGAAGTCGGGCGAGTACGCGGCGCTGATGGACATGGCGCCCAACGGCCGCTTCCAGGAGAAGCAGCGCGTCCAGTCCCGCCCCGTCGGCTACAAGTCCCTGGTCACCGGCGCCAGCGACACCTCGGCGGGCGCCTGGGTCGTCAACGACTACCTCGGCCAGCGCGTCGGCCTGGACGCCTTCCAGCGCCCGCTGATGCTGCGCGACGTGGTCTCCTCGGGCCGCACCACCTCCGACACCGTCGAGTACGTGCGGATCACCGGGACGACCAACAACGCCGCCCCGGTCGCGGAGGCCACCGCTACCACCGGCACGTCCGGCACCAAGCCCGAGTCCGGGCTGGCCGCGGCGAAGGTGACCACGCCGGTGCGCACCATCGCGCACTGGATTCCGATCACCAAGCGGGCCCTGTCGGACGCCGCGCAGGTCCGCACGCTGATCGACAACTTCCTCCGCTACGGGCTGGAGGAGGAGCTCGAAGACCAGATGATCTCCGGTGACAACACCGGAGAGAACTTCGAGGGCCTGTCCAACGTCTCCGGCGTGCAGGCGCAGGCGTGGGACACCAACATCCTCACCACCCTGCGCAAGGCCAAGACCAAGGTGCGCCTGGTGGGCCGGTCCGTCGCCAACGCCTACCTGCTCAACCCGGCCGACCTGGAGTCCATCGACCTGCTGCAGGACAACGAGGCCCGCTACTACTTCGGCGGCCCGTCCGGCGTCGGCACCGCCGGCACCCTGTGGGGTCTGCCCATCATCGAGACCGAGGCCGTCCCGGCCGGCACCGGCTACGTCGGCGATTTCCGCAAGGCCATCCTGTGGGACCGCGAACAGGCGTCGATCACGATGACCGACAGCCACGCGGACTTCTTCATCCGCAACATGGTCGCGATCCTCGCCGAGATGCGCGCCGCGTTCGGGATCATCCAGCCCAACGCGTTCGTCGAAGTCGACCTCACCGCCTGATCGGAGGACGGACCATGGCGTATCTGAACCCGGGCGCAGGCGCGGCCCGCGAAGGCAAGCAGGCCGCTGCCGTCGCCGATATCCCCACGCCGGGGAGCGCGACGGCCGCCGACTGCGCCAACAAGATCAATGCCCTGCTGGCGGCGCTCCGCGCGGCCGGGCTCATCAAGTCCTCGTGACGCTGTTCACGTCCCGGTCGGTCCGGGGGCGGTGCCCCGTGTGCGGCGGCGAGCACGCCACGTGCGGCACCCCCTCGGACACGGTCCCCGTCGACGAACGGATGGAGGTGGCCGCCGTGGGCGGGCCCCTGAAGAAGTACGAGGTCACCACCGTCTCCGGCGTGGTGACCACGATGAAGCTCAACGAGCACGACGCCCGGCGGCTCGGCGTGCTCGACGCACCGCAGCACGAGACCGAGGAGCAGCCGGAGCAGACCGAGACGTCCGCCAAGGCGCGGACTACCCGCAACAAGGCCCGTACCGCGGCCGACAAGGGCGGTGCGGGCGGTGGCGACGACTGACTACCTGGCCGACCCCGCCGACCTGGCCGTATGGCTTCAAGTAGCCGACAGTGACCCGAGGCTGCGGCAGGCTCTTGCCGCAGCCTCCAGCCGCTTCCGCACCGCGGTGCGCCACCCGGTCACCGCGGTGAGCGGCGACGTGGTGACGCTGGACGGCAACGGCCGGGAGTCCCTGCTGCTGCCCGCCGCACCCGTCACGGCGGTCACCGCGGTCAGCCTCGACGGGGCAGCGCTCACCCCGGACGCGGACTATGCCTGGTCCGCTGACGGCTACCTGCGGCGGCTGGGCCGCTGCTGGCCGGACCGGCTGCGGTGCGTGCAGGTCACCTACAGCCACGGGTACGCCACGGTCCCGGAGGAGATCGCCGAGGTGGTCATCGACCAGGCCCGTGCCCTGTACCGGCTCGACCCGGGCGTGCAGACCATCCAGGCCGGCGGGGAGTCCGTGACGTTCGGCGTGCAGGCTGCGATCGGCGTCACCGCCCAGTGGTCGGCGGCCGTGGAGCGGTACCGGCTCAACCGGGGGGACCGTGCGTGACCATCTTCCACCAGTCGCTGGTGACCGTGCGTCCCGGAGTCCGGACCGACCGCGGCGGCAACACGGTGCCGGACTGGACGCAGGCCACCCGGCAGACCGTCACCGGCCTGTCGATCCAGCCCAACACGCAGACCGAGACCACCGACCCGACCCGCACGGCAGTCGTCACCGGCTGGCGCGTCCTGTCGCGGCCCGGCACCGACGCCGACGTGCGCTCCGGCGACCGCATCGAGTGGAACGGGATGACGCTGGAAGTCCAGGGCGAAGTGGCCCGCTGGCCCGACCCGCTGACCGGCGCCGTGCACCACATCGAGTTCACCATGACCCGCGCCACCGGATAGGAGACCGTGATGCCGCTGACGTCGTTTCGCCTGGACAGCAGGGGCGTCCGCGAGATCCTGCGCGGCACCGAAGTGCGGGAGCTGATCGACGGCCTGGCCGCGCGGGTGGCGGCAAACGCCCGCGCACAGATCCCGTCCAGCGCACCGATCGAGGTCCGCGGCTACACCACCGACCGCGGCGCGGCCACCGTCGTCATCGCGCACCGCGAGGCGATGGGCTGGCAGGCCCGCACCGGATTCCTGACCCGGGCCGCCGGCATGGCCGGCCTGGAAGTCAGGGCGTGGCAGCGGTGAGCAAGGTCCTGGTGGTCTTCCCGGACGCGCAGGCCGCGGCGGCGGGCGTGCTGCGTGCGGCCCTGGCGGACCGGCCGGAACCGTATGCGGCCGGAGCCACGGTCGGTACCCGCGTGCCGGGCGACCGCACCCCCGAGACGCCGCACCTGCCCTACGTCCTGGTTCGCAAGGACGCCGACCTGCCGCGCTACCCCGTCAATGCCCGCTGCACGCTCGGCGTGACCGTCTGGCACGCCGACCCTGACCAGGCCCATGACCTGGCGCAGCTGTGCCAAGGGCTGCTGCTCGTTCACGACGGCACCGTGCTGCGGTCGGTACACCCGGGCACCGGCCCGCTGCCCGCGACCGACCCGGACAGCGGCATCGACCTGTCCACCTTCACCGTCATCGCCAACGTCCGGCCCTCCGCGGCCTGACCGCACAGCCGAACCGCGCGCCCTTCCACCCCTGGACCCAGTAAGAGGAGGACGCCGTGGCCGGCGACCCGACAAAGGCAAGCCTGTGGACGGATGCCGACGTGTACGTCGGCCCGCTCACCGCTGTGAACCCGGCGACCATCGACGACCCCTTCCCCGCTGAGTGGGGCCTCGTGGGCCTTCTCGACGGTGACGAGGGGTTCACGGAGTCCCGCGACGAGGACACCGACGACAAGTACGCCTGGGGCGGCATCCTCGTCAGGACCAGCCGCGCGCACTTTAAGCTCACCAAGTCGTTCGTCGCACTGGAGGACAACGCCACCACCCGCAGCCTGATCTGGCCGGGCAGCACGGAAACGCAGATCATCGTGCCGAAGCCCGCCCGCGTGAAGCTGGCGTTCGAGACCCGCGAGGGCGTCACCGTCAAACGGCTGATCACCGCACAGTACGCCGAGGTCGACGTGGACGGCGACATCCAGGAAAACGAGACCGACCTGACGTCCGTCACCCTCGTCGCCACCATCTTCCCGACCAGCGGCAAGGTCCTGTTCGACCGCCAGTACACCGCTGGAGCCTAAGGCCCCGGGGCGCGGAGTTCGCGCGGTTCACCGCGCCCCGGCCTACCTCTCAACCGCGCACAGGGAGAACCGCGCATGCCCCTGTCGTACAGCGACGCCGAGATCCAGGCCAAGGCCGAACAGCTCGGCCTGGTCCAGCCCGGCAGCAAGCTGCCGCGCCATCTACGCAGCAAGGTCGTGGCCGCGCTCGCCGCCGAACAGCAGCGGCCCGCGGCCGCCGATGACGTGCCGCTGGCCACGTCCATCATCGTCGAGCCCGGCGGCAGGATCACGGTGGACGGCCGTCCGTTCCCGTGGATCGTCCAGGCTGACCACATCGAGGTCACCCTCGGCCCGGACGGCGCTGGCATGGTCCGGCTGACCGTCCCCGCTGCCAACGTCCAGATCACCAAGCCCGCCACGCCCGAGAGTGAGAACCGCGCATGACCGCACGAACCGCGCCCCGCAAACCGGCCGACGACCAGCCGTTCGACTTCAACCTTGACGCCGTCGAGGCCGAGGTCGACTTGTCCCCGTTCCGGGTTCACTTCGGCGGTCGGCGCTGGGAGTTCGCCCACATGCAGGACATGGACTGCTGGGATCTGATCGAAGCGGCCGAAGGCGGAGACATCGCCGCTGTCCTCGGCTCGTTCCGGCTTGCTCTGGGGGACCAGTACGACGACTTCCGCAAGGTCCGACTGCCGCAGTACAAGCTCATGCCGTTGTTCAACGCCTGGCGCGAGCACTGCGGGCTGGCCGAGGGGGAATCTCCGGCCTCCGACGGCTCCTGAGGGAGCACGGGGAGGCCGTTGAAGCCGACCTGCGGCGCGTGTACGGCATCCGGCTGCGGGCCTTGTTCACCGGGGAGATGACGTGGCGCGAGCTGGGCGTGTACCTGCGCGGGCTGCCTCCGGACTCCGCCACCCGCACCGCCCTGAACGACGGCGTGCCGGAGGCGACCGGCGAGATGAGGGTCCTGGCCGATCTGTTCGACATGCTCGCGGTCATGGACTGGCATCAGGCGCAGGCCAACAGCGACCCGAAGAAGCGCAAGCCCAAGGCCCCGAAGCCCTACCCGCGCTGGTGGGAGCAGAAGAGGCCGCGCCACAGCCCCGAGCGGGTGGCCCGGATCGAAGACGCCCGGCGCCGCAAGCGCGCCCGCGAGGAGGCCATCGCCGAGGGGCGCATCGCCTGACGTAGAGGGACGGGGGTGCGCCGGTGCCCTCCGTCGGCTACGCAACGATCCAGATCATCCCCAGTGTCCGGGGCATCGGGGATGAACTGCGCCGTCAGCTGGTCGGCCCGTCCGCCGACGCGGGCGGGCAGGCGGGGCAGGCGGCCGGGCAAGGGCTCAGGGACAAGGTCAGGGCGGGCGCCGCCCTGGCGGGCGTGGCGGCCGGCGCTCTGCTGGTCAAGGGCGTTACGGACGCCATCAGCCAGGCGAACATCACCAGCACGCTGCAGGCGCAGCTTGGCACCTCCAACAAGGTCGCCGCCGACCAGGGCAAGCTCGCCGGCAAGCTGTACGGCTCGGGGGTCGCGAACTCCTTCCAGGAGGCGGCGGACGCCATCAAGGCGACCGTGCAGGCGGGCCTGGCCCCGCCCGGCACCACGAACGCGCAGCTCCAGCAGATCGCCACCAAAGCCAGCGACGTCGCGAACGTCTTCGGCCAGGACCTTGGCGGTGTCACCAACGCGGTGTCGCAGCTGATGCGCACCGGGCTGGCGAAGAACTCCAGCCAGGCATTCGACCTGATCACGCGCGGGTTCCAGTCCGGCGCGGACAAGGCCGGCGACCTACTGGACACGATCAACGAGTACTCGACGCAGTTCGCCAAGATGGGCCTGAACGGCGCCCAGGCCGTCGGCGTCATCAACCAGGCGATCCGGGGCGGCGCCCGGGACGCCGACCAGGTCGCCGACGCCTTCAAAGAGTTCTCCCTGCGTGCCGTCGACGGCACGGAGAAGACTGCCGCCGCGTTCAAGGTGCTCGGGCTCGACGCCAAGACGTTCGTCGCCGAGTTCAGCAAGGGGGGCGCCAGTGGGCAGAAGGCCCTGGATCTGGTCTTCGACCGGCTGCGCACTCTCAAGGGTGCCGACTGGCAGAACGTCGTAGCTGACCTGTTCGGCGGGCCGGGTGAGGACCTCGGCAAGGCGATCAACTCCATCGACGTCTCCCGGGCCACCACCCAGCTCGGCGCGCTCAAGGGAGCAACCGACCAGGTCGGCAAGACGCTCCGCTCCGGCCCCACGCACGAGATCGAGGTCTTCGTTCGGGGGCTGCAGCAGGGCCTGGTCAACATCATCGGCGGGCAGGTGCTGCCCCTGCTCGGCCAGGTCGCGCACTGGTTCAGCGTCAACCTGCTGCCGCCGATCCGGGCGGTCGCCACGGTCGTCGCCGCCGTCCTCATCCCGGCCCTGACCGGGCTGTGGAACGCGGGCGCGGCTGTGGTCGGCTGGCTGCAGTCGATGGGAACCTGGCTGATCCCCATCGGCATCGCCGTGACCGGCCTGACCGTGGCCATCACCGCGCAGCGCATCGCCGTCGCGCTGACCACCGCCGTCTTCTCCGTCTACCGCGGGGCGATCCTGGCGTGGGCGGCGGTCCAGCGCGGCGCGACGATCGTGCAGGCCGCGTTCAACGCGGTCATGAACGCCAACCCCGTGATCCTCGTGATCACGGCGATCCTGGCGCTCGGCGCCGCCATAGTCGTCGCCTACCAGCGCGTCGGCTGGTTCCGCACCGCCGTACAGACCGCCTGGACCGGGATCCAGACGGCCGCCTCGTGGGCGTGGAACACCATCCTCAAGCCTGTCCTCAACGGAATCGGGGCGGCCCTGCGCTGGGTCGGCTCGGTCGCCATGTGGCTGTGGACCAACGTCATCAGCCCGGTTTTCGGCTTCATCGGCGCCGCGGCCCGCATCCTGCTCGGCGTCATCGCCGTCGTCGTGTTCGGCCCGCTGATCGTGGCGTTCAACGTCGTCGCCGCGGTGGTCCGGGCACTGTGGAACTACGCCTTCAAGCCCGTTTTCAACGCCATCGGCGTCATCGCCCGCTGGCTGTGGAACACGGTGGTCCGCCCCACCTTCGTCGCCATGCAGGCGGGTTTCCGGGTGCTCGGGTCGGTCGTGAGCTGGCTCTACAACAACATCGCCAAGCCCGTCTTCAACGGCATCAAGTTGGTCATTCTCGCGTGGTGGCTCAGCGCGAAAATCATTTTCGCCGCAGCCCGCACCTACATTCTCGGTCCGCTCGGCTCGGCGTTCCGCTGGCTCTACGACAACATCATCAAGCCGGTGTGGAACGGCATCAAGGCCGTCGTCGGCGCCGTGTGGAACTACTCGATCAAGCCGATATTCAACGCGCTGAAGAGCGCGGTGCGCACGGTGGGCACGGCGTTCTCCACGGCCAAGGACGCCATCGCCGTCGCCTGGAACAAGCTGCGGGACATCACTCGCAAGCCTGTCCAGTTCATCGTCGACACTGTCTACAACAACGGCATCAGGCGGGTCTGGAACGTTGTCGTCGGCGCTTTCGGCGGGAAGCGGCTGGACCCGGTGAAGTTCGCCGCCGGCGGTGTCCTGCCCGGCTACACCCCGGGCCGCGACGTGCACCTGGCCGCCCTGTCCGGCGGCGAGGCTGTCATGCGCCCGGAGTGGACCCGCGCGGTCGGCCCCGGCTATGTGAACACCATGAACGCCGCCGCCCGCCACGGCGGCGTCGGCGGCGTCCAGCGCGCCCTCGGCCTGCCCGGCTTCGCCGACGGCGGCATCTTCTCCGGCATCGGCAACTTCGTCTCCGGCGCCTGGGACAAACTCAAGAAGGGCGCCAAGTGGCTCGCCGACACCTTCGGCGGCGCCATCAAGAACGGCATCAAGTCCCTGATCGACCCGGCCATCAACCTGATCCCCGGCGAAGGCGGTTTCCCCGGCCTGCTCAAGGGCGGGATGCGGCGCTTGGTCGAGAAGCTGCTCGGCGCCGGCGAGAAGGGCGACAAGCTCTCCGTACCGAACATCAAGTACAACCCCTCGGCGGGCGTCGAGCAGTGGCGCGGCGTCGCAAGCGCCGTCCTGCGCGAGCTGGGCGTGTTCTCCCCGTACAACCTGACCGCGGTGCTGCAGACGATCCGCAAGGAGTCCGGCGGCAACCCCAAGGCGATCAACCTGTGGGACATCAACGCCCGTAACGGCACCCCGTCCATGGGGCTGATCCAAACGATCCTGCCCACCTTCAACGCCTACGCGGGCAAGTATCGCAGCCGCGGCCCGTATGACCCCTACGCCAACATCTACGCGGGCATCCGCTACGCGCGATCGCGGTACGGCTCCGGCTGGGCGGCGCGCATGGCCCGGCCCGGCGGTTACGACTCCGGCGGTTGGCTCATGCCGGGGCTGAGCGCCACCTACAACGGCACCGGCAAGCCGGAGGCGGTCCTGACCGGTCGGCAGTGGGACGCGATGACGTCCGCTGCCGTTCAGGGCGAGGAACCGGTCGTCGTGGAGGTGCACACCCGAGACGAGGCGCTCGCCGGCTTCATCGATGTGCGGGTGCGCCGTGGCCAGCAACAGCTCACCAGCGTTCTGCGCGCAGGGAGGAGGTGAGACGTGGCGATCCCCGGCAACATGCTGTCCAGCACGACGGAGAGCATCGACCCGAACACCAGCGGCTGGACTGCCAAGCTCAACTGCTCGCTGTCGCTGGGCTCCGGCGGCCGGAACGGCGACGGCGTCCTGACCGTGAAGAGCGCGGCTGCGGGCGAGATGCAGGCCCGCACCATGTCCTCGTACCCGGTCACTCCGGGGACGACCTACCACGTTCTCGCGGACGCGTCGGGCACGGTGCCCGAGCGGATTGGCATCCGCTGGCTGACC
>NZ_JBVIBD010000052.1:0-18321 GCF_055573595.1 Streptomyces sp. NPDC030165 | reverse complement strand
CGCCACCCATGCCCTCGCTGTTCTCGCAGGTCATGCCGCCGAGGCCGCCGACACCCTCCAGAACCAGGCCGACGCGGCCGAACTGACCGGCGAACAGCGCCACGGCGTGGACACCTGCGTCCGCTACCTGCGGAACAACAGCAAGTTCCTCCGCTACGGCCAGGCCCTCGCCGCCGGCTGGCCCATCGCCACCGGAATCATCGAGGGAGCAGCCAGGCACCTTGTCGCCGACCGCCTCGACATCAGCGGAGCTCGCTGGGGCCTCGACGGCGCCGAAGCCGTCCTCAAACTCCGTACCGTCGCCGCCAACAGCGACCTCGACACCTACTGGAAATACCACCTCGCTGCCGAGCACCGCCGTCTCTACCCAGCTGACCAGCATCGATACGCTCTCACGGCTTGACCGCGATCTCACTCAGGAAGAGCCGCACCCATCTGCGATCCGGTCATCGCCCTGTGGTGCTTCCGCGGGGGACCTTCCCTGATCGCGCTCGTCCGCCGCTGGTCAGGCCCAGCCGGACAGTAGACCATGCGCACGATCACGCCTCTGCCCCTCCTGACCAGACTGCACCGGCCTCTGACGGTCGACGAGGTCGCAGTGTCGCGGGTGCAGACGCACGCCCGGGTGAAGCCCTTGAGCACCTTGGACTGGGTGCCCAGGTGGCCCTCGATCGTGGCGCCCCGGATCCGCTCCCACAGCTCCTGGTCGATGCCCTCGAGTATCCACTTTCCCGTAACCGGATTGCCGAACTCGTCCAGACCCTCGTCGAGCCGCTCGGGAGCGCGGACCCGGTCGGTCCACCCCAGCCCCATCTGGGGCGCCAGGCCGGCCGGGGCATCGGACCGTGTCACCGCTCGTCGTCCTCGTCCGCGCCGCCGCCGGCGGTCGCGTCGCACAGTAGGCACAGGCCGCCGCCTGCCGGAACGGTTGCGCGGAAGCCGTAGCGGCCCAGGTAGTTGAGGTTCGCGTGGCGCAGCGGAGACAGGCGGGCGACGTCCTCGTCCGGGACGTCGTACTCCCGCTCCTCGGCGGGCAAGGCCCGCAGCTGGGTAACGGCGGCATCCAGGTAGCGGGTCGTCCACAGCACCGCGGCGTCCAGGACCAGGCCGAGCGCACCAAGCTGGTCCTCCTGCCCCTCCCGGTACGCCTGCATGATCTGCCTGCGCTTGCCATGGCAGATGTCCCTCGCCAGCTTGTGGGGGGATTCCTGCACCGTGCGTTGCCGGTTCATCTGCCTGCGGTAGATGTTGTCGTCCGGGTCGACCACCCGCAGCAGGTCGTACGCGTGGACCTGCTCGCACGCCAGGGAGCCGGCCACCCGCAGCATGTCCGGCCAGTGCGTGAACAACTTGTTCGAGTTCACCCGGTTGCGCGCCAGGCCCTCCGGGGCCCAGCGACTCCGCGACCCGGCCGTTACGCGGGTGCCGGCTGCGGCACCTCCAGCGCCCCTTGCTGCTGACTCAGTTGCAGGTGGCGAGTGAGGGAGTCGCGAGACACGCCTGTGCGCTGGCAGTACGCGGCGATCAGCATGCCTGCCATGTTCATCGTGTCCGCCGCGTCCGTGGCGCGGTACAGCATCATCCGCTTACAGGTGTGCATCTGATCAGGTTCGCCGTACCGCAGCACGTCGCGACAGTTGTCGACCGCCTCGGAGAGCAGTTGGTGAACCGCTAGCCGCAGCGGCTCGGGCATCGGGGTGTGTTGTTCCATGGCCGCAACCTAGAGGAGCCGCCTCAGAGCTCAGCCACCCAACTCCTGGCTCGTCCCCCTTGTGATCAGGGACCGTGCCGCGGTGCTGGTCAGCGGGGCGGCGGACACGGGTGGCGCGTGCGGGACGTCGGAGGCGGGGGCGTGCGCGCCGGTCGCGTATCTGGTGTGCCAATGGCCGTGTTCTGTAATGGCCAGTCACGTTTTCAACGAGGTGGTGGGCGGTGGCCTCCCTGCGGTCCTCATCCGGCGATGGCCCGGGCATCGGGTTCACCGGCCCTCGTCTCGGGGGCTGTTCGCAGGAGGTCTACGTGATCCGCTTCGCACCACGTCTCGTCACCGCCGTCCTCGGCTCGGCCGCCCTGGCCGCCACCGTGGCGCTGCCCGCGTCGGCCACTGCGCACCACGCCCCGGCCAAGCACCGCTCGCCGATCGTGATCGGCGCCGTGCAGGCCGACGGCCCCGGACGGGACACCCACGCCAACCGGAGATCGAACGATCCCGAGAAGTAGGGCTTTGGAGGAGACGCGGCTCACCGGGGCGGGCGCAAGTTTCAGCTGCTGGTGCTCCGGTCGTCGTAGTGGACGAGAGCCGGGGCGTACGGTTCGGGGGCCGGGCGCCCCGGCCTGTCCGTCGCCCGGCCGACAGGTCGTCACGGACTGAACTTGAGGATGTGTATCGGGTGGGTATCAGGGAGCGCTTCATTGCCCATCGAATCGGTCGGTGAGCCCGACCGCGGCGAAGTAAGGCCGCTCGGTCGGCCTCCTGCCCGCCCTGGAGGCGGACACGCTCGCGACATGGCTGGCCGAACGGCCCGGCATCGAGACCACCGCGGCTATGCAGGCCGAGGCCTCCGCAGCTCGCTGCGGAGGCCTCGGCTCATATCTGCCGACGCTTCGTTTCCTGTGTGTTGCCTACTCAGGCCGTGTACGGTTCCGCGGCCCGGTCAGTGGCAGCGCTTGACCTTTTCGATGGCCGCGGGCCATTTCCACTTGAAGTTCTGTGACTTGTTCTTCTTGACCATGTGGCACACGAAGTCGCTGCCGTGCTTGACGTTCACCTTGTAGCCGATCTTGCGGCCGCACTTGTTCGTGACCTTGAGCTTGTCGGTGTAGCCGGAGGTGTTCAGCGTGCCGTGCCGCGCACAGCGAGGGAGTGAGGAGTGCCAGGGGATGCGGGCTTTCGGGCTGCTGGTCTGCTTCTGGGCCGCGGTGATCTTCTGGGGGCGGGGCTGCGGCGTGGGAGTGGCGGAGTTCGCCGGTGCGATGGCGCCGATGGCCAGTGCCGCGGCGGCGATCCCCACTGGAGCTGTGTGACGGATGACGCGCATGTTCCTCCTTGGCTTGCGTGCTCTTACGACGCCCTCGCTCGCCCAGGCAGATCCGTGTGGCCGGGAGGGTGGTCGTTCGGATGGTCTGACCGGTCGCGGGCGGTCGCCGGGCAGCGGGTCTTGCGACCGTGCTGCGCCGGGCCCGATGGCCGCGTCAGTTCCTGAGTTTTCGGAGGCCGGGTTTGATGCGCAGGGCCGTCACGTGGGTCGAATCAAAAGCTACGCCCGAGCGGTGCGGTTCGGGGGTTGGCCGACAGTCGTCTTCTGGCCCAGGAGCGGACCGTGCTGGGCTGGGCCGATGGTGTTTCCGTTCGGGGGGAGTGGCACGGTTGGGGCGTCGTGAGCTTCCGCTGGATCCGGCCGCGGGTCCGGTGCAGCGGTTCGCCGATGAGTTGCGGAAGCTGCGTCGGGAGGCGGGCGGGATCACCTACCGGGCAATGGCACAGCGAGTGGAGTGCTCGGCTCCGACGCTGTCGCGGGCCGCTTCCGGAGAGCAGCTTCCTTCGCTGTCCACGGTGCTGGCGTATGTCCGGGCCTGTGGTGGTGACGCGAGGGAGTGGGAGGAGCGCTGGCGCCGGGCCGCGCGCGAGGCGGCGGCCATGCCTCCGGAGCGAGCGGCGGAGGGGGCCGAGCCGCCTTACCGCGGGCTGGCCCGGTTCGAGGCGGCGGACCAAGACCGGTTCTTCGGCCGGGACGCCCTCGTTGCGACGCTGGTGGACTGCGTGGTCTCCCACCGAATCACGGTGGTGGTGGGCCCGTCCGGCAGCGGCAAGTCATCGCTCTTACGGGCCGGCCTGATCCCTCGTTTGCAGCGCACCACCGGCCCGTTGCCGCAGCCCGCAGCACTGCGCATCCTCACTCCCGGGCCCCGGCCGCTGCACATGCACCGTGCACGCTGCGTCCCGGCAGAACTGGAGGGGGGAGGGGGAGACACCTGGCTGATCGTAGATCAGTTCGAGGAACTCTTCACGCTCTGCCACGACACGCACCAACGGACAGGCTTCATCGAACTACTGCTGGCTGCCCGGAAGGCAACCAGCCGCCTGCGCGTGGTGCTGGGAGTACGGGCGGACTTCTACGGCCGCATCCTGGAACTGCCCGGCCTGGCCGCCGCCGTACGCGAAGCCACGGTGCCGGTCGCGCCGATGAGCCCGGCCGAGCTGCGCCAGGCGATCATCAAGCCCGCCACGGCCGCGGGCCTCTTCGTGGAACGTACCCTGACCGCCCGCCTGATTCAGGAAGTCGGCCATGAGCCCGGCGCCCTGCCGCTGCTCTCACATGCCCTGCTGGAAACCTGGCGCCGGCGCCGGGGCCGTACCCTCACCCTGGACGCCTATGAAGCCGCCGGCGGCATCCACAGCGCCATCGCCCGCACCGCCGAAGACCTCTACACCCGCCTCACGCCCCCACAGGCCGCAGCGGCCCGCCGCATCCTGCTGCGGATGATCACCCCGGGAGAGGGCGCACAGGACACCCGGCGTCCCCTGGCCCACAGCGAGACATGGACCGGGCATCCGGCGGATCGCGCTGCCGCCCTGGAAGCCTTGGCCCGCTCCCGCCTGATCACCGTCGACGACGAGAACGCCGACATCGCCCACGAGGCCTTGATCACCTCCTGGCCCCGGCTCAGCAGGTGGATCGAAGAAGACCGTGAGCGCTTGGTCGCTCACCGCAAACTGACCGAAGCGGCCCAAGCCTGGGACCAGCTTCAGCGTGATCCCGGCGCTCTCTACCGCGGCACGCGGCTTTCCGCGGCCAAGGACCTCTTCGCCTCGTCGCGGCACCGCGCCCACCTCACGCCGTTGGAGGACGCCTTCCTCCAGGCCAGCCTCGTCGCTGCACAGCGCCAGACCCGTCGTACCCGCCAGCTCGTCGCGGCGCTCAGCATCCTGCTGGTCCTGGCGCTCGCCGCGACAACCTCCGCCGTGCAGAAGGCCTTCGACGCCGACACCCAGCGCCGTCTCGCGGTCTCCCGCGAGCTGGCCGCCCGCGCCGAGGCGATGACCGGCCAGCACCCAGAGGCCGCCATGCTTCTTGCCCTGCAGGGGTACCGGCAGGCGCCTACCGTCGAGGCCCGCAGCAGCCTGCTCAGTTCCTACGCCGGGTACTACGCGAACCAACTCACCGGCCACACCGACGTAGTGGACGGTGTGGCGTTCTCTCCCGACGGCCGCACTCTGGCCACCGCCAGCTACGATCACAGCGTCAAAATGTGGGACACCCGCTCCCACCGCCTCATCGCGACGCTCACCGGCCATACCGACTCGGTCAACGACCTGGCGTTCTCCCCCGACGGGCGTGTCCTGGCGACCGCCGGCAACGATCGAAGCATCAAACTCTGGGACACCCGTACCTACCGGACCACCGCCACCCTCACCGGCCACACCAACATGGTCGAAGGGGTGGCGTTCTCCCCCGACGGCCGTACGCTGGCCAGCGCCGGCAGCGACCGCACCACCCGCCTGTGGGACGTGGCCTCGCACCGGATGACCGCCACCCTCACCGGCCAGGACGAGGCGGTGATGCGGGTGGCGTTCTCCCCCGACGGCCGTACGCTGGCCACCGCGGGCGGTGAGCGCACCACCCGCCTGTGGGACGTGGCCTCGCACCGGATGACCGCCACCCTCACCGGCCGGAACGAGGCGGTGATGCGGGTGGCGTTCTCCCCCGACGGCCGCACGCTGGCCACCGCGAGCAGCGACCGCGGCGTCACACTCTGGGACACCCGTTCCCACCGGCAGACTGCTGCCCTCACCGGCCACACACAGATGGTGCAGGATGTGGCGTTCTCGCCGGACGGACGCGTCCTGGCCACCGCGAGCAGCGACCGCTCCGCTCGCCTCTGGGACCTGCGCACACACCGGCCACTGGCCGCCTTCACCGGAAACGGCGCTGTCCACGGGGTCGCGTTCTCCCCCGACGGGCGGGTTCTGGCCACCGCCGACCAAGATCACACCGTGCATCTGTGGAACACCGCCTCTCACCGGAAGATCACCGTCCTGACCGGCCGTTCGGGCATTGCCACCTCCACCGCGTTCGCGGACGGCAGCGGCGCCCAGGCCGCCTTCGATTACCTCCATGGTGTGGCGTGGTGGACTCCGAAAGCACCGGGACCGGCCATGCCCCGCATCCGTTCCGCCCCCTTGGAAGGGGCCACGACGGCCGATGGCCGCATCCTGGCCATCGCCGACAAGGACGGCACCGTACGCCTGTGGAACATGCTCGCCGGACGGCAGACCACCCCCCTGCGCGGGCCTCCCGGCGTCATCCGCTCGATGGCCTTCAGCGGCGACAACCGGACACTGATCACCTGCGGAGCCGACGGGACCATACGCCGGTGGGACGTCGCCACCGGCCGCACCACCGCCACGTTGACCGGAGCTCCCGGCACGACCACCGCGGTCGCCGTCAGCCCTGACGGCCGTACGGTAGCCACAGCCGGAATCGGCGGCACCACCCGCCTGTGGGCAGTGGACTTCCACCGCATGTCCGCCACCCTGAAAAGCCACAGCTACGCCATCGCCGCACTGGCCTTCAGCCCCGACGGCCGCACCCTGGCCACCGCCGGCACCGACAGCACCACCCGCCTGTGGGACACCGCCTCACACCGGCGATCGGCCACCCTCACCGGCCACACCAACGCCCTGTCGGCGCTGGCCTTCAGCCCCGACGGCCGCACCCTGGCCACCGCCGGCACGGACCACACCGCCCGCCTGTGGGACCTGCGCTCCCGCCGGACGACCGCCGTACTCACCGGCCACACCGACGCGGTGCTGAAGGTGATGTTCTCCCCCGACGGCGGTACGGTGGCCACCCGCGGCCAGAACGGCACTGCACGTCTGTGGAGCACGGACATCGACGATGTCGCCACCCGCATCTGCGGTCTCAGCAGGGCCAACAACTGGCCCCGGCTCCTTGCGGACCCGACGGTCAAGGAACTCTGCCCACAGCCTGCGTCCTGAACCGGAGCACTCCGTTGCGAAACACTTCCGGCCGAACGCGCGCGAGCCACCAGAGTGTGGCTGTCCTTGTGTCCGTACCTTGCAAATCAGGCAGCAGCACAGCCGGACGGCTGGACCTCGCAAGTCGGACCGGCACCAGCTCGCCGACGTGCGGGGTGATCCCCCGGCCGACGCACCGCGAGGCACAGCTGCGCTTCGCATGGGGCCTGGGGCATGGGGTACGCCGAGGAAGCGTTGGCGTGCGAGGACGCCCTCCGGAGGCTGTTCACCAGACGTGCCCGCACGGGCTGCGGGCACGCTCGGCGCTCACCCCACCCGGCTCAGTCCTGTTTTCTGCCCGGACTCCGTACGAAGGGACGCCGCCGACCCGCCGATGACGTCCGCGGGATACCGCTGACGATCGGCCAGTGCGCCACCGCCCGACGGGTGGTGGCGCACACCCACGTCGCGGCATGGAGCGGGCCCCGGTCACGCCAGTAGGTGTCCGGCGCCTTGTCGTGTGATGGTTCGTGCTCACAGCCTCACGTGGGTGAGGAACGTGGTGCGGCTGGGGCAGGTGGTGTGGGGGAGGTAGAGCGCGTGGAGTGGCGCGTGGGTGGGGGGCTCGAGGGTGAGGACGTGCGCCTTGCCGCCCGCCGCGGGGCCCGGCGGGGTGGTGACGAAGGCGATGCGGCGGGTGCCGATAACGGCGGTGGCCGGCGGTGTGCCTTGGCGGGCGGTGCGTTCGGTGTCCGGTTCGAAACCGGCGTTGCGGCAGTGGTCGATGAGGAGGTCGGTGTAGCCGGAGCGGCCGGGGGCGCCCCAGACCAAGAAGGACTCGTGGGCGAGTTCGGGCAGGGTCACGGATGTGCGGGCGGCCAGGGGATGGTCGGAGGAGACGGCGATGTGCAGGCGCTGGTGGCCGAGGGGGGTGCGGGTCAGACCGTGAGCGGGCATCATTCCGCGGCACAGGCCGATGTCGAGGTCGCCGGCGAGGAGGGCGGCGGTCAGCTCGGAGGGGTAGCGCTGGTGGATCTCGGGGGTGATTTCGGGGTGGGTGTCGGTCACCGGGGCGAGCAGGGTGACGAGTTCGTCGCCGGTGACGGCGGGGGTGTAGCCGATGCGGAGCGTCTGGGTCTCGCCGCGTCCGATGCGCCGGGCGCGGTGCAGGGCGGCGCGGGTCATGCCGTTGAGGACACGGGCGTCCTCGAGCAGAGCCGCTCCGGCGGGAAGCACGGTGACGCCGGTGCTGCCGCGCTCCAGCAGGGGAACCCCGACTTCGCGTTCGAGGACCCGGATGGAGGTGGACAGGGCTTGTTGGGACAGGTGGAGCCGGGCGGCGGCACGGGTGAGGCTGCCTTCCTCGGCGACGGCGATCAGATGATCGAGTTTGTTCAGGTCCAGTCGCACCTCAACACCTCTCGGCTTGATGGTGGACGATGAAGAGGTTGGCTGCCAGCGTGGCGGCCACCGTCAGGCCCATGCCCAGGACGGCGCCGCCGATTCCTAGGGCGGGTGCACTGAAGCCCAGAGTCAGCACCACGGCTCATCACGTCTTCCTTCCGCGTTCGGTCGGCGTCATCGGCCGTCCCGTCCTTTCCGCCCGACCGGGACGCCACGGGCAGAGACACCGAGCAGGCCGGCCCGCCCGGACCGCGATCGGCGGCCTGGATGGCATGGTGTCGTGCTGTACGCATCCCCCGGTACCACCGGCACGGCTTGCCCACCGGCCATGAGCGGGTCGGTGGGCAAGCCGTGCCGCCACGCGGGTGGTCCCGTGGGCGCACCGAACCCGGCATGGCGGGCGGGAAGGGCCCCTCAGGCTTGGCCGGTTTCGAAGCGGCTGATGCGGCCGTCGGTGACGGTGAAGGCCCACCGCGTGCGCATACTGCCCCAGGTGGAGTTGGTGTACGTGGCCGTCAGGGTCCGGCCGTCGGCCGAGACGTCCTCGATGTCCATGCGGCCGTTCGAGGAGAAGATCTCGCGCTCCGCCCACGCGGAAAGGTTACGGTCGGTGCCGTCGTCGGACATGGTGGCGTCATCAGTCAGCGTGGCGAAGAAGGAGCCCTTGTCGCCAGCGTTGACGGCGGTGACGAAGGCGGCCACCGCGGGGTCACTCGGATGTGCGGTCATCAGTACCTCCTGGTGTTGCGCGCAGGGCGCCGACGCCGGCGGGACTGACCCGGCCGGTGCACCCACGCCGGGAGACCACGGGGTCAGCGGGTGGTGTAGCCGCCGTTGGGGAACATCGTCTGACCGGTGAACCACCATCCTTCGGTGGCCAGGAACCTGATGATCGGGACGATGTCCTCGATGTGGGTGAGCTGGTTGCCCATCGCCTGCGACTTGTGGAACTCCACCCGCTCCGGCGTCTCCTGCGGGTAGAAGAACGGCGTGTCCATCGGCCCCGGAGCCACCGTGTTCACGGAGATCCCGCGGTCTGCGAACTCCTTGGCCGCCGCCCGGGTGAAGTGCTCGAGCGGCGCCTTGCCGCCGGCGTAGGTGGAGTAGCCGTCGGTGAAGGCGGCCAGCAGAGACGTGCCCAGGCTGATGATCTTGCCGTGGTCGTTCAGCCGGCGCCCGGCCTCCTGGATGAAGAAGTACGCCGCCTTGGCGTTGATGCCGAACATGCGGTCGTATTCTTCCTCGGTGGTCTCCAGGATCGGCTTGCGCAGCACCATCCCGGTGGTGTTGACCGCGATGTCGGCGCCGCCGTAGGTGTCCACCGCCGTGTCGAAGAGCCGCCTTACGTCGGCGACCTTCGTCAGGTCCCCCTGGACGGAGACGGCCTGTCCTCCGGCCTCCTGGATCGCCTTCACCGTCTGCTCGGCCTCGCTCTCGGAGCTGTGGTAGTGCACCACCACCTTCGCCCCGGCCTCCGCGAATGTCCTGCTGATCAGCCCGCCCAGGTTCTTCTCGCCACCGCCGACGACGGCGACCTTGTCCCGCAGCGTGTTCTCAGTCATGCTCCGCACTCCCTCAGTCCTTGCTGGCGATCGACTTGATCACGTAGTACGGACGAGCCTAGGCGGACATTCCGGGCATCGGGTAACAGAAGTTTCGGGTCGCCCCACAAACATCATCGGTACCCCAGCCAGCGGACTGGTGCGCCGGAAAGCGGCTGACTCCTGCCTTCCTCGACGGTGTCGCCTTAAGCGCTCCTGCAACCTGCATAGCCGCCACCTGCGGATATGTCCGGTCAGCCCCGACGCTCACAGTGGGGCTGCGACTGCCTCTCCCCGCGGGGTGCGCGGGGAGGCACCGTCGCCCGGACGGACAAGTCCAGGCGGCTGTTCATGTCGAGCTCGAACCGGCCGTACGGGTTCACGTGGGTCCAGAGTCGCGGGGGCAGGGCCCGCCGGTCAGACCGCCACCGACTCCCTGGCCGCACTCCATATCACGGGCATCTTCATCTGGTCCGCAAGCTGATCCGAAAGTCACGACCTAGCCGTCCGTGGGGCGTCCGTGCGTGGACTCCCGGAAGGCCGGACCAGGGGCGCTCCGCCTCCCGGGACGGACGGCGAAGTCGCCGCACCAGTTCTCGGGGCGCAGCCACAGCACACGGCCTGGACACGCGGGGGACCGGCGAGGGTGCGGGGAGAGCGGCCCAAGCACGGAGGACCCGATGGTCAACCCGACCCCGACGTACATCTCGCCGGAGCGGCTGGAGCGCCTGGAGGAACTCGCCGACGTGAGCCGGCTGCGGGCGGCGCTCTGTACCTGTCCCGCTGTACCTGTCCCCGAAGCCGCCACCGCTCCTGCGCCGCTCACGCTCACGGCAGTACCCCAGCGGCCGGCCGAACCCGTGACAGCCCACGCGCCGGCAGCATCGACGGCATCGGAGGTAAGTGCCAGTCGTACCGGAAGTTGCTCTTTGAGGCTGATGCTGTGGAATGGCCTTGCCGTGAAGGTGGCCGGGGTGCCGTCAGGAGGAAGCTGGCGCTGCGGCGTCCAGGTGGTCAAGGCGTTCGTACAGTGCCCGCACAAGCCGGGCGAGGTGCTGAACGCCGGCCACGGTGGCCCGCGGCTGTCCCGCCAGGCGCCGTTCGGTTTCCCGAGAACGACTTCGGCCAGGGCCCGCACCTTGCTGTCCTTGGGAAGTGCGGCGCAGCGCCGCTGGACGTCGCCGACCACGGCCCGGGCGTGCCCGGTCAGCTGCAGGGCGATCTGTCGTAGTCGCGTGGCTGGAGCATCGGCTTGGGACCGGACCAGGCCAGGACGGCTTTGACCAGTGACAGGTAGGGCTCGCGGTCGAGCGGCAGGGCCTGCTCCAGCAGGCCGCTGAGGTCGTACAGGATGTGCTGGTCCATGCGCGGCTGCCCTCTCGTACGCGGTGCCCGTTCCGGCGCGCGGCGGGGGCCGGAGCACGCCGGAACGGCTTACGCACAGACAACGCCGCGCCGGGCGCTCGGACCATGACGAACCGCAGTCCTTTCGCCCCGTCGGCACCCTGGCAAGTTGACCCGTCCTTTACCCGAGCGGAGGCGGTCGGCGCCCTACCGTGGCCTCATGGAGCGGGTGAGAAACCGGGCGCTCGGCAGCTGGATGAACCAACATCGCTTCACCACGATCGAGCTGGCCGACCGGGTCAATGCGGCCCTGGAAAAGCTCACCGGCCGGCGCGGCCGTATCAGCGACCGGACCGTCTTCCGCTGGCTGTCCGGAGAAACTCCATGGCCCCAGGCCCGCCAACGCCAAGCCCTGCAGATGGTGACCGGTCAGTCGGCGACCGGCTTAGGGTTCGTTCCCCGTACCGCTGGCGGGGGGAGGACGAGGTGCGCCGACGCCGCTTTGTGACCACGGCCGGTGGCGCCGCCCTGCCGAGGAACGCCGCGGTCGGCATGAGCGACGTACGGCGCATGCGCGCACGGATTGACGCCCTGGCTCACCAGGACGATGCGCACGGCGGCAGCCGCGGCCTGGAGAAGACGGCACTGGGCCGTGCCGACCAGGCGCAGGAATTGCTGCAACGCACGGTGGCCTTGTCCCGGGTCCGCGGCGCGCTGCATGCGCTGGCCGCGGATGCGACCACCACGGAGGCCTGGGCGGCGATCGACACCAACCGGCAAGCCGTCCTGCGCTCCCTGGGCTACGCCGAGCGCTCGTCCACCCGCGCCGACACCACCGCCCGGCGCCCGGGCTGGCTGCGGTTCTACGACGCGGCCGAGCTACACGGCCTGGCCGCCGTCTTCCACCAGCGCCTCGGGCAGTATGATATCGCCGAATATCGCGCCCACCACGCCCTGGCTCAGTTGCACCCTGACTTGGTGCGCAACCGCGCGTACTACACCGCCACGCTCGCCCTGTCCCAGGTCGCCCAGCGCAACATCGAGCAGGCATGAGCCACTGCCGACCAAGTGCTCGCCCTGGCCGGGCCGGCCCTGGCCTCTGCGCGCATCCGCACCCTGCTCAGGCAGTTCCGCATCCGCCTGTCCGCCCTCGCGTCCTACGAGCCGGCCGCCGCCGACTGGCTGCACCGTCCCGCCCCACCTCCCGATAGGAGATGAGCGTCGTGCCCGACAGTCTGCTGCAACTCATCCGTGCCGAGCAGTACCACGAGGTCCGTGATCTGCTACTCGACGTCTACCGCGAAATCCACGCCGACGAAGACGTGGCGTTCCATGACGTGGACCGGTTCGCCGAGCGCGCCGATATGTACGCTTCCCTGGACGGCTGGAGCGCTGTCCTCGGACGCACGGGAGACAGCGGGGGAGAGGCGACCGGGTACGCCTTCGGCGCCCCGCTGCCGGCCGGCTCCGCCTGGTGGGACACTGCTGCCAGCCTGCTGCCGGACGGCTTCACGCGCGAGGACGGCCGGCGCACCTTCGCCGTCTTCGAGGTCATGGTCCGCCGCCCCTGGCGCGGCACCGGCGAGGCACGCTGTCTCCATGAACGGCTCCTGCACGACCGGCCGGAGCAACGCGCCACGCTGCTGGTCGACGCTCGGTGCTCTGGCCTGAGACGGTCGGGCACAGGAGCAGGCTGGAACTCCAAGTCCTCGTCGTACCAGCAGCCCACCTCGGTGCCGAAGACGCGCCGGTAGATCTCCTCCAGTGCTTCCGGATCCTCGTCCGCCTTGACACTCTCGGCCGGCATCTGCCGTACCAGGCCGACATCGACACGCCCCTCGGGCGAGGCCTCGTCGATGAAGCCGGCCAGCCCGGCGGTCAGCGCCTTGGCCGCCTCCTCGGTGGACTCGCCGCGTGCGGTGGCGAACGCCGCGAGGGCCTTCTGGTCCACGAACGGCAGGGTCCGTTCCGGGGAGGCAGGTTGGTTCGCCCCGCTGCCCAGCCAGGTCTTCACCTCGGGCACAGCCTTCTGCATCTCTTCCACCCCGGCGGCGAACACCTCGCTGGCGGCCATGGACCAGTGCGCATCGTCCGCTACCGAGTTGATCCGGTACCCCGATGCCAGATGCCTTGCCTCATCGGTCAGCTCGTCGAGGTTGATGTTCAGGTACTGGGCGACGTACACCGAGCCGGCGAGAGTGGTGAGGGGTTTCATCAGGCTTCTCCTCGATCCGTTCGCCCCATGAAGATTCCGCAGGAACGGGCCAGGCCGGACCCCGGCCCCACCGGTGGCCTGGCCTGCTCTGCCTGCGCCGTCATGCCGGCGCCGCTCCCGCCCTCGTGAAGATCACATAGGAGCGCCTTTCCGGGACCGGCCGCCAAAACCTCGTTTCCCGGCCCCGCCCCGGCCTTGAATCACCGGGGCCCGGCTACGTCGCCCGCGAAAAGCCACCATGCCCAGGCAACCGATGTCGCAGTGGCCGGCCTTCGCCCGCCGCCACGGCCTCGACCCCGCACACCCGGTGCAGTGGGAGGCCGAAGCCCTCGAACCGCACGAGCTGCAGCGCTTGGTCCTCGCCGCCGTCGCCCCCTACGTCGACCGCCAGGTGCTCGCCGAGCAGATCGCCCGCGAGGAAGCGCAGCGCCGCGCCCTGACGGATTTCCCCAGCGACTGGGGTACGACGGGCAGGTAGAGCCCGCGCTGCTGGCCCCCGCCGGGACGCGCGGTCGGCCAGCAACGTCGACGTCAGGTCACTGACGGTGGAGAAGATCCAGGGTGCCGAGGCCCCCGACGAAGGAGCCGAGTGCATCGAGCATTTCGAGAAACGGCACGTTAGCCATCGCGCAGATGAGGTCGGCCAGCAGGACGGGAGCGGTGAGCAAACCCAGCATGGTGAGGAAGGGCTTGCTGAAGTGGCAGATGGCCCGCCAGGTGTGGGCGCGCAGCCGGGCGGCGATCAGGCGGTGGCGGGGTATGCGGGGCAGGGCGGCTCGGACGGGGCAGGGGTGGGTTCGGGCTGGGACATGGGTGCACTCCTGGGTGCGAGCGACGGGCGGTGGTGGGCGGCGAACATCGTTCGCTGCCCCGGGCGAAGGACGCCCGTGTCGCCGGTGGGTGCTGGGAGCCTGCTGTATGGACAGGGACGAGGAGCTGCTGCGCGGCCGGGTCTACGGCACGGACTACGACGACCCGCACCCGGGTCCGCGGCCGGGCCGTCCTTACGCGGAGCTGGTGGGCGGCCCGCTGGACGGACTGCTGCTCGACATCACCAGCTGGACACCGCAGGAGGTCGCCACCGGGGCCGCGCTGATGACGGAGATCGGACAGTTCGGCGTCGGCGACCGGGCACTGTACGAGCCTCAGCCGGGAGATACGGGCCGGTGGGACTGGGACGGCGACATCCTCTGAGAACCGGGTCACCGCCGAGACGGATACAGCGGCTGCGGCACGGTTCCGCCCGGACCGCGTCGCAGGCCAGCGGCGCTCCCTGGCCCCGTGCCCGGCGAGCTCGTCATCGACATCGTTGTTGCCCTGCCCCGCACAGTGCACCTTCCCGGGGCGGTCTTCCTCGGATCACCCGTATGGCCCGTGAGCAGGAAGGGGGGAACCGGATGTGTGATGATCGACAAGTGCGCGTCGGGGGCAACGGAGGCACTTTCGCTCCGATGGGGTAAGGGGGTCGCATGGCGACCTTGTGCCGGCCGGCCGTCTCGGTTCCGGAGCACGTCATCACCATGGAGGAGACGCTCGAGCTCGCACGCTCGCGGCATGCAGACCATCCCCAGCTGGGTCTCGCGTTGCGCTTGATGGAGAACACCGGGGTGCGGACCCGGCACCTCGTGCAGCCGCTCGCTGAGACACTTGCGCACCCGGGCTTCGAGCAACGCAACAGGTTGTATGCGGCCGAGGCCAAGGCGCGGGTACCGCTGGTCGTGCGGCGCGCGCTGGAGGACGGCGAGCTGTCGGCCGCAGAGATCGACATGATCATCTATGTGTCCTGCACCGGGTTCATGATGCCCTCGCTCACTGCCTGGCTGATCAACACGATGGGTTTCCCCTCCCATACCCGGCAGATACCGATCGCTCAGCTGGGCTGCGCGGCGGGCGGGGCGGCCATCAACCGGGCCCACGACTTCTGTACGGCCTATCCGCAGGCGAACGCGCTGATCGTGGCATGCGAGTTCTGCTCCCTGTGCTATCAGCCCACCGATACCGGTATCGGATCGCTGCTGTCCAATGGTCTGTTCGGCGACGGGATGGCCGCAGCGGTCGTTCGCGGGACGGGCGGCCACGGTATCCGCCTGGAGCGCAACGGCTCGTACCTCATCCCGGGGACGGAGGACTGGATCGCGTACGACGTACGGGCCACGGGTTTCCACTTCCTGCTGGACAAGCGAGTGCCGGGCACCATGGAGCCGCTCGCCCCCGTGCTGCGCAGCCTCGCCGACGAGCACGGCTGGGACGCCTCGGACCTCGACTTCTACATCGTGCATGCCGGCGGGCCGCGGATCCTCGACGACCTGAGCACCTTCCTCCACGTCAGACCGGAAGCGTTCCGGCACAGCCGGGCCACGCTCACCGAATACGGCAACATCGCGAGCGCCGTCGTCCTGGACGCGCTACGCCGACTGTTCGACGAAGGCGGCGCCGCCGACCAGGCGCGCGGCCTCCTGGCCGGGTTCGGCCCGGGCATCACGGCCGAGATGGCACTGGGCCGCTGGAGCCGCACGCCGTGACGTCTGCGGAAGGAAACCCGATGACCGAGCACTCTCACACCGTCCCCCCACCCGCGGACAGCGCTCTGATCGTGCCCCCCGGGGCAGGCCGCACCCTTCATGCCGCCGCCCAGCACGTGACCTTCAAAGTGACCGGCGCGCGGTCGCGCTTCGCATCGAGCTTCGAAGTACGCGTACCGCCGGGCTTCGACGTCGGCGCGCATGTCCACACGCGCAGCGAGGAACTGTTCTACGTCCTTGAGGGCGAACTCGACGTCCTCGCCTTCGAGCCCCGGGTGCGCACCCCGGACAGCTGGCGGGGATGGCGATCGCCGAAGGGCGAGCGGGTGGTCCGCGCCACGCCCGGCACCGTCATCCTGGTCCCGCCTGGATGCCCGCACGCCTTCGCCAACCCCACCGACGTCCCGGCCCGGATGTTCTTCCAGTCCTCCCCACCCCCGGACCACGAACGCTACTTCGAAGAACTCCTGACGATCCTGTCCGCCGACGGGCCCGTGGACCACAGCGCCATCGCCGCACTGCGCCGCCGCTACGACATCGAGCAGCTCACACCGCTGCGCCATGACCTACCGGCGAGGAGCCAGTAATGCAGGACGCACCCGCTCCCTTGTACGAGGTGTCAGACTTGCCCGCCCTCGATTTCGACCCCTTCCTGCGCGACGCACTGCAGGCCGGACCGGTCATCCGAGTCCGGCTGCCGCACGGAGCCCCCGGCGAGTGCTGGCTGGCGACAGGGCACGACGCCGTCCGGTTCGTCACCTCTGATCCCCGGTTCAGCCGCGACATCGTCGGCCGGCCCCTGCCCAGCATGAACAAGTATCTCGTCCCGCTGGACCGCGCGGTCAGCTTCGTCGACCCGCCAGGCCACGCCCGCGTCCGTTCCGTGGTCTCCTCGGCGTTCAACCGCTCCGGCATGGAAGCCCTGCGGCCGCGCGCTCAAGCCGTACTCGACGAACACATCGACTCCATGGTCGCAGCCGGACCGCCCGCCGACCTCGTCCAGCACGTGACCTCCCCCTTCCCCCTGCATGTCATCGGAGCGCTGCTGGGCGTGCCGGAGGCTGACCGCCCGCGCCTGCGCTCGTGGGCGGGCGCCATCCTGACCCGGGCGAAAGACGAGGCCGGGGTCGAGCGCGCCCGGCAAGCCAAAGAGGAAGGCCGCGCGGCCTTCCGGGAACTGGCCCGTGAACGCCAGCTCCGCCCGCAGGACGACCTCATCAGCGAACTGGCAGCCGCGGCCCAGAGCGGCAGGATCGAGGAAGAAGAAGTTCTGGCCCTGGCCATGCTGATGGGAATCAACGGCTGGCACGCGGTACGCAACCACACCTCCAACATGGTCTATCTCCTGCTCACCAATGACAGCCTGAGGAACCGGCTGCGGTCCGACCCCCACGCCGTACCGGTGGCCGTGGAGGAACTGCTGCGCTGGATCCCCCACAAGCACGGCGTGGGACAAGCCCGCATCGCCACCGAGGATGTCGAAATGGAGGGCGTGCTGATCCGCCGGGGCGAGGCCGTCTACGTCTCCTACGTGGCAGCGAACTGGGACGAGCGGTGCTACACCGCACCGCACCGGATCGACATCGACCGCGAAGGCCCGCCCCACCTGGCCTTCGGCTACGGCCCCCACCACTGCCTGGCGCCACTGCTGGCCCGCATGGAAGCCGAACTGCTGCTGACCACCCTCATCACACGCCTCCCCGACCTGCGGCTGGCCATCGATGCCGCAGCCGTTTCCTGGCAGAAGGACGTACTCATCCGAGGGCCGGTGGCACTCCCGGTCACCTGGTAGACACCGAACCCTAGGAGCAGGAGCAGGAGCAGGAGCAGGAGCAGGACCGGCTCCTGGTCTACGGGGCCGCCCGCCTCAGCGAACGCATCAGCCTCTCCCCGGCCGCCGCCTCCGCCCTGCTCAACCGCATGGAACAGGCCGGCCACATCGTGCGCACCCGCGAACACAGCGACCGCCGCGTGGTCACCCTGCGCGCCGGCGAACAGGCCAAAGCCCTCGCCGAGCAGTTCTTCCCCCTGGCCGACCGCCTGGGCCGCGCCATGGCCCACTACCCGCCCGACGTGCTGCGCCAGTTCGCCACTCTCATGTACGACATCCACCACGCCAACCGCACCCACCTGGACGAAGCAGCACAGGCCCAGCAGGCCCCGGCCGGACGCCCTGACACCCTCGCGCCCGGCTGGAAGCCGTACCGCAGCCGGACAGGGCGGTGGGGGGGGGGGGGGGGGGGGGGGGGGGGGGGGGGGGGGGGGGGGGGGGGGGGGGGGGGGGGGGGGGGGGGGGGGGGGGGGGGGGGGGGGGGG
>NZ_JBVIBD010000051.1:562-18390 GCF_055573595.1 Streptomyces sp. NPDC030165 | reverse complement strand
GACGAAGATCGCGCCCTTCTTCTCCAGGGTCTTGACGACGTACTTGTTGTGGACGATCTCGTGGCGCACGTAGACGGGCGCGCCGTACTGTTCCAGGGCTTTCTCGACGGCGATGACGGCACGGTCCACGCCCGCGCAATAACCGCGGGGCGCGGCGAGCAGGACCCGTTTGCGGTGTTGCGGTGCGGGGGGTGTCATGTCGTCCTCGTTGTGGCGGCTTTGGCGAGTTCGCGCAGGGTGGTGGCCGCTTCCGGCAGGAGGGCGGCGTGGGCTAGGGCGGACTCGGCCTGGCGGGTGCGTTCGTCGATGAGCTGCTCGATGGTCTGGGGGGCGCGGGTCTGGATGAGGATGTGGCGCAGGTGCTGGGCGTCTTTCTCGTCCAGGGCCGGGTTGCCGAGCAGGTCGGTGAGGGTGCGGTGCTGGTGGGGTGTGGCGCGTTGCAGTGCCAGGGCGATCAGGGCGGTGTGTTTGCCGTCGCGCAGGTCGTCCTGCACCGGTTTGCCGGTCCGGCTGGCTGTGCCGAAGACGCCGAGCAGGTCGTCGCGCAGCTGGAAGGCCTCGCCCATGGGGAGGGCGAAGTCGCTGAGGTTGGCGAGCAGTTCTTCGCCGGCGCCGGCGAGGGTGGCGCCGATGTGCAGGGGGCGCTCCACGGTGTACTTGGCGGTCTTGTAGTGGGCGATGGCCAGGGCTCGCTGGAGGTCGTCGGTGGGGTGTCCGGTGGCGGTCAGGTCGAGGTACTGGCCGTACATGACTTCGGTGCGCATGGTGTCGATCAGGGGCAGTACGGCGGTGAGCTGCCGGGTGGTCAGGCCGGCGCTGTGCAGCAGTTCGTCCGACCAGCTCAGTGCCAGGTCCCCGATGAGCAGGGCTGCTCCTGTCCCGGTGTGGACCTGGCCGGGGAGCGTGTGGGTCTGGGGGTGGCGCGCGGTGAGAGTGCGGTGGACGGTGGGCTGGCCGCGGCGGGTGTCGCTGTTGTCCATGATGTCGTCGTGGATGAGGGCGAAGGCGTGGAACATCTCCAGCGAGGCTGCGGTCTGCAGCACGGGCTTGAGGGCGCCGTGGCCGCCGGCGGCGTGCCAGCCGGTGACACACAGCAGCGGCCGCAGGCGCTTGCCGCCGGCCATCAAGAAGCCGCGCAGCACAGCCGTGACCTCTGTGGGCAGGTGGCGGCCGGCGGCGGTGCGGGCTTTGCGGTCCATGAATTGCTCCAGGACCGCGTCGGTGCTCGCGCGCACTGCGCGCAGGTCACCGGGCTGAGGCAGCACGACCGGGGTGGTCATCACGGCTCTCCGTGGCTGTCGGCACGCTGGTCGGCCAGGCGCGCAGCTTCGTCCAGGAGGGTCTCCACGATCTTTGATTCGGGCACCGTGGTGATGACATGCCCGTCTCGGAAGATCTGGCCTTTTCCGTTGCCGCAGGACACGCCGAGGTCGGCTTCGCGGGATTCGCCGGGGCCGTTGACCACGCAGCCCATGACCGCGATGCGCAGGGGGTGGGGGAAGCCGTCGAAGGCGGCTTCGACCTGGTTGGCAAGGCGGTGGATGTCGACCTGGAGGCGGCCGCAGCCGGGGCAGGAGACGATCTCCAGTTTGCGCGGGCGCAGGCCCAGGGAGGCCAGGATGTGGTTGCCGGCCTTGACCTGTTCGACCGGGTCGGCGGACAGGGAGACCCGGATGGTGTCGCCGATGCCCTCGGCCAGCAGCACGCCGAAGGCGACGGCGGACTTCACCGAGCCCTGGAGGGCGGGGCCGGCTTCGGTGACGCCGAGGTGCAGGGGGTAGTCGCAGCGGGCGGCCAGCAGCCGGTTGGCCGCGATCATGGTGAGCGGGTCGTGGTGCTTGACGGCGATTTTGAGGTCGGTGAAGCCGTGCTCTTCGAACAGGGAGCATTCCCACAGGGCGGATTCGACGAGGGCTTCGGGGGTGGCGTGGCCGTGCTTGGCCAGCAGCCGCGGATCGAGCGAGCCGGCGTTGACGCCGATGCGGATGGGGATGCCCGCCGCCGAGGCGGCGGCGGCGATGTCGGCGATACGGTCGTCGAATTTCTTGATGTTGCCGGGGTTGACGCGGACGGCGGCGCAGCCGGCGTCGATGGCGGCGAAGACGTAGCGGGGTTGGAAGTGGATGTCGGCGATGACCGGGATCGGTGACCTGGCCGTGATCTGCGGCAGGGCCTCGGCGTCGTCGGCGGAGGGCACCGCGACGCGGATGATGTCGCAGCCGGCGGCGGTGACCTGAGCGATCTGCTGCAAGGTGGCATCCACGTCCGCGGTGTTGGTGGTGGTCATGGTCTGCACGGAGACGGGGGCGCCGCCGCCGACCGGCACCGCGCCGACCTGGATGCGCCGGCTGGCGCGGCGCGCGGGCGGCGAGGTCGGCACGCTGGGTAAACCGAGCTCGGTCGTGGTCATCGCATGTCCTTCGTCGGTTGCCCGGGCCCGGCATCGGGGCCTGCGCCGGGGGCGAAGCAGGGGTGCCCTGGTTCGGGCTTGGCTGCGCACCGCCGGCGATGTGGCAGTGGGCGCGGTGCGCGGCCTGCCTGCACGGCGTGGCAGAGGATGTCCCGGCGGCGGGGTGGCCGCCGATGAGGAACATAGGTGCGTCAGCCCCCTGGGCACAGAGCGCACGGGAGGACGAGGCGCAGGACACCTGGCCGTGCGCCGGGTGGCCGAACCCCTCGGCTGGCGTGCGGCACCAGCCCACGCCCGTGAGGCCGGACAGCACGCTGCTCGGTCCCGGGGTGAGGGAGGCCGGGTGCTGCCCTTCGGCGAAGAGGCTTTGCGGCCACACGTGCCCGTGAGGAAAGAGGCGTTGGCCCTGTTCTGCGCAGGTCTGACCCGGTGGCATCAGGGTGCACGCGGGGGCACACTCCGGCGCTCTGCGCGTCCTGCTGCGCGCGCCTGTGCCCCCGTGCACCGTCCCGGTGGTGTTGTTCTCACGGCGTTTGCGCCGTGCACTCGATAGGCATGCCGGGCCGCCAACGGCCCCGGGGCAGACCCGTTCGGTCACCGCGCTTTTCACCGCGGACAGCGAGAGGCCCGTGTGGTTGCTCATTGAAGAATCCCACGTCCGGTCCGGGTGCGAAAGAGCCACGGGGAGTGTTCCCAGGAGGCGGTGGTAGCGGAGCACTTCTGCCGCAGAGCACCACTGCCGGGCATCTGCGCAGCGTCTGTGATGGAAGTACGCCGTACTATCGGAGGTGAAGGTGATGCACACAGAGCCTGTGCCGTGGCCGTCGCCGGTTCCGCCCAGCATCCGTTCCCTGCAGGCGTTGCGCAGCGCCCCCGTACAGGATCTGGCGCCGGCGGCCGAGTGGATCCGCACGCTGCTGATCGATGCGGTGTGCCGTACCGGCGGCCATCTGGGGCCGAACCTGGGGGTGGTGGAGCTTTCCCTGGCTCTGCACCGCGTGTTCACCTCGCCCAGGGACTCGATTGTCTTCGACACCGGCCACCAGGCCTACGTGCACAAGCTGCTGACCGGCCGCTTGGGGGGCTTTGGGCAGCTGCGGCAGGCCGGCGGGCTGTCCGGCTACCCGTCCCGTTCGGAGTCCGTGCACGACCTGGTGGAAAACTCCCACGCCTCGACCGCTTTGGCCTACGCCGACGGCCTGGCCAAGGCACGCAAGCTGGCCGGTGCGGGCGAGCGGGCAGTGGTGGCGGTGATCGGTGACGGGGCACTGACCGGCGGCATGGCCTGGGAAGGGCTGAACAACCTGGGCGCCGCGAGCGACCGGCCGGTCATCGTCGTCCTCAACGACAACGGCCGTGCCTACGCGCCGACCTGCGGGGCCCTCGCCGACCACCTGGCCATGCTGCGCAAGGACGGCAATTGCGCAGGGCCGAATCTGTTCACGGTGCTCGGTTTCGCCTATCTCGGACCGCTGGACGGCCACGACACCGCCCAGGTGGAAGCCGCGCTGCACCGGGCGCGGGCGCTGCGCCGCCCCGTGGTGGTCCACATCGTCACCGTCAAGGGCAAGGGACACCTGCCCGCGGAATTGGACGAGGCGGACTGTCTGCACGCCGTCGGCCCCGCCCCCGCCCCAGGCAGCCTCGCTCCTGCGGCCAAAGCCGCTGCCCCGTCGTGGACCGGCGTGTTCGGCAGTGCGCTGGCCCGGGCCGCGGCCGAACGTCCCGAGGTGGTGGCCATCAGCGCCGCCATGGTCCGCCCGACCGGCCTGCACCCCATGGCGCAGCAGCTTCCCGGGCGGGTCTTCGATGTGGGCATCGCCGAGCAGCACGCTGTGTGCTCGGCCGCCGGCCTGGCGATGGCCGGGATGCACCCGGTCGTCGCCGTCTACGCCACCTTTATGTCCCGGGCCCTGGACCAGGTGTTGATGGACGTGGCTCTGCACCGCCTGCCGGTGACGTTCGTTTTGGACCGTGCCGGCGTGACCGGGCCGGACGGCTCCTCCCATCACGGCATGTGGGACCCCACCGTGTTCGGCGTGGTGCCCGGCATGCGCCTGGCCGCCCCACGCGACGCTCCGACCCTGCGCGCGCTGCTGGACGAGGCCCTGGCGGACAACGACGGCCCGACCATGCTCCGCTTCCCCAAAGGCAACGTGCCCGCGGACCTGCCGGCGGAGCGGCGCCTGGGCGACATCGACCTTCTGTACCAGTCCTGCCAGCAGCCCAGGGACGTGCTGCTGGTGGGACTGGGCCCGCTGGCAGCAGCCTGCCTGGCCGCAGGCCAGGCACTGAGCGCCCGCGGCCTGGGCGTCACCGTGGCCAGTCCGCGATGGGCCCTGCCCGTTCCCGGCGAGCTTGTCGACCTGGCCGCCGACCACGCCCTGACCGTCACCGTCGAGGACGGTGTCCGCACCGGCGGTGTAGGCAGCGCCCTTGCCCAGGCCTGCACCGATGCCTACGTCTCCACCCCCGTCTGCCAACTGGGCCTGCCCCGGCGCTTTCTGCCGCACGGGCCACGCGACGAGCTGCTGCGCGCTGCCGGCCTGGACCGCGACGGCATCACCGCCAGTGCGCTGCGCGCCTACGACACCCACTGCACACCACCTGCCCGACGCAGCAGGCGAATCTCGTGAATACCAGCCGCGCTCGGGCCAGCAGCCGGGCCCCGCCCGCAGAAAACCGCACCACACCGCGCAATGACGAGCTGGGCGGCAACGACACCCTTGTCACCGCCCATTCATCCGCGGCCGCAGCCGCGGCAGATGGCCAGCGGAAGAGGTGTTGGCCGCCCAGGGAGCACAAACGCCGTACAGCATCCGACGCGTTCGCAGCGTCACCACAGTGCCGGGCGCGGCCCGGCACTCATTTCCCTGCTTGGACGGAGGCACACGAGATGAGCCCCACGCGTACCCGCAGCGGCATTCTCAAGCACCTCGGCAACCTCATGGACGACGCGAAAGAGGCGGTCGATGACCTCATCGACCGGGCTGCGGACGTCGACCACAACGCCCGTAAGACCATCACCAGCGCGGTGGGGGCCACCAAGGAGGACGACGCACCGCCGAAGGCCGCTCCCGCGTCGGCAGAGGTCTCGGAGTTGCAGAGCCTGCGCGGTGAACTGCTCGCCCTGCGCCAGGAAGTCGCCCGGCTGAACGCGCGGAGCCCCGGCACTGAAGCCGCCTCGGCCCCTGACGATGCCCCGTCCGCGCAGACGTGAGCCGGTGACCGGCTCCTTCCTTCGCCCCGCTGCCGGGCACGGTGTTCCCGGTGGCGGGGCAGCCGAGGAACGCAGCGTGGTCCGGAACACGGACGGTACCCTGGTCGATTCCGCCTCCTGCCGCCCCCTGACTGTGGCCGAACTCGGCGACGACCTGCGCCAAGGCCGCCGCTTCACAGTGACCGACCAGAGCACCGGCGCCGACTGCACCTACCGTGTCCTTGCCCAGGCGCTGCTGGCCGCCCTCGGCCCGGTGCTGCCCGACACACCCCCAACCGCCACAGCAGACGGCCTGGGCAGCATGCTGCACACCTTCCTTACCGCCCCCACCAGCCATCCTCCTGCTCAGGAATGAGAGCGCCCGCGCCAGACAGCCGCACAGGCGCCTCGGCCCGCACCGGCAACCCGCGCCCGTGCGGCACGTGCAGTTCCTGACTTCGCCCCCCGGATCCTGGAGGCTGTGTGTCCCGCCGCAACCGGTCCCTGACCACCGTCCTGAGACACCTGATCGCCGAAGAGATCCGGCACGCCCGCCGCTCCGGCGGCACCCGCCGGCAAAGCCAGGAACAGCAGCGCCGGGCGCAAGCGGTCAGCCAGGCCCTGCAGGAACTGGGCCCCTTCTACATCAAGGTCGGGCAGATGCTCTCCACCCGGCCGGACTTCGTACCCGAGGCGATGCTCACGGAATTCGGCAAACTGCACGACCAGGTCACCCCGGCCCCCTTCGCCCAGTTCGAGCCGGTCCTCGCCCGCGACCTCGGAACCGCCTGGGCCGGCCGGTTTCGGGACATCGACACCGTGCAGCCGCTCGGCGCCGCCTCCCTGGCCCAGGTCTACCGCGCCACCCTGGCCGACGGCACCCCCACCGCCCTGAAGATCCAGCGTCCCGGTGTCGGTGAGGCCATGGCCCGGGACATGGCCTCCCTGCGCCGCCTCGCCCGTCTGATCGCCCGCCTCGCACCCCGCTTCACCGACGTCATCGACCTGCCGGCCATGCTCGGCGTCCTGTTCGAGGCGATGTCCGCCGAGACCGACTTCCGTCTCGAAGCCCAGCACATGCAACAAGCCCGCCGCCAGTGCGAGGACTACAAACACCTCGCCGTCCCCGACGTCCTGTTCGCCACCGAGCACGTCCTGGCCCAGTCGCTGGCCCCGGGCACCTCCATCCGCGACGCCGACCCCACCGCCTTCACCACCGCCGAACGCACCGGCATCGGAGCAGACCTGATCAGCCTCATGTACCAGGGGTACTTCCTTGACCGCTTCTTCCACGCCGACCCCCACCCCGGCAACATCTTCGTCGCCCCCGGCCAGCGGGCTCACCTGATCGACTGGGGCATGGTCGGCCGCATGGAAAGCGGCCTGAGCCGCAGCGTCATGCTGGCCCTGCTCAACGTCGCCTCCAACGATGCCAACGGCCTGGCCAAAGCCTGGATCGAAATGGGCCAAGCCACCCCCTGGGCCGACCCCGCCGGCTTCAGCAGCGACCTGGCCGGCCTGGTCCCCAAAATCGCCTCCGCCTCCCTGGAGGACCTGAATTTCGGCGTCACCCTCACCGCCGTCCTCACCCACGCCACCCGCCGCGGCATCAAAACCAGTCCCGTCATCTCCCTGCTGGGCAAATCCTTCGCCAACCTCGAAGGATCCGTACGCCACCTATGCCCCGAGCTGTCCATCACCGACGTCTTCGAAGAAAACCTGCGCACCATCCTCTTCGGCCTCGCCAGCGAAGCAGTCTCCGAAAAGCAAGCCGCCCGCACCGCCCTCGAACTCACCATCCTCGCCCCCGGAGCCCTCGGGCAGACACGGGATGTCCTGCGCAACCTCTCCAACCACGACCTCACCTTCCACGCCAAGGTCGCCACCGAAGCAGGCAAGCGCTCCTTCAAACCCGACCCCTCCCTTATCTGCGCGTCCCTTCTTCTTGCTGCAGCCATCGTGCGCAGCACCCGAAACAAGTGACCCTCCGTAACCGCCACTCTCCGAGAACAACGAAACCCCGCACCAATCCTCGTGATGCCTTCTGCTGTTACCGCCCAGAAGAGTCGGCACCGCAGACGTCAGCGATGCTTCCGGCCGTTTCGCCTGCTTCACACGATCGCCTGCACACATGTCGCGAGAAGGAGGCACACTGACGTGATATCCCGGCCCAGGAGCCTGCTGTTCTGGCTCATCCTCATCATCGCCTTGTTCCTCATCGCCAAGGCCCCGGTCGGGACCGCGCACGCCCTGCTCGCCGTTTATCACGCCGTCATCCGGTTCTTCACCGCCTTGGGCGTCTTCTTTACCGTCCTGGTCAACGGCTGACCCCCTCCTGCCCTCCCGTGCCTGCACGGTCCTGGAGAACCGAGGCGGGAGGAGAGCGAAGCGCTCGCTTACCGGACATCCTCAGGTTCCCGACCGGCGTCCGGGCCTGGCACGGGGCACCCCGATGGTGTGGGCTCAGCCCCAGCGGGCGTCGCGGTTGAGCAACTAGGAGAAGGCGACGGGGAAACGGATGGGGTCGAACTCGCGGACGCCCCTGAGGGAGTGGGGCAGGGCGGGGTACTGGTGGAGGTGGCCGAGGGAACCGGTGTCATGGACGGCACCGGCGGTGTGGACGCAGAAGGGGACGGCGACGCCGCCGTCCCGGAGGCGGCCGGAGTGGGTGTCAAGGCCACAGATGGGCTGGAGGCGGTGGTCTGCGAGGGCTGCGGCCTCGGGGACACGGCGGCAGCCTGCGGGGCCGGGAAGACCGTCACCGTCTGCGCCGGTACCGGTGAAACCACCGGCACATTGACGAAATTGGCCGGGTAGGAGGTGCAACCAGTGCCGATGAGGAGGAGAAGGAACGCTGCAAAAATGCCACGGTGCACGACGCTGCCCTTCCTAACGGCGCCCGCCAGGAATACAGAAGCAAGGCAGGGCGCAAACGGACCCGGCGATCTCGGCAGAGCGAATCAGCTCCCGCCCAGACTGCTCGCAAACCTGCCGAGAGAATCAAAGAAAATCATGATGGCCCGGTAAACAGCGGTGATGGTGCGGGCCACCTGTTCAGGCTCTTTCGCTATGAGAAACAGCAGAATGATGAGGATGAGCCAGAACAGGAGACTCCGTGGACGGGAGATCACAGAAAGAGCCCTCCGTTTCCGAGGCAGAAGAGCTGCGAGCCACCTAGAAACCGGGCGCGCAGGGGAACCAGCTCCGTCTTGCCGACTTCGGTCGACATTCTAGGGCCTCATCGATTCTCCGAACGCATCTCAAAGGTGAATTCCACCCATCTGCCGCGCCAGATCTTTCATCTAAACTCCCGCTGCCGGGAAAATGATGCACCCAGCAGCCACTCTGGGGCGGAAAATTTCGACAATTATCCTTTCCTGTCCCAGCTCACAGGTTACCGGCAGACGCCAACCGTAGAGAAGAGGCTGCGTACTGTGACGGAGAAATCAAGACGTTCTTGATTTATAAACGCCCACAGTACTCAGTGGCGACTGTGGGGCGCCAGATACAGGTGAGGTCGTGGCGCCAGCGGGGCGGCGGCCGGGATCTTCTCGCCGAAGCCGGTGAGCCGCATGCGGTGCCGCCCCGGCCGCAGATCAGGAGCTGTCCGGAAAGGCCATTTCCAGGCGCGCCTTCTACAGGGTCAGCGTGGGCGGGGTCACGCCCGGTCAGGTAGAAGTTCGTATCGGTAACCCATGCCCTCGGGGGAGCGCAGGGGGCGCGCGGGGTAGGTCAGTGGCCTATGCATTGGGGGGTGAATGCGCCGTGTACTTCCGGCGCTTCGTTCGGCTGTGCGCCGGGGGTTTGCGCGGACGCGCTGAACGGGACTCTCCGTTCAGGACGCTGCCCCATCGGAAGGATGGTCACACCGTGGGCGCGCCCCATAGAACACATGATTACCCCTGTTATCGGAGCTGTTGCCGCTGCATGTTCCCGGGCGGGGCCCCAGGGACTGGTGTGCGTGTGCGGGGCGGTGGGCTGGGGTGAACGGATTATCCCGGCTGGGGCACAGTCGAGAACGCGAAACGGCTCCGCTGTTGCCGGGGGTCTCCGGCCCGGCCTCGCTGCGCGCGCTGCCTGTGGCACAACTGCCTGCTTTGCTGGGGGAACCGCGGCAGCTCCCGATGGTTCGGGTGTGTGCGGCAGGCGGGCAACCGGGGCCGGACCTGGGCGTGGATGAACCGTTTCTTGCGCTGTACCGGATCTTTGGCTCGCCGTGGGATGTGGTGCTGTTCGCCACCGGGCACCAGGCGTACGTACACAAGATCCTCATCGGGCGGACGGCAGCCTGCCACAGTCTGCGGCGGGGGCGGGTGTTGTGGGGCTCCCCGTCGCTGGCCGAGTCCGCCCACGACTGGATTGAGAATTCGCACGCGTCCACCGCCCTGTCGTATGCGGACGTCCTGGCTAACGTATTCGCGCTGGTCGGCCAGGGCGGCCGGGCGCGTGGCGCGGGAGGCACTGAACACTCGCCGATGCCTGCCGGGGAACTGCGTGTCGGCCCTCAGCTCAGCCTGGGCCTGCCGCGCGCGTTCATCCCGCATGGAGCGCGCAGCCGAGGAAGCCGTCTGCCGCGCCGAGAAGGATGCCGCCATACCCACTGTCCCGGCCATGTCCTCGAACGACCGGTTCCACCCGCACCGGCAGAAGAAGGGGCTGGACGAAATGATGATCTCTCAGGATCCGTTCCCGCCACTACGGCCCGAGGACGTACGCCGGGTACGAGTCCGTGACCAAACCACGGTGGATGTGTGGGACGCCACCGCATGCGGGCTCATTCGGGACGAGGACTGCCGGGCCCGGCTGGCCGCCCTGCACATGGGCCCCGTCGATGCCCCAGACTGGGAACCGGGCAGCGGAGCCACCACCTACATCGCCCGTGACCCGTCCTACGTGCCGTATGAGTCGCAGGAAGTGCCACGGTATGTAACAGGCGACAGCACGGGCCGCCAGGCCCTGCGCGCGGTCTTCTCCCGCGAAGTCCAAGCCAGCACCATGGCCAGCCCCCTCGCCGCGACGGCACTGCTCGCAGCGGCAACCATCCGGACACAACTCACGGATGGCCCCCGGGGACAGACACTTGCAGCCGTGGCAGCGCTGACGGCGAAGAAGGGCGGCGAGGTAGAGCGACTGCTGCCGGAATACTGCGCCCGCCACGCAGCCGCCCCTGAACAGGCCGGCCCCATGGCCATGCGCGACTATTACGCCTCCTGGTACGCCTGGAGTTTCCCCCGCTGCAGCGACGCCCGCTTCCTTGACCTGTGCGGTTCGGCTCTGTGCCCGACCACCGCCGTCGACTACGTCGACGCGCCGGACGAGGCCGCGAGCGGGGGCCGCGACCCGTACCTGGCCGCAGCCAGCGAGGGCCTTGCGTGCCTGGGCGGAACAGCAGCGGCACAAGTCCTGCGGGACATCGTGGTGGGAAGCGCCGTCATGAAGACCAAGGACGCAATGGTGACAGCGGCCGCCGCGCTCACCGACCCACACGCCTTCCTCGACGCCGCCGGCGGGCCGGTGACACCAGAGGAGTTGGTGCGAGCGCGCTGGTGGGACGCCATGCTCACCCCTGTGTACCGCTTGATCATGAGCACGCCCGATTACCAGCATCTGACCGACGGCCTCGGGACGTTCCGCCCCGCCGACCGCTGCGGGAAGATCCACCGCGCACTCGCCCATGCCTTCCGCTACAACGAGATCGTCGACCTGGTGTGGGACTACCAAAACGGGGAGTGCCTCAACGAAGCGTGTCTGGCGCTGGCAATGGGAGGCGGCCGCGCCCTCATGGGGTACGGGGACGCCTGCGCCCACGTCACTGATGACGTGCTCGCATGCGACTGCGAGGAAAGCGGCCACGAGGAGGCCGCCGAAATCGCCATGGGCTCGTACCTCTTCTTCCTGGTGACCTGCCGGTACCTGGTACGGCAGCAGCTGGCCGGCTACTCCGCCGCACCCGACCCCATCAAGAACGCCTACACCTGGCCACCCCCAGGCACACGGCTACGGGCAGCAGCAAGTACCGTCCTGCAGCCCGGGAACATGCTGTACTCACCCACATGGCAGCCTCTGTGGACCCGCACCGATGGCCCCTGTACAGCCGAGGCCCCGTGGGCCGGTGAGCTGGCGCGCCGGGCCATCGCGAGGAGCCTGCCGGGCCTCACAGCCCAGGACACCGTGCACGACTGCACAGCCGCTGCCGAATCGGTTCTGACCGACTGCGACCAGCTCCGCGACCCGGCTGACCTGCGTGCACTGGCCGAAGGCTGGTGCCGCCTCTTCGATGCCGTCCTGGACGCCACGGCGACCGACAGCGCCGCATGCCACCAGGCCACGACCGAGCTGCGCCCGCTCATCACCCGCGTCTGGCAGCAGAACGTCGTCGGCCACGACGACCAGCCCACAGCCCTGGCGGACCGCGCCGACGAAAAGCTCTACATTGACGTCGACCACGCCATCCGGCGCACGTACTGCCTATCTCCCGCCGAGGGATTC
The DNA here is from genome assembly GCF_055573595.1 of Streptomyces sp. NPDC030165. NCBI lineage: Bacteria > Bacillati > Actinomycetota > Actinomycetes > Kitasatosporales > Streptomycetaceae > Streptomyces > Streptomyces sp. NPDC030165. The sequence goes on along the minus strand of NZ_JBVIBD010000051.1, from coordinate 6,292 downwards.
GCCATCCGGAGGGCCTTTCTCGGCGTGATGACCAGCGCCGCCGAACTCAGCGGGCTCAACCCCTACGCCCGCCTCACCGACGGAGTCGCCAGGCTGACCCTGCCGACGCCCCGGCCGTTCAAACGCGCGGGGCTCGCTGAGACAGTAACCAGGTGCTCCGATGCATCCAGCCCCCCGGCAGGAGAGTGCGGTACGAAAGGCAGCGTTGACCCCGTACGCCGCATCGGCGAGCACGACGCGTGATGGGGTGCCCCCAGAGGGCGAGGTCATCGAGGATGTCCACTGCGAGCGGCTCCTTCTCACAGTGTTCGACTTCGGCCAGCACCTCCCGCGCGGTGCGGCGTTCGGGATCGTCGGCCCACTCTGCGAGCAGGAGCAGGTGCCACTGCAGGGGCAGGGTGCCGCGGCGGGCGGCGTGCACGCTCACCGGGCCTGGCAGTTGGCCGGCTTGCCCAGGGCACCGCAGTACTGGGGGATTACGCCGACCGGCATCCGCCCGTCTTTGAGGAAGGACACATCATCGGTTACCCACGCCTCGGGGCTGATCAGTGCCGTCATGCGTTTCGCGATGGGCCAGCTCACCAGCAGCGGGTCACAGATGGACTGGTTGACGAACTGCTGCAGATTCTGCTCACCGCCGTCCGGTAGCCGCGAGACCATGCCTGAACCGACTTGCGACGTGACGATCGCCCCCTCCGTCAGGCGCTCGACTCGTTTGCCGCGCACACACGCCGATTCAGCCCATGTCTCGCCCCGACCACTGGAGACTTCCATGGCGACGCAGTCCGATCGACCCGTCCTGCGGAATTTCAATGATCCCCGGGCAGTAGCCGTGTGGGCACGTCGCTGCCTCGCCGCCAGCCATGTCACCGCTTGTCCGGGCTTGAGGCTGACCGTCGTCTGTTCCCAGCTGGACGGTCACCGTGTCCAGGAATGGGCCTTCTCGCCAGACCCGTTCGTCCAACGGGTCGAGGCGGACGTCTGCCAGTGGGCACTGGAGACGGGTCTGTATGACAAGGCGGACACAACGGCACTGGTCAACGCCCCGTGCACGCCTCTGGCAGCTGCGGTGCTGCCGGACGGGCCAGAAGACATGGTCCGGGCTCTCTCCAAGTACTGGTCGGCGATCATCGCCTTCGACGACCAGGTCGTCGAGGCAGGGCACTCGCCGAAGACCTACCGGGACACCATCCCTCGCGTTATCAGGTACGGACAACTCCCCAAGCGTCCTGACCGCTTCCACCACGCGTTTCTCGCCGTACGCACAAACATGCTCAACGGCGGAGGGGAAGCGGCGATTCCGGAGTTCAGCGAGTGGATAGAAATCGCTCTGAAGGGTGCGGTCGACGAGTGGAACTGGAGCCGTACCAGCTACATCCCCACTCTTCCCGAGTACCTGGCACACATCGTGGGCGCGACCTACATCCAGCCCTCCATCCCGTTCCAACGCGCAGTCAGCAAGCATCTGATACCCGCCGGAACCCCGCTGCCTGCGGACCTCGCACATCTGGCCCGACTGGTCACCCGCGTCGTGCGCCTGGAAAATGACCTTCTCAACATCGTCAAGGACCAACGCGACGGCGCACTGAACATTTGCGCGGTCCTCGCCCAGGAACAGGGCACCACCTTCCGCGAAGCAGCCCCCGCTGCCATGTCCCTGCTGGCCGCCCTCCGAGCGGAACACGACGAACTCCTCGACGTCATCTGCTCCGACCTCACCCGGACACCACATCACGCACAAGCACAGGCACTCGGGCACTGGATCGAAGCTTGCTACGCCTGGTTCCACACCATCGGCCGCTACAGGACACCAGCGTCATACCCCAGCGAACGTGAATGACCCCATAGGGTGGGCAGCAACGAGTGCGAGAACCCCAGACATGGAGACGCGTGTGTCCCGGCGCGAGCGGCCAGAGCGTCCCGAGGCACTGCGCGGCTCATGAGCCGCCCGCTTCGCCGCCTTCGGTCCACAGCCGACCCGCCTGGCGGGGCACCGGGCACAGCAGTACACGTTGGGCCGCCTCGGGTGGCAGCACAAGCGCCGCCTCCAACAGCGCCCGCCACACATCGCGAATGCAACCGGCGCACGCCACTTGGCGCCCCGCTCCTCGGCATCACCACCGCGCGCCCACCAGACCCGTCAACCTCACACTGTCCCCGCAGCCCCGCCCACCGGGGGAGCACCACCCGCCGGACCATGCGCCCCCGAAGCCCCGTCGAGGGTCTGGCGTGCTGCAACGCGCTCTGGACGCCTCCGGGGCTCTGTGCACACCCATGGCGCCGACCGTCGAGGGTCCGATGCCGAAGGGCAGTTCGCATGCATTGCGTCAGCCCGCTGGTGGCTCCATCACCTCAGGTGCCGCACGCCTGCCGTGCTGTGTCGGTGTGCCGGCTGAACACCGCCCGTCGGTCGCAGGACTCCTCACCATGCGCGTCGGGAAGACGGTATGGCCTGTACACCCGCTCCCTCCGCTCTTCAACGCCGATACCCTTCTTGTAGTGGTTTTTCTCTAAACCTTCTCAGTCCGTGCTGTGCCCGATGCCAGGCCGGGCACACGCGACGACACACGGGCGGCCGTCGGCCGCCTCGCGCTCGTGCCGTTCAGCGGTGGAATCCCCTGCCCAGAGACAGGAGCACCGATCATGACCACAGCAGTCAGCACCGGAGCCGGCCCGCAGCCCGCGGGTCTTGCCGACGGCACCATCATCACGGTGGCGGGCAACGGTATCGGTGGGTACGTCTCCGACGGCGGCCACGGTGCACTGACCCGGCTCAACGGGCCGCACGGCGTCGCGGTGGACAAGAACGGCAACCTCTACATCGCCGACCACATCAACCACCGGGTCCGCAAGGTCACGCCCAACGGCAATATCACCACCATCGCGGGCACCGGCCAGGCGGGGTACGTCTCCGACGGCGGACCGGCCACCGCCACCCAGCTCAACTACCCGATCGATGTGGCGGTCGACGACGCGGGCAACATCTTCATCGCCGACCAGAACAACCACCGGGTCCGCAAGGTCACCCCGGACGGCCGCATCACCACGGTCGCGGGCAACGGCACCGCCGGGTACATCTCCGACGGCGGACCCGCCATCGCCACCCCGCTCTACCACCCCTGGGGGGTCGAGGTGGACCGGGCGGGGAACCTGTACATCGGTGACCGGTACAACCACCGGGTCCGCAAGGTCACCCCGACCGGCATGATCACCACGGTGGCGGGCAACGGCACCGCCGGGTACGTCTCCGACGGCGGACCCGCCATCGCCACCCGCCTCCACTACCCCGCTGGCGTGACCGTGGACGGCGAAGGAAACCTGTACATCGCCGACGGGCACAACCACCGGATCCGCAAGGTCACCCCGAACGGCATGATCACCACGGTCGCGGGCAACGGCACCGCCGGGTACATCTCCGACGGCGGACCCGCCATCGCCACCCGCCTCCACTACCCCTACGACGTCACTGTCGATGAAGGCGGCAGCCTGTACATCGCTGAAGGCGCCAACCACCGGGTCCGCAAGGTCACGTCCGACGGAACCATCACCACGGTGGCGGGCAACGGCATCGGCGGCTACATGGACGACGGCGGACCGGCCATGACCACCCGGCTCTACAACCCCTACGGGGTGGCGCTGGACCGGACCGGGAACCTGTACATCGCCGACGTCAGCAACCACCGGGTCCGCGGGGTGACGGCCGTCGCGCAGATGACGCCCCCGCCGCCGCCCTCGGCCGACCTGTACGGCGAGGTCGTCAACCCCTACGCCGTCCCGCGCGGCCGGGAGTTCGACCTCGGTGCCCGGGTCAGGAGCCGCGGCCCGAACGCCGCCGACGGCCAGTACGTGACCGTGGTGCTCACGCTGGCCGAGGGCCTGACCGGCGGCCCCGGCAGCACAGGCCGGCGGCTCAGCCGCACCTTCACCGGGCAGCAGCTGGTGGCCCACAACGGCTCCCTGGACGGCGTCTTCCGCATCACCGCCCCCGCCACCACACCGCCCGGCGTCTACCACTCCGCACTGGAGATCCAGTACGGCGGGGACCTGAACCTCAAGGACAACGTCCATACCCTGCCCGTCACGGTCATCGCGCCCGCGCCCGAGGCGGACGAGACCGCGCTGACGATCTACCAGAACACCGTCCCGGACGTCGCCCCCGGCCAGCGCACCGTTCTGTCCATGCGCTACCTCTCCCCCACCGGCCAGCCGGTCAACCCCGGCACCATCGTCCAGCGTTACACCGCGCCCTCGGGCTTCTTCTTCACCGGCCAGCCCACCTACGCGTACTACGAGACCGTCCACGGCGTCGTCACCGGCGACCTCGCCCACCGCATCGAGGACGCCGGCCGGACCCTGGTCATCACGGCCAACCCGCACGTCAACACCACGAGCAGCGACGCCGGTTCGGTGATCTACACGATCCCGGTCCAGGTCCGGCCCGAAGCCGTCCCCGGCCGGTACGCCAACGGCTCGGCGAGCGTCGGACGCCACACTCCGGTGCAGATCTCCGCAACGGTCAGCGCAACCGCCCTGGACGAAAGGGCGCTGCGCGTCATCCAGGAGTCCGTCCCCACCGTGGCGCCGGGCCAGGAGGCCAAGTTCAACCTGGAGATCCGTTCGATCAGTGACCAGCCGGTCAACCCCGGCACCATCGAACAGCACTTCATCGCACCGACCGGCTTCGCCTTCACCGGCTTCGCCGCCTACGGCTACCGCCACGCCCAGCCCGCCGTGACCGGCAACCTCGAAACCCGCCTGGAGGACGACGGCAGGATCCTGGTCATCTCCTCCGACCCGCATCTGAACACCGGGACCACCGACCGCATCGCCCTGACCTACACCATCGGCATCCGCGCCCTGTCCGACGCCCAGTCGGGCCATCAGGCCGGCGACGGCGCGGCCATCATCGGCCGCCGCCCCGCGGTCCTCCTGACGGCCCGTGTCGCATAGCGGCAGCCGACCTGACGCCAGAGCCCCTGCGGGACAGCTCCCGCAGGGGCCCGCCCTTCCACTCAGCCACTGACGTCTAGGGGCAGCCGGGCTGGTGCGGTGGTGTGCCGCCCGTTCTGCTTCTCAGTTGACTTGCAGGCTCCCGGTGAATACGGCCGCCACGAGGAGAACGGCTCCCAGGGCCGAGAGCTGAAGCGGCGCGCGGCGACCGTTTAGGTGTTCCCATGCACACGCCGTGCTGCAGACCAGCAGGCCCAGTACGCAAAGAGCCCAGATTCCCCAGATATTCCACGTCATGCTGTCCCTCCAATTCGCCGGTTCCCAGCTGGCGCCGAGCGGTCCGTGTGGCATTGGGTTATTCGACCAGGGTGGCGCCCCACCGCGCGGCCTGCCGGATGTGGTGGTCTGCGCAGCGGCGGTTGACGCCGGCACGCTGCTTGCCCACCGACGGCGGGGGCTCGCGCGCAGCGCGACGGTGGTGCTGCCGCGTCCGCAGGACGCGTCCGTGGGCCGGCGTCCGGGCGGAGCGGGAAGGCCGCCTGCGGCCTGGACGCTCCGGCCGGCTGCGAGCCGGGCCGTACTGAGCCGTCCCACCGGGACGCCCTTTGTGGCACTGCGGGAATGCCGGCTCCGGCCGAACCGGAGGCGGCGGGCGGAGCGTGGGGGGGGGGGGGGGGGGGGGGGGGGGGAAAAAAAGACCAAAGACAACAAAACCGACACCCCCCCACCCCCACCCACACCCCCCTCCTCCCCCCCCCCCCCCACCCCCCCCCCCCCCCC
>NZ_JBVIBD010000051.1:0-554 GCF_055573595.1 Streptomyces sp. NPDC030165 | reverse complement strand
CGGCCTCATTCCCCCCCCTCATCCGGCGAGAGCGTTAGTGGTTTGGCGTCGCCCTCCCCCCCCCCCCCCCCCCCCCCCCCCGGCCCCGCGTCCGGCCGGGACTCAGTCCCCCACAGCACACCGGTGGTTCCGTACGGCGCCCACCATGCGGCGGCGATACCGCTTGGGGCCGGTGACCTCGGCCTCGACGCCGCAGGAGCAGGAGTAGACGACGGTCGCGGCGGGGCGGAACAGCTCACCCAGTCTTCCCACGAAGCGGGCAAAGGCGCGGTTGGCATCGGCCCGCTTACGGCGCTGATCGCCTTGCTGTCCTGCGGCCTGGTCGCCGTGCTGGTTGGCGTGCTCCATGACGGCGGCGGCCACAGCGGCGGTGTCGGCGTCGGCGTCGGCGGTTTCCGACAGGTACAGCGTCTGCGGCCCGGTCGCCGACGGCTCGTGGAGGCGGGCCCACCATCCGAAGGGTCCGGTTCGTTTCGAGTGACTGGCTGACCTGGGTGTTTGCCTGAGCGGGCTGGTCGGGGGTGTTGGTTGCTTCTACCTTCTCGGTGAGGGGG
>NZ_JBVIBD010000050.1:0-18643 GCF_055573595.1 Streptomyces sp. NPDC030165 | reverse complement strand
GCCCAGCCGGGCTTCCAATGGCGCGGAGCGCCATTGGTGGGCCGGAATTCTGCGTAGCAGAATTGGGCCAGGATTCGCGCAGCGAATTGTATTCCCGCTTGGAGCGCAGCGGAAAGCGGGAATTTCGCCCGAATGGGCGAATGCGGAAAGAGCGAAGCGATTGACGATCGCTTCAAAACAAAGCCGAGTGTCGAAATTCGAGGGAAATTGAATTCTATTGTCATACAATTTCGGAGGAATTGTTAATTTCCTGTGAGGGAAATTCGGTGTGAATTCTGGGTGTTTATGCGGCTGCCGCCGCCTGCTCGAATCGCTACGGCGAGTGACGGGTGGGGGGTGCCGGTGCTGTGGCGGAAGATCGCTGGGTGAGGCGCTTCGCGTCCTCTGGGCGATCCTACCGGACCTGTCAAATCGAGGGGTTTCCCCAGGAGGGAGTCAAAATCCGGGGGGCACGGGGGGCACGGGGGGCACGGGCACGTTTGTGCAGGTCGGGAGCGCGAGCCCGTGCCCCCCGAAAAAGCCGTGCCCCCCGAGTTCGGGGGGCACGGGCGACAGCTTGGGGGGCACGGGTCGGGTTGGGGCCCCTGGGGGGCATCGGCGCCGACTTGGGGGCACCCGCGTCGGTTACATTCGGTGGTCAGGGTGAGAAATGGCAATGCCCCCTTCCGGTGTTGGGAGGGGGCATTGATGGATGCTTTGTCGTGCTCAGATGGCTTCGGGTTCGAGGCTCCAGAACAGGGTGATTGGGGTCAAGGGTTCCGGCCGTGGCTGCCCGTGCTCGTCGGCCGCGCGGAGCATGGCTCGGAGCGTGAGTCCAAGAACGTGCTGGTAGATGCTGCTTCGGGTGTGGTGGCTGGCGTTGAGGTCGATCACGTCGGCGTTCGTGCTGCTGCCCAGTCCGGGTATCTCGAGGGTGATCACGTAGTGGTATTGCACGGTGGTGTCCTCTTGGAGGTGGATCAGACGAGGGCGATGAGAAGGGCCGCGATCAGCATCCACATTTCATGCCAAACCTGGTCAAGTGCGTAGGCGCCGGTGCCGAGGTGAGCGGCCGGGACGCCCTTGACGGTCACCGGGTAGCGATCGTGGGTGCCGGTCCCCAGGGAGTAGAACTCGGCCTGGCCGAGGCGGCGGGCCAGCCGCGCGAGTGTGGATCGGCGGTCCGCCCACCAGTGGGATGTGGCGTCCACGGTGAGACCGGCCGCGGTGCCGGCCACAGTGAGACGCACGTCCAGGAGGACGGTGAGGGGGACCAGGACCAGGACCTTGGTCAGGGTCAGACTCAGCACGTGTCGGGTGCAGGCAGCCCGGCCGGGCCAACCGGGCCCGCCCTTGGCGGCGCTCTGCGTGCTGGTCTGTGCCCAGTGGTCCCCGATCCGATGCCCGATGTACAGCGCGACGAACACGACGACGAAGACGGTTGCGGAGGTCATGATGGGTGTCTCCCTGCTCGTGAGTGGGGCGGTGGGGATCCGGGGCGGGCCGCTGTGCTGGCGAGCCGTCGGCCCGTCCCGGGGTCAGTGGGTGGTGGTGCAGCTCGGGTAGCGGGCGCGGTGCGGGCAGGATGTGGCTGGCCCGGGTCATCGGATGCCGCGAAGTGCGGCGCTGAGAGGTCGGCGGATGCGCCCGGTGCGGGCCAGCCGCCGTATCTGTCGGGTGTCGATGAGGCCGGTGAGTGCCAGGACGGGCGTACCGGCGACGATGGCGGGCCAGAGCTGGTCAACGAGCCGGGTGGCGTCGTGCCGGGCGGCGTCCAGGTGGTCTGGGATGAGGTTCAGGGGTGCGGTGCGGGCGCGGTCGCCGGCGGCGCAGCGGTGAACGAGGTGGGCCAGTTCTGGCGACCAGCGCTGCTCGTGCTCGCGGAGCCATTTGGCCTTGGCGATGGCGCCGGCTGCCAGCTCTACGGCCTGCTCGTACGGGTCGATGGGCTGGCCTTCGCGGATGGGGCCGACCAGGGCTTCGCCGTGTACGCCGTGCTCCGGGTGGTCGAAGACGGATGCCCGGTACCCGCCCATGGTCGGCTGGACTTCGGCGACCAGGGCGTGTCCCAGCTCGTGAGCGGCGACGGCCCGGCGGTACTGGGCATCGGTCAGGCCGTACTGGGTGAGTGATACCTCGTAGTGCCTGGCCACGGTGTCCCCCGGTGGTCGGTGCGGGGCCGCCGGGCGGAGGCCCCTGGAAGGTCAGCCTTTGCGGGTGCGGTCTTCGGCGCGGTGTGCGGCCCGCAGGACGAACTGTCGTACGTAGGCGTAGGTCAGGGTGCCGATGGCGGTCAGAACACTGATGTCCACGGGGAGCGGGTGACGGCCCCCGCCGACGGCGTACAGGGCGCCGGCGGCGAGGAGGGCCGACAGGAGGGGCAGGGCCCGCATCAGGCGGTCTCGCGATTCTGCGGACCGCCCTGGACAGCCCAGGTCTCCCAGACGGACGGTCGTCCCTGTCCCTTCAGTACGGCGTCGCGCCGCGACTGCGCGGTGCTCTTGGGCACTTCCATGGTGGTGGCCAGGCTGTTGAGGGTGCCGCCCAGCTCCTGGTGCCGGCGGATGGCTGCGTCGCGTACGCCCTGGAGGCGGGGAAGGAGGCGGTTGTCCAGGTCGCGGATGGCGGTGGCGAAGGTGGCCGGGGTGACAGCGGGGGCGCCTTCACTGGCCCGGTGGCTGGCGCCGGTGCGGAGCATCGCCAGGGCCCACAGGGCGGAGTCGAACCAGTCGGTGAGGGTCTGGGCTTCGTGGCCGAGAGCGGCGTGTTCCTCGGCGGTCAGGCTGATGATGATGTCGAGTCCGTTGCGGGTGGCCTCACTGCCAGTGCGGTATTCGAGGTTGGTCATGAAGAGGTCTCCTCGGTGGTGTCGTCGTAGGCGTCGGTGTCGAGGTCTATGGGGCCGCAGCGGAGTTTGTAGCGGCTGCGCAGAACAGCAGCGGCCAGGGGGCGGGGCACGGTGTCCAGGCCGAAGTGGTCGGCGGCGGTGCTGAGCACGTCGTCCACGAGGACCAGGCGGCGGTCGCTCAGGTGCAGTGCGAGGGGGAGCGCGGCGGAGGATTTGGTCAGGTCTCGCCGTGCGGCGGTAATGACGATGTCGGCCGCGGCGATGAGCTGTGAGGTCAGGTGGGTGTCGGCGGCGGTCTGGCGTCGCTGTGCGCGTCGGCGAAAGAGCATGCAGCCCCCCAGTCCTTGGGTACGAAGGTTCGTACCCAGGTCCAAGGTACGAGGGTTCGTACCTTGGGTCAATCTCTTTCGTGAGCCCGTGGGGCCGTGGGGCCGTGGCGTCACAAATCCTTGAGAAACCCCATGGTTGCGGGCCCAACGCGGGTGCGTCTGGAGTGTGGCCGGTCTACGCTCGTGGGCTCGCGACTGTCACGGGGGTGACTGATGAGAGACGAGAAACAGGCGTTAGCGGTGACGCTCGCGCTGCTGCTCCTGGTCGGCGGCGTGCTCCTGGGGGATGCGCTGATCGGCCCGTGGATTACGTTCGCGGTCTGCGTGGGCGTCATCGTCGGCGGCTATGTGGCACCGCAGGTGTCCCGCGAGGTGGCGGTACGCCGCTTCGCCCGGAGCCTGCGGCGCCGCTGACAACGAAGGAGGCCGGTGTGGCGGGGAACGACTCCCCGCCACCCAGCCTCTCGTACGTACGCCTTCTACCGGAGGCGCTTCAGCAGGGCTTTCCGCGTCGGCTCATGCTCGCGGGCCAGTCGCAGAAGCTCCCGTATCACCTCGGCTTTGTCCAGCCGGGTCCGCTGAGCATCATCCCGCAGCGTCAGCACGAACAGATCCACTTCGGTCGCCTCGTCCGGGGAAAAACGCACCGTTGTCGGCACGGCCGTAGCCGCCTCGGGTGCCGGGCGCCGGCCGCCCCGGGAGCGGCCCGGCTTTACTGCCCGTGGCGGGGGCGGCTCCTCTTGGGGGTCCTCGTCGGATTCCCGACGCATGGTCTTGTACTTGTCCCAGTCACCGGTGACCCCGCTCATGTCCACAGCGGGGGTGGTCTTGCGCGCGGCGCTCATGCGGCCAGCACCACCTTCGCCAGGTCGCGGTACCACTGCGCGGCTTCACATTTCGCATCCCATTCGAGCACGGGGACTTTGGCCCGCCAGGCCTTGCGGATGTCGGTGCGCTTCTTGATCTCCGCGATCACGGGCGGCTCACCCAGCCCCCGGAAAGCCTCCAGCATGCTGGAGACCACTTCCCCGTCGCGCAGGTCGTAGCGGGAGGGCACCAGGCCCAGGATGTCGATCCGGGCATCCATGGCGTCGGAGAGGATGGCGACCTGCCGCAGCAGCAGCCGTAGCGCGCGGATGCTGGAGTCTTCGGCTTCCACCGGGACGACCAGCCCCGACCGTCGGCCCTTACGCACCCGGGCGGCCATCAGAGCGCACTCCATGCCGATGCCCAGGGACGGTGGGCTGTCGATGACGGCTGCGTCGTAGTCGTCCTCGAACTGCTCCAACAGTCGGGCCAGCCGCATTTCGCGCGCGTTGACCTGGTACAGCCCCTTGTCGAGCAGAAACATGTCGAGGTTCGTCGGCAGCACGTCGAGACGTTCGCGGTAGGGCACGACCAGGCTGTGAGGGTCGCCGGTCCATTCACCCAGGACCCACCCCTTCATGGTGTGGGTGTCGGGCGACTCCGGGATGCCGCACGCCTCGGTCATGTGGCCCTGGGGGTCCCAGTCCACGATGAGGGTGCGCCGGCCGTACTCGGCCAGCGCGGCTCCCAAGTTGATGGTGTTGGCGGTCTTGCCCACACCACCCTTTTGGTTCGCCATGGTGAAGATGTCCATGGCGGCAGCCTACGGTGTTGGTGACGTCATGGCTGCACGGGGCCGCGGGCTCACGGCAGGAGGCTGATCAGCACAAAAGAGCCCGCACTCCAGGTGCGGGCTCTTGATGGCATGTGCGCGTCGTGACGCGCGCGGCCCGGTCGCGCGAGACGACCGGGCCCATGCTGAGGTACGCGGATGTCGGTGGATGGTGCAGTCTTTCCAGGCGCTTTCTGCGGATCGTCCTGCGGCCGCAGGACTCTGTCCATCACCCACATGAGGGACGGCCCGGCCCCCAGTCCCCCAGTCCCCCAGCTCCCCCAGGGGGCGCGTCCACCAGGGAAAACGGCCCCCCAGTCCCCCAGGTCAGCGGGTGTCGGCGATCCAGGCACCGTCCGGCCCGCGGGGACCTTCCAGGGGAAGGGCTCCGGCCGGTGGGTCAGTAGGTCACGGAGTAGACGGTGGAGCGGTCCATGTCGAGTAGACCGGGGGGGATGCCGTACGCCTCGGCCACGAGCGGGATGGCGGTGTGATAGTCCGGTCCGCCTTCTCCCTCTATCGCGTCTAGGAAGGTCTTCACGTCGCGGCCGTGCAGGGTGCCGGACATGACGCCTTCCCAGACGGTGTCGGAGATGTACCACTCCCCGTCAGCGCTGACGTGCAGGAAAGGGGGGTAGGTGCGTTCGGGCTCCGGAGCGGCCGGTGCCTGCGGCTCCTCTCCCCCGGGGGCCGGGCCTTCTCCGGCCTCCGCCTGCGGCGGTGCCTCGGGAGCCGGGGCCTGCGGCGGTGCCTCGGCCGGGGCCTGCGGCGGTGCCTCGGGGGGCGGGGCGGGGGCCTCCTTCTTCTTGCCCCGCCCGAAGAGGCGTCCGAGGAGGCCGCCCCTCTTGCCCTCTTTCGGGGTAGGGGCGGGGGCGGGCTCCTCCCGGGGCGCCGGAGCCTGGCGGGGCTCCTCCCGGGGCGCCTCCCGGGGCGCCTCCCGGTCCTTCTTGCGGCCGAACGGCCACCACTTGGCCATGGCTTACTCCCCTCGTTCCTGGAGGTAGCGGTTCAGCGCGGACGTCGCGCCGTGCAGGTTGTCCGGGTCGTGCAGGATCGCCTCGAGGAGGTGGGGCAGGGGGGCGGTGCCCTCAGTGGTCCAGCCGCCGCCCTGGGAACCGATGACCATGGAAGCGGGCCGCCCCTTGACGGGGTCGGGCTCGGTGCTGGCGTACGTGGCGGCATCGACGTACACGCTCAGCGGCATGCGCCGGTCTTCGGTGGCGAACTTCACCAGATTCCGGTACAGGTTGGCGGTTCCGTGGCTGATGATCATGTGAGCCCAGTCCGGCCGGTAGTAGATGTCCGCGGCGTAGTCAGCGCCGGTGGCGTGGTCGGTGAGGGGGCCGGCGGCGCGGGAGAGGTAGCCGCGGAAGCTCTGGTAGATCCGCCCGTTGACCTGCTTCGCCCACCGGGCACCGGGGCGCCCCGCGTCCGCACTGGCCAGGATGCGGGCCCGGCCGGTGCTCATCAGCTTGTACATGCCGGACAGGGCGGCCTTGCTGGTCTCCCAGTGCCACGACTCCAGCACGCGAGGCACCCAGGACGGGTACAGCTCCCGCAGCAGTTCCACGCTGGGGGTCGTCAGCCAGTACCCGCCTTCCTCGACCTCCCGGAAGAACAGGGTGGGCAGGCCCGTGGGTCCGGTGCCGGGGACGTCAGCGAGGCGCCAGTACCCGGCCATCGACTGGGCGTAGACGGTGCCCTCCGGGCCGTGGGTCGGCTCCCCGATGCCCAATTTGGTCGGCCCGTACGCGGCCAGCCACGCGGCGGACTTGTCGTAGCGGTGCAGCCACCCGGCCGCCCGCTCCTCCTCGGTGATCTCCTCCGGCGGGCGGTGCCACTGCTGCGGCACCATCAGCGGGCACAGCCGGACACCCAGCGCGGCCGGAGGGACAGCCCGCTCCCGTACAGCCCGACACAGCACGTCGGTGCGCTCCCGCCCGCCCGCTAGGTCCTCCCCGGTGCGGTTGGGGGAGGCGTAGTACGGCGTGACCTTCGGCCGCTCCCGGGTGCCGTGCATGGTGGACAGCAGGTAGACCATCAGCGCGTCCAGCAGCTCCTCCGGTGTGGAGGCACCGCCCCACCCGCCGCGGCCGGGCTGCTTCGCCTTGTCGAACCGGTCCTCGTACTCGGGGAAGGCCACCGTCAGCCGTTCCGGCTTTTCGGTGTCCCCGGCCAGTACGAGCGTCATCCAGGCCGACAGGCCGCCATGGGTGACTTCGGCGACAGGCAGCCCGCCGCCAGGCGTGGCCCACGGATGCGGAACGGCGGTGGAAGCACCGGGGGCCCGCACCGGGGCGTCCGGCGCGAGCCCGGTGGCGGCCCGCTGCTGCTCGATCCCGAGCTGGCGGCGCTCGTCGTAGTCGGGCAGGCCCATCACGGCCCGGGCGGAGGCGTGCACCCACAGCGTCTTGAGCCGGTACGCCTTCATCAGGTTCGCGGCGTCGTGCACACCTCGAGGCACCGCCCCCAGTTCCACCGGTTCGTGGTTGGGCAGGTAGAGCTGCACCGCTTCATCCCGCCCCCCCAGGACACCGAACCGGGTCGCCGACAGGGTCCGGCCGGAGGCGCGGGAGACCAGGGAGGCGAACTCGGCATCGGTGACGGCGGCCCGGGCGGGCGGGTACAGGACGACCGGCGGCTCAGCCGGTATCGGCGGAATGACAGCCTTGGTGACGTCATGACGCCGTGACGTACCGGACTCGCGTTCCTGGTCCTGACCAGGGGCAGCACGGTTGCGAAACGGCTCCATCGCCCGCTGTTCAGCCGCCACCGTCGCCGAACCGTCGGCAGGCTCGGGCACCTGGTCCGGGGTCACCTGCGGGGGCGCCTCCCGGTCGGTGAATGCCTCTTGCGCGGCCCTGGTGTCGAAGACGTACACCCGGCCGGGCACCGCCGCCCGCAGCTCCTTCGTGGGGTGCTTGGACGCCAGCTTGGCCGCCTCCGTTTTGACCAGGACCCCGCGCTTGACCAGCTCCTTGAGGCCCGGTACGGGCGTATCGATCCCGGCCGCTTTCGTGACCTCCGTCAGCGTGGACACGTACACGTGCACACGTCCCTGGTGGTAGTAGCCCAGGACCCGCCGCGGCTTGAACTCCAGCGCCCGCCAGCTGTCGGGCGCCAGGACACTAGAGTCCACCCAGGAGGCAGGCTCCTGCGCAATGGCGCCGGCCACCTTCTCCCACAGCACCTGTCCGGCCGTCAGGTGGGTCTCGGCGACGTCACCCAGGATGCGCGGCAGTTCCGCGGCGGCGTCCTCCTCGGCCTTCGCACCCAGCTCCGGCAAACCCAGGATCTCCGCGAGCATGTACGCGCCGATGCACCAGGCCGCCAGGATCCGGGCCAGCGTCAGCGGGATACCGCCCGCCTGCCGGGCCTCCTCGGTGAGCAGCCGCTCCACGACCTCAGCGTGCAGGGTGCGCCACTGGGTAACCCGGTCCGCACTGAACATGCCCGCCTCCCGGGCCCACACCAGCGGCCAGCCGTGGAAGCGGCAGGCCAGGTCCCGCGCTTCGGCGGTGGTGGCGGCATCAGCGAAGAACGGGCCCTCGAGCTGAAGGAGGCGGGAGGCCAGGGACTCGACCTGGCCCTGGCGCAACAGGGACTCGTTCGAGGACGTCACGAAGACGCTGTGCCAGATGCCGGCGCCCTGCTTGCGGGCCCCGCCCTGACCGAGGCGCCCCCGCTTACCGCCCGCCACGATCCGGCTGAACAGCTTCTCCAGCTCCGGCAGGGACAAGGCTGAGGACGACGTCTCCTCCCGGCACATCGGCAGGTAGCGGGCCTCGATCAAGACCTCAGGCAGGTACAGACCGGTGTTGTTCATCGAGCCGAACAGCTCGTACGCCTCGCTGGGGTCACCCATCAGCGCACACATGATCACCTGCGTGCTGGACTTGCCGATCTGGCCCGTGCCGGTGAGGTTCAAGATGTGGGCCGGAACGCCGTGCAGGCTGGAGACTAGCGGGCCCGCGAACATCGCGGACAACACCAGCGTCGTCCGCGGCGCCAGGGTCGCCTTGCCGAACACGGTCCGCCACCCCTCGTGGGCGGCGCCCTGGTCGGGGTCGCTGGTGCGCAGGTAGCCCAGCTCCTGGGCATCGACGTCCGGCAGGACCAGGCCGCCATCCTTGTCCTTGACGGGGATGGCGGGGACCTCCCCGGCCGCGCGAACCTCCTCGGACATGATCCGGGCGTACGCCTGCCGCTCGTCGGAGGACACCGGCCGGTCGCGGCCGGCCTTGTCGGCCCACGTGCCGTCGAGAACTTCCTCCGCGCTGACGATGCGCGGGCCCTCGTCGGTCCGGATCTGGTAGGCGATCTTCGTGTGCCGCCGGTCGGACATGCGGTAGGTGATCCGCCCGAGGATCACGGGCACCGTGCCGACGGGCAGTGCGGGGGCGGTCTCCTTCGCCCGGTGCAGGATCATCCGGTCGGAGGCACGGAAGTACCACCCGGCCTTGACGCCCGCGATCAGGCGGGCACCGGCCGGAACACCGTCACGGTCCAGATTCGAGACCGTCGCGGACTTGGATTTGGGCTTGGCTTGCTGGGGGACTTCGGGGGATTCAGCGGTTCTGCTGGGGGGCACAGTTGCCTTTCTGCGGCCCACAGCGCGGGTGTACGGGGAGACCGGAATCACGAGGTCATCTCGCGATCTGCTCCGGACAGCCCGTACACTCGGCCATGGACCTTTGGTCGTCCGCCGTCGGCCCCAACTCCGGACTTCGACCTCTTCCAGGCTTCGACCCCTGGAAGAGACCCGGTGAGGGGCCTTCGGCTTTTTTTGGATCAGTTGTGGTTCTGGTTGCGCAGGAGCCTACGCCTGTAGGTGCCTGCTCTCCCAACGCGATCTCTGTCCGCCAGGTTCCGTGCTGACCTGCTGCAATCCCTTGGGAGCACTGGACAGGCTTCTCCCGCGGGAGAAAGTGACCTCATGACTTCGTGACGTCATGGCGTCACTCGCGGTTGTCCCGGAGGATGTCCAGGATCTGAGCCAGCAGCTCCCCGTGTTCGGCGAGCGTGGCCTGTGCCTGCTCCTGGGTTCTCTCCAGCCGGTCAAGCGACGCGGTGTGGTTGGCCAGGGCGATGGTGTGCTCGGTCTGCTTGTCGATCACCCGCTGGAGTTTTTCGTTCAGGATGCGGGCCATCTCCTGGCCGATCGGGTCCTCAGGCATCAGCGGTCCCTCGCAGTGGTGTCGATAAGGGGCAGGTCGTCATAGGAGTACTGGAGTCGGTCCGCCGGTCCTACGGCCCGTAGGACTTCGAGAGGGCGGCCATTGGAGTCCTTGGTTATGCGTTCGAGAGTGATCACGTTCACGCGTCCGCCGATGCGGAGCTGGTTCGCTTCGGTCAGTGTCGGCGGGCGGGCGCTGACCGTTTCGCTGGCTGTCGCTGGCTGGTGGCCGGCGGCCGAGAGTGCGCCGTAGATGCCCCCAGTGACCTTCTCTGGGGTGTCGATCCCTGCTTCCTCGGCGAGTGCTTGGGGGTACCAGGCGTGTTGGACCTGAACGACTTCATCGGGCCTGATGATCGCGTGGCGAAGTCGGTACACCAGGTTGTCACCGGGCTGGAGGTTCAGGAGCTGTGCCAGTGAGTCATCAGCGGGGACATGGTCCACCTTGATGAGCTGCATGTGTCCGTCGAGACCTTGTTCGGCGGTCGCGGTCTCCCAGGGGCCCCGAGTCCCCCCGGGTGCGAGCACGCTGCGGTAGCGGCTGAGTGGGATGCGTACCGAGGTGCGGTTCCGGACGATGGTGCCGGCTTTCTTGGACGTGACGACGAGTCCTTCGTCGGACAACACGCCGATGGCGTCCCTGATGGTCTGCTTCGACAAGCCGTACTCGTCGATCAGATCGACGATGCGGGGCAGGGTCTCGCCTACAGGGAACTCGCCCGCGTTGATGCGTTGCCGCAGGTCATCAGCCAGCTCGCGGTATCCAGTCATGCCTGTCTTCACCTCCTCATCCATCCTCTCTTCCTCCTGGTGGGAAGCATAAGGCTATCCCTGAAAAGATTTTAAGGCTAGCCATTGACATGAGTGACGCACCCCTGCACTCTGTAATGGCTAGCCATTAGGTACGGCGACGCAACCGCCGTACCGAAGCCTGACGGGAGATCGATCTCATGGCGAAGAAGCGCGACTACAGCCACTTGACCGACCAGGAGCTGCACGCCTCGGCGGTGGATGACGTCCGGTGCCAGCAGCGGGCGTCGGAGTGGGGCCTGCGCGGCCAGTACGACCAGTTCAAGGAGTCGGCGGACGACAAGATCCGGGAGCTGGACCGCCGGACGGACGACAAGCTGCGGGCCGACGGCTGGCCGGTCTGACCTGAAGGTTGCCTGATCCGCCCGCACCTGCGCTTCGCGGGCGGTGACGGGGAGCTTTCAGTACCACCGGCTCCGAAGGACGGTCCCGACCAGCGACGCAACCGCTGGTCGGGACCTGAGACCACATCCATCTGTCGAGAGCAGAGAGGAGCGGTCCTGTGAGGGATCGTAGCGACACGCGGAGTGTGTCTCCGCAGGTAGGGCGGCTTTCGGCCGCGTCGGCGGAACGGCTGGATCAGCTGTTCCGCCGGTACTCCGGCAAGGTTCTGGCCTACGCCGCGACTCGTGCGACGCGTCCGGCGGACGCGCACGACATCGCTGGCGAGACCTGGATGCTGGCCTGCCGGTACGTCGGGGGGATGCGCGCCGACGACGACCACGCCATGGCGTGGTTGCGGCCGGTCGTGCGGACCGCCGCCAGGAACTACTACCGCCCGAAGCGTGCGTCGGAGCGGCCGGCGGATTGGTCGGACGCCGTGACGTCCCTGGACCTGCCCGCCAGCCCGTCGGCCGATGAAGAGGCCGTGTGGCGCGTGGACGTCGCCAAGGGACTGCCGGTCCGTGAGGCCGCGTCGTTGCTGCTGCTGCCCGACGGGCACCAGAAGCGCGACATTGGCGCCCGCTGCTTCGGCTACTCCCCGGCCGCCATGACCAAGGTGGTCCGCCGGGGCGTCCGGTCCCTCCAGGAGACCGGTGTCCTGCCGGTGCGGGCGGGGGTGGCGGTCTGATGGCGAACACCGACATCGAGCCCGCCGCCGCCGACGCGATCCGGCGGGCGCAGGACGCGGCCCGGGCTGCGGAGGAGGCCCGGAAGGCCGCCGACGCGCTCCGTGCCCGGTCAGGGGGTGCCCAGTGATCCGCATCATGCGGTCCAGCACCCTGGCGGCCCTCGAGGGGGAGCTGGCGGGAGCCAAGGAAGAGGCGGCCGCCGCCCGGGAGCGCGTGACGTTCCTGGAGACGGAGGCTGACGAGACCGCCCGCCGTGTGGATGAGCTGGAAGCCGCGGCCGGTAGTGCCTCGATCACGATCGGCGGTCTGCGCCGGACGCAGGCGGAGGCGGAGAGGGAGCTGGCGGCGGCCCGTACGGCGCTGGCTGTTGAGCGGGCGTCCCGCTACGTCTTCGTGCTGCTGGACCGGGGGCGTCCGGTGAGTGTGCACCACGAGCGGGACCAGGCGCAGGCGGCGGCGGAGGCGGCGGGTGCGGCCCCCGGCGAGTGGGTCTCGCGGTCCGGGTGGCCGTCGCAGGAGGGCTGGTCGGGCTGGGTGGTCTGGCCGCTGCGGCTGCCGGCCGCCCCGGAGCCGGTGAAGGAGGGCTGGTTGTGAGCTTCCGACGTGAGACGACCGACGACGACAACCGCCGTACGGACGCGCTGACCGACGCGCTGGAGGCGTCCAACACGGACCGCCCGCTCAGCGACTTCGACAACGTCGTTCTGGAGGGTCTGACCTGCGGCCCGGTCTGCTCGGGCTCCCCGTACCCCCCGCCCGGCCACACCTACCCGAAGCGGGGCTGACATGGCGAGCGAGATCAAGCGGCTGGACCGGGTCCTCGAGGCGGCCCGGCGGGACCTGGAGGCGGTGCAGCGTCGGGAGATGTCCGGCCTGTCCGGCTCTGAGCGTCGCACGGTCGTCGCGGCCGTGAGCGCCGCCGGTGCGCGGGCGGCCTGTGGTGCGGGCTACGGCGCGGCGGGTCGGCGTATCGAGCAGGCGTGGGCGGTCGCAGAGCAGCGGCTCTCTGCCGAGATTGTCGCGGCGGAGCGGGCTAGGGCGGCGGTCCTGGCTGAGGAGGCCTCCGCCAGGGTCGCGAAGCGGTCGTCGGGGTGGTGGTGACCGTGTTCGACGCGGGAGATGAAGTCGAGATCGTCGCGTGCGAGGACGATCCCCGCGCGGTCGGCTGCACGGGCCGGATCGTGGACGAGGTACCGCCGACCCACCGTACGGACGGCCGCTGGACCGTTCACGGCGTCGGCATCCTGATCGGCCCCGTGCTGTGCCGCTCCTCCGAGCTGCGGCTCGTGAAGAAGGCGAGCCCGAAGCGGTCGTCGGGGTGGTGGTGACCATGACCGTCCGGGACGTTGTGGCGCACCTGGTGGTCCGGTACCTGCTGCTGGTCGATCTGGCCTACGGCTGGGCTCGGCTGCCGGGGTGCCGGCCGCTGCGGGACGTGTGCCGCGAGTACCAGGACCGGATCGCCGACTGGGCCGGGTGGGACTGGACGGACGTGGTCTGGCCCGGCGAGATCGACACCCGTGACCTGCACTGATTCCCCCGAAGTGGCGTCACGGCCCCATGAGTCCGTGACGCCACCAGCCCCCGAAGGGAGGCCGCAGTGAAGTTCTACGACCCGCAGGGCGAGCGCTACGGCCTCCCCACCTACCCGCTCAACCTGGCCCCGGACGGACTGGCGACGCGTCGCCAGCTCCGTGCGGCCGGCCTTCGCCCCGGGGGCCAGGACCCGGTCGCACAGATCCTGTGGCGCCACCGCCGCGGTATCGGGGTGGCCTACCTCTACCGCCGGGACCTGGCCCTGCCGGTCCGCCCGATGACCCCGGGCCGGTGGCGGGCGCACGCAGCGATGATGCGCGCCCGCCGTACCTGCCCGGAGTGCCGGACGGTCCGCCCCTACGTGATCAGTACCCGCCTCGGTGCCTGCACGCCGTGCGCGGACGCCTACCAGACCGCTGCATGACCCCATGACGCCACGACGTCGTGGCGTCCCCAAGGAGCCCTCATGTTCTTCCGTAAGCGCCCCGCGCAGACCTCCGGGGAGCGCGTGACCCGCCGTCGGCACAACCGCTTGATGGCCGTTGCCCTTGACCTCGTGCGTGAGGCGGACATCTTCCTGAAGCCCGCCGTGACCGAGGCGCAGATCGTCGCCCTTGCGTTCGGCCGCTACCAGCTCCGCGTCGAGGAGGCCGAGGCGACCGACTACCTGACGGCCGCCCTGGTCGAACGCGGCCTCCCTCTCCCCGCCGCCCCCGCCCCCGACGACGCCCCCGCCGCCCCCGCGGTCTGAGCCCCCGGAAAGGACCCGATCCTCGTGAAGCGCACGACCGAGACCCGCACGGAGTGGGTGGAGCACACCATCGACGGGGTCACGCACAAGATCCCCCGGACGGTCACCAAGCCCGTACCGCCCCTGCCCCGGGACTGGGACGCGATCGCCGTACGCGGCGCTGTCGTCCTGGTTCTGGGCCTGACCCTCGTAGCCGTGGTGTGGAGCACGATCTCCATCGGCTCCCTGCTGCACGGCGGCGCCGGGTACGCCGCAGCCTCCCTATTCGACGTCTCGTGGGCCGTGGTGATCCTGCTGGAGTTCCTGGCGAGGTTCGACCCGGGCAAGCGCACGTTTGCTCGGCGTCTGGGCTGGGGGCTGCTGGCCGTGACCATGGTCGCCATCGCGTGGGAAGGGCTCCTGGCTGGGTCGGTGGCCATGGCGGTGGTCGGCGCCGCCGTCTCCCTCGTGGCCAAGTTGCTGTGGCTCGCGGTCATGCGGCACATCGACCGGGACCTGTCCGAAGACGACCAGCAGTGGGTCGCGGCGGAGGTGTCCAAGGCCAACGCCAAAATTGCGATCAGCGGCGTCCGGCGCCTGTCGGCGAACGCGGAGCACCGCTCTGTACTCCAGCTCCTGGCGGCGGAGCGCACCCGCGGCCAGTACGCGGACCTGATCCCCGAGCCCGCCCAGCAGCACCGCCAGGACGACGTCGTCCAGGCCGACGTCGTCAGCCCGTCCGCCGACCGCACCACGCAGACGCTCCGCACGGCGGCGGACGCCATCGTGCGCGACCCCGCGTCCTACGCGGCTGGCGACACCCGGCAGGAGACGGCCCGGGCGATCGACGCCGCGCGGGCCGACGGCTGGACGCTGCGGGAGGTCTACGACGTCGCCACCGCGTTCCGCCGCGAAGACGGTCATGACGTCATGGACTCACGGCGCCGTGACGCCACAAGCGTCCGTCCGGACGCCTCCGGATGTCCGACGGATGCCGTATCCGGCCAGGTCAGCGGGGCGGACACGCGGCACGTCACCCGCCCGGACGTCCGCCCGGAGCCGGAGCCCGTCCACACCGGACGCCCCGAGAAGAAGGCTGGCCTGTCCATCGCGGAGGGCGTCCGGACGCTGGTGTCCAGCGGTGTCACGGACGCCGACCACATCGCCCGCGCCCTCGCCGCGCGGGTGGACCGCCACCCCGGCGACCCGAAGTACCAGGAGACCGTTCGCCGCTACCTGCGGGAGGCGAAGCAGGAGCCCAACGACGGGCTGGACGCCGGCTACCTGTGACGACCAGCCGGACCGGACCGGACGCCCCTGTCCGGTCCGGCTGTCATCGTCTGCTTCGGTCCGCCGCGGTCGTCACGCAGCGAAACCGGATCATCGGACTGTTTTTCCACCGGGCCCATGAATCCCAGGAAAAGCAGGAGCCGACTGTCATACCCGGGCGTCACTATCAGTCATACGCCCGTCAGAACGAGGAGATCCGCACCGCCCGGCAGGGGTCCTGCCACAGACCAAGCACCTGCCGGGCGGGCGGGTCCCCTCCCACGGAGCAGAAGGGGACGGTGCAGAGCATGACCTATCCACCCGCAGCACATGCTGCGGCCACCGGTATGCGTCACGACCTGGCCGATAGTCCGAGCCTGAAACTGGATCTCTTCCACACGTTGCCCAGCGGCGGCGGCGTGGTCGTCCTCGTCGTAGTGATCTGGGTGCTCTGGCTCCTGGTCAGGGGCCGCAGCGGCGCCGCCGGCGGCCTGGACCGCCGCACCATCCGCGCGCTCCGCGGCGGCGGCGGCGGATTCCTGCGGGCCCTGGGAGGCCTCTTCAAGGCGATCGGCAAGACCATCGCCTGGTGCGCGCGGTTCCTCGGCGGCCGGGAACTGTCCGGCAAGGCGAAGTCCACCGCCACGTTCTGGCACGCCGGAGCGGCCCTGCCGGACACCCGGCCCCCCGCCACCCAGCTCGGGTCCATCGCCCTGGCGCCCCCCAAGGTGAGCCTCGTCAAGAAGCCCGTACCGCACCAGTGGGCCCGCACGCTCGCCCGCCGGATCGAAGCGTTCGAAGGGCGCGGCGCCAAGACGCTGGACTGGTGCGTCCGTACGGCCATCCGTGCGGCCTCCTGGACCGCCAAGGCCCGGCGCGGCGCGAAGGCGGCGTACGACGCCGCGGCGCCCGTCGTCGCCACCATCGCGCACACCGCCGGCAAGTGGAGCCGTTGGCCGTACGCCGCCCGCGCCCTGGCCCGCGTCGCCCTGCTCGCCACCGCCGCGGGCCTGGTCGTCCCGGCCTGGCGCGGCTGGACTCTCCTCGCCCTCGTTCTGGCGCTCGTGGCGACGGTCGCCGCTGCGGTGAAGTGGCAGCCCAAGCCGCCCGGCGACGACGCCGTATACGGCCCCCGCATCTGGGCTGTCCTGCGCCAGGACCTGGATCTGCCGGAGGAGGAGCCGCGGGAGGCCTGGTTGCAGCTCCCGCCGTCCCTGGCGGCGCCGGATGCCCGGATCGTCATCCGCCTGCCCTGGACCTGGCGCGGCTCCGAGACCGACCGGCACAACCTGTCCGCCCTGATCAACAGCCGCTTGCCGGGGGAGTGGGCGGCCCGGATCACCCTCACCGGCGAGACCTTCACCGCGGTCTACACCCACAAGCCGCCGCCCAAGCCGCCGGCCCCCGTGCCCGAGCCGCCGGAGGCCGTAGACATCTGGGACCCCAAGGTGCAGGAAGTCTTGGCCAGCCTCGGCCCGGACGAGTTCTACCTCGGCCAGGACGAGAACAACGAGCCGATCATCCAGAAAATGAGCGACGAACAGGCCCACTGGGTGCTCTCGGTCGGGTCCGGCGGTGGAAAGTCGGGCATGCTGCAATGGCTCGCTATCCAGATGGTGATGAAGCGCGGCACCATCATTCCGGTTGACCCCAAGATGATTAGCCTGACGCCCCTCATTACCGGAATTGAAGGCGTCCACCCCTACATCAACCCTGAGGCTCCGCAGGACATGCGTGCGGCCATCATGTGGCTGGCCGAAGTAGTGAAGGCTCGGAACTACGAGAAGAAGCAAAAGGTCCGCACCGTATTCGAGCCCGTTTACATGATCCTGGAGGAGGGAAACCAACTCGCCGACATTCTCAAAGAACAGCACATGGCGACGAAAAAGTCTGATGAGTCGGCGAGCGATCCGATTTGGCGGGAAGGGGTAGCAGCAATTGCCCGCCTCGGTCGCGAAGTGAACGTGCACATCATCGCGGTATTCCAGGATTTCCGGGATGACCAGTTCGGAAAGGTGTCCCTGGCGCCCCTCTTCCCGCTGAAGATTATGGGCAGCTACAGCCAAAAACAGTGGAACCGCATCGTCGGCAGCAACGCGACGATGCCGACCCCGCAGAAAAAGGCGGGCCGAATGGTCCTGGTCCTGGACACCGGCGAGACCGTACGAATTCAGGTTCCCTATGTTCCGTACGACCCGGAACTCACCAAAGACGAGAACCAGCGGAAGGCATACAGGCTTCTGGCGGCCTACTACAAGGAGCTGCGCGCCACCCACGGCTACAGCACCACGGCCCTCTACACCGCCCCGCCCGCACCCTCCCCGGAGCAGCCGCCGGCCCTCCTGCGGGCCGCGTCACGTGACGACGCCGCCGACGGCCCGAACGAGGGTTCAGAGGGGGGCCTGAGTGACGAAACCGCAGGTCACGGTGTCACGGCTGAGGGGAGTGTGACACCCGGTGTGACAGGTCAGCGTGACAGGCTCCGGCTCATCCCCGGCCAGGGCGGTGTCGCGGACTCCCAGGACCCTCTGGAGGCCCCTGTGCTCCTCTCAATCGCCGAGATCGCCCGGGAGATGCAGGCCCGCGGATACAACATCGAGGCGAGCCTGATCCGCCAGCACAAGTCCCGCCGAGACAAGGGTGTGAACAACGGATTCCCGCGCGGAATCGGGGAAGGCCGAGACGAGAAGTTCACCATGACCCAACTCATCACCTTCTACGAGCAGCGCGGCATCGAAAAGCGCGAGACCAGCGAGGAGGACGCCGGACAAGGCGACGCTATCTGACCTGCGGAAATACAAAGTCGCCCCCTCTCCGGAGGGGGCATTTCCATGTCTGAAGCCGCCGGGGTGGTGGGACAGAATCCCAGACTCTATCCAGGGCATCACTTTGATGCATCACGCAGGATAGGGGCGGGGCGGGAATCGGGGGGGTGCCGGTAAACTGCCAACTGTACATAGGGATTCTGGGTTGATGCACGCCTGATCAGCCAGAAAATGCACCAAGCTGGAGAGGTCAGAAAAGCAAGTTAATGCAAGATCAAGGGAGAAAATAGATGTCGACAAAGTCAGGAAAAAGGAAAGGATTTCACCCGATGCGCGAAGCGCGAGGGAATTGAATTCAATTCTTTTGGCGCGCAGATAAAGCGGACAGAAACCACTCGGAAAGGCGCGAAGCGTCTTTCTTGGAATGCCGCTCGCGGCATTCCGGATTCACTTAGAATTGCACCGCAATTCTTTATGCCCGGCTGGGCC
>NZ_JBVIBD010000049.1:0-19604 GCF_055573595.1 Streptomyces sp. NPDC030165 | reverse complement strand
ACCGCCGCACCCGCAAGATCCCCACCCGACACCACACCCCGCGTCACGAACACCAGACGCGAAGCCGCGAACCGGTCATCCGCCAGCCACGACTGCACCATTTCCAAGGCCCAGCCGGCAGCGACGTGTACGGACTCCACCGTTCCGGTGGTGTCGGCGGGCGGCGAGACCAGGACCGCTCCGGGCACGGTCGCTTCCGCCAGCGGCTCCAGGTCCGCGAGGGTCCGCAACGGCTCGCCCTCCGGACCGGTGCCCAGCTCGACGCGCTCGTCCGTGAGCGGGACGGGGTTCCAGTCGACCCTGAAGAGGGAGTCACGGTCGGTGGTCCGCAGCTGTCCGGGCAGGAGCGGGCGGATCACCAGTGACTCCACCGAGGCGACGGGCGCACCGGTCGAATCCGCGATCGCGACGGACAGCGCGCCGCCCGTGTCACGGATACGGACGCGGAGACGCGAGGCGCCGGAAGTGTGCAGGGACACTCCGGCCCAGGAGAACGGGACGCCGCCCGCTTCACCGCCGCTCAGTGCCGCGGCGTGCAGCGCCGCGTCGAAGAGCGCCGGGTGCAGGCCGTAGGCGTCACCGTCGGTGCCCTCGGGAAGCGTCACCTCGGCGTAGATGTCCCCGCCGAGTTTCCAGGCCGCCCGCAGGCCCTGGAACACCGGGCCGTACGTGAGCCCACTGTCGGCGAGTTCGTCGTAGCAGTCGGCCACGTCCACGGCCTCCGCGCCCTTCGGAGGCCATACGGCGGCATCGAAGGGAGCCGCTTCGGCCCCTGTGGTCACCGCACCTTCGGCGTGCAGCGTCCACGGGTCCTCGTCCTCACGCGCGTGCACCGAGACCTGCCGTCGACCCGAACCGTCCGGCTCCCCCAGCCATACCTGCACCTGCACACCACTGCCCGAGGCGGGCAGCACCAGGGGCGCGGCGTGCGTCAGCTCCTCCACCACATCACAGCCGACCTCATCGGCCGCTCGCAACACCAGTTCCACCAACGCCGTGCCGGGGACGAGGACGGACCCCAGCACCACATGATCCGCCAACCACGGATGCGAGGACACCGACAACCGGCCCGTGAACAGCAAACCACCCGAACCCGCCAGCTCCACCGCCGCACCCAGCAACGGATGCCCCGCCGAGCCCAGACCCGCGAACCGCACGTCGCCCGCACGCACCGCCCCACCCGACGGCCAGAACCGCTCACGCTGGAACGCGTACGTCGGCAGATCCACCCACCGCGCACCCGTGCCACCGAACAGCACCGTCCAGTCCACGCTCACACCCCGGACGTACAGCTGTGCCAGGGCACCCAGCAGCGTCGTCCCCTCGGGGCGGTCCTTGCGCAGGACGGGGGCGAGTACGGCTTCGTCAGGTGCGGACTCGCGGGCCAGTGCCGACAGCACACCGTCCGGGCCGAGTTCCAGGAACCGCGTCGCCCCTTCCGCGTCCAGAGCGCGTATCCCGTCCGCGAAACGCACTGCTTCGCGGACGTGCCGGACCCAGTAGTCGGCTCGGGTGAGCTGGTCGGGTTCGGCGAGGCTGCCTGTCAGGTTCGACACGACGGGGATCGCCGGTGTGCCGAACGACAGCCGTGCCACCACCGCGCGGAAGTCGTCCAGCATGGGTTCCATGAGTGGTGAGTGGAAGGCGTGCGAGACCCGCAGCCTGCTGGTCTTGCGTCCCTCCCCCTCGAAGTGCGCCGCGACGGCGAGCACTGCCTCCTCGGCGCCCGAGACCACGACCGACGACGGGCCGTTGACGGCCGCGATCGACACCTGCGGCGTCAGATGCGCAAGAACTTCGTCCTCCGTCGCCCGGATCGCCACCATCGCCCCGCCGGCGGGGAGGGCCTGCATCAGCCGGCCGCGTGCCGCGACCAGCGCACAGGCATCCGGGAGGGAGAAGACGCCCGCCACATGCGCCGCGGATACTTCACCGATCGAATGGCCCGCCACGAAGTCCGGGCGCACGCCCCACGACTCCGCCAGGCGGTACAGCGCCACCTCGATCGCGAACAGGGACGCCTGGGCGTACGCGGTCCGGTTCAGCAGCTCCGCGTCCTCACCCCAGACAACGTCCCGCAAAGGACGCTCCAGGTGCTCATCCAGCGCGGCGCACACCGCATCGAACGCCGCCGCGAACACCGGGAAACGGCCGTACAACTCCCGGCCCATACCCAGGCGTTGCGAACCCTGGCCCGAGAACAAGAAGGCTGTCTTCCCGGCACCGGCCGAGCCCTCCGCCAGACCGGCGTCGGCCTCGCCCACCGCGAGCGCGGACAGTGCCCGTACCAGTGCGTCGCTGTCCTGGCCCCACACCACCGCGCGGCGGGTGAAGCTCGACCGCCCCGTCACCAGCGAGTGGCCGACATCCAGTGCGGACAGTGGCTCATGGCCGGCGACCAGGGACAGCAGGCGTGCCGCCTGGCCGCGCAGCGCGGCCTCGTTCCTGCCGGAAAGCACCCAAGCCAGCGCGCCGGGCTCGGTCACCGGAGTGTCCGGTGCTGCGTCGGCCGCGACCGGTTCGGGCTGCTCCAGGATCACGTGGGCATTCGTACCGCTGACGCCGAACGAGGAGACTCCCGCACGGCGCGGCCCCTCCCCCTGCGGCCACTCAGCAGCAGAGGTCAGCAGCTCCACCGCCCCTGCGTCCCAGTCCACATGGGTCGAGGGCTCATCGACATGCAGTGTCCGCGGAAGCACACCATGACGCATCGCCAGCACCATCTTGATGACACCCGCGACACCCGACGCCGCCTGCGCGTGACCGATGTTGGACTTCACCGATCCCAGCCTCAGCGGCCGCTCCACCGGACGGCCCTGACCGTAAGTGGCCAGCAGTGCCTGCGCCTCGATCGGATCGCCCAACGACGTACCCGTGCCGTGCGCCTCCACCGCATCAACATCCGCAGCCGACAAACCAGCACTCGCCAACGCCTGCCGGATCACCCGCTGCTGCGACGGACCATTCGGCGCCGTCAGACCATTCGACGCACCATCCTGATTCACCGCACTGCCCCGCACCACCGCAAGCACCCGATGCCCATTACGGCGCGCATCCGACAGACGCTCCAGCACGAGCATGCCCACGCCCTCGCCCCAGCCGACACCGTCGGCAGCGTCGGAGAACGCCTTGCAGCGCCCGTCCGCCGCCAGTCCGCGCTGTCGCGAGAACTCGACGAACGTGGTCGGTGTCGACATCACCGTCACACCGCCCGCGAGGGCCAGCGAGCACTCGCCGGAGCGCAGTGCCTGCGCCGCCCAGTGCAGGGCCACCAGCGACGACGAGCATGCGGTGTCCACCGTGACCGCCGGGCCCTCGAAGCCGAAGGTGTAGGAGACCCGCCCGGAGGCGATGCTGGCCGCGCTGCCGTTGCTGCGGTAGCCCTCGAACTGGTCGCCGACGAGGAGGTCGCCGTAGTCGGTGTACATCACGCCCGCGAAGACGCCCGTCCGGCTGCCCCGCAGCGATGCCGGGTCGATGCCTGTCCGCTCGATGGCTTCCCAGGCCGTCTCCAGCAGCAGCCGCTGCTGGGCATCGGTCGCCAGCGCCTCCCGCGGGCTCATCCCGAAGAACTCGGGGTCGAACTCCGCCGCCTCGTGGAGGAAGCCACCGGAGCGGCTGTAGGAGGTGCCGAGTGCCTCGGGGTCCGGGTTGTAGAGGGTTTCCACGTCCCAGCCGCGGTCGGTGGGGAAGTCGGAGACGGCGTCCACGCCGTCGGACACCAGCCGCCACAGGTCCTCCGGCGAGGCGACGCCCCCCGGATAACGGCAGCTCATACCGACGATGACCACCGGGTCGTCGGCCGCCTCCGCGGGCGACGGCGCCCGCACCGGCAGCTCGGCCTCCCCCTGCGCGCCGAACAGTTCGTCCAGCAGGAAGCTGACGAGCGCGTCCGCCGTGGGGTAGTCGAAGACGGCGGTGGGCGAGAGGCGCAGGCCGGTAGCGTTGTTGAGGCGGTTGCGGAGTTCGACCGCGGTCAGGGAGTCGAAGCCGAGGTCCTGGAAGACGCGGGTCGCCTCGATCGTCTCCGGGGTCGCGTGGCCCAGGACGACCGCGATCTGGGCGCGTACCAGGTCCAGGAGCACCTCGCGCCGCTCCTCCGCCCCCAGCCCGCTCAGGCGTCCCGCCAGACCGGCCACCGCGGCCGGACCGCCGACTGCCGAGCGCCGGGCGCGGGTCCTGATCAGGCCGCGCAGCAGCGGGAGCACCTCTCCCTGCTCGCGCAGGGCAGCCAGGTCGAAACGTACGGGAAGCAGTTGGGCGTCGCCGGCTGCCAGCGCGGCGTCGAAGAGGGCCACGCCCTGGGCGGGGGTGAGTTCGGGCATGCCTTGGCGGGCGATGCGCTGGAGGTCGGCCTCGGTGAGGGTGCCGGTCATGCCGCTGTCCTGGGACCAGGGGCCCCACGCCAGCGACACCGCAGGCAGACCCGCCGCCCGGCGACGGTGCGCCAGCGCGTCCAAGAAGGCGTTACTCGCCGCATAGTTGGCCTGACCGGGACTGCCGATCGTGCCCGCCACCGACGAGAACACCACAAACGCATCCAGATCCAGGTGCTCGGTCGCCTCGTGCAGATACCAGGCAGCATCCACCTTCGGACGCAACACCCCCGACAACCGCTCGGGAGTCAGCGACTCCACCACACCGTCGTCCAGCACACCGGCCGTATGCACGACCGCGGTGGGAACGTGGCGGGAGACCAGGTCGGCCACGGCCATACGATCCGTCACATCACACGCCTCGACCACAACCCCCGCGCCATACCCCTCCAGCTCAGCCACCAGCTCCCCGGCACCCTCGGCACCCGGGCCCCTGCGGCTGACCAACACCACACTCCGCACCCCGCGCTCAACCACCAGATGCCGGGCGACAGTACGGCCCAGACCACCGGTACCACCAGTGATCAGGACCGTACCGGACGGATCCCAGGGGAAAGCCTGCTGTGCCTGAGCACGAGCCAACCGCGCCGCCAGGACCTCACCACCACGCACCAGCAACTGCGGCTCGTCCAACACCAACGCCCTCGATACCAGCGCCACATCGGCGTCGTCACCGTCCACATCCACCAGACCGAAACGGCCCGGATGCTCCGACTGTGCCGATCGCACCAGGCCCCACACCGCCGCACCCGCAAGATCCCCACCCGACACCACACCCCGCGTCACGAACACCAGACGCGAAGCCGCGAACCGGTCGTCCGCCAGCCACGACTGGATCACGTCCAAGGCCCACGCCGTCGCGGCGTGCACGGACTCCACCGTCCCCGACGTGCCTGCGGGCGGCGCCACCAGCACCGCGCCGGGCACACGTCCGGAGCCGGCCAGGGAGGCCAGGTCCGCATGGTGCTCGACCCGGTCCGCGTACCGGTGGAACGACGAGTCGGTGGGGGAACCGATCGCCGCGACGGTCTCCGCGGCCTCGGCCGGGGGCAGGCGTACGGGGTTCCACTGGAGGCGGAACAGCGCGTCGCGGACGGCCGGGTTCGCCCCGCCTTCGAGCTGGTCGGCGGAGACCGGCCGCAGGACGAGCGTGCCGATGGAGGCGACGGGTTCGCCCGCGGTGTCGGCGACGTCCACGGACACCGTGTCGGCGCTGTGCCGGGTCACGCGGACCCGTACCGCCGCGGCGCCGGAAGCGTGCAGCGAGACGCTTTCCCAGGAGAAGGGCACGACGTCCTGGTCGACCCCGTTGAAGGTGACGACGTGCAGGGCCGCGTCGAGCAGCGCCGGGTGCAGGCCGTAGGCAGGCGCGTCGCCTTCGGCCGCGGCGGGCAGCGCGACCTCGGCGAAGACCTCGTCGCCTCGGCGCCATGCGGTGCGCAGGCCCTGGAAGTGGGGGCCGTAGTCGAAGCCGCGGTCGGCCAGGCGCGGGTAGAGGCCGGTCAGCTCGACGGGTTCGGCGTCGGCGGGCGGCCAGGGCGCGGCGGTGAAGTCGAAGCCGTCGGCGGCCGGGTGCGGGCCGGTGGCGAGGACGCCGGTGGCGTGCTGCCGCCACGGGCGGTCGCCGTCGCTCTCCTCCCTGGAGCGGGCGGTCAGGGTGCGCCGGCCGGCCTCGTCGGCGGGTCCCACGCGCAGCTGGAGTTGTACGCCGCCGTGCTCGGGCAGGACGAGCGGGGCGGCCAGGGTCAGTTCGTCGACGCGGTCGCAGCCCGCCTCGTCGGCGGCGCGGATGGCGAGTTCGGCGAAGGCCGTGCCCGGCAGCAGGACGGATCCCATGATGGTGTGCCCGGCCAGCCAGGGGTGGGTCTGGAGCGAGAGGCGGGTGGTGAACAGCAGGCCGTCGCCGTCGGGCAGCTCCGCGGAGGCGCTCAGCAGCGGGTGGCCGGCCGCTTCGAGACCGGCGGCGCCGAGGTCTCCGGTGCGGGTGTGGTCGGGGGTCGGCCAGAACCGCTGGTGCTGGAAGGCGTACGTCGGCAGGTCGACGACGCGCGCGTCCCGGTCGTCGAGGAACGCGGACCAGTCGGTCTCGGCGCCGTGTACGTGCAGTCGCGTCAGGGCCGCGAGGAGGGCCGCCGCTTCCGGGCGGTCCCGGCGCAGGGCGGGTACGAGAACGGTTTCGCCGGGAGCGTTCGGGCCCGCCAGGTCCTCGTCCGGCAGCGACTCGCGTGCCATGGCCGCGAGCGTGCCGTCGGGGCCCAGCTCCAGGAAGCGGGTCACGCCCTGCGCGCGCAGGGCGCGGATCCCGTCGGCGAACCGTACCGCGGCGCGGACGTGGGTCACCCAGTACTCGGGACTGCGCAGCTGGTCGCGGGTGGCAAGTTCGCCGGTGACGTTCGAGACGACGGCCAGCTGCGGCTCGCCGTAGGACAAGCCCTCGGCGACGGCCCGGAAATCGGCCAGCATGGGGTCCATCAGGGGCGAGTGGAAGGCGTGCGAGACCCGCAGGCGGGTGGTCCTGCGGCCCTCGGCCTCGAAGTACGCCGCGAGCGTGAGTACGGCGGCCTCGGCGCCGGAGACCACGGTGGACCGGGGGCCGTTGACGGCGGCGATCGCGATGTCCTCGGTCAGGTGCGGGCGCACCTCTTCCTCGGTGGCCCGGATCGCCACCATCGCACCGCCGGCGGGCAGGGCCTGCATCAGCCGTCCGCGTGCCGCCACCAGCGTGCAGGCGTCGGCCAGTGAGAACACCCCGGCGACATGCGCGGCGGCGATCTCGCCGACGGAGTGCCCGGCCACGTACTGGGGACGTACGCCCCAGGATTCCACGAGCCGGAACAGGGCCACCTCGATGGCGAACAGCCCGGCCTGGGCGTGGGCCGTCCGGTTCAGCGCTTCCGCGTCCTCACCCCAGACGACGTCCCGCAGGGGGCGGTCCAGGTGCTCGTCCAGCGCGGCACACACCGCGTCGAACGCCGCCGCGAAGACCGGGTGGCGGGCGTGCAGCTCGCGCCCCATGCCGAGGCGTTGGGATCCCTGGCCGGAGAAGAGGACGGCGTCCCGGCCGGGGTGGGCCGTGCCCGTGTCCACGGCGGGGTCGGCCTCGCCCGCGGCCAGGGCGGCCAGGGCACGCAGCGCGGCATCGCGGTCGTCGGCGCGGACGGCCGCGCGGTGGATGAAGGCCGTGCGGCGGGTCGCCAGCGTGTGGGCGGCGTCCATGAGCCGGGGCGCTGGTTCGCGTTCCAAGTGGGCGCGCAGTCGGGCGGCCTGGGCGCGCAGGGCGCTCTCGCTCTTGGCGGAGAGCAGCAGCGGTGCCGGCCCGTCGGGGGCGGTGGCCGTCCCGTCAGGAGCGGTGGACGGCGGCTCGGGTTCCGGGGCCGGGGGCAGTTCCAGGACCACGTGCGCGTTGGTGCCGCTGATGCCGAACGCGGAGACCGCGGCCCGCCGGGGCCGGCCCGTCCCGGGCCAGTCCGTGTGCTCGGTGAGCAGCTCGACGGCGCCCGCGGTCCAGTCGACGTGCCCGGTGGGCTCGTCGACGTGCAGGGTGCGCGGCAGTATGCCGTGCCGCATCGCCAGCACCATCTTCATCACGCCCGCCACACCGGCGGCGGCCTGGGTGTGTCCGAGGTTGGACTTCACCGCGCCCAGCAGCAGCGGCTGCTCCGGCGGACGCTCCTGGCCGTAGGTGGCCAGCAGTGCCTGGGCCTCGATCGGGTCGCCGAGCGTGGTGCCCGTGCCGTGGGCCTCCACGGCGTCGACTTCGGTGGCGTCCAGCTGGGCGTTGGCCAGGGCCTGCCGGATCACCCGCTGCTGCGACGGGCCGCTGGGGGCGCTCAGACCGTTGGACGCGCCGTCCTGGTTGACGGCCGAACCCCGTACCACGGCGAGCACCTGGTGGCCGTTGCGCCGGGCGTCGCTGAGCCGTTCGACCAGCAGCAGGCCGACGCCCTCGCTCCAGCCGGTGCCGTCGGCGGCGGCCGCGAACGGCTTGCAGCGGCCGTCGGGGGCCAGCCCGCGCTGCCGGGCGAACTCCACGAAGGAGGACGGGGTGGACATCACCGTCACACCGCCCGCGACCGCCAGGGAGCACTCGCCCTGGCGCAGCGCCTGGGCGGCCATGTGCAGGGCCACCAGGGAGGAGGAGCACGCCGTGTCCACCGTGACGGCCGGTCCTTCGAAGCCGAAGGTGTAGGAGACCCGGCCGGAGACGACGCTCATCGCGTTGCCGGTGAGCCGGTGTCCGCCGGCTTCCTCCTGCGCCGTGTCCAGCACCGTGCCGTAGTCCTGGGTGTTGGTGCCCGCGAAGACGCCGGTGCTGCTGCCCCGCAGAGTCTCCGGGTCGATACCCGCCTGTTCGAGCACCTCCCAGGTGGTCTCCAGGAGCAGCCGCTGCTGCGGGTCCATGGCGAGGGCCTCGCGCGGCGAGATGCCGAAGAAGTGCGCGTCGAAGTCGGCGGCGCCGTCCAGGAACCCGCCGCCCCGGGCATAGCTGGTGCCCTGGTGGTCGGGATCGGGGTGGTAGAGCCGGTCCAGGTCCCAGCCCCGGTCGGCGGGCATGGGGGTGATGGCGTCGCCGCCCTCGGCGAGGAGCTGCCACAGGGCCTCGGGTGAGTTCACGCCGCCGGGGAAGCGGCAGGCCATGCCGACGATCGCCACCGGTTCGTCCTGGGCTGCGGCCGAGGCCCGTACGACGGTGGCGGGCCCGGCGGCGCCCAGCACCTCCGAGCGCAGGTACGCGGCGACCGCGGCGGAAGAGGGGTGGTCGAACAGCAGGGTGGTGGGCAGCCGCAGGCCCGTGGCGGCGGACAGCCGGTTGCGCAGGTCGACGGCCATCAGGGAGTCGAAGCCCTGCTCGCGGAAGGCGCGTCGGGCGTCGACGGTGTCCGGTGACGGGTGACCGAGGACCTTCGCGGCCTCTTCCCTGACCATGGCCAGGAGCGCCTGTTCCTGTTCGGCGGGTGGCAGTGCGCCGATCCGTTCGCGCAGGGGGGAGCGTTCGCGGCGCGGTGCGTCGGCGGGGCCGAGCGCGCGGCGGGCCTCGGGCAGGTCGCCGATGAGGGGGCTGGGGCGTACGGCGGTCAGGACGGGAGCGTAGGCGCTCCAGACGACGTCGGCCACGGTCACGTGCGTCATGCCCTGGGCGAGGGCCTGGCGCAGGGCGGCGAGTGCGGGAGCCGCGGCCATGGGCAGCAGTCCGTCGCGGCTCATCCGGTCGGCGGCGTCACTGTCGGTGGCCATGCCCTCGCCCGCCCAGGGGCCCCAGGACACGGAGGTGGCCGGGAGGCCCTGCCGGTGGCGCTGCTCGGCGAGGGCGTCCAGGTAGGCGTTGGCAGCGGCGTAGTTGGCCTGTCCGGCATTGCCCAGGACACCGACGATGGAGGAGAACAGCACGAAGTGGTCCAGGTTCAGGTCCTGGGTGAGTTCGTGCAGGTTCTGTGCGGCTCCGGCCTTGGGGCGCAGGACGGTTTCGAAGCGCTCGGGGGTGAGCGCGTCCAGTACGCCGTCGTCCAGTACGCCTGCGGCGTGGACGACGCCGGTCAGCGGCAGGTGCGGCGGGATGCCGGCGAGGACGGCCGCCAGTGCGCCGCGGTCGGCGGCGTCGCAGGCGGCGAGGGTGACCTCGATGCCGCGGTCGGTGAGCGCTGCCGCGAGTTCCGCCGCGCCGGGGGCCTGCGGACCGCGACGGCTGGTGAGCACGAGGTGTTCGGCTCCGGCGTCGGCCAGCCAGTGGGCGAGGTGTGCGCCCAGGGCGCCGGTGCCGCCGGTGACCAGGACGGTGCCGTGGGTGCTCCACCGGGCGCCGGTGTCGCCGCCGGGCGTGATCCGTTCCAGGCGGCGGGTGAAGGTCCCGGCCGGGCGGATCGCGACCTGGTCCTCCTGCGAGGCGAGGGCGCTCAGCAACGCGGGGACGGTCCGCCCTTCCAGGTTCTCGGGGAGGTCGACGAGCCCGCCCCAGCTCTGCGGGGCCTCCAGCGCGGCCACCCGGCCCAGGCCCCATGTCTGTGCCTGTACGGGGCTGTCGAGCGCCTCGTGCCGGTCGACGGCGACGGCGCCGCGGGTCACACACCACAGCGGTGCCTGGATGCCGGCGGCCTCCAGGGCGTGCATCAGCGTGATGGTGGCGGCCAGACCGCGTGGCACGGAGGACAGGTGCGGGTGGGGCCGCTCGTCGAGGGCCAGCAGGGAGAGCACGCCGTCGACGGGGGTGTCGGGCCGGGCGAAGGGGGCGCCGGGTTCGTGGGTGGCGGACAGTTCGCGTACATCGGTGTGGAGGCCGTGGTCGCGCAGGGCGTCCAGGAGGCGGGCGGTCCACGGGTCGTCGGTGGTGCCGTCGGGCAGGACGACGAGCCAGTGTCCGGTGGCGGCGGGACCGTCGGAGGCGGTGCGCGGGGCCCAGTGGGTCCGGTAGCTGAGGCGGTCCGCCGCGGCCTGGGTCCTGCGCTGCCTGCGCCAGGAGGAGAGGGTGGGCAGGAGGGTGCCCAGGGAGTCCGCGTCGCTGCCGTCGATGGCCAGTACGGCCGTCAGCTCCTGGAGGTCCTCGCGTTCGACGGCCGCCCAGAATCCGGCCTCGCCCGCTTCGGGGGCGTCCGCCTCCTCCTCGTCGCGGCCGGCCGGGTCGAGCCAGTACCACTGGCGTTGGAAGGCGTAGGTGGGCAGTTCGGCGCCGGGAGCGCCGGACGTGCCTGATGTGCTGAGGCAGGCGGACCAGTCGACGTGGACGCCGTGCGCGAAGGCGGTGGCGATGCCTTCGGTGAGGGCGGATGCTTCGGGGCGGCCGGTGCGCAGGAGGGACACGAGAACAGGGGGGACGGGCTCCTCAAGGGTGGTCAGGCTGTCCTGGACCATGGGGGTGAGGACGCCGCCGGGGCCGATCTCCACGAAGGCGGTGACGCCCTCGGCCTCGAGGGTGCGCACGGCGGCGCAGAAGCGTACTGCTTCGCGGACCTGCCTGACCCAGTAGTCGGGCGAGCGCAGGTCTTCCTCGGTGGCGAGCGTGCCGGTCACCGTGGACACCACGGGGATGCGGGGGGCGTGGAAGGTCAGGCCGCGGGCGACGCGCCGGAAGTCCTCCAGCATGCCGTCCATGTGCGGGGAGTGGAAGGCGTGGCTGACCCGCAGTCGCTTGGTGCGGCGGCCCTGTGCCGCGAAGTGGGCCGCTATCTCGGTGACGGTCTGTTCGTCGCCCGAGACGACGAGGGAGCCGGGTCCGTTGGCCGCCGCGAGGGCGGCACGGTCCTCGTGGCCGGCCAGGCGGTCGCGGATCTCCTCCTCGGTGGCCTGGATCGCCACCATGGCGCCGCCTTCGGGCAGCGCCTGCATGAGCGTGCCACGCGCGGCGACCAGCCGTGCGGCGTCCTGGAGGGTCAGTACGCCGCTGACGTGGGCGGCGGTGAGCTCGCCGATGGAGTGCCCGGCGACGAACTGCGGCGCCGCACCCCACGATTCGGCGAGACGGAACAGGGCGGTTTCCAGGGCGAAGAGTGCGGCCTGGGTGTAGGCGGTCCGGTCGAGCAGGGCGGCCTCGGCGCTGCCTTCCGCCGCGAAGACGATGTCGCGCAGCGGCCGGTCCAGGTGCGGGTCGAGTTCGGCGCACACCGCGTCGAAGGCGTCGGCGAACGCGGGGTACGCGGCGTGCAGTTCGCGTCCCATGCCAAGGCGCTGGGAGCCCTGCCCGGCGAAGAGGAACGCGGTGCGGGCCTTGGCGGCGACGCCGCTGACCAGGCCGGTGGCCGTGCGGCCCGCGGCAAGGGCGTCCAGGCCGCGCAGGAACGCCGCGCGGTCGTCCGCGACCAGGACCGCGCGGTGTTCCATGAGGGTCCGGGTGCCCGCGAGGGCGTGGGCGACGGCGGCCGGTTCGAGGTCGGCGCGGTCCCGTAGGTGGCGGCCGAGGCGCGCGGCCTGGGCGTGCAGGGCCGCTTCGGTGCGGGCCGACAGGATCCAGGGCAGCACGCCCGGACGGGCGGCCGCCTCGGGGCCCGGTCCGGCCTTGTGGGCCGCGGCCTCGGGTGCCTGCTCCAGGATGACGTGGGCGTTGGTGCCGCTGATGCCGAAGGAGGAGACGGCGGCGCGGCGCGGGCGCTCGGCGCTCGGCCAGGGCTCGGGCTCCGCGAGGAGCCTGGCACTGCCCTCATTCCAGTCGACGTGCCCGGTGGGCTCGTCCAGGTGCAGGGTCTTGGGCAGGTGCCCGTGCCGCATCGCCAGGACCATCTTCATCACGCCCGCGATACCGGCGGCGGCCTGGGTGTGCCCGATGTTGGACTTCATGGAGCCGATCAGCACGGGCCGGTCCGCGGGGCGCTGCTGCCCGTAGGTGGCCAGCAGGGCGTGCGCCTCGACGGGGTCGCCGAGCGTGGTGCCGGTGCCGTGCGCCTCCACCGCGTCGACGTCCGGGGCGGTCAGGCCCGCGCCGGTCAGTGCCTGGCGGATGACGCGTTGCTGCGAGGGGCCGTTGGGGGCGGTCAGTCCGTTGGACGCGCCGTCCTGGTTGACGGCCGAGCCCTTCAGCACGGCCAGTACGGGATGGCCGTTGCGTACGGCGTCGGAGAGCCGCTCGACGAGCAGCAGTCCCACGCCCTCGCTCCAGCCGGTGCCGTCGGCGGCGGCCGCGAACGGCTTGCAGCGGCCGTCGGGAGCCAGGCCACGCTGGCGGGAGAACTCCACGAACATCTGCGGGGTGGACATCACGGTCGCGCCGCCCACCAGGGCCATGGCGCACTCGCCGCGCCGCAGCGCGTGCGCGGCGAGGTGCAGGGCCACCAGCGACGAGGAGCATGCCGTGTCCACGGTCAGCGCGGGTCCCTCCAGGCCCAGGACGTAGGAGATCCGGCCGGAGGCGATGCTGATGTGGTTGCCGGTCAGCAGGTGCCCGCCGACCTCGTCGGCCCGCCGCCCGCCCTCGGCGTCGTACCCTCCGTGGCCGGTGCCGACGAACACGCCGGTGCGGCTGCCCGCGAGGGATGCCGGGTCGATGCCGGCCCGTTCGACGGCTTCCCACGCGGTCTCCAGGAGCAGCCGCTGCTGGGGGTCCATGGCGAGCGCCTCGCGCGGGGAGATCCCGAAGAAGCCGGGGTCGAACTCGCCCGCGTCGTGCAGGAACCCGCCCTCGCGGGCGTAGGCGGTGCCCTGGTGGGCCGGGTCGGGGTGGTAGAGCGCGTCCAGGTCCCAGCCGCGGTTGCGGGGGAAGGAGGAGATCGCGTCGACGCCGTCGCGCAGCAGCTCCCACAGTTCTTCGGGCGAGCGGACGCCGCCGGGGAAGCGGCAGGCCATCGAGACGATCGCGATGGGCTCCGTCTGCTTCGCCTCCGTCTCGTCCAATTGCTGACGAGTCTCGTGAAGGTCCGCGATCGCGCGCTTGAGGTACTCGCGCAGCTTCTCCTCGTTCGACATCAGGACGCCAATCGCTCGGTGGGAATGCCGGACCTGGGGCACAGAGCGCCGACACGCACGTCCGACCGTTTCCCTGCCATCTTCCACAAGGCGGACTGCGGGTTTCCCTAGATCACGCGCCGCTCCCCGGAGGCGGGATCTCGACTCCGCGGACAGCCGCCACCCCATTGGGGAGGGCGGCAGCCGGGGCCGCGCCCGAGCAATTTGTAGGGTTTTCCCGGTCCCGAGGTCGCTAGCGTCACACCCCACCCGTCACGCCATGAAGCACACGTAAGGGGTCTCCTATGACCGCTGCCTCCCAAGACCTGCCCTGCCTCAACCTCGAACCGCCCAAGATGCTGGAGCTGAGCCCGCTCCTGCGCGCGTTGCAGGACCGGGGGCCGATCCACCGGGTGCGCACACCCGCCGGGGACGAGGCGTGGCTGGTGACCCGCCACGCCGAACTCAAGCAGCTGCTGCACGACGAGCGCATCGGCCGCACGCACCCCGATCCGTCCTCCGCCGCGCAGTACGTACGCAGCCCGTTCCTGGACCTGCTGATCAGCGACAGCGACGCCGAGACCGGGCGCCGGCAGCACGCCGAGACCCGCCGCCTGCTCACGCCGTTGTTCTCGGCCCGGCGTGTGATGGAGATGCGGCCGAAGGTGGAGGACGCCGCGGACACCTTGCTGGACGCGTTCATCGCCAAGGGGTCTCCCGGCGACTTCCACGGTGAGCTTTCGGTGCCGTTCGCCCTCACCGTGCTCTGCGAGGTCATCGGGGTACCGCCGCAGCGCCGCGACGAGCTGACCACACTGCTGGCCGGCATCGCCAAGCTGGACGACCGCGACAGCGCCATGAAGGCCCAGCACGAGCTGTACGCGTACGTGGAAGGACTGGTCGAGCACAAGCGGGCCGAGCCCGGCCCCGACATCATTTCCCGGCTGAACGACGGTGAACTGCCCGAGGACCGTGTGGCGCACTTGGCCATGGGGCTGTTGTTCGCCGGGCTGGACAGCGTCGCGAGCATCATGGACAACGGCGTGGCCCTGCTGGCCTCCCACCCCGGCCAGCGCGCGGCCGCGCTGGCCGACCCCACCGTGATGACGCGTGCCGTGGAGGAGGTGCTGCGCACCGCACGCGCCGGCGGGTCGGTCCTGCCGCCGCGTTACGCCAGCGAGGACATGGAATTCGGCGGGGTGACCATACGGGCCGGGGACCTGGTCCTGTTCGACCTCGGCCTGCCCAACTTCGACGAGCGGGCATTCACGGGGCCGGAGGAGTTCGACGTCACCCGGGCCCCCAACCCGCACCTGACCTTCGGCCACGGCATCTGGCACTGCATCGGCGCTCCGCTCGCGCGCCTGGAGCTCACAACGATGTTCACCAAGCTGTTCACCCGGCTGCCGGAACTGCGCCTGGAACTCCCTGTGGAGGAACTGCGCCTGAAGGAGGGCCAGTTGTCGGGCGGTTTCGCCGAGCTGCGCATCACCTGGTAAGGGCTGCTCCTGGCAGAAGATCGTTGCCGTGCCGCCGCCGTGAAGGGAAGCATCCCTCACGGCGGCGGCACTTTCCGCTGCCCGCCCGCCTGTCGACACGCATCAACATGACACGTTCAGGCGGGCGGCCCGGTGGCCGCCCGCCTGAACGTTCCGCTCCCGTGCCGTCGTCACCCGGCTACGGGGCCACCCGTTGCCGGCGTCACGCGGTGCCGAGGCTGCCGAGCCATTCCTTGACGATGCGCGCGGTCTCCGGCGCGTCGTCGCGGACCATGGAGAAGTGGTCCGCGTCCACGTTGCGGACGTCGACCGGGCTGCCGTGGTCCTCGCCGTAGATCCCGGTGTCGGTCCCGATGCCGAAGGTCTCCCGGGTGGCACGGACGATCAGTACGGGGACGGTCGTGTGCCGGACTTCGAGCTGGTTCAGCATGCCCATCCAGCGGGCCATCGCCGAGAGCCTGGAGTTCGTCATCCGTACCGGCGAAATTTCGTCGACCATGAAGTGGCGTCGCATCAGGCCCGCGTAGTCGATGCTCTCGTTCTGCTCGTGCCGGAGGCTGAGGGTGTCCAGCAGCACCACGGCCTCGGGCCTGATGCCCCAGGTGTTCTCCAGCAGGGCCGCCGCCAGGTAGGCGAAGGCACCGGCGGACGAGTGCCCGACCAGGACGAAGGGGTTGCCGTCGCTCGCGCGCAGCGCGCTCTCCGCGATGACCCGCACCGCGGTCTCGGGGTTCGCCGGCAGACGCTCCCCCGTGGCGAAGCCGACCAGCGGCAGCGCGCTGACGTGCCGCTCGTCCCGGAAGGGTGCGGCGAGCCTGACGTACTCGTGTACGCCGCCGTTGGCGGTGGGTGTACTGACGCAGATCAGCCGCGGCGCGCCGGGGCCCTCGGCAAGGGTGGCCGGGAGCGGCAGATCCTCCAGTTCGGCGGTGTTCTCGAAGCTCGGGCGGAGGGCACCGAGGGCGGAGAGCATGTGCTGGGCTTCCGGGACCTTGCCGCTCTCCAAGGCGTCGAGGAACATCCGCTCCAGCGAGTCGGTCTCCGGTGCGGCGGCCGGGAGGAAGCCCGCTTGCGACGCGGAGCCGTCCAGGGACGACTGGGCGGCCAGGTCGGCGTAGAGCCGGGCTGCGAGGTCGGTGGGGGTCTTGCTGTCGAAGACCACGGTTGCCGACAGGTGCAGGCCGGTGATGGTGGAGAGCCGGTTGCGCAGTTCGACGGAGGTCAGCGAGTCGAAGCCCAGCTCGTAGAACTCGCGCCGGGCATCGACGCCCTGGGCCGAGGCGTGTCCGAGTACGGCGGCGGCCTCGGTCCGTACGACGTCGGCCATCAGCCGCGTCCGCTCCTCCGGACGCACGGCCCGCAGCCGGTCGATGAGCGAGGCGGCCGTCCCGGCACCCGCCGCGGCACTCGCGGCCACCCGCCGCGAGCCCTTGACCAGCCCCTGCAGCACCGGCGGCACCGGCCCTTGGGCACGCACCTGCCCCGAAGTCCGGCCCACCGCGACAAGGTGTGCCGCGCCGGTAGCGGTGGCCGTGTCGAACAGTGCCAGTCCCCGCTCCGGGCTGAGCGGGGCAGTTCCGTACGACGCCATGCGCTGCATGTCCGCGTCCGAGAGGGCAGCGGTCATGCCCCCGCCCTGCGCCCAGGCACCCCACGACAGCGACTGCGCGGGCAGCCCCCGCCCGGCCCGGTACCCGGCGAGCGCGTCCAGGAACGTGTTGCCCGCCGCGTAGTTGCCCTGGCCCGGAGAACCGACCACACCGGAAATGGACGAGTAGAGCACGAAGGCGGTCAGGTTCAGGTCCTTGGTGGCCTCGTGCAGATGCCAGGCGGCATCCGCCTTCGGACGCAGCACCCCCGA
This sequence comes from Streptomyces sp. NPDC030165, assembly GCF_055573595.1. Lineage (NCBI taxonomy): Bacteria > Bacillati > Actinomycetota > Actinomycetes > Kitasatosporales > Streptomycetaceae > Streptomyces > Streptomyces sp. NPDC030165. The sequence goes on along the minus strand of NZ_JBVIBD010000049.1, from coordinate 2,505 downwards.
CAACCGCTGCGGCGTCAACGAGGTCACCACACCGTCATCGAGCACACCCGCCGTATGGATCACCGCGGTCAGCGGATGCGCGGCAGACACCGCACCCACGGCCGCCTCCACCGCCACCCGGTCCGCCACATCACAGGCGCGGACCGCGACCTCGGCACCGTAGGCCGCCAACTCCTCCCGCAGCTCCCCCGCACCCGGCGCATCCGGACCGCTACGGCTGACCAGCAGCAGATGCCGCACACCGTGCTCGGCCACCAGATGCCGGGCCAGCTCACGCCCCAGCCCCCCGGTGCCACCAGTGATCAACACCGTGCCGTCCGCATCCCAATCCCGCGGCACCTCCCCCACCTCTTCGCCCAGTTCGGCCAGCCGGCCCACCCGCAGCACACCATCACGCACCACGAACTGGGCCTCCCCGGCAGCCAGCAGACCCGGCAGCTCTCCGAGCACCGGGCCGAGGGCCCCGTCCTCCAGATCCACCAGCGCCAGCCGCCCCGGATTCTCCGACTGCGCCGAACGCACCAGACCCCACACCGCAGCCGCCGCCACATCCACCACCGGCTCACCCACACCAGCCGCCACAGCACCCCGCGTAACAAACACCAGACGGCAGGACCCCGCCTCCTCCCGGGCCAACCACTCCTGAAGCACACCCAACACCTGAGCGGTGAGTTCGTGGGCGCGGGCAGGAACGTCGCCGTCCGTACCGGACACTGGAACCACCACAAGGTCCTCGTCACCGGTCAGCTCCGACAGGGACCCGACCGACGCCCCGACGCCCAACACATCCGCGCCCAGGGACACACACCGCACCTCAGCCGGCTGCACCTCCGGACCCGCCACCCACTCCAACGACAACAGCGAGTCGTTGCCTGCACCACGTTGTGCCGTCAACGCGGCTCCCACACCGGCCTGTTGGCCGCGCAGGACGAGTTCCTCGACGGACAGGACGGGCGCGCCCTCGACGTCGACAGCCGTGATGGACACCGATTCCTCACCGGTCTTCACCACCCGTGCCCGCAGCACCGAAGCTCCTCCGGCATGCAGGGACACACCCCGCCAGGCGAACGGCACGAGCTGGTCGCCCTTCCTGCCGATGCCGGCCATCCGACGGGACTGGAGCACCGCGTCCAGCAGTACCGGATGCAGTCCGAAGGATCCGGCGTCCTCGGCGACCTGGTCCGGCAGCGCCACCTCCACGTAGGCCCCGTCCTCGCACTGCCACACCGAGCGCAGCCCCTGGAAAGCGGGGCCGTACCCGGTCCCCTCGTAAAACCCCTCCAGGTCAACGGCCTCCGCGTCCCGCGGCGGCCAGACCGCGGAACCGAAGCCCCCGATCCGCTCCCCCGAGGTCAATGTGCCGCCCGCGTGTTGCTCCCATGGCTGGTCGAGGGCGCCGTCCGGGCGCGAATACACCGAGACCGAGCGGGCGCCCGCGTCGTCAGCGGCCGCGACGAGCACCTGGACCTGGGTGGCCCGTTCCTCGGTCAGCACCAGCGGGGACATCAGCACGAATTCCTCGACCCGCTCGCAGCCGACCTGGTCACCGGCGCGCATCGCCAGCTCCAGGAAACCGGTGGCCGGGAAGAGCACGCTGCCGCCCATGGTATGGTCGGTCAGCCACGGGTATGCCTGGAGCGACAGCCTGCCGGTCAGCACCACCCCGCCATCGTCCGCGAGGGTCAGTGTCGCGCCCAGCAGGGGGTGCTCCGCGGGCAGCAGACCGGCGCCGGTCACATCCCCGGACAGTGCGGCCGGCCGGGGCCAGTACCGCTCGTGCCGGAAGGGGTAGGTGGGCAGGTCCACGCGGCGGGCACCGGTGTCGGCGAACCAGGCGGACCAGTCCACCCCGACACCTGCCACATGCAGCCGCGCCAGAGCCGTGAGTAGGGCCGTTTCCTCGGGACGGTCCTTGCGCAGGGCCGATACCGCTACGTGGGTGTCGGCACCGTCAAGGCTGTGCTGGGCCATGGCCGTCAGCACACCATCCGGGCCCAACTCCAGGTAGGCCTCGACGTCTTCAGCCGCCATGGCACGTACACCATCGGCGAAGCGCACGGTCTCCCGCACGTGTCGCACCCAGTAGTCGGCCGTGCAGACGATGCTCTCGGTGGCGAGTCCGCCCGTCACATTGGAGACAAGCGGGATGCGCGGAGCCTCGTACGACAGCCCCTCGGCCACCCGCCGGAACTCCGCCAGCATCGGCTCCATCAACGGCGAATGGAACGCGTGACTGACCGACAGCCGCTGGGTCTTCCGCCCCTCGGCCGCCAGCTCCTCCGCGATCCGCAGCACCTCGGACTCGCCCCCGGCAATGACCACCGACTCCGGCCCGTTGACCGCCGCGATCGACACCCCGTCGACCAGCCGCCCTACCACCTCACCCTCCGCCGCCTGCACAGCCACCATTGCACCACCCGCAGGCAGCGCCTGCATCAACCGCGCACGGGCCGCCACCAGCACACACGCATCCGCCAGCGACAACACCCCCGCCACATGCGCCGC
>NZ_JBVIBD010000048.1:0-19883 GCF_055573595.1 Streptomyces sp. NPDC030165 | reverse complement strand
CAGCACTTCACCACCGCCGACGAAGCATATAAGGCCGTCAGCGCCGACCCCGCATGGGCCACCGACGGCGACCGGATCGTGTGCAACCTCAGCGGCTGGATCAACCCCGAGCACCAGGCCGCCATCGACGCGATGCCCGGACGCGACGCCTACACCCAGACGTTCGCCAGCGCCGACAGCAACCGTCCCTGAGAGGAGCCGCACCGTCATGTCCCCGCAGCCGCTGCCCGACCCGCAGCACCAGTACGGCGGGCAGCAGCTGCCCGTCCCCGCCCACCACCGGCCCCCCAACGTCCTGTACGACGAGCTGGGCCGGCCGGTGCACTTCACGATCGGCCAGCCCCCGCCGCCGCCGCCCGTCGTCGTGCAGGCGCCCGTACAGCAGGGCCTGCCGCCCGAACTGCAGCGCCTCATCATCATCACGTTCCTGATCCTCGCCGTCATCGTCGTATGCACCGGCGCGCTCGTCGCCATCGTCGTCATGATGGGCGGCACCCTCATCGGCATCATCGGCACCGTCGGCGACGCCCTGCCCTACATCGGCGTCACCCTCGTCGGCATCGTCCTCGCCGCCGGATGGGCAGTATCCAAGCTCCGCGGCGTCGCCGGCGAGCGAGGAGAGCGGGGCTGATTCTCGTCTGTGCTTGACCGCCGATCACCGCTATGTCACAGTGAGCGCAGGCGCCAGTAGTGTGCCCTTCAACCACGCAGGAGCCCCCGACATCGTCGGGGGCTTTCTGCATGCCGGGGGAGGTGCCATGCGCCCGCACGACCTCTACCCCGACGACCTCGTCTACGCCCACGAAGCAGAACGCCTCACCGGCGTGCCCGCCACCGTCATCCGCAAATGGGCCTCGCGAGGACGCATCCAGCGCTTCCGCGGCGACGGCCGGCCCACCGGACTCGGCCACGCCGCCCGCACCATGTACGCCCTGCCGGAGATACGCGCCCTCGCCGCCACCTACCGGCCCACACCGCAGCGAGCACCCCACGCCGCCTGACCCTCGATACGGGCCCGACGTCCCCCAGGCGGGCCCCGCCTGCTGCCCGGCCCCGAGGCGGCCCAGCCGGGCAGCAGGCACCCCGACGCGAGAGGAGCCGTCCATGCCCACGAGCATCGACGAGGGCAAGGACTGGGCTCTCGCGCACTTTGAGCGTCACCAGCCGCGCACCGTCACCGACATCGGGCCCGGCTCCGGCACCTACGCCAAGCTCTTCCGGCCGCACGAACCCGAGGGGCCCGGCGTGTGGTGGACGGCCATCGAGGTCCACAAGCCGTACATCGGCCGGTACAAGCTCAAGAGCCGCTACGACGAGGTGCACCACCTCGACGCCCGCCGCGCCCCCGGACACCTCTACCACCGCGACCTCGTCATCTGCGGGGACGTGCTGGAGCACATGCCCCGCACGGAAGCCGTCGACCTCCTGCGCCGCATCGAGGCGGCCGGGGCGTGGCACATCCTCGTGTCCGTACCGATCGTCGACGCACCCCAGGGTGACGTCGACGGCAACCCTGCCGAGGAGCACGTGCATCACTGGGACGGCGACGATATGGACCGGGTGCTCACCGGTCTCGGCGGCGGCGTCGAGACGATGCGCGGGCACACGCTCGGCGTCTGGTGGTGGTCACGCCGTGGGTGAACGTTCGATCACCATGCTCGTGGACGTCGAGCAGGAAGCTGAGTTCGACCAGCATCGACACCTGATCCCCGGCAAGGAGCTTTCGCGACGCCGCAGCAACGACCAGCGGCACGTCGTCATTGAGATGACCGCCCCGCAAGCCCCCAGCCGGGCAGTCGCTATGTGCTCCTGGTTCCGCACCACCCACCCCGACCGGCAGGTCACGCTAGGCGGCATCGACTACTACGACGCCGACGGCAAGTGTCTGGACCAACCTTCAACTTGAGAGGCCCGCGCCGATGGCCCGCATCCAGATCCTCGAACTGCCCACCATCTACGGCAAGGACGGCACTGACGAGACGCCGTTCGTGCTCGTCATCGACCAGGCGGACGAAGCGGTGCTCGCGCACCTCGCTCATGGCGTCACCTTCAAGGAAGACGGAATGGCAGTCGGCACGCGCCAGCATCTTGCCGAGCAGATCGGTGCGCGTGCCGTCCTCGCCTTCGAGGAGACCATTGAGATCCCCGCGAACCATGCGCCAGTTGAGTCCGTCAGTTACACGCTGAAGGGCCGCGTCGAAGGCGACTTCGAGCAGTTCCGCGAGCAGGTACAGCAGGAGATCGCCAAGGCCCAGGCCGACATGATGCACAGCCTGCGGCGGGGGCGACCGTGAGCGGCGGCAGCTACAACTACCTGTACTGCCACACCTCCGGGCTCGAAGCCCAGCGCGGCGAAATCGAAGCCATGCACGACCGGCTCCACGGACTCGCCGCCGAAGGCGTGCCCGGTACCGCAGAAGCGGCCCGTCTCACCCGGTACGTGCTCATCCACCTCGACCTCGCCGAAGCGAAGGCGCAGGAACTGACCGACGTGTGGCACGCCGTCGAATGGCGCGACTCCTGCGACTACGGAGACGACACCATGCGAGACGCCATCGAGAAGTGGGTGCGCGACCGAGGAGCGACGTGAGCGGCGGCTGGCAGAACAGCGACCGCGTGAGACGCCTGCCGCCCGGCTGGAAGAAGATCCGCGCCGGTGTTCTGGCCCGGGACCCGATCTGCAAGCTGTGTGGCGTGCGGCCGTCCACGCACTGCGACCACATCCAGGCCAAGACCGACGACCACCGCGAATCGCAGCTCCAAGGCGTCTGCGCTGAATGCCACGGCCGAAAGTCGGCCGCTGAGGGCAACGCCGCACCCCGCACCAAGCCGGGCCGCACACGGCCGCCCGAGCAGCACCCCGGGCTGAGGTGAGAATGCGGTACCTGATCACCCACCCCAAGGGCAAGGGTGAGGACATCCTCGTTGAGGACCCCGACCTCACCCTCTCGTTCGCCGATGGGTGGGCTGTACTCGCCGACGCGCACGGCCCATGCCTCGCGATCCCCGCACACGCGGGCGCCACCATCACCCGCATCGACGAGACCCAAGACCAGCCCGAGGGGTGATCCACGTGGCCAGCAAGGGACGCGACAACGCCCAGACCCTGCGCAACTACTGGTCATCGGGCGCAGGCGCAGCCAAGATCCGATGGGGAACGCCGGGCGACTGGAAGCGGTGCGTGCGCGCCGTATCCAAGTACATGGGACCGAGGGCCAAGGGCTACTGCCAGCTCAGGCACATGCAGGCGACCGGCACGACCACCTCGCAGCACGCCCAGGCCAGCAGGCGCAGGCGGTAGCCACCCACCCGAGGGGCAGGGGCAGGCCGGTACGGGCAGGGCACCGAGGGAGGCAGCATGGACGTCTCCCATGTGCGCGACCGCATCGCACAGATCGTCACGAGCGCGAGCAGCGACGATGAGCGAGCTCACTCGCTCGAAGATGATCTCTACCGTGATGTACTCAAGGTCATCGCGCAGACGTCGAGTGATCCACTGGTGCGAGCCCTCGCAGCGGAAGCGATCAAGGCAGCGGAGATCGACTTCAATCGCTGGTACGCATGATCCACCCGCCTTGATCACCCCTGGGGGGTGCCCCCCCTCCCCGGTGATCACAGCCATCGGGACCGTATAGCACCTGACCGTCTGTACGAGTTCCCTAGGGCCACCGGCCCGCATGGTCACGCGCCGTCACTGCTGCCCTGGAGGCGGCCAGGCCAAAGCCCACCTGCTCGCCCCGGTGGCGGGCCTTGACCCTGGAGGTCGCCATGGGCACGCATGGACCCATACCCAAGCGCTCGGAGGAGCGTCGCCGCAGGAACAAGGACGACGGCCCTGGGCTCACAAAGGGCCCGTCCGGGGCGCCGCTGGATCTGCCGGACCTGCCGGAGCCGGACCCGCTGTGGCACCCGATCGCCACGGACTGGTACCTCAGCCTGCAGGAGTCCGGGCAGGCGGCGTTCTACCAGCCGTCGGACTGGGCGGTGGCCCGGTATGCGGCTGAGCTGATGTCCCGCGGTCTGTCGTCGGACCGGCCGCCGAACGGCCAGTACGTCAGCGCGCTCGACAGCGTGATGGCGCGGCTGCTGACCACGGAAGGGGACCGCCGTCGTGCGCGGATCGAGCTGGAGCGGAAGCCTGCCGGACCGCAGCTGGCCGCGGTGAAGCCGCTGGACGCTTACCGTGACCTCGCAGGCGGCTGAGGGAGAAGTCCCCGAGGTCGTCGAGCCGTTCACGATCGGACCGTCGTGGAAGCGCGGTCCGGACGGTCGGTTCCTGCTGCCGGAGTACACACTGGGCTGGCACTGCCTGGCGTGGACGGCCATCTACCTGCAGCACTATGCGGGCAAGCCGTGGCGCTACACGCCCGAGCAGGCCCGGCTGACCCTGTGGTGGTACGCCATGGATCCGGTGGCGAACCGGTTCTTGTGGAGGGACGGCGTCGTCCAGCGCCTGAAGGGGTGGGGCAAGGATCCGCTGATCGCGACGTGGTCGGCGTTCGAGTTCGTAGGGCCGTGCCGGTTCGGCGAGGTCGCGGACGACGGCAACGAGTGGGGCGTGCCGGCCGGGCAGCCGCTGGGGCAGCAGCATCCGGCGGCGTGGGTGCAGATCGCCGCGGTGAGTCAGGACCAGACCCGGAACACGATGACGCTGTTTCCGTCGATCCTGTCGAAGCGGGCGGTCGAGGAGTACCGCATCGACCTCGGCAAGGAGATCATCTACGCCGACAAGGGGCGGGCCCGTATCGAGGCGGTCACCAGCTCGCCGCGGGCCTTGGAGGGCGGCCGACCGACGTTCGTGTCCCTCGGCGAGACGCACCACTGGGTGGAGGCGAACCAGGGGCACGAGATGGCCGCGGTCATCGAGCGCAACGCCACCAAGTCGGCGGACGGGCAGTCCCGGACGCTGGCGAACACCAACGCCTATGAGCCGGGCGAGGACAGTGTCGCGGAGCGGACCAGGGAGGCGTTCGAGTCGGCGGAGGCCGGGCGATCGGTGGACACGGGGCTGTTCTACGACTCGCTGGAGGCCCCGGCCGAGGCGAAGCTGACCGAAGAGTGGATCGCGCCGACGCTGAAGGCGGTCCGCGGGGACTCGGTGTGGCTGGACATCGACCGGCTGAAGGCGTCGATCCTCGATGTGCGCAATCCGCCGTCCCGCAGCCGCCGGTTCTGGTTCAACCAGATCGTCGCCGCGGAGGATGCGTTTCTCGCGCCCTATGAGTGGGACGCCTGCCGCGACGAGAGCGGGGCGTTGAAGCCCGGCGACGAGCTGGCGCTGTTCTTCGACGGCTCGAAGAGCGACGACGCCACGGGCTTGGTCGCGTGCCGCATGTCGGACGGCTTCGTGACCGCGCTCGGGGTGTGGCAGCGGCCGGCGAACTGGCCGCAGGACGTCCCGTGGCGGGTGCCGCGCGAGGAGGTGGACGGCGTGGTGGACCAGGTGTTCGCCGACTACCGGCCGATCGCGTTCTTCGCTGACCCCGGCGCCGGCCATGACGACGCGGACGGCGAGCGGTACTGGGACGGCTACATCGACGCGTGGGCGCAGCGGTACGGGAAGCGGCTGAAGCTGAAGGCGGTGACGGGCGGCGTGAACCGGCACGCGGTGCTGTGGGACATGCGCGACCGGCGGCGCCAGCAGGCGTTCACGGAGGCCGTGGACCGGTTCTACCGGGATGTGCTGGAGCGGCAGGTGGCCCATGACGGGCACCGGGTGCTGCGTCAACATGTGGCGAACGCGCGGCGCCGCACGAACCAGTGGGGTTACACGATCGGCAAGGAGCACCGCGAGTCGGCCCGCAAGGTCGACCTGGCGGTGTGTGCGATCGGGGCGCGGATGCTGCGCCGGATGATGCTCAACTCGACGGCGTGGGCGAAGCGCGGCCGGCCTGGCAAGGGACGGGTGGTGGTGCTGCGATGACCGCCACGATCCCTGAGCTGCCGCTGCTGTCGCTCAGCCCGGACGAGCTGGACCTGGTCACGGCGCTGCGCACGGATCTCCTGTCGCACCGTCTCCGGCTGGAGTTGCTGGACAGCTACTTCAACGGCGAGCAGATCGTCCGCGACCTGGGCATCAGCATCCCGCCGCAGCTCAAGGGGCTGCACACGGTGATCGGCTGGCCGAGGATCGGCGTGGAGGCGCTGGAGCAGCGGCTGGACCTGGAGGCATTCCGGTGGGCGGATGGGTCGGATGCCTCTGACCTGGAGGAGATCGCCGAGGCGAACGACTTGTTCGACGAGGCGAGTCTCGCGCACCTGGACGCACTGACTTATGGCCGGGAGTACGTGACGGTCGGCTCGGGTGACTGTGGCAGAGCGGACTGTCCGCCGCTGATCACGTTTGAGTCGCCGCTGGACATGACGATGTTCTGGGATGCGCGGTCGCGGATGGCGACGGCGGCGCTGCGGGAGTCCGTCGAGGGCGGCGTGCGCCTGGTGACGCTGTATCTGCCGGATGAGACGATCCACGCCGCCGAGGTGGATAGCGGCGGCTGGGAGGTCTTCGACCGGGACCAGCACCGTCTCGGTGTGGTGCCGGTGCTGCGGATGGCGAACCGGCAGCGCACTGCGGACCGCGTGGGCAAGTCAGAGATCACACCCGAGGTCATGAGCATCACGGACGCGGGATGCCGTCGGCTCATGGGCATCGAAGTGCAGAGTGAGTTCTTCGGGGCCCCGCAGCGTTACATTCTCGGCGCATCCGAGTCCGCCTTCCAGGACGCCGAAGGCAACGCCAAAAGCGCCTGGGACACCTACATCGGCCGTGTCCTGGCGCTGGAGCGGGACGAAGACGGCCAGGTCCCGGCCGTCGGCCAGTTCACGGCTCACGATCCGTCGGGGCAGACGAAGATCATCGACCTGTACGCCCGCATCATGGCCACGCAGCTCGGGCTGCCGCCGCACATGCTCGGCTACACCAGCGACAACCCAGCTTCCGCGGACGCCATCCGCAGCTCGGAGGCCATGCTGGTGAAGAAGGCGGAGAGGCGCATCAGGCGCTTCGGGGCGACGCACCGGGACGCGATGCGCCTGGCGCTGTGGGTGCGGGACGGTGAGCCGCCGGACAAGCGTCGCCGGATTGAGGCGGTGTGGCGCAACCCGGCGACGCCGACGATCGCAGCGCAGACGGATGCGGCGGTGAAGCTTGCGCAGGCCGGGATCGTGCCGGCCGACTCGGACGTGCTATTGGAGATGGCCGGCTTCACCGAGGACCAGCGCCGTCGGGTGGCGGCAGAGCGTCGCCGTGCGCAGGGTGCGCAGGTACTGGACCGTCTGGCGTCGCTGGGCGAGCAGGACGATGCGCAGCAGTCGCCGGAGCCGGAGGACGACAGTGGCGACGGTCTCTGACGGCGGCGATGCCGCGGCCCGGCAGCGCGCCGCTCAGCGCGGCCTGACGCGGCTTCTGGCACGGGACATGCGCCGTCTGCGACGCATCATCATTCCGTCGCGCCTGCAGGCCACGGTGCCGGACTGGATGGAGGCCGTGCGAGCCCTGGTCGGCCAGTACGGGCAGGCGTCGCAGGTGCTGGCCGCGGACTACTACGAGGTCCAGCGAACGGCGGCCCGGTCACCGGGGCGGTTCACGGTGCCGCTGCTGGATCCGCCGCCGGACGAACGGGTCCACGCCAGCTTGCGGTGGGCGACAAAGGATCTGTGGCCGCGGGAGCCGGATGACCCGAAGGCCACGGACGCGCAGCGCGAGACGCTGGAGACGCGACTGGAGCAGGCCGAGAAGAAGGCCGAGGCCGTCGCGCAGAAACTCGTGGCCGACCAGGGCCGTGGCGCTGTCCGGGAGGCGGTGCGCCGCGACCCGCAGGCCACCGCGTGGGCGCGTGCCGCGGCTTTCGGCGCCTGCGCCTTCTGCAAGCTCCTGGCGATCCGCGGGGCCGTGTACAAGCAGGACACGGTGGATTTCCGGTCCCACGACGGCTGCCACTGCGGCGTCGTGCCGGTGTTCAAGGGACAGCGTTTCGAGCTATCCGATCACGCGCGTGAGTGGGAGCGGCTGTACCGGGAGTACGCCGCGCCGCACTCCGGAGACCAGCTCCGTCGTTTCCGGCGGGCTCTGGCCGAGCACGGGCACCTGCCCGCCGCTTCCTGACCAACTACGGCTGCCCTGGTGGCGGCCTTACTCAGCCCCTGGAGGGCCGTACCGCCATGCCCGAGAACGAAGAGACCGAGCAGCCCGTCGAGGAGCCGCAGGAGCCCGAGACCGCCCCGGAGGCGGACACGGGCACCGAGGAGGAGCCGTTCGACGCGGAGCGCGCGAAGAAGGCGCTGAGCAAGAAGAACGCGGAGGCCAAGAGCCTGCGCGAGCGCCTGAAGGAGCTGGAGCCTCTCGCCCGTAAGGCGAAGGAACTGGAGGACGCGCAGAAGTCCGAGCAGGAACGCCTCGCCGAGCAGTTGACCGCGGCACAGGACCGTATCAAGGCCGTGCAGCAGCGTGCGGTGCGCTCCGAGGTCCGGGCTCTGGCAGCCGGCGAATTCGCCGATCCGGACGACGCTCACGCCTTCCTCGACCTCGCCTCCTTCGTCGACGACGAGGGCGAGATCGACACAAACGGCATCAGCCGCAGTCTCGCCGACCTGCTCAAGCGCAAGCCGCACCTCGGCAAGCCTCCCGCCGACGGGCCGCGGTCGCCGAGGCCGGACCGCACGCAGGGCTCTTCGGGCAACGGCAACCGACCATCCCTCAAGCCGGAAGACGAGTTCGCCGGCTGGCTTACGAAGGCCCTCAACGGGGGCCGCTGAGAAAGGTAGCCCCTGATGGCTCACACCGACCCGATCAAGCTGTCGGACATCAATCCGACATTCCTGCCGCCGACGATCGTCGCGCCCATCTTCGAGAAGAGCGTCGAGACGTCGGCGGTCATGTCGCTGGCCCGCCGGGTGCCGCTGGCCATGACGGCAAACACGGCGGTGCCGGTTCCGCTGGACGTGCCGACGGCCGACTGGGTCGACGTGGCCGGCCGCAAGCCCTTGGGTACGGGCGGCATGGACATCAAGCAGATGTCCGGCAAGAAAATCGCGGTCTTGATTCCGGTCGCGATGGAGGTCGCGAACAGCAACGCCGCCGGGCTGTGGGCGCAGCTGCAGCAGGATCTGCCGACCGCGTTCTCCAGGGCGTTCGACCGGGCGACGATCCACGGCAAGACGATGAAGGGGGCCACCGGGCCGTTCGCCGACTACCTGGCGATGACGACGAAGAGCGTCGCGCTGGGTACGGCGTCGCAGGGTACGGGCGGCATCTGGAAGGACGTCGTCGACGGCATGGAAAAGATCATCGATGACGACTGGGACTACACCGGCACCGTCGCTGACTACCGCCTCAAGCCCAAGCTTCTCGGAGCGACGGACACGACTGGCCGGCCGATCCTGGTGGACACCACCGTGCCCGGCACGGGCGCGGCGCTGGCCGGGACGCTGGTGGGCGAGCCGATCGCCTACTCGCGGTCCGTCTCGGGCAAGGTCCGGCGGCAGTCCACGAGCACGGACTCGGGCCTGCGGGCGATCGGCGGGGACTGGTCGCAGACCGCTTACGGCGTCGGCATGGACATCAGCATCAAGATCAGCCGTGAGGCGACGTACATCGACGAGGACGGCGGCGTCCACTCGGCGTTCCAGGAGAACCTGGTGCTGCTGCTCGCGGAGGCGTACTACGGATTCGTCCTCGGCGACCCGGAGGCGTTCGTGAAGTTCACCGGCACGCCGAGCGGCAGCTGATGGCCGGAGCGGCCAGGCCGCTGTCCATCGTGGCCCGCGTCCACGCGATGCCGCCGGAGCACAACGCCGGCGCCGAGCACATGCTCGTCAGCATGTTCCGGCCGCTGGTGGAGCGCGGGCACGACGTACAGGTGTGGCTGTCCCGCTACGGCAGCGCGCACGAGCCTTACGACTACCGTGGCGTGCGGGTCGTTCCGCTGGAGGCCAGGCTGGACTTCGCCACGGTGGTGCGCCGGGCTGACGTGCTGGTCTCGCACCTGGAGTGCGTGCCGTCGACGTCGGCGCTGGCCCGCGGCTACGGCAAGCCGGTCGTGGTGGTGTGCCACAACACGCACATGCCGACGTTCCGGCACATGGCGGCCGGCGCCACGGCTCTCGCGGTCTACAACAGCCAGTGGATGCAGGCGGAGGCAGAGCTGTTCTTCGCCGAGTACCCGAAGAGTGTCCGGCCGGGCGCCGAGCTGGTCGTGCGGCCTCCGGTGTTCGCCGACGAGTACCGCACGAAGCCCGGCAAGGCCGTGACGCTGATCAACTGCAACGTGGAGAAGGGCGGGCGCGTCCTGGAGGCGCTGGCCCGCCGGATGCCGGACACCTCGTTCCTCGCGGTGCGCGGCGCCTACGGCGAGCAGATCCTGCCGGACCTGCCGAACGTCGAGATCGTCGAGCATGTGGATGGCGCGGAGATGCGGGACCGGGTCTACGCCCGTACCCGCGTGCTTCTGATGCCGTCCTCCTACGAGTCGTGGGGCCGGGCCGGCATCGAGGCGCTCGCCAGTGGCATCCCCGTCGTCGCGCACCCCACCCCGGGGCTGTGCGAGTCGCTCGGCGAGGCCGGGATCTTCGTGGACCGAGGGGACGTCGACGGCTACGAGGCGGTGCTGCACAAGCTGCAGACCCCTGCCGAGTACCGGCTCGCGGCGAAACGGGCGAAGGCTCGAAGCGCGGAGCTGGACCCGGCGGCGGACCTCGCGGCCTGGTGCGATGCCGTGGAGGCCCTGGCCCGATAGGAGGCGGCAGTGGCGTTCGTGACTCCGACGGCCGAGCAGCTCGGCCTCTACCTCGGGCTCTCGGAGGTCGACGGGGCTCGCGCGGATTTCCTCATCCAGCAGGCGGTCGCGCTGTGCGAGTCGGTGGTCAAGCCGCTGCCGGACCGGGCCACGGCGATCGTTCTGTCGGTGGCGGGCCGCGCCTACGTCAATCCGCAACAAATCGCATACGAGACGATCGGCCCGATGTCCGTACAGCGGCCCTCGGGCTCGGGCGGGCTGTACCTGACGAAATCGGACAAGGCGGCGCTGAAGTCGCTCGCGGGCCGAGGCGGGGCGTTCACCGTCGACCCGACTCCGGCGACCGCGGACCCGTCGCCGACCTGGCCGATCGATGACACCTACGGGCCGGGGCTCGTGTACGAGCCGGGCTGGGGGTGGGTGTAGATGCCCGCCCCCTACCCGTATGGCGAGACGGTGGTGCGGCTGCGGTGCGGTCCGTCGACGGGCCGGGACGAACGCGGCAAGCCGATCCCCGGCCCGCTCACGGAAACGCCGGTCCGGGGCTGTGTGGTGACGCCGCGGGCTGAGACACCGCCGGTGGGCGGCGTCCAGCAGCAGGGCCGGGACACCGTCATCGGCGGCTGGACCGTGTACGCTCCGGCCGGCTCGGACTGGCGCACCACCGACCAGGTCCGTATCCGCGGCGAGACCTGCGACATCACCGGCGAGCCCGGCGACTGGGGACGCAATCCGTTCACGGGGACCCATGGGCCGGTGCAGTTCGCCGCGGACCGGGTCACGGGCTGAGCCGTACCCGCGCCTCTTCGACGGCGGCGACGAGCTTGGTGGCGGCGTCGTTCGACCGGTACGGGATCGACAAGCTGTTGCGGTCGGACTGCGGCGGCCTACCGCCGGCGAGCAAGCTCCTGCTCTCGCGGGCCGGTTCGATGCCGGGCAGCAGGAACTGAATGTAGCCGTGGAACAGCCGTGTTGCCGGTTTCAAGGTGGTGCCGGTGATGTTGCGGACACTGAGCCGGTGGTCAACCGGCCGGGAGCCGACGGCCTTCTTCGTGATGGTGATCCATTCGCCGTCGAAGCTGATGCTCGCCTGCACGCCCTTGACGTCCATACCGCCCCCTTGCCGATGTCGAGGAGGTCATCTTGGCAGCGAAGTTCCGCATGAAGAAGAAGGGTGTCGGAGAACTGCTGCGCTCCCCGCAGATCGAGGCGGAGATGCTACGCCGCGCCGAGGTCATCAAGTCGGTCGGGCAGACGGTTGCCCCGGTCGGTGGCCCGTCCGACCCGCACCCGGGCACCTACAAGGGCAGCTTCCGTGTCACCAGTACGCGGCGCGGCGGGCGGCGTAAGGACCGAGCGACCGCCACCGTCACGAATACCGCTGCGCACGCCCGGTTCGTCGAGTACGGCACCGAGCGCGTCCACGCCCACCACGTCCTGCTGCGGGCCGCTGCTGCGGGCGGCCGGTGATGGCCTGGCCGGACGTCGAGACGCTGCTGATCGGCTGGTTGCGGCAGCGCGGCTACGACGCCCGCGACGAGCTGGACAACGACCTGCTGAACGATCTGCCTGTCGTGCAAGTCGAGGCGTTACCCGCCGGGGACGACGACGGATTCCGCCTGGAACGCGTCCTGCTGGACGTCGACGTGTACGCCGCGGACTCCGTGGCCGCCTCGGCCCTGTCCGGGCAGATCCGTCATCTGCTGCTGAACGAGTTGCGGGGCTCCAAGCTGCCCGAGGCGGTCGTCGGCAAGGTCGCGACGGTCGCCCGGCCCGCCAAGCGGCCCTACGAGAACATCGGTCTGCGCCGCTACGGCGCCACCTACGAGATTTACCTGCACCCGGTCTCCTGACGGCCGGATGGGCCCGCGCCGGACCCTGTCCCGCCCGTGCGCGGGCTCTTCCATGTCTGGAGACACCATGGTTTCGATCACCCGCGCCGCGGATCTGACGGTCGTCGGCGCCAACGGCGGCGGCTGGGTCAGCGTCACCGGCACGGCCGCACCGACATCGCCGCTGGTGCAGCCGGCCTCCCCCTGGGAGCCGCTCGGCGCCATCAGCGACGACGGCCTGACCTACGGTTTCGACGAGGATTCGCAGGAGTTCACGCCGTGGGGTCTGACCAGTCCGTTCCGCACGCAGATCACCAAGTCGGTGCGGACGTTCGGGCTGACGCTGTGGGAGACGTCGCGGGTGGCGGTGCAGTCCATCATGTACCGCATTCCCGCGGCCGAGCTGGAGCCCGTGGGCGGGATCACCAGCTTCGCCGAGACGGCCTCGCCTGAGCCGGATCGCCGCGCCTGGTGGTTCCTCGTCATCGATGGCGACTCGGCTCGCGGCTTCTACGTGCCGCAGGGCGAGGTGTCGGACCGCTCGGATGTGTCCTTCAAGCAGGACGAGATGTCCGGCTACGAGATCACCATCACCGCGTACCCGGACTCGGCGGGCAACACCGTCTACCACTCGGATTCGGTCCCGGCGACGCCCGCGAACCCCGGGTCCTGAGCTGGTGGGCGGGCCGACACCGTCGGCGCGGGCCCGGCCCGCCCACCTACCCCCTTGCCCGCGCCGCTGACACGAGGAGGCCCGCGCGATGACCGAGACGACCGCCGCCGAGGCGCAGGAGATCGAAGCCGACGACGACGGGTACGTTCCCATTCCGCTCGCCGGGTACGACGGTGTCACCAAGGACGTCCGCGCCCTGCCCGCGACGCGGTGGCGGGCGTCCGCTCTGCGCGCGCTCCGCGAAGGAGATGTCGATCTCTTCATGAGCCGCGTGCTGCATGAGGACGACTACGACACCTACCTGGACCTGGACCCCGATCAGGACGGCATCGGCCGTTTCGCGCAGGCGGCAGCCGAGGCGACGGGTGAGGACCTGGGGAAATCACCTGGACCGCGCAGGTCCTCGAAGACCACGCGGAAGCGGTAGAAGCCGACCTCCTGGACCGCGGTCACGACCTGCTGGACGTGTACCGCGGCCGGATGACGTGGCGCCGTCTGCGAGTCCTCATCCAGCACCTGCCGCCGGAGTCGCACACGATGACGGCGCTGCGCAACGCCCTGCCGGCCGAGGACCTGGATCGGCAGGCAGATGAGGGTGAGCCGGAGAAGGGCCGCTGGTCGCAGGCCGAGCAGCTGCTCGCCGCGGTGTACGACCGGCTCGGGCGCATCGAGTACGTACTGGTCGCGGCGAATACCGAGAAGAAGCGCGACCGGCCACAGCCGCCGGAGCCCCTGCGCCGGCCGGGTGCCGTGCCCCGCAAGAAGAAGCCCGCCGCAATGACCGATGGGGCGCGCGAAACCTTGTTCCGCCTGATCAACGGAGGCGCCGCGTAGCGCACGGGAGGAGGCTCCCGTGGCCATCAGCGTTGGCTCCGTCGAGGTCGATGTCGTTCCCAACACGCAGGGGATCTACGGGCGGCTGCGCTCTCAGCTGGAGCCGGCCGCCTCCCGTGCGGGCAATGACGCCGGCCGGAACGCCGGGCAGTCATTCGGCTCGGCGATGCAGCGCGAGGTCGGCGGCACCGGCCTGCGCATCGGCGAGGAGATCGGCCGCCAGATGGCGGCGCGGATCACTGCGTCGGTGCGCGACTCGATGCGCGCCGGCGTCACCCAGGGCGGTGCACAGGCCCGTGCCGCCGCGGTCCGTCAGGGCGATGAGACAGGCGGGGCGTTCTCCCGCAGCCTCAAGACCCGCCTAGAGGCGGCGTTCCGCTCCCTGCCGAAGCTGCAGATCGGCGCCGACACTTCCGAGGCCGACTCTGACCTGCAGGCGCTGCGGGTCCGGATGGAGACCCTGGCGGGCAAGCGGATCGGCATCGACATCGACGCCGAAGCCGCCAAGGCGGAGATCCGCCTGATCGAGGCGGAGCTGACCCGGCTCGGCGCCGAGCACCCGAACGTCCAGGTCAGGGCGGACACTGCGTCGGCTGCGGCCGAGCTGGCCGCCGTCCGCGCGGAGATCGAGGCGGTCGACGGCAAGACCGCCCGCGTCAATGTCGACACCTCGGGCGCGCTGTCGGCAATCTTCCAGCTCACGGTCGCGCTGGCCGGTGTCGCCGCGATTCCCGCAGTCCCGGTGCTGGCCGCAGGGATCGGCGCTATCGCCTCGTCGGCGGTGGCCGCCGGTGCCGGTGTCGGCGCGCTCGCCGCCGTCGCCATTCCGGCGTTCGTCGGCATCAAAGGTGCGCTGGACGCGCAGAAGCAGGCGCAGGACGCCGCGGCCACCGCCACCGCGAACGGCGGCCAGGCCGCCGCTCAGGCCGCTCAGCGTTCCCTGCAGATGGCCGGGGCGCAGCAGGCTCTGGCGACCGCGCACCGCAACGCGGCCCGGCAGATCGCGCAGGCCGAGCAGGGCGTCACCGACGCCGTTCGCCAGGCCGCACAGAACAACGCGAACGCCGCCGACCAGGTCAAGCAGGCCCGGCAGTCGCTCGCTGACGCCTACCAGCAGGCCGCCGACCGCAGCCGGGCCGCGAATGAGCGCGTCCAGCAGGCCGAGCAGTCCCTCGCTGACGCACAGCGCACCGCCCGTCAGGCGCAGCAGGACCTCACCCAAGCCCGCCGCGACGCCGCGCTGGAGCTGGAGGACCTCTCCAACCGGCTCGCGAGCGCGCAGCTCAGCGAGCGCGACGCGGCGCTGTCCGTACAGGAGGCCCGCGCCCGGCTGGACGCCACCCGCGCCGCCGGGTCACGGGCATCCCTGCTGGACCAGCAGCGCGCGCAGCTCGCCTACGACCAGGCCCTGCAGCGGCTTCGCGAGCAGCAGACCGAGACGCGCCGCCTGACCACGGAGAAGGCGAGCGCCGACAAGGCCGGGGTGAACGGCTCGGAGACGGTCCGTTCCGCCGAAGAGCGGCTGGCCGCGGCGCGCCGCGGTGTCGCCACCCAGCAGAAGGGCCTCGCGAAGGCGCAGCAGGACGCGGCCCGCACGCAGATCCAGAACACCCAGGCGATCGCCGCCGCTCAGGACAAGGTCGCCGCCGCTCAGCGGAACGTCGCCCGCGTCCAGGAGGACGGCGCACGGTCCGTCGTGCGCGCGCAGCAGCAGCTCGTCGCCGCACAGCAGTCCGCAGCCGACAGCGTCGCCTCGGCACAGCGGCAGATCCGGGCTGCGCAGTTGTCGGCGGCGGGCGGGGCGAACGCGGCGGCGACGGCGCAGGAGAAGTACCGGCAGGCCCTCTCCAAGCTGTCGCCTTCGGCGCGCGAGACATTCAACGCCTTCCTGTCGCTCCGCTCGGCGTTCAAGGCGTGGTCGACGAGCCTTCAGCCCGCGGTGATGCCCATCTTCACGCGGGCACTGAACGGACTGAAGAACAGCTTGCCGGGATTGACGCCGTTCGTGCTGGCAGCAGCGCGCGCTATTACGGCGCTGCAGGCCCGCGTCTCGGCCGGGTTCAAGTCGCCCTGGTGGAAGTCTTTCAAGACCGACCTTGCCGCATCGGTGATCCCTGCCCTGACCGGGCTGGGCATCAGCTTCGGCCGGGTGTTCAAGGGGATGGCCGGGATTGTTCAGGCCTTCCTGCCGCACATGGATCACATCAGCCAGCGGATGCAGACCCTCACGGGCCGGTTCGCGAACTGGGGTACATCGCTGAAGGGGTCGCCGGAGTTCGAGCGGTTCCTGTCCTACGCCTCCAAGACGGCGCCGCTGCTCAGCGGTGCTCTGCGGCAGATCGGCAGTGCGTTCCTGAGCATCGGCCAGTCTCTGGCGCCGATCTCAGGGCCGCTGCTGACGGTCATCGCCGAGCTGGCGCGCGGGATCGCCATCATCGCGACGCACGCCCCATGGATGATCCAGGGCATCTACCTGATCATCGTGGCGGTCAAGCTCTGGACCATCGCACAGATAGCTCTGAACGCCGCGATGTCGGCGAACCCGATCGTCCTGATCGGCATCGCCATCGCCGCGCTCGTCGCGGGCGTGATCTGGGCCTATAACAGGTTCAGTTGGTTCCGCACCGGAGTCCAGGCCGCCTGGGCGGGCATCCAGACGGCCGCGTCGTGGGCGTGGAACAACGTACTCAAGCCGATCTTCGAAGCCTTCGCCGCCGCCTTCCGGGTGGTCGCCGCGGCGGCAACGTGGCTGTGGCAGAACGTGCTGCAGCCCGTGTTCTCGTTCATCTGGACGGCGGCACGCGTGCTGTTCACGATCCTCGTGGTTTCGGTGCTGCTGCCCATCCAGCTCGCCTTCCGGGCAGTCGGCGCCGTCGCGGGCTGGCTGTGGCGCAACGCGATCAAGCCCGCCTTCGACGGCATTGCCGTAGTGGCCCGCTGGCTGTGGCGCACGGTGCTCAAGCCCACGTTCGACGCCTGGGCGGCGATCTTCCGCGCGCTCGGATCGGTCGCCTCGTGGCTGTGGCGCAACGCCGTGCAGCCCGCCCTGCGGGGTATCGGCTCGGTGATCTCGTGGCTGTGGCGCAACGTCGTCCAGCCCACCATCAACGCCTGGAAGTCCGCCTTCCGCGCAGCGGGGTCGGTCCTGAGCTGGCTGTACAACAACATCGTCCGCCCGGTCATGGGCTGGATCGGCGATCGGATCGGCTGGGTCTGGCGCACCCTCATCAAGCCGCCGTTCGACGCCATCAAGAAGGCCGTCGGCCTGGTCGGCGACGCTTTCGGCAAGGCCAAGGACGCCATCGGCCGGTCCTGGGACAAGCTGCGCGACATCACCAAGAAGCCCGTCAACTTCATCATCAAGTGGGTTTACACCAACGGGATCAAGAAGCTGTGGGACGGCGTGGCCAAATGGGTTGGCCTGGGCAAACTCCCCGATGCACCTAAGCTCCTCGCTGCGGGCGGCACCGTGGGCAACGGCTTCGGCGCCGCCGCCCCCATGAAGGTCAGCCGCCCCACGGCCATCGTCGGCGAGGGCAACCCCCGCTACCCCGAGTACGTCATCCCCACCGACCCCAAGTACAGGGGCAGGGCTCAAGCCCTGTACGCCGCCGCGGGCACCCAGCTCATGGCCGACGGCGGCATCCTTGGCTCCATCTGGGGCGGCATCAAGTCCGGCGCGGGCTGGCTCGCGGACAGGGGCAAAGACGTCCTGAAGGCCGCCGGCTCCGTGGCGGCCGGCGCGCTGGAGCCGTTCTTTCGCGCCGGGTTGGGCGTGGTCGACGGGGCCCTCAAGCGGGTGCCCGGCGCCGACACCGGCCTCGGCAAGGTCGTGCGGGCGATCCCGAAGAAGGTTGCCAACGGGATCTTGTCGTTCCTGCGCGGCCAGGATGAGCAGAGCATGGGCGGCGGACAGTGGGCCAAGCCGGTCAGTACCGGCTACGGCACGCGGTTCGGTGTCGCCGGGCGCATGTGGTCCTCCGGCCGGCACACCGGCCTCGACTTCCCGGCTGCGACCGGCACGCCAGTCCGCGCGGTGGCGTCCGGCACGGTCTCGCAGGTCGCCACCGGCGGCCCGTATGGGCAGCACGTACAGATCACCCACGGCGGCGGACTGTCGTCGCTGTACGCGCACATGTCGGCGATGCTCACCACTCTGCGGGCCCGAGTCGCACAGGGCCAGCAGATCGGCCGGGTCGGCGCCACCGGCAACGTCACCGGCCCGCACCTGCACCTGGAGGCACGCCTCAACGGCCGCCCGGTGGACCCCATGCCGTACCTGACCGGCGGCGGGGGCTCTCTCGGCGGGGCTATCCCTTCCGGGCGGCGCCGGGCCATCATCAGCCAGGCGCTGGCCGCGGCCCACGTCCCGCCGCCCGGCACCCTGCCCCAGTGGCTCGCCGGAATGAACACCCTGATCAGCCGCGAGTCCGGATGGAACCCGCGGGCGACCAACAGGTGGGACAGCAACGCGCGGGCCGGGCACCCCAGCCAGGGCCTGGCGCAGACGATCCCGTCGACGTGGAGCGCCTACGTGCCCGCGTCGCTGCGCAGCCGGGGCATCCTCGACCCGGTCGCGAACGTGGCCGCCGCGGTGCGCTACATCGTCAGCAGGTACGGCAACATCACCCGCGTCCAGCAGGCGAACGCCAACCGCCCGCCCGCCGGCTACGACTCCGGCGGCTACCTGCAGCCCGGCATGAACTTGGCGTTCAACGGCACCGGGAGGCCGGAGCCGGTGCTGACGACGCAGCAGCTGAACGCGCTGACAGGTGCCGCGGTACGCGGCGCGGACGGGACGGGCCTCGGCGACCTGCAGGTGCAGGTATTCGTGGGTGACCGGGAGATCACCGACATCGCGCGGGCCGAAGTCCGCCGGTCGAATGGCCAGCTGATCCAGACGCTCCGCGCCGGGAGGAGGTGACCTGTGGCGATCCCCGGCAACATGCTGTCGGAGACGACGGAAACGATCGACCCGAACACCAGCGGTTGGACCAGCAAGCTCAACTGCACGCTCAGTCTCGGCTCGGGCGGCCGGAACGGCGACGGCGTCCTGACCGTGAAGAGCGCGGCCGCGGGCGAGATGCAGGCCCGCACCGTGTCCTCGTACCCGGTCACTCCGGGGACGACCTACCACGTTCTCGCGGACGCGTCGGGCACGGTGCCCGAGCGGATTGGCATCCGCTGGCTGACCGCGGCCAACGCCGAGATTTCGGTGACATGGTCCCTGACCACGTCGGCCGCCTCGGCCAGCTGGCACCGGGTGAGCGTCGCCGGGGCGGCCCCGGTGAACGCTGCCCGCTGCGAGGTTCTGCTGTCGAGCACACCCGCCGCGGGAAACGTGAGCCACTTCTGGGAGAACGTGTACCTCGGCCTGCCGCAGCGCACGGTCGGCAACCTGCTCGGCTTCAACACCGAGACCTCGGAGATCGACGCCTCCGCGTGGACGCCCGAGGTCAACGCGAGCGTCACCCGGCAGGCGCCGCCGGTGACGTGGTCGGCGACCGCGTACACGGTGGGCGGTCACGTCATCGCCGTCACCGCAACGGCTGCGGGCAACGCGTCCGCGGTAACCGTCGAGCGGCCGGTCGTCACGCCGGGCACCGAATACCTCGCCTACGCCTACCTCAACCCGCCGTCGGCGGCTGCGAGCACCTGGGTGGAGTTGCGCTTCTACAACAGCAGCGGCACCCAGCTCAGCGCCTCGCGCGGCACACTGGCCGCGCCCGGAACCGGCTGGTACCGGCAGCGGGCCTCCGCCGTCGCCCCGGCGACCGCTGCTACGTGCGCGGTCGCCGCGGGCATCGACAG
>NZ_JBVIBD010000047.1:20660-22168 GCF_055573595.1 Streptomyces sp. NPDC030165 | reverse complement strand
GAGCACGGTACGCCGGCCCGGGGAACCTCCCTGACGGTCGCGGACGTCTTGCAGGCGGAAACCTGGGCGCGCGCCCGCGCCCGTGAGCTGGCCGCTGGCACGCGTTCCACCTGCCCGGGGGCAGGAGCCGGAGGCCGGGGCCGGTGAGTATCTCGATCATCGTCCGGGTACCGGCCAAGATCAACGTCCAGCTCGCCGTCGGTGGCGCGCGGCCGGACGGATTCCACGACCTGGCCAACGTCTTCCTGGCCGTCGGGCTGTACGACGAGGTGACGGCCACCCGTGCCGCGTCCCTCCGCCTCACCGCGACCGGGCCCGACACCGACCGCGTCCCGCTGGACCGTACGAACCTGGCCGCGCGCGCCGCGGAGCTGCTCGCGGCGCGGTACGGCATCGCACCCGATGTGCACCTGCACATCGCCAAGGACATTCCCGTAGCGGGCGGCATGGCCGGTGGCAGCGCGGACGCGGCGGGCGCGCTGGTGGCGTGCGACGCGCTGTGGGGCACCGGTGCCTCGCGCGACGAGCTGCTGTCGATCTGTGCCGAACTGGGCAGCGATGTGCCGTTCTCGCTGGTCGGCGGGGCGGCGCTGGGGCGCGGGCGCGGTGAGCTGCTGACGCCGCTTCAGGTGGGCGGGCCGTTCCACTGGGTGTTCGCGGTGGCCGACGGGGGGCTGTCCACGCCGGCCGTCTACCGGGAGTTCGACCGGCTGAACGAGGACGAAGCCATACCCGTTCCCCAAGCGTCGCCGCTGCTGCTCGACGCCCTCCTCACCGGCGACGCGACCGCGCTCGCACCCGCCCTGTCCAACGACCTCCAGGCCGCCGCCCTGTCCCTGCGCCCGTCCCTGGCCGCCACCCTGGCGGCAGGCACGGCAGCCGGGGCATTGGCCGCACTGGTCTCCGGCTCCGGCCCGACCACGGCATACCTCACGAAGGACGAGAAGTCCGCAACCGAAGTCTCCGAAGCCCTCCTGGCCTCCGGCACGTGCCGCGCCGTGCGAGTGGCCCAGAGCCCAGCCCACCCGAGAGAAGCGCTTGCCCACAGCACGAACGGGGCCCTGCTCGCGCCGGGGCTGGTCAACCGCCTTGCTCTGCGAGTAAGAATTCCGCAGGCAAGGTAGACCTCTTGCCGTTTTCGAAGTGATCCTGGCCTTGCACAGTGCAGGACACCGATGGCGGCCCGGCCGGGGGATGTCTGGGTGCCCCGACCCGACCAGCAGAGATGTTCTCAGAGCACCGGAGCGCTGACTCGTAGCCGTACCTGGCGGAACTGGACCGGAAGATCGGCCAGCTCCAGCAGGAGTCCGCCGCCTGGCGCCACCTGGCCCTGTCGACCGACCACGACGACACCCGTGCCCTGGCCTGACCCGTGGCCCGCGGTTCTTCCCCTGGTGGGGGGGGGGGCGGGGGGGACCAACCAAAGAAAAAGCAGGGGGTGGGAGGTAGGGGTGGGGGGGGAAGATGACGAGGAAAGAGGGGGTGTGGCCCAACCCGGTTGGTAGCTG
>NZ_JBVIBD010000047.1:0-20650 GCF_055573595.1 Streptomyces sp. NPDC030165 | reverse complement strand
CTGCCAAACAACCACAACACCCCTCTTTTCTCTTCCCCCCCCCTCCCCCCCCTTTCCTCCCCTTCTCTCCCCCCCCCCCCCCCCCCCCCACCAGGGGAAGGCGCGGGGGTCGGCGCGCGTTGATGAGGGAAGACGATGCTGAGACGAGGATGGCTGTGACCGAACTGGGTGAGTAGCTGCGCGCGTGCCGGGCCCGGGTGAGTGCCGAGCAGGCCGGGATCCCCTCCTCCAGCCACCGCCGGGTACCGGGGCTGCGGCGGGAGGAAGTCGCCACACTGGCGGGGCCAGCGTGGACTACATCGTCCGCCTGGAGCAGGGCCGGGCGAAATCGGCCTCCTAGGAGATTCTCGTAGCTCTCGCACGGGCCCTGGACCTGCGCGCGGACGAACAGGAGTACCTGCTGCGCTGCGCGGCCGACTCCACCGGGCTCACCGTCAAGGCCGGCCCGAACACGTCCCGCGCGCAGCGAGTGTCGCCTGCCACCAGGGTGCTGCTGGACAGCATGCCGGGGGTGCCCGCGCTCGTGCTGGGCCGGCGGATGGACATCCTGGCGTGGAACACCCTGGGCGCCGCACTGATCACCGACTTCGCCCAGGTGCCCGTCCAGCACCGCAACCACATCTGGCTGTCCTTCCTCGACCCCGTAGTCCGCACCCTGTACACCGACTGGGAGAAGGTGGCCCGGGAGTGCGTCTCCTATCTCCGGATGGATGCCGGACGCCACCCGGAGGACCCCGCGCTGGCCCGTCTCATCGGAGAGCTGTCGATGGAGGACCCGGACTTCCGCCAGTGGTGGTCCACCCACCGGGTGCGTGCCCAGCGCTCGGGCCGCAAGGACTTCCTCCACCCCCTCGCGGGAGAGATCAGCCTGGACTTCCAGGTGATGGACGTACGCAGCACCGGGGACCAGACTCTGCTGGTCTACACGGCCGAACCGCACTCCCGTTCCGCCCAAGCACTGGCCTTCCTCGCCGGCTGGGCCACTGCCGAACGGGACCCGGCGGCGGACATCACCAGGTAACCTGCTCCGCGGTGATGTTTGCGGACTTCCTTGACACGGAGAAGTGGTGCGGGTGTGAGGATCGGTGAGCTTTCCCGGCTTACGGGGGTCGCGCCCCGACTGCTGCGGTACTACGAGGAGCAGGAGCTGCTGCACCCCGAGCGCCGGGCGAACGGTTACCGCGACTACCCCGAACGGGCCGTCGAAGAAGTCCTGCGCATCCGGGACCTGCTGCGCTCCGGTCTCCCGACCCGCGTCATCCGCGAGGTGCTGCCCTGTCCCCACGGTCCCGGCACCACACTCACCAACCCCGAGCTGCTGGGCACCCTCGTCGCGGAACTGGACGCGATGGAGTCCCGTATCGCCTGCCTGACCGCCCACCGCGAGGCGATCCGCCGCTACCTGGCAGAGCAGGGCATGCCGGTCTGAGCAGGACCTGCAGCCCCGGTCCGAGCAGAGCCAATCCGTCCGGACGGGACTGCCCGATTTGACCTTCACACAGATGTGAGCCTTTTACGGTGCTCCGCGTGGCCGAAAACCGGCCGCCTGCCGATGGCGAGGAGCACAGCATGTCCGGCACAGACACGGATCAGTTCGTTGACCGGTTCTACGAGCGGTGGAGCGAGCGCACCGGGCTCGCTCTCGCCGCTCTGGCGGCCCCGGAAACCCTGGGCGGGGTCCGCAAGGAGTACGACGCGTTCCTGAGCGAGAGCTTCCCCGCTCCCGCGGGGGTGGTCTTCGAGGGTGTGGACGCGGCGGGTGTGCCGGCCGAGTGGGCCACCCCGCAGGACCGTGTGCCGGGCCGGGTGCTGCTCTACCTGCACGGCGGCGCCTACCTCGTGGGAGGCCCCCGGGGCTATCACGGCCTGGTCGGCGCCTTCGCCCGGGACCTGGGGGCGCGCGCCCTGGTCCCTGACTACCGGCTCGCTCCCGAGGCGCCCTTCCCGGCGGCGATACGGGACTCGGTCACCGCCTACCGGTGGCTTCTGGATCAAGGCATGGACGCCCGGGATGTCGTCGTGGCGGGCGACTCGGCCGGCGGCGCGATGGCGGTCAGTGCCCTGGTCGCCGCGCGGAACGAGGGGCTGCCTATGCCGGCCTCGTCGATCGCCTTCTCCCCCTGGGCCAACCTCGAACACACCGGTACTTCGATGACCACCCGCGACGGCATCGACCCCTCCGCCAACCGGGAGGGGCTGGAGCGGGCCGCCGCCGCCTTCCTCGCCGGGGCCGAACCCAGCCACCCGCTGGCCTCCCCTGTCTTCGCCGACACCCGGGGACTGCCACCGGTGCTCATCCAGATCGGGGAACGGGAGGTCATGCTCAGCGACGCCGTGCGCCTGGCGGCCCGGCTCGCGGAGGATGCGGTGGCGACCCGCCTCGACGTCGCCCCGGGCATGGCCCACGTCTGGCACCTCCTCGCCGGCCGCCTCCCGTCCGCGGACAAAGCCCTCGCCGACGCCGTCGCCTTCGCGCGGGAACACCTGCGCTGAGGATCACGCGCGGAGTCTGCCACCGGCCCCAGGGCAGCGGGATGCGTCACCGGCCCCCGGGCGTTACCGCTCCAGGAAGGACTCCCGGTGCCGGGTGGCGTGCAGGCTGCCGAGCAGGGCCAGCGCCTGGGCGCTCGGGCTTGACGGGGCAGCGTGGTAGACCACCAGCTGCTGGCCCGGGGCGCCGCGCACGTCGAAAGTCTGGTACGTGAGGTCGAGGAGCCCGACGTCGGGATGGACGATCTTCTTACCGTCGCGGGTCTTTTCGTGCACGGTGTGCGAGGACCACAAGGCGGCGAACTCCACGCTCTCCACGGTCAGTGAGCCGACAAGGTCGTGCAGACGCCGGTGGTGCGGGTCGACGCCGGTGGCGTGGCGTAGTCCGGCCACGACCGCCTGCGCCACCCGCTCCCACTGGGTGAAGAACTCCCGCGCGGCCAGGTCGAGGAAGGTCATGCGGGCCACGTTGTCCCTCTTGCCGAACGCGGAGAACAGGGCGTCGGCCAGGGCGTTCGAGGCCAGGAAGTCGGTGGCCGGGTTCAGCACGAACGCCGCGGCACTGGGGTATCCGTCCAGCAACTGGCGCAGCGCAGGAGCGACCGTCTCCCGGGGCTGCGGGCGCTCCCCGTCCGGCGCGGTACCCGCCAGCCGGAACATGTGCTCGCGCGCCTCGTCGTCCAGCCGCAGCGCACCGCTGATCGCCTCCAGGGTCTGCGCGGACGGAGTGCGCTCGCAGCCCTGCTCCAGGCGGGCGAAGTAGTCGCTGTTCATGCCGGCTAGGACAGCGATCTCCTCCCGCCGCAGCCCCGCCACCCGGCGCGCCCCCAGGAGGCGAGCCCGACGTCGCCGGGGCGCAGACGGGCACGGTGGGCGCGCAGGAACTCTCCGAGATCGTTGCTGGTCACCCCTTCAGGCTAAGCCGCACCCCGTGCGCGTGCCTGGGTGCGCCGTACCCAAGCACGACTCGTCCTGGCTCCTTCCTCCCGGACCGCCCACGCTGGTGAGCGGCACAGCGAGACGAGAAGGAGCGCATGGTGAGCAACCAGCCGAACGCGACGCGGGAAACCGCCGCACACGGGCCCGGCGACGGGAACGGGAACACGGACGTAGTCGGGATGTGGGTGACCGCGGACGGGCACATCCGCCAGGAACTCCTGCCCGACGGCCGCTACGACGAAGCCCGGGGCACCCGGTCCAGCGCCTACACCGGCCGCTACACCGTGACCGGCCACCACCTCGACTACACCGACGACACCGGCTTCACCGCCACCGGCGACATCCGCGACGGCGTGCTCTTCCACGAGCACCTCGTCCTGTACAAGAAGCAGCAGTCATGACCCGACCGGCCAAGATCTTTCTGATCACCTGCGTCAGCAGCGGCCTAGTAGGACTCCGTTAGGTCCGAGTGGGTCTTGTCGTCGTCCGCTGTCTGGTGTGTGGGAGTGGGCGGTGGCAGGCGGTGCAGGTGCCGGTCCAGCACTTCAGCACATCCTGGAAGAGGTCGAGGACGTGGTAGAGCGTGAGGCCGGCACGCGGGCTTTTGGGGAGAGCCGCTGCTCGGTGAGAAAGGCATGGGCGGCGGTGACCAGGGTGACGTGGTGGTGCCAGCCCGGCCAGGAGCGTCCCTCGAAGTGGTCCAGGCCCAGGCCGTGCTCGAGTTCGCGGTAGTCGTGCTCGACGCGCCAGCGCAGCTTCGCCCCGTGCACCAGGTCCTCCAGCCCGGTATCGGCGGGAAGGTTGGAGAACCAGTACCCGGTGGGTACTTCCGCCGCGGCCGGCCACTCGGCCAGTAGCCACAGATCGGGCAGGACGCCGTCCCACCAGCCCTGTTCGGCCGAGGCCCGGGCCCTGAGCGGGCGGGTGACGGAGTTGCCGGCCGGGCGGACCCGCAGAGCCGCGAAGTGCGAGCGCATCGGGCCGCGCGAGCCCTGCCGCCAGGTGACCTCGGTGAAGCCGCGGCGCCCCAGGCCGGCAGCGTGAGTGGCCACGGTCAGCGGCGCCTGGCGGTAGCGGGGCTGGGGCCAGCAGCCGTGCGCGCCCTTGCGGGCGGGAGCCTCGGGGACCGCGCCGAAAGGATGGGCCGTGACACCGGAGCCGGTGGACAGCACATAGTCCAGGCCCCGGTCGCAGAGCGCGCTGCGAAAGGCGGCGTTGGTCCCGTATGCCGCGTCGGCGAGCACGGTGCGGGGTGGCAGGCCCCAGCGGATGAGGTCCTCGAGGGCGTCCAGCGCGAGCAGCCACTTCTCGCGGTGCCCGATATCCGCCGGCACCTTGCACATAGCGCGGCGTTCGGGATCATCGGCCCACTCCTTGGGCAGGAACAGGCGCCACTGCAGGGGGCAGGATGCCTGAGCGGTGGCGGCGTGCACGCTCACCGCGACCTGACAGTTGGCCCGCTTGCCCAGAGCGCCGCAGTACTGGCGGGCCACGCCGACCGACATCCGTCCGTCCTTGGGGAAGGACACGTCGTCGACCAACCACGCCTCGGGCTTGACCAGTGCCGTCATGCGTTCGGCGATCCGCCGTTGGACCGGCAGCGGGTCCCAGGTGGACTGGTTGACGAACTGCTGCAGGTTCTGCTCGTTGCCGTCCGCGAGCCGGCCGGCCATCGCCTGGATCGACTTGCGCCGCCCATCCAGCATCAGGCCGCGCAGATAGCAGTCACCCTTCGCCCGCTGGTCCCGCCGCGGGACCGACGCGAACACATCGGCCGCGAACTCCGCCAACTCGGCATGCATCTCATCGACTTGTCGCCTGTCCACACACCCAACATGCTCCCGGACAGCGAGAAGGAGAAGACCTAACGGAGTCCTACTAGGCAGTGTCTTCAAATGATCTTGCGTGATGGATCATGGTCGGGTGATACCTCGCCATGAGCTGTCGGATGCCGAGTGGGAGTTCGTTCAGCCGTTGCTGCCCGTGTCGTTGCGGGGGCGCAAGCGGCTGGATGACCGCAGGGTCCTCAACGGAATCGTGTGGAAGTTCCGTACCGGGACGGCCTGGCGGGATGCGCCTGGGCGGTACGGGCCGTGGGCCACGCTGCACACCCGTTTTCGCCGGTGGGCGGCGGACGACACCTTCGAGCGGATGCTCCGGGCAGCCCAGTCCCGGGCGGACGCCGCCGGCGACGTCGACTGGCTCGTGTCGGTCGACTCCCCCATCGTCCGCGCCCACCAGCATGCTGCCGGTGCTCGAAAAGGGGGCTCCGCAGCCCGGCCCTCGGACGCTCCCGAGGCGGTCTGACCAGCAAGATTCACCTGGCCTGCGACGGCGCGGGCCGCCCGCTCGCCTTCATTGTCACGGGCGGCAGCATCAACGACTGCACCCAGTTCACCGCGGTGATGGAGGCAATCCGGGTGCCCCGCACCGGCCCGGGGCGGCCTCGGGTGCGGCCCACGCACGTCCTGGGCGACAAGGGCTACAGCTCCAGGGCGATACGCGCCTGGCTGCGTCAGCGCGGCATCAGCCACACCATCCCCGAGCGAGCCGATCAGGTCCGCAACCGGCTGAACCGCGGCAGCCGTGGCGGACGGCCCCGGCCTTCGACCGCGATATCTACAAGCGGCGCAATGTGGTGGAACGGTGCTTCAGTCGGCTGAAGCAGTGGCGCAGTATCGCCACCCGGTACGAGAAGACCGCCGAGTCCTACCAAGCGGCCGTCACCCTCGCAGCCCTGCTGATGTGGGCGTGACATTTGACGACAGAACCTAAGGCCCTCGTGCCCGGTGTGGCCCCGGAGCACGCCACGCAGCCCACCCCTAACGGCAGGCTGTTCCCAGCGGACTCGCGTTGCAGGGCAGGGGCGGTGGTTCGGGCGTTACGGAGGGCTGGGGCTGCCCGGTGCGAAGGGGAGCGCTGAGCCGCGCACGGTCCGCGTGGGGATGCCTGCGACGGCACAGGCGGTCGCTCAGGGAGCTGGGCGTGCGGAGGTCGGCTCCTGGCGGGCGAGGAGTCCGCTGGCGGTCACTTCTGCCGTGCGGCGCACCAGGTCGGTGAAGTCCGTCCGCAGGACGGCCAGCGTCGGGTCGGAGTCGTAGGCGGCCCGCAGTGCCTCCGAGGGGCGGCTGCACGGCCATGCTGCCATGGCCGTGAGCACGGTCGTCTCCACCAGTTGGGCCGCGCCCTCGGCGCCGAGTTCGGGAAGGTGCCGCCGGACCAGCTCGATCAGGGCCTGTGTGCTCTGCCAGGCGGCGTACTTGTGCCGGATGGCGGCCTCGGTGGAGATGTTGTGCTCCAGCACCGCGGCCTGCGCGGCGAGCAGGTCGCACAGCACCGGCCGCCCCGCCAGGGAGGCAGCCAGAGTCTGTGCCAGCCGGTCCCCGCGCTCGCGCGGTGTGCCGCCGTCCGGAGGGGAACTGTGCCCCAGCTCTGCGGCCCAGTCCTGCATCTCGGCCTGCAGCAGCTCCAGCAGGACTGCTTCGCGTGACTCGAAATAGCGCAGCACATTGGATTTGGCCAGCCCTATTCGGCGGCTCAGCTCGTTGAGGCTGAGCTTGGCGACCGGCATCTCGGTCAGCATCGCGGCCGCGGTCGCCAGGACCTGCCGGCGCCGTTCGAGTCGCTGCTCATCACTGCGTGCGCGCTGGAACTCCACCCGCCCATCGTAGCTACCGCCGGTCTCTTAATACGAGACCATCGGTCTGTTACAGTCGGAGACATAAGAGACCAGCAGTCTATTAGGAGGTAGTGATGTACCAGGTTCCCGATCAACGCGGAAAGCTCGCCGTCGTGACGGGCGCGAACAGTGGCACAGGCAAAGAGGCCGCCAAGCGCCTGGCCGCGGCCGGAGCACACGTGGTGCTCGCCGTGCGCACCCCGGCCAAGGGTGAGCAAGCGCGAGCGGAGATCCGCACCGCTCACCCCGACGCCCAGGTCGAGGTCCGCCGGCTCGACCTGGCCGACCTCGCTTCGGTCCGCGAATTCGCCGACGAGCTGATCGCCGAGGGCAGGCCGCTGGACCTGCTGCTCAACAACGCCGGAGTGGCGAACGTGCCCACCCGGCACGAAACAGCGGACGGATTCGAGCTGCAACTGGGCAGCAACTTCCTGGGCCCGTTCGCGCTCACGGTGCAGCTGCTGCCGCTGCTGCTGTCGGCCCCCGCGCCACGCGTGGCCACGATGAGCAGCCTCGGCGCCGCCTCCGGCCGGATCGACTTCGACGACCTCCAGTCCACCCGCCAGTACAGCCCCACCAAGGCATACCACCAGTCCAAACTGGCCGACCTGATGATGACCCTGCACCTGGCGGACCTCGCAGCCCAGCGCAACTGGCCGCTGCTGTCGGTCGGCGCGCACCCCGGCAACACCCGCACCAACCTGCTGAACGCGGGACCGACCCTCGGCGGCGGCCGACTCGACCGGTTCACCTCGCTGGGCGCCAATATCGTGCCCTCCCAGGGCCCGGAGCAAGGCGCGGAACCACTGCTGTACGCGGCAACCAGCCCCGACGCCGCGCCCGGCGGCTACTTCGGACCCCGCTGGGTCATGACCGGCCCCCCGAAACCCGTCCGCCCGCCGCGCCGAGCCCAGGACAAGACCGTCGCGGCACGCCTGTGGTCCCAGGCCGAACACCTCACCGGCATCAGCGTCGCCGACCAGATCTGACCAGCCCGCCCAGCCCGCCCCGCCCGCACGACCCCGTGTCCCCGCCGCTCACGGCGCCTTGCGAGGCGGTGCAGGTCTGCTGTCCGTTCCCGTCCGGCGTGGACGGACCCACCGGTCAGCGCAGCACACCACACATTGGGGGTATGCGGCACAGCCGGGTACTATGCGGTGCATGGAACACGGTGGTGCCAGTAAGGTAATGAGCCAGCTACGTCGGGGCGTGCTGGAGTACTGCGTGCTCGCTCTGCTGCGCGGCGGCAGCCGGTACGGCGTCGAGCTGCTGCGTGAGCTGGGGCAGATGGATGTCATGGTCACCAGCGAGGGGACCATCTACCCGCTGCTGTCCCGGCTGCGCCGGGAGTCGCTGGTGGAGACCACCTGGCAGGAATCGAGCAGCGGGCCGCCGCGGCGCTACTACCAGCTGACACCTGCCGGTCATCGCGCGCTTGACGAGTTCACCACCGAGTGGCCCCGCTTCCACGACGCAGTTCAGTACTTCCTTTCCCAGAACGAGGCACCCCAGCATGACCGTTGACCTGCCCCCCAACCCGATCGCCGAGAAGTACCTCGCCGAACTGGAACATGCCGCAGCCGACCTGCCGGCGGGCCAGCGAGCCGAGTTGCTGGCCGATGTCCGCTCGCACATCGCCGTCGCCAGAGCCGAAGCCCGCACCGGCAATGCGCCCAAGGACGGCGATGACGCGGTGGTCCGCGCCATCCTGCGCCAGCTCGGTGAACCTCAGGAGATCGTCGCCGCCGCGCGTGCCGACCTGCCGGCCGCCGAGGCCCGGGCAGCGGGCTCCGTGAAAAGGGACACCGCGGCCCTGATCCTGCTGATCGCCGCAGGGGTGCTGTTCTGGCTGGTCCCGGTGGTGTCCTGGATCGGCTGGCTCATCGGCCTGGTGCTGCTGCTGCGCTCCCGCCGGTGGACCGCCGGCGACAAGCTGGCCGGTGTCGCGGGGGCCGCTCTCGCCCCTGTGGTCCTGACAGGAACCGCCCTGTTCGTGTCGATGCCGGGCCCCTTCCTCGTTCTCGCGGTGGCCGCCCTGCTGACAGTGGTCATCTTCACGACGGTCCACCTCACCCGGCGGACCCGTCACAGCGGAAGCACAGGACCTGCCGCACGGGAGCGGAACTGAGCGAAGCGCCGCCGGGGGGCCGCTTTGCTGGAGGTGTACGTCCGTGTGGGCAAGATGCGCACGGTGCTGGACGGGCTGGGCAGGGGGCCAGCCGCGTACGCCGCGGGTGTAGCCGACCTCGTGGCAGGGATGCCAGAGCAGGACGCTGCGGTGCGGGCGTATGCCAGGTCAGCGGCCGCTTATGCGGGTTTGTGCGGCATGCACGGCCAGGGCCTCGCCGAGCGCTGCGGTGTCGTAGTCGGGCCACATCCGGTCATCAAAATGCAAGGTGGCCTCCGCGGACTGCCACAGCAGGAATCCCGACAGGCGACGCTCGCCGGACGTACGCACGACGAGATCCACGGCGGGAAGCCCAGCGGTGGTCAGGAAACGCTCGACGACCAGCTGCTCGGGCGAGGCGCTGTGCGGGGCGGCCGCGGCCCGCTGCAGGGCCTGGGTGATATCCGCGTGCCCGTCGTAGCCGATGCCCAAGCACACAGTCATCCCGGTGCGGTCCGCGGTGCTCCTCTCGGCCCGATCGATGGCGTCCTTGAGAAACTGCGGAGCGCGCAGCGGCATCACGGCGCCACTGGACAGGACGCGGACGGGGCCGGTGGACGCGGCAGCCGCCACGTCGACGGTGTCGGCGATGACCGCGACCAGGACGGCGACATCGGCGGGAGCGCGCGCGAAGTTGCGGTCCGACATCAAGAACACCGAGGCCGTCTCGATGCCGAGCGCGCGGCAGCCCTCCAGGGTGCGGTGCACGGCGGCCGCTCCCTGGTGGTAGCCCTCTTCGGCCGTGGTGCCGTGGGCCTTGGCCCAGCGGCGGTTGCCGTCGGCGATGAACGCGACGTGCCGCGGCAACCTGTTATCCAGGACGGCCGGTGCGGGGCCGGGAACAGTCATCGTCGTCATAGGCGTGGTCTCTACGGGTGACAGAAACTCTGCGTCCTGCGCTGAACGCGGCGCAGACGACGGTAAGGGCCGCACCAGCCGCCCGCCACCTGGCGCACGTGTCCTGCCGCAGGACGGGTGAGAGGGCACCGGACCGAACGGGGCAGCACGGCACGCGGCCGGACCGCTTCCCGCGGGCCGGCGGCAGTGGCGCGCCAGGGCCCGGCACCATGACCACCGGGCCCCAGCGTGCTGACCGCTTTCCGGGGTCACAGGTAGCGGCAGATCTCAGTATTGCCCTGGGACGAGCGGGTGGCCCATGCCGTTTCCGGATGGCCACTGTCCCTTCACCTTGCCGGGCGCGGCTGGCTGGCTGCCGGGCCGGTGAGCTGCGGTATCCGTCCAGGGGTGCGGCAGAACGCCCTGTCGGCGACGGGCGGTACATCGCCTCACACTGAGCGCGGGGCGGGTGGCTGGCCCCATGGCGCCTCCAGTGCCGTGCGCAGGGCATCGGCCTTCTCCCGGCCGATCCGCTCGGCGAGCTGCTCTTCCAGCCGTTCGAGGATGAGGCCGGCCTGGCGGTGTGCACGTTCCCCTTCCGCGGTGCGCCGGATCAGCCGCTGCCGAGCGGAGGCGGGGTCCGGGGATTGTTCGAGCAGTCCGGCGGCGACCAGGCCGTGCACGGCCTGGTGTGCGGTCTGGCGGGTGACGCCCATGCGCCGGGCGAGCTCCGAGGTGGTGGTGCCCTGGTCGTCCAGCGCGGCGAAGAGCTGTACCTGTGTCGGGGACACGGGTGCGGCTCCGCCTGCTTCCAGGGCTGCCAGCAGCCCTTCTTCGAACCAGCGCCGGGCGTCGCCGAGCAGCTGGGGGAGATTGCGGCGGGTGGATTGCATCTGTTCCTCACGATGGCGGAAAGCGGGACCGGGTCACCTGCACGGCTTGCCTGCCCGAACCCTTCCATGTCAGGCTACCTGACGGTTGTACGGGGCAGATCCGAGGAGAACAAGACATGACCATCGAGTACGCCACGCGATACCGCCGGGCCTCACGCATACCCGCGGAGCCGGGCAAGCCGTACTTCATCGAGAAGGGCGAAGGGGACCGCGCCCACCTGTTCGGCGACCTGATCACCATCTACGCCGGCGGCGAGCAGACCGAGAACACCTTCAACTTCTTCACCGTCGAAGGCCCCAAGGGCGACATCATCCCGGCCCACCTGCACACCGACACCCACGAGGTCTTCTACATCACCGCCGGCGCCGTCCGGCTGTTCGTCGAGGACACCGAGGGCAACCAGCAGGAGAAGCTGCTCACCCCGGGCGACTTCGGCTTCGTACCCAAGAACTGCCGGCACGCCTACCGCATGGAGCGCCACCACAGCCAGGTCGTCGGCGTCGCCGCCGGCCCCGGCGGCACCTTCGAGCGGTTCTTCGAGAACTTCGGCGCGCCCGCCGAGCAGCTCGGTCTGCCCGCCGAGCCGGTCATCCCCGAACCGCACAAGTTCGCCAGCGTTCCCGAGCAGTACGACGTGCGCTTCCTGCCCGACCACCAGTGGCGGACCCGGTGACGGCGGCCGACCCTCCGGTGCGGGAACTGATCGCCGCACCGCACCCCGACCGCGCCGTCCTGCCACCCGCCGATCCAAGGGAGCCCGGCGTCCGTCTGCTGCGCGGCGTGCCCTACCACGTGGTGGAGGGCAGCCGCCCACTGGAACTGGATCTGTGGTTGCCCACAGACGACCAGGCAGGGCCCGTTCCGCTGGTGCTGTTCGTCCACGGCGGCTCCTGGCGCCGGGGACGGCGCGACGACATGGGCCTGCGCACCCGCACCTGGGACCCGGGGCCGTTCGCGCGCATCGCGGCCACCGGCTGCGCCGTCGCCTGCGTCGACTACCGGCTCAGCGGCGAGGCCACCTTCCCCGCCCCGCTCGACGACCTGAACGCCGCACTGCGCTGGCTCACCCTGCGCTCCGCGGAACTCGGCATCGACACCCGCCGGACGGTGGTGTGGGGAGAATCCGCCGGCGGACACCTCGCCGCGCTCCTCGCCCTGACTCTCACCACCCGGCCCCTGGCCGGCGCCGTGCTCTGGTACGCACCCAGCGACCTGACCACCGCACGCGGCTGCTTCACCCCCGAGGACCCCACCACCCCCGAGGCGCTCCTGCTCGGCGCGGCCCCGGCAGCCGTCCCCGAGCGCGCCCACGCAGCCAGCCCCCTGGCCCAAGCCCACCCCGGTGCACCGCCGTTTCTCCTCGTCCACGGAAACGAGGACACCCTGGTGAGCTGCTCACACAGCCAGTCCCTCGCCGCCGCACTGGAGAAAGCCGGGGCGCCAGTCGAACTGTGGACGGTGGCGGGCGCCGACCACGGCTGGCACCGGCTGCCCGACGCCCAGGTCGAGGAGATCTTCACCCACTCCCTGGCCTTCGCCCACCGCACCGCTGCGGGTTCCGGAGGGTCCTCCCGGGCCGCGAGTGATCTTGCTTGCGCAAAGGACCGTTTGCGAAAACCCCGTCGGCGGCCAGGGGAATGATTTCCCCTGGAGATGATCACTGAGTCTTGACGGTCCGCTGGAGTCGTTGGGCTGCCTGACGAAGGTGGTGGGTGACTTCGGGGTCGGCGTCGAGGGTGTAGTCGGTGTCGAGGGCAGTGAGGGTGTGGGCGATGCCGGGCAGGTGGTCGCTGGAGCAGTCGACGGTGCAGGTGTTCTCGTCCAGGGCCTGGACGCGGCCGGCCAGGGCGCGGGGTGCGGTGGCGGACGGTGTCGGCGGGGGCGTGGACGGTGGCGCGGTAGCGCGTGGGTGCGGTGGCGATCTTGTCGGCGACGTAGGCGGCCGGGTCGCCACCGGGGACGGGGCGCGGGGTAAAGCGGTGACGGAGCGGCGTGGGGGCGGTGATGCGGTCGAGGCGGTAGATGCGCCAGTCGTCTTTTCCGGTGTCGTGGGCCGGGAGGTACCAGGCGCCGCCGGAGGAGACGAGGTGGTGGGATTCGACACGGCGGGGGCCGCGGTGGTGGCGCCACGGGCGGTGTAGTCGAAGGTCACGGTTTCGTGGTCGCGGCAGGCGACGGCGAGCAGGGCGAGCAGTTCGGGGTCGATGCGCGGGCCGCGGCTTTCCCAGTCAATGGCGGCGGTGGTCTGCTGCAGGGCGGCGACCTGGGTGCGCAGCCGGATGAGCAGGACTTTTTCGAGTTTGGCCAGGGCGCGCAGTGAGGTTTCTTCCATACCGGTAAGGTGTCCGGCGGCGGTGCGCAGGGCGACGGCGGTGGCGGTGACCTCGTCGTCGTCGAGGAGGGGCGGCATGGCGGTGCCGGAGGCGAGCCGGTAGCCGCCGGTGTGGCCGGTGGTGCCGTCGACGGGGTAGCCCAGCTCGCGCAGACGGTCGATGTCGCGGCGGACGGTGCGGCCGGTGACGCCGAGCCGGGCGGCGAGCTCGGCACCCGACCACTCACGGCGGACGTACGCCAAACCCTCACCGAAGATCCAACCGCCCGAGCCGGCCCCGGCCGAGACGAGCTTCCGCACCCGGCGCACGCCGGGAACGCAGGACCGCCCCGACAGGCGTTCACGACGCACGTCGCGTGACGTCGGCAATCCGGCAGGTCACCGTGCTGGACGTCTCCCGGGGGCCAGTGATGGTCTCCTCGGCGGTCTTCTTCGGCGCCAGGTTGTTGGCCACGGCGGATCCCTCGCTGATCCGTACGCCCCGGGGGTCGAGGAATTCGACGTCGATCCAGTAATCCGAGGTCTTGGAGCTGTGGTTGGTGATGCGCAGCTCGGCCGTCGGCCACCGCAAAGGGTCAGGGACCGTGCATGCGGTGATGTGGACGTCCGCCCGGGGGCCGGCTGGTGCTGGGGTGGTGATCTCGCCGGTGGGAGGCCGCTGCGGAGGCGGCGTGTGGTCTTCGTCGCCGCCGGCCGCGAGACCGAGCGCGATCACCCCGGCGACGAGCGGAGCAAGGCACAGCCCCACGATGACCAGCACTCTTTTGACCGGCGTCTTCTTGGGCGGCCTGGCCGCCCAACGCGGGGCGGTTTTTCCTTTGGGCTGCTCGCCCGACGGTGGAGGGCGCCATCCGGACATCGAAGCCCCCAGACGGCGTGAGGGGACAGGGGCAGCCTGCGTACGGCGCGCCCACGGAGCGCCGCAGCGGCGGATCTTCAGCAGATCTCCTGGACACTTCCAGCATCTCTCCGCCCGCAAGGCAGCGCACCTTGACACCCGCGAGGCTGCAGGGCCCTGAACGGTAGGCGAAGCATGGCCACGGGGCGGGAGGTCTTCAGCCGAAGGCCCGCCCGGCCGCCTGACGGAGGATGCCCGCCAGTTGCCCGGGGGCGGTCAGGTGAGCGCCGTGCCCTTGCCCGGCGAGGGTGACCAGGCGCGCGACGGGCAGGGCGAGGGCCAGGTCGGCCAGGCGCTCCCGCAGATGGGCCGGGCTCTGGTCGCCCTGCACCAGGGTGGTCGGCACACCGAGCCGCTCGAAGCGGCCGACGCCGACGCCGAGCGCGTCGATGTCGGCGAAGCCCGCTGCCGCCTTCGCCGCGAACGCAGCCAGCGCCTGAGGATCCGCGACCATCGTTTCGACCAGCGCCGCGGGTTCTTGCACGATATCCCGCAGATGGATGCGCATCGCCTCACGTGGATCTCCCGCGGCGAACGCCTGGCGGGCGCGCCGGGCCGCCTCCGCTCCGATCAGCGACCGGATGGTCAGGGGCGGTTCGTAGAGGAACAGGCACGCCGCCAACGCCTGGGGTGCTCGCACGGCGGCTTCCAGGGCGACGACCGCCCCGGAGGAGTGCCCGGCCAGCAGCACCGGTCCCTTAAGGAGCCGGGCGATGGCCAGCACGTCCGCCGCTTCGAGGGCCATCGAGTAGTGCGGCGGGACCCTCACCGCGGGCACATAGATCCGGCGGGCGAGCCTGACCACCCGGAAGCCGCCGGCCAGCGGCCGTAGGACGACGTCCAGGACGCGGCGCTCCCGCTGCCGCCGTGCACCAGGAGCAGCGTCGGCCCCTCCCCGTCGTCAAGAGCGGTGACGGGCACGCCGTCGGCGGATACCGCGCAAAGCTCGGCCCGGCACACCAGTCTGCTCCACTCGGCCGGGCCGCACCCCTGGCCTGTTGCTTGAGGAGTCAGCCGGCTCAGGGGGCTTCCGGGATGTCGCACACGCCGCGCGGCGAACATACAGGTGTTGCGGTCGGGCCTTCGTCGTGCGGCGGAAGCCCAACTTTCCTTCTCGAATGATGGGTGGTGGCGCTCAGCCCGTGTCGTGCCCGGTCTGTCTGCTGCGGTCATCTGCGCTGGCTGGTTCGCGGAGCGGGCTGTTCAGGCCGCCGACTGCCGGCCTGCGGGGCGGTGTGGCCGAGTTGGTGGTCGTGTGCGAGGTGACTGGTGGTGTCGGTGTAGCGGGGGATGATGGCCTGGCTGTGGTTGGCGCCGCTGAGGTACAGGGTGCAGGTGGCCGCCCAGCGTTCGAGTCCTTCCTGGTCTGCCGTGTCCATGCCTGCGGCGGTGGCGAGTTCGGGCAGGGTGGCGCGGAGTGTGATGAATTCGCGGACCAGCTGTTCGATCTGTTGCGCGCTGCGGTCCCGGGCCTGCTCGGGGGTGAGTCCTCCGGATTCCCAGGCCAGCAGCACGTTGTCGTCGTTTCCTTCGGCGCGTTCGCGTTCCACGGAGTACAAGTCGTTGAGGTATACGGTGACGTCGCTGACGATGCGGCGGATCCGCTGGACTTCGTACAGGGCGTTGCAGGCCGGTGGCATCTCCCAGTCGCATGCCAGCTCGAACAGGTCGCCGTAGGCGTGCATGCCGACGGTCAGGCGTCGCACGGCGAGGCGCTGTCGGAACGTCAGGGGTTTGTGCCCGTGGGCCCGGTGTGCGACGGCTTGTACGACGCCGCCCCACCACAAGGTCAGGTGGTAGCGGTGGCGTTGCATCCATACGGGGCTCATGATCTGGGTGAAGGCTGCCAGGAGGTCGGCGGCGGCCCGGGAGAAGGGATGCCGTGGTGGGTGGGGGGCTTCTGACGGATGGGCGGTAGCCGTGATGAGGTCGTTCATCACCAGGCAGGTGGCGTCCAGACGGCGGCCCAGGGGTGTGCTGTCGAACTGGTCGTCGAGCATGATGCCCATGGAGAGCCACTTGTCGACCAGGAGCAGCCGCTCGGGGCGCACATCGGGAAAGCACCAGGCTTCCAGTGCGGTCAGGTTCACGTGGTCCCACCAGTGGCGTGCCTGGTCCGTCGGTAGCATGCCCATGTCGATGGCCCACTCCCGGGTCCGGGCGCGTGTGATCTCCACATGCGGGTTCTGCCGGAGCGGGAACGGCATGTCCAGTTCGGGCCACTGGTCGACGGTGGGTGCGGGACGGAACACGGTGACCTCCCGGGGGATCGGTGCCGTAGGTCGGCTGCGGCTGAGGACTTCGGCGCGAGGCCTCCGCGTCCCCGCTCCCCCCGCCATTGGAAAGGCACAGGTCATACGGTGTTTGCGGGTCAGATCACCACTATCGAGCTGATGAAGATGAAGGTGAACCACTGCTCCCACAGCCGGTATGTCCGCTGGTCGTATTCCGTATCATCTCGCCGGCGGAGCCGGTAGACGATGGTCCAGCTCATGAGGAGCGAGATGAGAGCCGCCGCTGCCGCCCAACCGCGGTGTGGGCTCGGGTTGTAGAGGGTGAAGTAGGCGCCGATCGGCAGGGCTGTGAACCCGACGGCCAGGCAGATACGGGCCGGAATGTCGCCGAGGGCGATCGGTATGGTCCGGCGGCCTGCGGCGATGTCGCCGGGTACGTCCCTGAGGTCTTGGAGCGGGCTCAGGATGGCCACTATGGACGCCATGAAGATCACCCATCGCCAGGACGTGCTGGTCAACGGTGTTGCGATCTGCCAGGTGGCGGCTGTCAGGAGGAAGACGCCGATGCCGTTGCACAGGTTTTTGATGACCCAGTTGCGGCCGCCGCCGATGGCGTTGTAGACGAAGGTGACGGCCATCCAGGCGAGGGCCCACCACAGGACTCCGAGCAGCCACCCTGTGACGGGGAAGAGCGCCGAGGTGACAAGGAACCTGATCCTCGCTCCTTGCGTGGTCACCGCTCCGGTGACCAGCGGCCGGAACGGCTTGTTGAGCCGGTCCTCCTCTACGCCGGTGAGTTGGTTGTTGAGCGTGAAGGTGTAGACGAAGAGCCACAGGTAGATGATGGCTCCCACTGTCTTGGCAGCGAGCTCGGCTGGTGAGCCGTCCGCGTGTTGGAGCCCGGCGATGAAGAAGAAGGGCATCGGGATCACGGTCGTCCACACGTCCATGCGGGTGAACCCGATGATCAGGCGCGCTTCACGCATGGTGGCTGTCATGGGGTTTCTCCCCTGCGGTGGACCCGTTGCGGCCTGGCGTCAGCGGGTGGGGCGTACTGGAGCGCCAGGTGGGTGGCGCGTGCGGCGAGTTCTCCGGTCGCCAGAGCGTTGTTCGTCGTGCTGAGGGAGAGGTGGTCTCCTGCGAATTGGATACGCGCCTGGGGATCGAGGCCTTCGATGAACCTCTGCAGCTGCCGGTAGCCGCCGGGTGGGCGGGCGAGCAGCGCCAGCCGCTGTCGGTGGACCATGGTCGTGGTTCGGTACCGGTCGATGTGGCGGGCCAGTCCGGGCAGGGCCCGGCGGCAGACCGCGAGGGCCTCGTCGATGGTCTCGGATTCGGGACGGCCCCAGTGGCGTTCGTTCCAGGTAGGCCGGAAGTGCAGGGAGACCAGCCCCTTGCCGGCCGGGGCGCGTCCCTGGGCACGGTGGTGGTCGAAGGTCAGGTAATTGAGGTCGCGATCCTCGGCGGAGGGCACGGCGACCACGACGTAGGGCGTGGTGAAGGGCGGGCCGGGAGGCCGGTCGAGCCCCACGTGGACACCGATGTGCGGCTGGTACGTCAGGCCACTGAGATAACGCCGCTGCTCCGGAGCCAGGTCGGGGATCAACTCCGGCACCTGCGGGCCGGGGACCGTCACGACGCATGCATCGGCGTGATCCTCTTGTGCGGTTTTCCCCGGTTGTTGCCACGTCACTTTGACGGTGTCGTCGCGCTGCTCGATGGAGGTGACCGCGGTGTTCAAGTGCACGGTCAGCTGCGAGCCGAGATGCTGGGCCAAAGTGTCGATGCCGTAGGTGAAGCTGAAACACGGCGCGCCGAAGGCGAGCTTGACCTCGCTGAAGAGGTTCACCACCGACAGGTCGTCCGGCGAGGCCAGGTAGAACGCCCAGCACAGCGGATCGATGAGGTAGTCGTGCAGTTCCCGGTTCAGCCGTCGGCTGCTGTAGGCGCGGATGCTCTCGGTGTCGGCGCACGCCGCCGCGGTCACGTCCTCCCTGCGGGCGAGGGTGGTGGCGTGGCGCGCATCCCACATGAGGGCCATGGCGCGGAGTTTGGACCGCCACCCGATCAGCCCTGTGCGCATCAGGTCGGTGGGGCGGTGCAGCCGCAGCGGATGGATTTTCCCCGCGCGCACGATGCCGATCCAGTCGGTGCTGTGGCGGATCTCGCCTTCAAGGCCGGCGTCCGACAGGAGCTGCAGCATCTCCCGGTAGTTGCGTGTCAGCCAGATAGCGCACAGGTCCATGCGGAAGCCCTCGTGCGCGGCGGTACGCATACGCCCGCCGATGTGCTGATCGCGCTCCAGCACGGTGACCGAGCAGCCTCTCTGTTGCAGGCGGAAGGCCGCGCTCAGGCCCGCTATGCCCGCGCCCACCACGATGACGTGTCTGCCTGTAGCACGCTGGCGCCTCTGCTCTTCTTCCTTGGTTACTGCCACTTTCTTCCTCGCGTTCCTTGTCGTCTGGTCTGGGTACCGGCGGACGAGGATTTGCCGGGGGGCGGGCGGACCGGGTGGCGGAGCATCACGCCGCGCGTGCCGACTTTGTTGGGTTGTTGTCGGCTGCGCCGCCGCATTGGGCGGCCGGCGCCCGCCCGCCAGGTAGGTGACGGCTTAGCCCTTGGTCGCGTACTGGGTGCCTTCGGCGGTTTTCGTCTCGGGCGTAAGGGCGGCCTTCTTGCGCTGTTCGGTCATGCGGAACAGTGCCTGCGTGGTCGCGACGGTGATGGTGAGGCCCACCAAGGCCAGGCAGGTCATTCCGGGCGTCGATAGATTCATGCCCACGCCGAGCATTTCGGGCCATCCGGCGAAGACCAGGAACCCCATTCCCAGGCCGGGTACGGCTGGCAGGAAGAGCAGCCGACGGGCACCGGTGGTGTGCGAGAGGAAGCTGTCCAGGGCCAGGCCCACGAACATGACGCTGGCGACGATGGTGAAAGGCCACATGAAGGGGCTGGTCACGCTGCTCAGCCTGAACGGCTGTGCCCCGAAGTAGCCGACCAGTCCGAACCGTAGGATCAGCCACTCCGCGAAGAATTCGACGACCACCAGTGCGCCATACAGCTTCCAGAGGTTTTTCACAGGGTGGGGTTTCTGCGCAACTACGTATGTGAGGTAGCTCATCGAGCCTCCCCAGGACGCATAGGCGAAGAACATCCACAAAGGGATGGGCCGCCCGAAGGCCGTATGCGTGATCACCGAATCATGGGCAGAGAACCACTGCACGCCGACGAGCAGATCCCAGATCGGCTCGGCGAAACCGGTGGGAATGGAACCCACCACAAGAATCAGCAGGGGAAGGGGGTACCTGCTGGGCTTGTGGCGGAGCGCCCAGAAGACGGTGACCGCCAGCCAGACGGCCATGGCCGTGATCGTGATGTTGTCGACGGTGGTTGACACCCACCCAGTGGGAGGGTTGTCCCATGTGGGGGGAAGATTACTCATCCCAGTCCCCTCTGTTTGTACGTGCTTCCGACGTTGGTCCGGAATTACCGGGTTTCCTGCTGGTAATTCGTTGACCAGAGCGATGCCGTGGTAGGGCAGGGATCCACACCCATCGTTCCGGCTCGATATCACCTTTCTGGCGACGGCCAGCGGTTGGCTCTGCTTGGCCGACGCCATGGGTCTGGCCGCCCGCGAAGTGCTCGGCGTCTCGGCGGCCGGTCACTGCCGCGCCCAGCTCGTCGTCGACGTGCTGTGAGGGCGCGGTAGCGATGAGGGAGATTTCCTGGCCGATGGTGTGCGGGCTGAGTACGACGGTGTTGGGGCCGTCCAGGGGGACGGAGTAGGTGAAACCCAGGTCGGTGAACAGGTTCGGGCGCGCGTGACTGCTCTGGCGCAATTGCGCCGGTCCAGGCGTGCGGCGGGCGTCCCGGAAAGGCGGTCGTTTCCGTGCGTTCCGATGCGCTTGTGCGGCGCCGTCCCTCAGCAGGTCATGGCTGCGGCCGGGTGCCGTCCCTCGACGTATCCGAGAGGCAGTTCCAGCAGGCGTCATTTGCGAAGGGCGCCGTTTCATGGGGTTTCTCGCTGGCGGGCGGGGTGGGGCCGGCGGGTTAGTTCGCGGGGCAGGGCGAAGTGCTGGTGTTCTTCGGCGGCCTTGACCGTCTCCACGTCCTCGTAGCCGCGCTGGGCGAGCCAGTCCAGTACGCCGTGCACCAGGACCTCGGGAACGGAGGCGCCGGA
>NZ_JBVIBD010000046.1:20702-22270 GCF_055573595.1 Streptomyces sp. NPDC030165 | reverse complement strand
CTCCCACCGTCTGGGCCGGCACCGCGCTGGGTCGTGGAACGCACGGTGTCCTGGCTGTCCGGATGCCGACGGCTCCACCGCCGCTACGAACGCAAGCCTGACCACTTCCTGGCCTTCACCGCCATC
The DNA here is from genome assembly GCF_055573595.1 of Streptomyces sp. NPDC030165. Classification (NCBI taxonomy): domain Bacteria; kingdom Bacillati; phylum Actinomycetota; class Actinomycetes; order Kitasatosporales; family Streptomycetaceae; genus Streptomyces; species Streptomyces sp. NPDC030165. The sequence continues at coordinate 22,144 of NZ_JBVIBD010000046.1, read as the reverse complement.
GCGGCAACCCTCATATGCCACCGCCGACTCGCCAAATGAAATGACGTCTAAGAAGCTGATTCCGGCCCCGGCTCCGTGCGCCCGCCGCGTCGGTTTCAGCGCAGCCTGTAGCGGCAGCGACGAGGCTGGTGGGGCGGGCCGCCGGTGTGCGGGCCGGTCAGATACACCGCGACGCCCCCTGGTCCGAATTCCGGAACGCCTTCGCGCAGCAGCCGCATGGCGGCTAACCGGCCTTCTGCCGACATACTCGAGAACCATCCCCGCGCGAGTGGACCACGGTGTTTCGTAGCGGGAATCCGCGTATTCGCCCGGTGGTCAGCTCCCCGGGCTCCGGTCACCTTGGTCACAGGCCCGGGAGACAGAGGCGCGCGGCCGCCCTCCGCAGCCGGCCGCGCGGGAGTGCTCTCATGTACGTGACCGCTTGATCGGTCAGGCGGATTCGCCGGCGCTCAGCAGCTCTTCTTGTACGCGAACTTGATGGGCTTCGTGAAGAACGCCTTGTGCCCCTTGGCGTTCCCCGCAACCGATATGCACTCGTGAGAGAGACCGGAATTGGTCGTCACGTAGAGACCGTGCCGGCCCTTGCACGTGTTGTGGTAGTACACGGTGTAGGTCGCGATGCCGGCCGGGTTCCACGAGTAATTGAAGCATGTGACGCTGCCGCGCTTGACGCTGCGCAGCGAGACGTCGCTGCCGGAGGCGGCGTTCGCGGGGGTCGAAAGCGTTCCCGCGGCCAGCGCTGCTACGGCGAGCGTTCCCAGAATCTTGAACTTACGCAAGGTGATGCGCCTTTCCCTCATTTCATCCGGCCTATGCCGGACAAGCGATCACTTTGCCAGCAAGGCGGAGGGAAAGCAATGGCGATATGACGGGTTTTGGAGGGATGGAACGAAGAGGGAGTTTTGGGGGATTGTTGCGCTTCGCGTGTGGGTGATTCGGGACGCTCCGGGCACTCAACTCCCGGCGTGTCCACACGGAGGAAACGCTCAGCGGCGAACGCTGCGAGCAGGGCCGCACAAGGCAAGCACCACGCCCAGGCTCTGCTCCGTCTCACCAGACTGCGGATCGGCGTCCTCTTCGCGATGCTCCGCTACGGAGCTTTCTACGAACCCCAACTGCCGTCTCGCGGCTCAGCGGCCGCGGGTCTCTCATCTCGGTGTCCTGGCGTCAGGGTCTCCGGCCTGCGCGTAGGTCGGGTCGTGGGGCGCAGCGTGGGCGAGATGCCCGGGACGCGGACGGCAACATCGCAGGACACGTTTTTGCGCGAGTCGGCAGGCGGCCCAGGCAGGGCGGGCCTGCCGGGCCCGGCGCTGTTCCTGTGCTCCGGCTCCGCGGCGGTGTGGCCTGGTCGGTCGAGGGCAGCGGGGGGGGGGGGGGGGGGGAGGAACAAACCCCCCCCCCCCCCCCCCCCCCCCCCCCCCCCAACACCACCGCAGCAAACC
>NZ_JBVIBD010000046.1:0-20692 GCF_055573595.1 Streptomyces sp. NPDC030165 | reverse complement strand
CCTCTCCCCGGGTGGGTTTTTTTTGTTGGGTAGAGGGCCACGTCCCACCCCCCACACCCCCCCCCCCCCCCCCGCTCCGGGGCCGTCGACATGGCCGACGAAGTCGGCGGTTCAGCCTCCTCGGTTCCCGGCCGCGCGCAACGCGGCGACCGCCCTGGGGCCGGTGCGCGCCTTCGGCAAGGGGTGGCGCGCCGAGAGCGTGCACCCTTGCCGGGCGCGCACGCAGGGTTCGGCAAGGGTGCGCGCGCCGTTCCCGCCCGGCTCGGCATGAGGCGCGCCGAGCCCGCGCGCCCCTTGCCGAGCGCGCATGCGGATTCCGGCAAGGGGCGCGCACCGGCCGGCAAGGGGATGCGTGCGGGCTCGGAGCTGGTCGGCAAGGGGCGCGGCCGGGTTCGGCAAGGGTGTCGGCAAGGGGTGCTGTGCTACAGCGCCGGCAAGCGCGCCCGGAGGACCAGGCCCTGAGATGCGCCGCGATCTGTCGAGCGCGCCGCGCCTCGAAGGCGCGCATGCCGCGCATGGGGTGTCCGGCGCGCCGGATGCGCGTTCCTTGTCGGGCGCGTCGGGCGCGCCGGGACTCGCCGGATGCGCGCGTCTGCCGGGGCGCGGCGCGGCCGGCGTGAGAGACGCGGCCGCCGGCCTCCGCACTCGCAAGGAGCCGGAGACCGGCGGCGGGTCTCCGCAGAGGATGCGCGGTGGCCGGTCCACGAGTGTGCTGGGCCGGGCCCCTGTCTGGGTGAACCGCGGGACTCTGTCCGCAGCCCTGCACGATCGCTGGAGATCACCCGTGATGACGTACCACCACAACGCCCTGACGACGGCGACGGCCAACGCGCGCCCTCTTGCCGGCGGGCAGGCCGGTGCCGTGGCCGGTGTCGCGAACGCTGCGCCGGCCATGCAGGAAAGCGCAGGCCCCATCCCGGCCGTATCCCGGCAGGCCGACACCTCTCTCCTTGTCCTGACGCGTCAGCGACCGGGACCAGGTCTACTCCTCCTGCTTCCCGGGTCCGTGCGGATGCTCTGCGGATGCTGGGATGTGTGCGGATGGCCACGGTCCGGCAGATAGCCCAGGCGATCACGGCGGAGGATGCGGATGGCCGGTCGTACGTACGCAGAGCGATGCTGCAGCTGAGGACCCAGGGCCTGGCGGAGACGAACGGCAAGCACGGCCGGCACCCGATCCGGAACCTGACCACAGCGGGGCTGAAGGCCCTGGCGCAAGGCAACGAACTTCCCCCGCGCCCCGAGCCGGGACCGGAGCCAAGAACATCGGACCGGCCGGCTCCGGACGTCGTACGGTGACGGCGGCGGGCCCGGTGGGACCGGAGCGCCGCCCGGCACCGGGAAGTGCTCGGCCAACGCCACGAGGATCTTTGTTGGCGCTGCGCAGTTCCGCCAGCTCGCTCTCCAGCTCGGCGATCCGGCGCCGGCTGGCGGCAGCCGTCGTGTCGCCGGTGTGCCCGCGACCCTGCTTCACGGAGTCTCCCTTCCTGTCGTTCCTCGTCTCGTACTGCCACCGGCGTCAGTCCCGGCTCAGCCGCCGCATCGATCCGGTCGTGAAGACCACCGCGACCAGCACCGCGGATACCGCGAGCACCACCGCCGGCGGCAGCCCCGCCGGCCGGCCCTCGATCCGGATGGCGCCCATGAAGTCGAAGAGCGGCAGTCCGTTGGCGACCGTGTACCAGAGCGGGAGGTAGAGGGCCTGGAAGAGGCGGTGGGTACGGCTGAGAGTGCCCAAAGCCAACGCCAGCGACGGGACGAACAGCGCGCCGGCGGCCCAACAGGCGATACCGGTAACGTCGCCGGCGATGATCAACCGGATCAGCGGCCCGAGCCCCACCACCGCGGTGAGCGCGGCGCCCGCCGCCCACTCCGCGACCACCCGGCGGTGTGCCGAGGGGTAGGCACCGAGAATGCCCTCCACGCCGTGCTCGTGGCGCTGGGTGCCCAGCCGCGACCAGACCAGCACCGGCCAGAGCCACGACACCGGCAGCATCAGCCGTGTAGCACCGGGCATCGGCGAGCAGACCCCGAGGAACAGCCAGAACCCGGCACCCCACCACCACCACTTCGACACCCCCTGGAGCAGGATGCGCAACGCGCCGATCCACAGGCGGAGCAGCACCCGGCCCGGCTCCGGAGGTGTCCTGAGCACCGCTGCGGCGGAGGTCCGCCGGTCGCCCGCGGTGCGCGGCATCTCATCCACGTACACGGCGGGGACCACGTCCGCCGTCCGGTCCTGCTGGGACCGCTCGGCCGGCTGCTTGGCGCGCGCCGGGTCGAAGCGGCGGAACCACAAGGCCGGCAGCAGCGCGACGACCACCGCGATGCCGAGGAACGCCATCCGGGCCAGGACGTAACCGGCGCTCGGTGTGAAGCCGTGCCAGTCGAAGACCTGAAGCGGTGTGTCGAGGTAGGTCAGGCCCAGGCTGAACGAGCCGTCAACCTTCGCCTTCTGCGCCACCATGTCGTCGTACATCGACAGGGCGACGCTGTTCACGCCGATGCCGCCCAGTGGCAGGTCGGGCCCTTGGCCGCCGACGGCCAGCACCACCCAGATGCAGAACCAGACGATGTTGCCCAGCCCGCCGCGCAGCAGCGGCAGTGCTTCGAAGAGCAGGGCGAAGGCCGCGGCGAGCGCCACCAGCGGCACCGCGAGCAGCAGGAAGGGCTGCCACAGTTCGATCAGGTCCACGCTGGTGTTCTCGCCGCGCACCAGCTGCATCACCAGCGCGGTGACGGCCAGCACACCGACCATGGAGGTCAGCACCATGAGGTTGCTCAGGAACTTCCCGGCCATGTAGGACGAGGTCCGCATGGGGGTCGCGGCGAGCAGCTGCCCCACCCGGGTGCGGCGGTCGCGTTCGATGGAATTGCGGACGACGTAGAAGCCGCCGAGCGAGATCCACAGACCGCAGGCGAGCGCGGTCGCTGTACCGACGTACGCGCTGTTGTAGACACCGCGGTAGTCACCGAGCTGCATGACGACCCACTTGGCGCCCGAGTCCGGCACCGCCACGTACCCCAGGGCCACGGCCGCGGCCAGGGTCACCGCATAGGCGGGCCGCCGTACCCGGTCCGTGAAGTCGGCGACCGCCAGACCGGAGAGCACACGCATCATCGGATCACACCGCCCGTGTCTGCAGCGGCTGCCGCCCGGGGACGCCGGACCCGGCGTGACCGGACGCCCCGTTGATGATGTGGAGGTAGGCGTCCTCCAGGTCGGGGACGAGCCGTACCGCGCCTTCGTACGGCTGGGTGGGGGACAACAGCCGGACCTTCACTCCCTGGGCCGTACGCACCATGCGGCTGACGACGAAACGTGCCTGCACCTGGGGCACGACGGCGGGGCCGACCAAGGCCTCCCACACCTGCCCGTCCACCTCGTCCAGCAGCGCCTGCGGCGTGCTGCGGCGCTGCAGCCGCCCGTTCGCCACCACCGCGATGTCGGAGGCGACCGACTCCACGTCGGAGACGATGTGGGTCGAGAGCATCACGACCTTGTCCGACGCCAGGTCGCTGAGCAGGTTGCGGAACCGCACCCGCTCCTCGGGGTCGAGGCCTGCCGTCGGCTCGTCCACGATGATGACCTGCGGGTTGCCGAGCAGCAACTGGGCGATGCCCACCCGGCGCAGCATGCCACCGGAGTACTTGCCCAGCGGCCGCTTGACGGCCTCGGTGAGGTTGACCAGCTCCAGCAGCTCATCGATCCGGGCCTTGGCCGACCTGGCCGACAGGCCCTTGGCGGCGGCCAGGTACATCAGGAACTCGCGCGAGGTGAGGTTGGGGTAGACGCCGAAGTCCTGGGGCAGGTAGCCGAGAGCCTTGCGCAGCACGTTCGGTTTGGCCACCACGTCCTCGCCGTGGAAGAAGACCGTGCCGCCGGTGGGGCGGGTGACGGTGGAGGCGATCCGCATCAGGGAGGACTTGCCGGCCCCGTTCGGGCCGAGCAGACCCAGCATGCCCGGCTCCATGTGCAGGGTCACGCTGTCGACGGCCCGCTTGCCGCCCTTGTAGACCTTGGTGATCTCGGAAAGCTGGAGCATGATCAGCTCTTGCCCCGCAGATCGGTCTTCTCGCCGTCGCGCAGCACGGTGACGCCCTTGGGCACTTCGACCTTGAACTTGGAGTCGCAGATTGCGAGGCCGCTGCACCCGGCGTCGATGTCCAGTACGTTGCCCTTGAGCTCCCATGACAGGTGCTCGCTGCCGGCCGCGGAGTCGAACCAGCGGGTGACCTTGATGTCCTTACGGTCCGTCGCGACCAGATCGGTGGCGATCTCGTGGGTTTTGACGTTGAGTTTCTTGCCCTGGAAAGGGAAGGTCTTCGACTCGGGGGTGGCCTTGGAGGCGTCCACCGAGCAGCCGGTCAGCCCCAGCGCCGCGACGGCGGCCAGCACCGCCACCGCACGGGTACCGTTCCGCTTCGACTTCCGACTGTTGAGCATCTGCCCCTCCAGATCCACGTTGCTTGACTGCCGCAGAGCTTTCCAGCGGAAGGCAGGCGGCACATCTCCCGAACGGCAGATATCCGCGGACCGGTTCGGCGGCGGCACGGGCACCGGCTCGGACCTCAGCGCACCTTGACGGCGGGGAGTACGCAGCCGACCCGCCAGCCACCCTCGTGCGGGCCCGCCCGCAGGACCCCGCCCAGCACGTCCACCCGCTCGGACAGTGCGGCCAGGCCCGTGCCGCCACCGTGCCGGGTGGTGCCGGGCGTCCCGCCGCCGTCGTCGGCGACGGTCACCTCGACCGCGCCCTCGGTGGTGCGGCGGGCCGTCACGACGACCCGGGTGGCCTGCGGGGCGTGCCGCCGGATGTTGGTCAGTGACTCCAGGACCGTGCGGTACGCGGTGTCCTCGGCCTCCCGCGACAGGACGCCGGCCAGGCCGTCCTCCTGGGACAACTGCGTCCGCGCGCTCGTCATGGAGGCGAACCGGTCGAGCAGCCCGGCGAGGTCGGCCAGGCCGTACACCCGGGTGGAGGGCGCCTCCTCCCACTTCTTGCCGTCCGCCCGCCGCAGCGCCTGCACCGTCTGGTCCATGGAGTCCAGCGCCCGCAGGCCCGCCTTCTCGATCCGCTCGAACAGCTCCCGGGCCTGCTGCAGGGCGTCCTGGTCGAGCTGTGCCGCCTGGGCCTCCAGCACGATGCCGGTCACCTCGTGGGCGACGAAGTCGTGCAGGTCGCGGGCGACTTCCAGGCGCTGGTCGCGCAGCGCCCGGGTGACGGCGCGGGCCCGCCGGCCGTCCAGCGATCTGAGGTAGAGGCCGACGCCGGTCACACACGCGGCGGGGAAGAACGCCAGGAACATCACGAAGACCGACTCGCGCCACCCCTGCTCCGGCATGTGCAGCGTGATGCGCAGCAGGAGACAGATCGTCGCGGCACCCACCAGAGCACCGAGCCAGGTGACCCGGGCAGCGGGCTCCCGGCGGATCACCCGGTACAGGAGAACGAGCAGTGCGACCCCCTCGAAAGGCAGCCAGAAGACGATCGGCTTCGGATCGCCGAAGTAGGCGAAGTCCAGTACGAGGGAGAGACCGGCCGTCCAGCCCGCGGCCTGGGCGGGCGAGACGCGCCACTGAGGCCAGTTGAGCATCGCCGCCGCCACGGCCATGGCCGCGCAGAGGGCCAGGGGGAGAGCGCCGGGCGAGGTGCCCAGAGCGGGGAAGAGGATGAGTGTCACGAGCACCGCGCACCAGATGCGGCGTCTGCGCCCCGCGGGTTTTACGTTGTCGCCCATGCGCCAGAGGCTACGCACAGACCCCACCGGGCGGCACGGGCAGCACAGTTGCCGGGTCCGGCATCCGCCGTACGCCAGATTTCCGGTACGGGTCAGCGTGTGCCGCGGCCGTCCGCGTAGCCCAGTTCCCAGGCGCGTACCGCCACCCCGACGCGATTGCGTACTCCGAACTTCCGCTGGATGCTTGCCATATGCGTCTTGACCGTGCCGGCCGAGATGAACAGCTCGGCGGCGATGTCGGCATTGGTCTTTCCCTCGGCGACCAGCCCGGCCACCTCGATCTCCCGCCCGGTCAGCGGGGAGCCCCCCTTCTTGCGCCGGTTGTCCGCTCCCCGGACGTGTTGGAGCAGCCGTACGGTGATTTCCGGGCTGATCAGACTGTCGCCCGACACCGCCGCCCGCACCGCTTCCACCAGCAACGTCGGCCCCGACCGCTTGAGCAGGAACCCCGATGCCCCGTGCCGCAGCGCGGGATAGACGTACTCGTCCAGGTCGAAGGTGGTTACCACGACCACCTTCGTCGGCAGTCCGGCGGCCGGGTCGGCGAGCAGCCGGGTCACCTCCAGGCCGTCCATCCGCGGCATGCGGATGTCCACCAAGGCGACGTCCGGTTTCAGCGAGCGCGCCAATTCCACGGCGTCGACCCCGTTCGCCGCCTCGCCGACCACCTCCAGGTCGGGCTGGCTCTCGACGATGCGCCGCATTCCGTGGCGAACCATCTCCTGGTCGTCGGCAATCAACAAGCGAATGGTCACGAGCAGGCATTCTGCCGTACGGAGCGGGGGCGGACGCCGGAATTCCGTGACCGGCCCGTACGGCTGTGCGATCCGTGCGGGGACCGGCCGCGCCAGGGGCAATCGGCCCGGCTCGCCGGGTAAGTACCCCACAACTGCTGCCGACTCGCAGCTCAGCGTCCGCGGGCCTCTCACGCCGGTGTCCTGATATCAGGGTCTGTGACGTGGGCTTACGCCAGGCTGAGTGTCGCAGCGGGTGCGAGGTACCCGGAACACGAACCGCCAAGGCGCAGGACACTTTCGCGCGAGTCGGCAACTGGGCCAGCCTGACCGCTCACACCCAGACGGCCTTGGAACGCACCGGCCGGACCCGCGTCGACCAAGAGGTACTCCGCTGGGCCTTCAGCCGCCTCGGATCGGGCGCACGATCCCCACCAGCGCCCCGTTGTCGACACCCCCACACCGAACGATTCCACCCTGCACGAAGCCGCGGCACCGCGGTGTTCACCTGACCCACTCCACTCCCAGCTCAGCGAGGGTGGCTCGCTGCTCGGGGGTGAGTTTGCCGCGCCGGCTCTTGGTGTTGGAGACCCATACGCCCAGCTTCACGACCACCGGCGTGTCCTCACCGCCGACGGTGAGCTGTTCTGTGTGGTTTCGGGGGACGCGGTGGTGGCCTTCGCGGGCGATGTACTGCGCGAGGGCGGCGAGGCCGCGCTGGAACGCCGCCTGTGCCTTGCTCGGGCCCTTCGTCGTGCGCGCGGCCGCCGGGGGCGTAGCGGGCCGCTCGGCGGGTTTCACGCCCAGCTCGGTCAGCCGTCGCTGCTGTTCCTTCGACAGCTGTGCCCATGCGTTCGTCTGCCGCTGCAGCCACCGTCCGATGTCGTCGCCGTCGAAGGTCACGCCGGGCTGTTGCTGACTCGCGCTCCAGTGTCGTTGAATCTCTCATTTCGATGTCCAAGCGGTGGGCTCTCTGACGTGCGCAGATGAGGGGCTGTGTGGCGCAGCGAGCGCGAGATGTGTGGGACATAGTCTGCAAAGCTGCAGGACACCTTCATGCGAGTTGCAATAGCGCGCGAGCGCGTCTTCATGATCGGTGTGCACGGCTCCTGGGAGTGCCGAGAGCCCGCAGTACCCTCACGCGCGTGGGGAGTGGAACGACTCCTTGCTGGCGCACCGCCGCCCTTGCGCCAGGCGACGAGTTGCCGCACGACCTGCCGGCCGCCCACCAAAGTGCCCTCAAGCCCCGGCTCACCGAAGCCCCGGGGGAGGTCGCCCGCTGCGCTCATCTGCGCTACCTGCCCGTCGTCAGGGTCATGGTGCCGGACGATCCCCACCGCGTGTTCTACGCCTTTCCCGAGCAGGGCGGCCCGAAGGTCGTCGCCGTACCGTCGCCCCGTCGCGTCGCGCAGGCAGCCATAGTGATTCTCGGTGCCGCGGTCCTGCTCAGGGTGCTCTTCGCTGTGCTGTGAGGCCGACGCTGCCGCGGAGGACCGGTGTTTGTGCCTTGGTGCTTTCCTGAGTGCGCCCGGTAGCGGTTGTACCGCCGTCGCGCACGCGCGCGTCCGGGAATATCCGTCACTCGTCGTTATGTTGGCGGCGGCGCGTCGCGCAGCGTTCTCAGCAAGTGCGCTTGAGTCGCGCTGCCGGTGACCGCGCGCCCCCGCATTCCTTTCCGGCTCGTCGCCCCCGACAGGCATGTGGTTCGGCGGGGCCGAGCGGTGTCGGGCGCCGTGTGGGGCAGGAAGGGACTAGGCGTCTGGGCTCGCCTCTGGGCGGTGAGGGCCGCAGGCTGGAACACGTTCGATCGGGAAGTCCGGGAATCCTTATGCATTTGCGTCTCGTTGCCGTACAACCTTCCCGCAAGTGATCCAGATCACCAGCCTTTCTGGGGTGATGTGCCGGGTTTGCTCCCTCCGTGCGGGAGGAGTGATCTAGACCACCGCCTCGTGGCGCCCGTACTGTCCCGCTCCACGGTCTTCATGGAATCTTCATCTTGTGGGCGGGGTGTGGGGATGACGCGTTCGGTGCGCAGACGGCGCGGCGCCAGCCGGTTACTGGTCTGGATGCTGGGCAGTGCGGTGTCGGTGAGCCTGCTGCCGGGACTTCCCGCGGCCCAGGCCCAGCCCCGCACAGGGCACCCGGCCCCCGCGGCCCGCACCGCGGCTGCCCGACCCGCCCAAGCCGGCACCGAGCAGGCTGCGTTGGCGCAGGCCAGGAGCAGCGACACCCGCGTCGAGGTGACTTCGGCGCGCGGGGAGAGCCGGGAGGTGTTCGCCACCCCCGAGGGCAATCTGGAGGCACGCGAGTATCTGCGTCCGGTGCGGGCGCGGATCAAGGGCCAGTGGCGCGAGATCGACACCGACCTCGTGGCGGCCGGCGACGGCACTGTGGCTCCCAAGGCCACGACGGTGGACCTGCGCTTCTCCGGCGGCGGGACGGGCCCGCTGGTGCGCATGCAGCGCACCGGGCGGGAACTGGCCCTGTCCTGGCCGTCCCCGCTGCCGGCCCCCGTACTGGAGGGGCCGACGGCCACCTATCGTGACGTGCTGCCGGAGGTGGACCTGCGCATGGGCGCGCAGGCCGACGGGTTCACGCAGCTGCTGGTGGTCAAGACCGCCCGGGCCGCGGCCAGTGCGGAGCTGGCGCAGCTGCGGCTGAAGCTGTCCGCCACGGGCCTGCAGGTCAAGGAGACCGCCGGCGGGGGACTGGAGGCCATCGACGAGGGGGCCAAGGCCACGGTGTTCGAGGCACCCACTCCGCTGATGTGGGACTCCAGCCCCGGCCGCCCCACGCCCGGCACCGCGGGACCCAAGGCTGCCCGGGCCGGGCCCGCCGCGGCGCGCGAGTCCGGCCAGGAGCCGGGGGCGGGGGAGTCCGGCAAGCTGGCGCCGGTCGGCGTTCAGGTGCCGGCCGGACAGGACGAAGTGGTCCTCAAGCCGGATACGGACGTGCTGACGGGCAAGGACACCGTCTACCCGGTCTTCATCGACCCGCAGTGGTCCTCGCCGCGCGCGGCGGCCTGGACGGTGGCCTCGCAGTACTGGGCCTCTTCCCCGCAGTGGAAGTTCAACGGTGAGAACAACGCGGGGCTGGGCTACTGCGGCTGGAACTACTGCAAGCCCAACGACACCAAGCGCCTGTTCTACCGCGTGCCGACCGCCGCCTTCGCCGGCAAGACGGTCCTCAAGGCCGAGTTCGTGGTGCACAGCACCTGGGCGGCGTCCTGCTCCGCGCGGGAGGTGCAGCTGTGGCGCACCAGGGACATATCCTCCGCCACCACCTGGAACGCCCAGAACGCCGACGGGTTTTGGCAGCGGCACCTGAAGACCTCCAGCTTCGCCTACGGCTACGAGGGCTGCGCGGCCCGAGACGCCGAGTTCGACGTCAAGGCCGCGGTGCAGGAGGCCTCCGACCACCAGTGGCCGGCGATGACCTTCGGGCTGCGCGCCGGCGACGAGGACGACCGTTACGGCTGGAAGCGGTTCTCCGACAAGGCGTTTCTGCGCGTGCAGTACAACCGGCCGCCCGCGCAGATCAAGATGTCGCAGCTGGCCATGGAGTACGGCGGGGTGTGCAAGAAGCCCGAGACCGCGGCCCGCATCCGCACCCTGGGCAAGATCTACGCCAACAACGTCAGCGACCCCGACGGCGACAGCGTCGCCGTGCAGTTCCAGGCCAAGTGGGACGCCGGCGACGGCAAGGGCACCGTCGCCCGCTGGCAGCCGGGCCGCACCACCGCCAAGAAGTCCGGCTCCAGCTTCGCGCTGAGCCTGCCGTCCTCAATCCCCGCCAACCGGCAGATCTTCTGGTACGCCCGGGCCTGGGACGGCGCCCAGTACTCGCCGTGGTCGTTCGCCGGGGCGGCGACCGCCTGTTACTTCGTCTACGACACCAGCGTCCCCAAGGCCCCCGCCGTCACCTCCGGCGAGTATCCCGCCTCCGACCCCGACAACCCCGACGACCCGTGGTACGACGGCGTCGGCCAGTACGGCACCTTCACCCTGCACTCCGCCTCCGGCGACGTCACCCGCTACCGCTGGAACCTCAACGGCGACCCCTGGCCCACCCACGAGATCGCCACCAGCGCCGGCGCCCCGCAAAGAGCGATGGTGCTGCCCGCCCGGCCGGGGCTGAACTTCGTCACCGCCCAGGCCTTCGACGCGGCCGGCAACGGCAGCGAGATCCGCACCTACCAGTTCCGTGTCAAGGCCGGCCAGCCCGACCGTGCCGCCTGGCAGCTGGACGAGCCCGCCGATGCCCAGCAGGCCCAGGGAACCGCCCCCGCCCGCACCGCACGCCTGTACGGCGGCGCCCGCACCGGCGCCGACGGCCTGCTGGGCAGCGCCCTGTTGCTCAACGGCACCGACGCCTACGCCGCCGCCGACCTGCCCGTCGTCGACACCGACCGCGGCTACGCCCTCTCCGCCTGGGTCAAGCCGTCCGAGAAGCCGCAGCACGCCGCGGTGGTCGCCGCCCAGTCCGGCAACCGGGTCTCCGGCACCGAGCTGTACTACTCCGCCGACCTGGACCGCTGGGTGTTCAACCAGTACACCAAGGACGACCCCGGCGCCCCCATCGTGCGGGCCATGGCCCCCGCGCCCGGCGGCCTGACGCCGGGCCAGTGGACCCACCTGATCGGCTCCTACGACCCCGTCGCGAAGAAACTGCAGCTGTTCGTCAACGGCAAACTCGCCGGCGAAACCCCCTACAGCGCCACCTGGAACGCCCGGCGCGGCCTGCACATCGGCGCCGCCTCCTACGCGGGCACGGTCTCCGCGCACTTCCCCGGCGCCATCGACGAACTGCACATCTTCGACAAGCAGCTCACCGCACCCGAGGTCGCCAGGCTCTACGCCAAGCAGCACCTCACCGGCCCCGAACGCCCCGCCGTCGCCGTCTTCGACCTCGACGAACAGCCCGGCGCCACCGACATCTCCGGGCGCGCGGACGTCCTGCCCGCCCAGTTCCACGGCGGCGCCAAGCCCGGCGCGCCGGGCGTCGCCGGCAACGCCGTGTCCTTCAACGGCACCGACGCCTACGCCCGCGTCAACGCACCCCACCTGAACACCGCCCGCTCCTTCACCGTCTCGGCCTGGGCCCGACTCGATACCGCCAAGCCCTCACATGCAGCGGTGGTCGCCGCCCAGGCCGGCGCCCACGCACCGGGCTTCGAGCTGTACTACTCCGCCGACCTGGACCGCTGGGTCTTCAACCAGTACACCGACGACGCCCCCACCGGCACGCCGGTGCGGGCCACCGGCACCCGGGCCGCCGGCGGGACCTGGGCGCATCTGGTCGGCGTGCACGACACCATCGCCGACACTCTCACCCTCTACGTCAACGGCCGAAAAGCCGGTGCCGCCAAGCTCAACGGCGCCTTCTACGCCGCCGGCCCCCTGCTGATCGGCGCCGGCTCCTACCGCAACGGTGCCCTGGGCAGCTACTTTCCCGGGCAGATCGACGACGTGCGCCTCTTCGACCGTCCCGTCTCCGCCGAAGAGGCCCAGCAGCTCTTCGCGCACCGTCCGCTGCTCGCCGGCCGCTGGCAGTTCGACCAGAGCACCGGCAGCGGCACCAACTCCGTCACCATGCCTGACGCGCTCTCCGCGGCCCGCCCCATGGCCCTGTACGGCGACGCCAAGCTGACGTCCGAGGCCGCCTTCATGGGCAGCAACGGGCTGCTGCTCGACGGCACCGGCGACTACGCCGCCACCTCCACCGTGCCGGTCGACACCAGCGAGAGCTTTACCGTCGCCGCCTGGGTCCAGGCCGCCGCCGTCCCCAAGGGCGCCTCCGCCCTGCTCAGCGCCGACGGCGAGCACACCAGCGCCTTCGCCGTGGGCTTCGTGCCCGCCCCCGGCGACCCGCAGGCCCGGGGCCGCTGGCAGTTCGCCATGGCGGAGAAGGACACCGCCGACGCCCCCCTCACCCGGGCGGACAACGCCCAGGGCTTCCACGATGTGCGGGAATGGAACCACCTGGCCGTGGTCTACGACGGCCTGGCCCAACAGGCCCGCCTCTACGTCAACGGCACCCTGGAAGCGCTCGCCTGCACCGATGCCGACGGCGACGGGGACGCCGACAGCAGTGCCTGCGCCGACCAGGTCCCCTGGGCCGAGAACGTACTGTCCTTCCAGGCCGTCAAGACCCTGCAGGTCGGCCGCGCCAAGGGCCGCGGCAGCTGGGGCGAGTACTGGCCCGGTGCCGTCGACGACCTGTGGGCCTTCCAGGGCGCGCTCAGCGAAGCACAGGTCCGCTGGCTCGCCGAGCACTGGAGCGACGTGCCCACCGACGTCCCCCAGCCGTAGCGCCCGAGCCGCGGACCGCGCGCGGCCCGGCGCAGCACACCCCCCCCGAAACCTCATGCCACCTGGCCCTATGACAGGCCGCAGTGTCACACCGAAGGGTTGGAACAGCGATGAACGGCAAGGCCAGAGCCCACAGCCCCCTGGCACTGCGACACCGCACCGCCGCGGCACGGCGCAAGATCGCCCTGGCGGCGTCCGCGGTGATGGTCGGCGCCCTTCTGCAGGTCACCTCAGCTCCGCCGGCCCCGGCCGCCGACACCGCCAACCGCCCCGGCCTGCCGGCTGCCGAAAAACCCGTTTCCGGCAAGGCCGTCAGCCTCGTCAAGCCGCGCACCCTGCAGCAGGGCCCCCGCACCCCGCACGAGGCACCCAAGGCGTCCTGGCCGCGCCCCGGCACGGCCACCGTCGATCTGGCCCGGCCCGCCGCCCGCTCGGCAGCTCCCGCCAAGGCTGCGGGCCTGCCGCTGAGCCTCACCCCGGCCCCGCAGCCCGGCGCCGGCAAGGCCACCGGCACCGCCGCGGCGGCCCGCACCGCGGCCCCCGCCGCCGTCACCGCCCAGGTCCTGGACCACCAGCGCGCCCAGCGCGCGGGCCTGGACGGGATGCTGTTCACCCTGGCCCCGCAGCCCGCCCCGAAAACCGCCGCAGCCGCCCCGCAAAAGGCTGCGGTCGGTGTCACCGTCAGCTACGCCGACTTCGCCGGGGCCTACGGCGGCGGCTACGCCTCCCGCCTGAGACTGGTGGAGCTGCCTGCCTGTGCCCTGACCACCCCCGACAAGCCGGCCTGCCGCACTGCCACACCGCTGCCCACGGCCAACGACACCGAACGGCACACTCTCACCGCCTCCGCCGTCGGCCTGCGCCAGGGCACGCCGACCGTCCTGGCGGCCGCCGCCGCGGACAAGGGCGACAAGAGCGACTTCAAGGCCACCTCGCTGTCGCCGTCGGCCAGCTGGAAGACCAACCTGAACACCGGCGACTTCACCTGGTCCTATCCCATGCCGGTGCCCGAGGTGCCCGGCGGCCTCAAGCCCACCGTCGGTCTGTCCTACGCCTCCGGCGCCCTCGACGGCCGTACCGGCAGCACCAACAATCAGGCCTCCTGGGCCGGCGACGGCTTCGAGATGTGGCCTGGCTTCATCGAGCGCCGCTACAAGCCCTGCGCCGACGACGACGTCAAGAACGCCGACGGCAACAAGCCCGCCGACCTGTGCTGGGGCTACGACAACGCCTTCTTGACGTTCAACGGCAAGGCCGGCGAGCTCGTCCCCGCCGGCGACAACACCTGGAAGCTCAAGGGCGACGACGGCACCCGCATCAAGAAGCTCACCTCCGCCGACCGCGCCAACGGCGACAACGACAACGAGTACTGGGAACTGACCGACCCCAAGGGCACCCGCTACTACTTCGGCTACCACCGGCTGCCCGGCTGGGCCGCGGGCAAGGAAACCACCGACTCCACCTGGACCGTCCCCGTCTTCGGCGACGACAGCGGCGAGCCCTGCCACGCCGCGGCCTTCAAGGACGCCTGGTGCCAGCAGGCCTGGCGCTGGAACCTCGACTACATCGTCGACACCCACAACAACGCCGTCTCCTACTTCTACGGCAAGGAGACCAACTCCTACGGCCGCAACCTCAAGGAAGACGACGACACCCCCTACATCCGCGGCGGCTACCTCAAGCGCACCGACTACGGCCAGCAGGCCGCCGACCTCTACGCCGGCAAGCCCCTGGCCCGGGTGAACTACACCAGTGCCGAGCGCTGCCTGCCTCAGGCCGGCGTCACCTGCGAGCCCGACACCATCGACGCCAAGGCCTTCTACTGGTACGACACCCCCTGGGACCTGAACTGCGAGGCCGCCACCAAGTGCGACGACGGCCGCTCCAGCCCCACCTTCTGGACCCGCAAACGCCTGACCGCCGTCACCACCGAAGTCCTCAAGGACAACGCCTACGCCAAGGTCGACTCCTGGGCGCTCAGCCACCGCTGGGGCAGCGCGGACGTCGACTACCAGCTCCTGCTGGAGGCCGTCCAGCACACCGGACACAGTGCCGCCCCCGCCGTCACCCTGCCGAAGACCACGCTGGCCTACACTCAGCTCGCCAACCGCCTGGACAAGACCGGCGACGGCTACGCCCCCTTCATCAAGGCCCGCCTGTCCACCGTCGCCGACGAATCCGGCGGCCAGCTCGACGTCAACTACTCCGCTCCCGCCTGCAGCTTCGACAAGCTGCCCACTCCGCAGACCAACACCACCCGCTGCTATCCCCAGTACATCGGCGGCACCGCCAGCGACGACCCGGACCGGCAGTGGTTCAACAAGTACCTCGTCACCTCCGTGACCGCCACCGACCGCACCGGCGGCGCCCCCGACCAGGTCACCCGCTACGAATACCTGGGCGATGCCGCCTGGCACTTCGACGATGACGACGGCCTGACCAAGGAGAAGTTCAAGACCTGGTCACAGTGGCGCGGCTACGGCCACGTCCGCGTCAAAACCGGCGGCCAGGGCGCCGACGGCATGAAGACCCAGGCCGACACCTACTTCCTGCGCGGCATGGACGGCGACCGCAAGGACACCACAGGCGGCACCAAAACCGTCACCGTCGCCCTCGCCGACGGCGAAGGCGACGCCCTCACCGACCACCCCCGCCACGGCCGGCTACGCCTACAAGACCGCCACCTACTCCGGCCCCAGTCCCGGTGGCAAGGTCCTGACCAAGACCGTCAACCGCCCCTGGCACCACGAGACCGCCAAGAAGACCCGCGCCTGGGGCACCATCACCGCCAACCTCACCGGCACCGCCCACACCCGCACCTTCACCTCCCTCGACGACGGCAACGGAGCCAAGTGGCGCACCACCGCCCAGGCCACCACCTTCGAGACCGTCGCCGGGCGCGCCACCCAGCACGAGGACCTCGCCGACGAGACCACCGCCGACGACGACCGGTGCACCCGCACCACCTACGCCACCAACACCGACAAGAACATCCTCACCACCGCCTCCCGCGTCGAGACCGTCGCCGTCAAGTGCGCCGCCACCCCCGACCGCACCAAGGACGTCCTGAGCGACCAGCGCACCGCCTACGACAACGCCCCCTACGGCACCGCCCCCGCCAAGGGCGACGCCACCGCCACCGCCACCCTCAAAAAGCACGACGGCACCACCGCCACCTACCTCGAATCCGGCGCCACCTTCGACACCTACGGCCGGCCCCTGACCACCACCGACCTGAGCGCCGACCTCACCGCCCGCGGCGACGCCACCCCCGCCCGTACTCCGCGCACCGACGGCCGCACCACCACAACCACCTACACCCCCGCCACCGGCTTCCCGGCCACCACCACCCAGACAGGCCCGCCCGCCACCGACGGCGACGCCACCACCGCCCAGACCACCACCACCGACACCGACCCGCTGCGCGGCCAGCCGACCGCCACCACCGACACCAACGGCAAACGCACCACCCTCACCTACGACGCCCTCGGCCGCGCCTACCAAATCTGGCTGCCCGACCGCCGCACCAACCTCCTGCCGACCTACCAGTTCAACTACCGCATCGAAGAAGGCAAACCCGTCGCGGTCACCACCCGCACCCTCGACGAGGACGGCGGCAAACACCTGACCGCCCACACCCTCTTCGACGGCTTCCAGCACCCGCGCCAGACCCAGGCCCCCGGCCCCGACGGCGGCCGGCTGCTGAGCGACACCTTCTACGACGAACGCGGCCTGACCGCCAAGACCTTCGCCCCCTACTACACCACCGGCGCCCCCGCACCCACCCTCTTCGCCCCCGACAACGCCCTGAGCGTCGAAAGCCAGACCCGCCACACTTATGACGGCCTCGGCCGCGAGACCGAAGCCCGCCAGATCGCCGGCAACGGCGACGGCGGCACCGTCCTGGCTCTCACCCAGACCCGCTACGGCGGCGACCGCACCACCGTCATCCCGCCCGAAGGCGCCACCGCCACCACCACCCTCACCGACGCCCGCGGCCAGAGCACCGAACTGCGCCAGCACCACACCCGCACCGCCGACGCCCCCTACGACACCACCCGCTACACCCGCACCCCCGCAGGAAAACTCGCCACCGTCACCGACCCGGCCGGCAACACCTGGACCTACACCTACGACCAGCTCGGCCGCCAGATCCGCACCACCGACCCCGACAAGGGCACCACCACCGCCACCTTCGACGACCGCGGCCAGCAGACCACCACCACCGACGCCCGCGGCACCACCCTGGCCACCGTCTACGACAACCTCGGCCGCAAGACCGCCCTGCGCGAGAAGAGCGCCGACGGCCCCCTGCGCGCCAAATGGGTCTACGACACCCTCCCCGGCGCCAAGGGCCAGCTCACCGAGGCCACCCGCTACGTCAACGGCCAGCCCTACACCCGCAAGGTCACCCAGTACGACCGCCTCTACCGCATCCAGCGCGCCGCCACCGTCATCCCGCCCGCCGAAGGCGCCCTGGCCGGCACCTACACCGACACCACCGCCTACCGCGCCGGCGGCCTGGTCGGCAGCCGCGGCTACTCCGCAGCCGGCTCCCTGCCCGGCGGCGGCTGGAGCTACACCTACCAGGACCAGACCCTGCGCCCCCTCGCCGTCTACGACGGCCGCGGCGTCCGCGCCGACGTCACCTACTCCCTGACCGGCAAGGCCCTGCAGTACCAGCTCGGCGGCACCAAAGACACCTACGGCATCAAAAAGACCTGGGCCACCAACACCTACGAGTGGGGCACCCAGCGCCTGGCCACCGCCCGCGTCGACCGCCAGGACCAGGCCGGCGTCGACCGGTACGCCACCTACGGCTACGACCCGGCTGGCAACGTCACCGCCATCTCGGATGTCTCGCGCACCGGCACCGACACCCAGTGCTTCGCCTACGACCACCTGCGCCGCCTGAGCCAGGCCTGGGCCCAGGGCGACAAGACCTGCGCCCAGGCCCCGGCCGCCAACCTCCTCGGCGGTCCGGCCCCCTACTGGCAGAGCTACACCTACGACAAGGTGGGCAACCGCCTCACCGAAACCCAGCACGACCCCGCCGGTGACACGGCCAAGGACACCACCAGGACGTACGCCTACCCCGGCCCCGGCAAGCCCCAGTCCCACACCCTGACCTCCGTCACCACCACCGGCCCCACCGGCACCGCCAAGGACACCTACGGCTACGACCTCTCCGGCAACACCACCAGCCGCATCCTGGGCGGCGACGAACAGAGCCTGACCTGGGACACCGAAGGCCGCCTGGAACAAGTCACCCAGCCCGCCAAGGACGGCGGCGCCAAAGAGACCACCACCTACCTCTACGACGCCGACGGCGCCCGCCTGATCGCCCGCACCCCCGCCAAAACCACCCTCTACCTCGGCACCACCGAACTGACCCTGCGCAAGGGCGCCGCCAAAGCCGAGGCCACCCGCTACCTCCCGCTCGGCGGCGGCCACCAGGCCGTCCTGGCCGACGACGGCACCTACACCGTCACCCTCGCCGACCACCAGGACACCGGCCAACTCGCCGTCAACCCCGCCGACCTGGCCCTGCAGCAGCGCCGCACCACCCCCTTCGGCAGCCCCCGCGGCACCGCCCCGAAATCCTGGCCCGGCACCAAGGGCTTCGTCGGCGGCACCGACGACACCGGCGACACCGGCCTCATCCACCTCGGCGCCCGCGAGTACGACCCCGCCACCGGCCGGTTCCTCTCCGTCGACCCGGTCATGGACCTGGCCGACCCCCAGCAGATCAACGGCTACACCTACGGCAACAACAACCCCGCCACCTTCCCCGACCCCACCGGTCTCATGCCCGGCGGCTGCGAGATCCCCGGCAACTGCTACGGGTACACCCCCGGCGGCCACGGCTGCCCGCACGGCTGCGGCACCACCGAAAACGTCGAATGGGGGAGGGCGCAATCCGATAGCAGTTGGAGGTACACCGGCGGCGGTTCCTCGAAGTCGCAGTCCTACCGCATCGGCAATACGGGGATGAGCTACCCCATCTCCAAGGGGGAGGAAGTTCCCCATCGTTTCTTTGAGGAGCTTGAAGCCCCGATGCGGGAGCGGGAGAGGAAGGACTCATGGATGGAGGGGGGCGTCCCTGACTACGTCATCGCCGGGGTGGCCTTGGCGGTGTGCCACACAACGGAAAACTGCACTGACAAGGCCAGGAGCTACTTTTACGACATCTTCATCACTGAAGTGATGAAGTTCGTCGGGACCGATCATGCGGGAGCCGGTCCGATGCCCGTAGCGAAGTCGGTGAGGGCTGCGGCGAAGGCAGGGAGATCTGGTGCCTGCCACAGTTTTTTGGGCGACACCGATGTGCTGCTCGCCAACGGGAAAACCAAGCACATTAAGGACATCGAGCCGGGCGATGAGGTCAGGGTGACCGACCCTGCCACCGGCGAAACCAAAACCCGCCCGGTTGTTGCTGTGATCCGCACAGAAGACGACAAGGAATTCGCTGAGATCGAGGTGAAGGGGGATGGCGGCAAGGGGGTCGTAACCGCCACGGACAACCACCCCTTCTGGGTTTCTGAGAAGGGAAAATGGGTGGAGGCCGGGGATCTTCGCCCTGGTGCACGGCTGCTGTCTTCCACGGGGGAGTCGGCGGAGGTCTCCGCAGTTCGTCATCACGATAAGCGGCAGCGTACGTACGACCTGACGGTCCAGGGAGTGCATACGTACTACGTGTTGGCAGGGGATGTGTCGGTGCTGGCGCACAACTGCAATCGCGGGGGTATGGACTTCAATGACGCCGAGCGGCAGAAGGTCTATGATGCCAACAAGGCTAAAAATGGAGGGGTGCTGAAGTGTGATTACTGTGGGCAGGGCGTCGTGCGCCGCCCCTCAGTAAAGGGTGTACCCGGCCGCCCGGACGATGCTCAGATTGACCATGTGGAACCGAGGGCCAGGGGCGGGCATGGCGGCTCGCATAACGGGGTGGTCGCCTGTCGCAGGTGCAACAGGGACAAATCGACGAAGACTGTGGGGGAATGGGACGATGAACTCAGGGAATGGACTAAATAGCCAGAGTGGGGCGTCAGGACCGGAAGGTGAATCGGAAAGGCTTTACAAAGTCGCCTTCGATCTGCCGGAGCATATTTCCGCCTGGGCTCAGGCGTCCACAGAACGGCTTTGGTCCGCGAAAACGTCCGTAAAGATGGAAGCCCAGGTGCGAAACACTCCCTTTTACGTGAAGGGGATCGCTTACGGTGATATTGTGCGAGTCAGGGCTGACCACGATCGTAGAGAGCTCGTATTCAGTGAGTTCGTGTCGGAGTCTGGCCATTCGGCGGTTCGCGTCATTATCAAAGACGACGGTGTTAGGGGTACGCTTGAGGCTGCATTGCGCAGTTTCGGATGTTCTTGGGAAATTGACTCGACTGGTTTGCTGTGGGCGATCGACGTGCCGCCGCATGTTGATTACAAAACGACGAGATCTTCCCTTCTTCTGATGCACGATGAAGGGAAGATCGGCATCGAAGAGGCTGCGCTTTCGAAAGCCCATCGCTTCAACGCTGGATTGTCGGGTGCCCATGACTGACTGAAGTCGCATCGGGCATCTATTGGGAATGAGGAGGAGATGAAGCTCCGGCCGGCATCTTGTCTGCCTTCCGTGATCGGCAAGCTGCTTCCTGATAGCCCCGATATCCGATAGTCCACCGGCGGTCAGGCGGGGTTAAATATGGTGAGACGAGGCCATTTAAGTGACGTCGCCGGTCAGGTGCCAGCACAGGCTTTCGTTACGGCCGTCGCGGCGCCAAGAGTCAAGAGTGTGTATGAGGACAAGGCGGTCTAGGCGCAATGCCGTTGCTTTATGGGTTCGCGGGTTGTGGTCGTTGGATGAGGACGGCTTGGGTGCCTGCGTGCGTGGGCTGGGGCCAGCTGCGGTGTCCG
>NZ_JBVIBD010000045.1:0-27533 GCF_055573595.1 Streptomyces sp. NPDC030165 | reverse complement strand
GGGGGACCCTGTGGGAGAGTAGGACGCCGCCGAACGATTTTTCAGCTCCGGTCTCTGAACCTTGATGGTTCAGGGACCGGAGCTTTTTTGCGTTCACCGGGCATCAGGCAGCGCCGGCCCGGCGCCGTACACGGACAAGGCCCTGCCGGGCGCACCCGGCAGGGCCTTGCGCGTATGCGGGCCTTCAAGCGGAGAGGAGCACCGTGTCCGGTGCCGAGCCGAGGCCGATCCGTTCGCGGAGGAGCAGGCCGCGCTCGGGGGAGTAGTCCAGCCGTTCCAGGACGGCCGGCGTCGCCACGCCGGGCAGGGTGTAGGTGAAGAAGTTGTTCATCTGCGTCCTCACGGCACGGTCGTCGGCCGACGTGAGGCTCTCGCCACCGACCCAGTTCGTCATGAACAGGGAGACGACCGCCATCAATTCCACCCGGGGCAGCAGCTCGCCGCCCTGCTGGGCCCGGATCAGCGGACAGGAGACCGTGGCCTTCCACAGGTCCCAGGGTGACGCCCAGGTCCGCGTGGGCTTGTCCAGCGCGGCGAGCTGGAGCGCCGCCTTCACCTGCGGGTCCGCCTGCACGCGGTGCGTGAGCAGCAGGCCCAGGTCGATCCACTCCTGCAGGGCGGGCGCACCGGGGTCGTGCTCGACGCCCTCGGTCAGGTCGACCGCGAGGATGCCCTCGGCCAGCCCAGCCTTGGAAGAGAAATGGTGATACAACGCGCCGGGCGTCGAATTCGCGCGGGCCGCGATCTCGGTGACGGAAGCCCGGTTGTATCCCCGTTCGTTGAAAACCTCACTGGCGGTCGTCAACAACCGCGCTCGCGTCTTCAGTGCGCGTTCCTGCATCAGTGCCTTCTGCTTCTCAGGCTCCTTTGAAGGAGCAGCCTGGTGTTCTTTGCCGAGCCGGTGTAGGTCAGCGAATGCTGGTTACGGCGGCCCGCGTCCGGACTCCGAAAGGCAGAGGGTGGCTGCCGCGGTCGTCAGGGCCGGCGTGCGGCGGATCGCCGTGCTCGCCGGAGCTGGGGACGCAGGAGTTCTCGGAGTCCCCGGAAGACGTCGGTACGCGCCCGGAACGGCGCTCAGGGCCCTCGGCGGGCGCCTGGAAAGGAAAGGCGTCGGACGCGATACGGCGGGCGGGAACTTGGCCGAGTCGGGGCGACTTGAGCGGCAGTTGCCGGGCCGGAAACGCCGACGAGCCACCAAAAATGATCTTGGTGGCGGCCGTCGGTACGCCGGTCATACCAGCCCCCGGAGAGGGCTGATTTTGCCGTGTTTTGTTGCTGAATTC
Organism: Streptomyces sp. NPDC030165; assembly: GCF_055573595.1. Classification (NCBI taxonomy): domain Bacteria; kingdom Bacillati; phylum Actinomycetota; class Actinomycetes; order Kitasatosporales; family Streptomycetaceae; genus Streptomyces; species Streptomyces sp. NPDC030165. The sequence goes on along the minus strand of NZ_JBVIBD010000045.1, from coordinate 26,250 downwards.
TCCATGCGGTCCCCTGAACACCCGGTGGCCGTGAAGCCGTCGCCGCGTACTGTCGTGCCGTACTTTCTCGCGAGCGGGGCCGGTCACCGTGGCGCCCGCGCCCGCCGGTCCTGTCCTCGGCTCCGCGGCGGTGCCGTCGTGGGCCAGTACGCTGATCGGCCGCGGCGGGCCCCGTCCCGAGCGGGATCACCTGCCGTGGGCCGCCCCGAGGACGGATGATCCGCGGCAGCCGGACCCCGCGCGCGCCTGGCGCCGTGGTGTGCCGACTCCACGAGGTCCTCCTTCCGCGCACAGACCGGACGGCCTGTTTCCTGCCCGTCTCTCATCCTGAGATCCGGTCGTTGAGTAATCAAGGGCCACGCCTGGCTGGGAGTTTCCGACCGGTCGCGTGCCGCTCCACAGGAAGACTTGACCGCACATGCTCTCCACCTACCGGCCGACCAAGGCGCAACTGGAGGCGTTCAGGCTGCTCTGCCGCGCCAAGAGGAGCGTCCTGAAGCCCGAGGACGTCGGCCTTCCGAAGCGCGTCGCGCAGCGCGGCCCCACCGTACCCGGCCTGACCCAGCCGGAGGTGGACACCCTGATGAACCGCGGCTTCAACACGTACGCCCGTTACGAGCAGGGCCGGCGGGTGCCTTCTCCGGCGTACCTGCTCGAACTGGCCGTGGCGCTGCGGTTCAAGGAGAGCGAATACCGCCAGGCCCACATGGACCTGTACGGAACGACGCCCGCGCCGCTGGACCCCGAAGCCGGTCTCGACGTACCGCTGGATTACAAGGTAAAGGTCGAGGGGCAGCAAGCCATCTCCTACCTGAACGACCACCGGTGGAATCTGCGGTACTACAACGAGGCGTTCCGGCAGATGCTGCCCTCCGGTCAGGTCCCGGCGAACATGGCCGAATGGTTCCTCTTCAGCGAGGAGGCCCGCGAAGTCCTGGCCGGATACTTTGAATTCTGGGCGCCCAAACTCGTACCGCAGTTCCGCGCGTCGGTCTCGGCCTCTCCCAAGGACCGGCATCTGCTGCGCATCCGTGACCGGCTGATGCGGGACGAACAGCTCTCCGCCATCTACCACCAGGGCGACAACGCCTACATTCATCCGGATGGTGACCGGCGCCCGATGAACCACGGTACGCGCGGTTTCGGCTGGGCCGTGATGCTTTCCGCCCGCCCCGAAGGCTCCCCGCTCTTCCGGGAGATGACCATCAATTTCTATCCGGATCCGGCTGTGGCGATACACACGCGGCAAGCCTCGGGAAATGCCGGGAGAATGAGCGTATGACCGTCCGCAACGCCTTCTTCGTGCCGACCGCCGCAGTCGGCGTGGCGGAGCGGCACGACGTGCCGGAACACCGTCTCGACGGCCACGACGTCCCGAGGCGGGTCTCTCCGTGCTGAGCGCCTTATACGCCGCGGACCCGGCACGGTGCCGCTGTCAACTGATGATCATGCGTCTGGTCCGCGGTCATGCGCGGGCCGGTGCCACCCCCTACGCGCATTTCCAGGAGACACCCAGTGGCATACGTCAACCGTCCCGGCATAGCCGAGGCCCCCCACGTCATCCGCAACGAACCGATCGTGGAGGACATCGCCACCTGGGCCAAGTGGGACGAAGCCGACGGCCCGCAGGCCCGGGAGAAGAAGTACCGGACGGCAAAGGCGACGGCCGCACGCATCGCCGACCGGACCGGCGTCACCTACCGGCGCTTCACCGAGCCGCTGGCCGACGTCGCCCGCACCCTGTCGATGCGGCAGCGCAACGACATCGCCGTGGCCGCCGTCAGGGACCTCGCCGTCACCGCCGCCCGCCGCGCCCTGAGGGCCGCGGGCATCGCCCCCGCCGACGTCACGGGCATCATCACGTTCAATGCCACCGGCGACCGCACCCCCGGCCCGGACGCCGCGGTCATCTCCGCCCTGGGGCTCGACCCGAACATCGTCCGCATTCCGATGACGCAGCTGGCCTGTGCCGGCGGGGCCCACGCTCTGGGGCTCGCCGCCCACTTCATCCGGCCGGGCGACCGGTTCCTCGTCGTCGGCGCGGAGAAGCTCAGCACCTCGTACCAGCGCAGCGACAACAGCACCATCGAGCACACGGCCTACAAGCTGCTCTTCGGCGACGCCGGGGCCGCCGCCGTCGTCAGCCAGGACAGGCTCGCCGCCCCCGGCATGGTCATCGAGGAGACCTGGCAGCACCTGGTGCCCGGCTCGCTGACCGCCTACGCGACCCGGCACGAACCCGACGGCCTGCACTTCGACAGCACCAAGGAAGCCCTCGACGCGGTCTCCGCGGTCCTGCCCCATCTGCCCTGGCCCGGTGAGGAGGCCGAGTTCGCCGTACTGCACCCCGGCTCCCGGAAGATCCTGGAACTCGTCGAGAAGGAAGGCGGCGTCTCCCGCGAGGCGGCCCGCCACTCGCACGAAACCCTGGCCAACGGCGGCAACACCGGCGGCCCCACCGTCCTGCGCATCCTCGACCGCCTGCACGACGACCCGCCGGCCCCCGGCGCCCGCGGCATGATGCTCGGCTTCGGCCCCGGCTTCTGCGCCGCCGCCTCCCGGACCCGCTGGGCCGGCTGACATCCCGTTACGGCATGGACGCGTCCGAGGGCCCCGCCTCCGAGGCCCTCGGACGCGGCCGGCGGTCCTGCTCCCGGCCCCACTCCCGGGCCAGCTGCGCGAAGGCGTCCGACGCGGCGCTGCGGTAGGCCGTCTCGCGGCGCAGCAGGGTCACCGTGCGGGCGGGGAGGGCGGGGGCGAGGGCGACGGGGTGGAGGTCGGGCTGGTCGCGGGTGATGGCGTCGGGCAGGACGGTGGCCAGGGGAGTGCGCCGGATCAGCTCGGTGAGGGTGGTGATGGAGTTGGCCTCCACCGCGATGTGCGGCCGGACCCCGTGCTCGCCGAAGTGTGCGTCGATGTGCAGGCGGGTGGCGAAGTCCGCGCTGAGGAGTGCCAGCTGGTGGTCGCGCAGCGAGCGGATCGGCAGCGGTGCCGTCCGGCCGGCGTACGGGTGGGTGGGGCCGACGACCAGGCCGAGGGTCTCGGTGAACAGTTCGGTGCCGGTGATGCCCGGCAGGTACGGGCCGCTGAACGCGATGCCGAGATCCAGTTCGTCCGCCGACAGCGCCGCCTCCATCAGCTCCTGCGGCATCTCGCGCAGGGTCAGCGAGATGCCGGGGTGCCGGCAGTGGAATTCCCCGGCCAGCGGGCCGACGAGGTACGCGGTGAAGGTCGGCGTCGTGGCCAGGCGCAGTGTCCCGCGCGAGAGGTCCCTTACGTCGAGCACGGCACGCTCGGCCGCCTCCAGGTCCCGGAGGGCGCTGCGGGCGTAGTGCGCGTACGCCTCTCCGGCGTCGGTCAGCCGTACGGTCCGGCCCGTACGGTCCAGCAGCTGCACCTTCAGGGTCCGCTCCAGCTGTCTGACCTGCTGGGAGAGCGTGGGCTGCGAGACGTGCAGAGCTTCGGCCGCACGGGTGAAGTGGGCGTGCTCGGCCACCGCGAGGAAATAGCGGAGGTGACGCAGTTCCAGGGCCATACCGGCCACTGTAAGCGGTTATAGGCAGCACTGATAGCTGCCATGGGTTGTACGTCTTGGACGCTATAGCGGCAGGTCACGCATGGTGGAGGCATGGCCTCACGGCCGGTGTCCCTCAGCAAGGAGTGGCTGTGCACCCCCACCTCACCGACGGCGTCCGCCGCTTCCGGCGCGACGTCCACCCCGCCAGGGCGGCCCTCTTCGAGCGGCTGGCCACCAGCCACCGGCCGGGCACGCTGTTCATCGGCTGCTCCGACGCCCGGGTCGTACCGGAACTGCTCACTCAGTCCGAGCCCGGCGAACTGTTCGTGATCCGTACGGCCGGGAACCTCGTCCCGGTGTACGGACCGGAGCCCGACGCGGTGTCGTCCAGCATCGAGTACGCGCTCGCCGTGCTCGGCGTCCACGACGTGATCGTGTGCGGCCACTCCGGGTGCGGTGCGATGACGGCCCTGGCCACCGGCGAGGACCTGACCGAGCTGCCCGCCCTCGACGGCTGGCTGTACACGGCCGGGCCCGCCGGCCCCCGTACCCCCGCGAGCGGGACCGAGGCCGCCGTCACGGCGCTCGTCCACGACAACGTCACCGTCCAGCTCGCCCACCTCGCCACCCACCCGTCCGTGGCCCGCGCCCTCGCGCAGGACACGGTGACGCTGCACGGCTGGACCCACGACATCCGCACCGGAGCCGTCGACGTCCTCGACCCGCGCAGCGGAACGTTCATCCCGCTCTCCTGAGCCCCGCCTCCGGGGCGGCCCCTCCCGGGCCGCCCCCTTCCGAAAGGACCCCTGTATGCCGCACGCCCAGCTCGACCCGCAGGCCCGCCAGGACCTGGCCCTCGCCGTCGTCGAGGCCAAGATCCGCAAGGACCTCACCTGGCAGGAACTGGCGGACTCCACCGGCCTGTCCGTCGCGTTCGTCACCGCCGCACTCCTCGGCCAGCACGCCCTGCCCGCCGACGCGGCCCGGGCCGTGGCCGGGCGCCTGGACCTGGACGAGGCGGCGGAACGGCTGCTGCGGACGGTCCCGCTGCGCGGCAGCATCCCGGACGGCATCCCCACCGACCCGACGCTCTACCGCTTCCACGAGATGCTCCAGGTCTACGGCACCACCCTCAAGGCCCTGATCCACGAGAAGTTCGGCGACGGCATCATCAGCGCCGTCAACTTCCGCCTGGACATCCAGAAGGTCGACGACCCCGAAGGCGGCTCCCGCGCGGTGATCACCTTGGACGGGAAGTACCTTCCGGCCACGCCGTTCTGATCCGGCCGCCGGATTCCGGCCGTGCCGGCGGCCCAGGTGCAGGCCGCGCCCGGCCGGTCAGGCCTCGCGCGGCGAGAGCTCGCCCATGGGGGACCAGCCCTCGGCGCCGATCTCGTCGCTGATGATCTGCGGGGTGGTGGCGATGGCGCCGGCCATCGCCTCCAGGCCCGCCTTGAAGTGCTCGGAGTTCACGTGCTCGTCCCCTGCCTTCCGGTCGGCGAAGCCCTCGACCAGGACGAACTGGCGCGGGTCGTCGACGCTGGTCGACCACTCGAAGAACAGGTTGCCGGGCTCCTGCCGGGTGGCCTGCGTGAAGTCGTCCACCAGCGACAGCCACGAGTCCTGGTACTCGGGCCGGACGGTGAACTTGACGACGATGAAGATCATGCTGGCTCCTGCGCTGGTACGGACCGGCCGCGCCTGCGCGGCCGGGCGGGCTGCCGCCCGCGTCGTCCCCATGGTGGGCGCCTCCGCCCGTCTGCCGAAGAAGGATCGCCGCGCATTCCGGCCCTCCCGGAAAATCCGGTGCCACGGGGCGGATGAAGGCCGGTGCGCCGGGAAAATCCGGTGCGTTCCGGCTGCGGGGCGTGTTCGGATGTCCGCCGGTGCAGTCGAGGAGAGGGCGGCAGGAGCATGGCGGGGACCCGTGACACCACCCGGGACACCGACGGAACGGCGACGGCACGGCGCACCGTACCGCGCCTGGAACTGCCCCGGCCCACCGGCCGCCACGCGGTGGGCGTGCGCACCGCCCATCTCGTCGACGACGGCCGGGAGGACCCGTTCCGGCCCGGCGAGGCCCGGGAGCTGATGGCGCAGCTGTGGTATCCGGCGCGGGCGGGGGCCGGGCAGGCGCCGGGCCGGTACGTCTCCGATGCGATGTCCCCGCTGGTGGTCGAAGGGTGGGAGGAGGAGCCCGGATGTTCCGGGCTGCCGCGCGGCGCGGCGGCCGGGGTCCTCGTGCACGGCGCCGCGGACGTGCCGCCCGCGCCGGACGCGCGCGGCTGCCCGCTGGTCCTGCTCTCCCCCGGCCACGCCCGGTACCGCGCGGACCTGACCGCCCTCGGGGAGGACCTGGCGAGCCACGGCTTCCTGGTGGCCGCCCTGGACCACCCCTCGGACGCGACGGGCGTGGAGTTCCCGGACGGCCGGATCGTGCCGTACCGGCAACCGGACGGACTCCCGGACGGCGACACCGGCGACCTCTGCGGCCGCTACCTGGACGTACGCGCCGCCGACCTCCGCTTCGCCCGCGCCCGGCTGAGCGGGCCCGGATTCTGGTGGCACGCGCTGCTCGACCCGTCGCGGTCCGGCGTCGCGGGCCACTCGCTGGGCGGCGCGGCGGCAGCCGAGGCCATGCGGCTCGACCCGGGCTTCACGGCCGGGGTGAACCTCGACGGCACTCCGTACGGCGAGGTCCTCCGCACCGGTCTGGAGCGCCCTTTCCTGTTGTGTCAGTTCACCCCGGACGACCCGGAGTTCCCGGAGGAGGTCCGGGCCCGCGAACACCTGCGGAGCGTGCTGCGCGGACCGCGGCACCATCTGCTGGTGTCCGGTGGCGGCCACGGGTCGGCCACCGACCTCGACGCCCTGGCCGGCCCCCTCGGCTACCGGGAGTTCACCGACGCGGAGGACTACGCGTTCGCGCTCGGCTCGCTGCCCGGCGGTCGTGGTGCCGAGATCACCCGGGCGTGCGTGGGCGGGTTCTTCGAGGAGCAACTGAGGAGTGGCCAGGGCTTCCTGGAGGCGCTCCCGCCCGAGGTCACGGTGGTGGGCTGAGGGGCGTTCGGCTCACGGCCGTGGCGACGGCCCGGGCAGGCCCGGGCCGTCGCAGTGCACGTTCCCGGCCGGGACGGTGCCGCCGACGAGGTACGCGGCCACGGTGGTGTCCACACACTGGTTGCCGCGGCTGGCGAAGACGCCGTGCGAGTAGTCGTTGTGCAGGGTGACCAGCCGGGAGCCCGGGAGGGTACGGGAGAGGGCCCGGGCACCGGCGACCGGCGTCACGGGGTCGTGTGCGGAGGCCACCAGCAGCGCCGGGGGCGCCTCGGGGCTGCCGAGCGGGGTGCGCCGCGCCGGGCGGGCGTGCCAGTACGCGCAGGCCGCCGCCTCCAGGCCGGTCAGTACGGGCTGCGGGTCGGCGCGCCGCAGCCCCCGGATGTCGGCGAGGACCCGGCCCGGTGTGGGCCCCGGCCCGTCGGCGCACTTCACGACGCGGTTGGCCGCTTCGTACGTACGTGACTCGGGGCTGTCGAAGGGCTCGGCGGGGCGGAGCCGGTCGACCACGCCCTTGTCCAGGTAGGCGCGGAGTCCGTCGCCGAGGGCGGTCCAGCGTTCGGTGCGGCCGAGCGCGCGGTAGACGGCACGGTCGAAGGCCGCCGCGCCGAAGCCGGCCACGGGGCGCGCGGCCAGGCCGTCACGCGTGCGCCGGTAGGCCGCGCGGACTTCGCGCCCGCTCGTGCCGAGCCCGAAGCGGGAATCGTGCCGCGCCAGCCAGCCGAAGAGCACGTTCCGCTGGCGCAGCAGGGCGTGGGCCTGCCGTACGTCGAAGGTGTGCCAGTCCTCGGGGCCGACCACGCTGTCCAGCACCAGTTTGTCCACGCGGCGCGGGAACTGTGCGGCGTACGCGGCGCCCAGGTAGGTGCCGTACGAGACGCCGAGGAAGCTGATGCGCGGCTCACCGAGGGCCGCCCGGACGGCGTCCATGTCGCGCGCGGTCTCGCTGGTGGACAGGTGGGGGAGGGCGACGCCCGTCCCCGTGGCGCAGTCGGCGGCGAGCCGTCGCTGGGAGTCGAGGTAGGCGCGCTCGCCGGGACGGTCGTGCGGTATGGGGTCGAGTGGCGCGGAGCCGGTTCCCGGGGCGTCGAAGAGCCCGCCCATCGGCCCGCAGCCGGCGGGCGCGCTGTGCCCGGTGCCGCGCGGGTCGAAGCCGATGACGTCGTAGGCGCGGCGTACGGCTGCCGGGAGTTTGGCGCGCTTGGTGACGGCGTACGGGAGGCCGGAACCGCCCGGGCCGCCGGGGTTGACCAGCAGGACGCCGCGCCGTTCGGCGGGCGTCCCCGAGGCCCGCACGCGGGAGACGGCTATCCGTATGTGGTCACCGTCCGGGCGGGTGTGGTCCAGCGGCACGCTCACCGTGCCGCACTCGACCCGGTCCGGTGGGGGTGGCGCGGGGACCGAGGACGGGCAGGCGCCGGAGCGCAGGGGCGGGGTGGCGGCGGCCGGGGTGGCGCGGGGTTCGGCGGCCGTGGCGGTGGTGAGCGGGACGGCGCTGGTGAGGAGCGCGCAGAGCAGGGCGGTGCGCCGCGGGGCGGGAGGCATGGGGCTCGCAGTTCTGGGAGGGCGGAGGGCGTGGGCGGGCCTCCGGGGCGGAGAGAAGACCGGCCTACGAGGTGACAATGAAAATCATTATGGTTAGCATCGCGTTCGGTCAACACCGCACCGCGGCACCGGGGGCCTCCCCACGGCGTGCCCGGAAGCGAAACCGCCTGCGCAGAAGGAGAGTTGTGGCGCATCTGCTGATGGTCGAGAGCTGGGTCGGGTCGATGGGCAGGCTGCTGCCCCGGGCCCTCCGCGAGGCCGGACACGACTTCACCTTCCTCACCCGCGACCTTCACCACTACCTGCGGGCCGCCCCCGAGGGCACCGCCCACCCGCTGCTGTCGGCCCGCAACGTGATCACCGCCGACACCAACGACACCGACGCCCTGCTGCCGTACACCGAACGCCTGCACGCGGCGACCGGCTTCGACGGCGTCCTCAGCTCGTGCGACTACTACCTGCCCACCGTGGCGCGCATCGCCGCACACCTCGGACTGCCGGGGCCCGCGCCGGAGGCCGTGGAGGCCGCCTGCCGCAAGGACGCCACCCGGCGCGCCCTGGTGACGGCCGGGGTGCCGGGCCCCCGGTTCGCCGTCTGCGCCGACTGGGCGCGGACCGCCGAGGCGGCGCGGGAGATCGGCTTCCCGCTCGTGCTCAAGCCGGTGGACCTGTGCGCCGGGATGTACGTGCGGCGGGTGGACGACGAGGCGGAGCTGGCCCGCGCGCACCGTGCGCTCGCCGGGTTCCCGGTCAACGCGCGAGGCCAGCTCCGGGCCCCGGTGGTGCTGCTGGAAGAGCTGCTCGACGGCCCGGAGGTCAGCGTCGAGACCGTGTCGCACGGCGGCGCGGTCCACGTGGTCGGCGTGACCGACAAGAGCGTGGGCGGCGCCCCGGCGTTCGTCGAGACGGGGCACATGTTCCCCGCCGCGCTGAGCACCGCCGACGCCGCAGCGGCGACGGACACCGCCTGCGCCGCACTCAAGGCGCTCGGACTCGGCCAGGTCGTCGCGCACACCGAGATCAAGCTCACCGCGGACGGGCCGCGCGTCGTCGAGGTCAACCCGCGGCCCGCTGGCAACCGCATCACCGAACTGGTCCGCCACGTCACCGGCATCGACCTGGCCGCCGCCTTCGTCGAGGTGGCGCTCGGCCGCGAACCGGACCTCACGCCACGCGAGACCGGGCTGCGCAGCGCCGCCATCGGCTTCCTCGTACCCCAACGCACCGGCGTGCTGGAGGAGATCACCGGCGCCGACGGGCTCGACGCCCGGCCCGGCGTACTGGAGGTGCAGCTCGCGGACCCCGGCAAGGCCGTCAAGGACACGGGCAGCAACAACGGATACCTGGGGCACGTCATGGCCGGAGACGGCGCAGGTGCGGGCGCCCGGGCCCGCGTCGAGGAACTGCTGGCCGGACTCTGTCCGCGGGTGGTGGACGAACGATGAGCCCGCTGGAACAGGCGACGGCCGACCGCGCCGCGCGGCCCGCAGCGGCCGGCCTCGCGGACCTCGTACACCGCGTACGCGCCGGTGAGCTGGGGCCCGACCCCCGTACGCAGAAAATCGCGGTGGCCTTCACCACCAGCCAGGCCGTACGTCACGAAGGGCGCAGCGGCGGCTACCGCAACGAAGTGCTCAGCCTGCGCCTCGGCAGCGCGGTGGGGTCCTGCGCCGTGGAGCCCGGCGCGCTGCCCGCCGCCGCGATCGACGACTGTGTGGGCGCCGACATCGCGACGCTGCTCGACCACCCGCTGGCGCCGGTACGGATCGCCGCCCTGGACACGTACCTGATGCACGCCCTGCCGCACACCCCCGCGAACGGCGCGCGGCCGTGGGAACTGCCCGCCGGCGACTCGCTCGCCAAGTCCCGGGCCCGCGCCCGGGCCGTCGCCGGACTGCTGGCCGTCGCGCCCGGCCGCACCGTCCTGGTCGTCGGTGTCGTCAACTCGCTGCTGGAGGCGCTGCGCGCCCGTGGCCTGGTCTGCGTACCGTGCGACCTCAAGGGCGGCCGTACCGAGTGGGGCGAGCGGATCCGTACCGACGCGCTCGCCGAACTCGACGGCTGCGACGCCGTACTGGCTTCCGGCATGACGCTGGGCAACGGCACCTTCGAACCGCTGCGCGCCCACTGCGCGGAGCACGCCAAGCCGCTGGTGATGTTCGCGCAGACCGGCAGCGCCGTGCTGCCCCGCCTGCTGGGTGCCGGAGTGAGCGCCGTGTGCGCCGAGCCGTACCCGTTCTTCTGGCTCGACGGCGGGCCCGGCGTCGTGCACCGCTACACCGGTGACGACGGCTACGCCCTGCTGGGACAGGAAGGCACCCGATGACCGCCGCCGTCCTGGGCACACCCGCCGCCAACCGGGAACTCCTCACCCTCGTAGGACGTACGCCACTGGCCAGGATCACCGGCGACCTGCCCTGCCCGCACCCCGGCTTCTGGGCCAAGCTGGAAGGGCTCGGCGCGGGTGGCATGAAGGCACGCGCCGCCGTGTCCATGCTGCTCGGCGCGCGCGAACGGGGCGAACTGCGGCCCGGGGCGCCGGTCGTGGAGTCGACCTCCGGGACCCTCGGCGTCGGCCTGGCCTTCGCCGGGCAGGCGCTCGGCCACGACGTGATCCTGGTCTGCGACAGCGAACTGGAGCCGTCCATGCGCCAGTTGCTCCGGGCGTACGGCGCGCGGCTGGAGATCGTCGACCGGCCCGCCCCCGAAGGCGGCTGGCAGGCCGCCCGGCTCGCCCGGCTACGGGAACTGCGCTCCCTGCTCCCGCACGCGTACTGGCCCGACCAGTACAACAACCCCGACAACGCCACCGGTTACGCCTCCCTCGCCGCCGAACTCGCCGCCGACCTCGACCACCTCGACGTCCTGGTGTGCAGCGTCGGCACCGGCGGCCACAGCGCCGGCATCATCGGCCCGCTGCGCCGCCACTGGCCCGCGCTGCGCCTGATCGGCGTGGACGCCACCGGCTCCACCATCTTCGGGCAGCCCGCCCGGCCCCGCCTGATGCGCGGCCTCGGCAGCAGCATCCACCCGCGCAACGTCGCCTACGGGGCCTTCGACGAGGTGCACTGGGTGGGGCCCGCCGAAGCCGCCGACGCCTGCCGCCGGCTGGCCCGGGGCAGCTTCGTCAGCGGCGGCTGGAGCACCGGCGCCGTCGCCCTGGTCGCCGCCTGGGCGGCCCGCGTGCACCCCGGTGCCGTCGTCGCCACCGTCTTCCCCGACGGCCTGCACCGCTACCTCGGCACCGTCTACGACGAGGACTTCGCCGCCGCCCACGGCCTGGACCGTCGGCCCGTCGCCACCCGCCCGGTGGAGATACCGCACCCCACGGCGGCCGAGGCCACCGGCTGGACGCGCTGCACCACCGTCGTCGACCCGAAGGCCGTGGCCGTCGCACCGGCCGGGCGGGAAGGCGCCGCATGAACGTCACTCTGCGCGTCGTACGCCTCCGGCTCGCCGCGCCGCTGCGGATATCGCGGTCGGTGACGACCGAGCGGAACGCCGTCTGGATCACCGTGGAACACCGCGGGCTGCACGGCCACGGCGAGGCCGTGACCAGCGTGTACTACGGCCTGGACACCGACACCCTGCGTCAGCTGCTGGCCGGCGCGGGCGGGGAACTCGGCCGCTTCGCCGACCCGGAGAGCGCCCTCACCGCCGTGCGGGAAGGCGGGCTGCCCGCGCCCGGCACCCCGCCCGCCGTCACCGCCGCCGTCGAGTCGGCGCTGCTCGACCTGGTGGGCAAGCGGGCCGGGCAGCCGGTCCACCAACTGCTCGGCACCGCGGAGCGGCCCGTCGCCGCCACCGCCCGCACCATCGGCATCGTGTCCGCCGACCGGGCCCGTACCCAGGCCCGCTGCCTGGCCGACAGCGGTTTCACCGTCATCAAGATCAAGGCGGGTACGCCGGACCCCGAGGACGACCTCGCCCGCGTACGGGCCGTACGCGACGCCGCCCCCTCCGCGTCCCTGCTGCTCGACCCCAACGGTGCCTGGACACCGGAGCAGGCCCGGCGGCTGCTGCCGCGCTTCGCCGAACTCGGCGTCGAGGCCGTCGAACAGCCCACCGCCCCCGGCGACCCCGAAGCGCTCGCCCGGCTCGCCGAACGCTCCCCGCTGCCCGTCATCGCCGACGAGGACGCCGTCGATCTCGCCGACGCCGAACGGCTCGCCGGACGGGTGCAGGGCGTCAACGTCAAGCTCGCCAAATGCGGCGGCGTGTACGCGGCGCTGCGCATCGAGGAGCTGATCGCGGGCAGCGGCACCCGGCTCATGCTCGGCTGCCTCACCGCCGGCACCCTCGGCATCGCCCCCGCCGTCCACCTCGCCGACCGCGCCCGCTGGATCGACCTCGACGGGCACCTGCTCCTCGCGCACGACCCGTGGACCGGCATCGGCGGCACCGACGGGACCGTACGCGCCGGGACGGGCGCCGGGCTGGGCGTACGGCCGGTGCCGCCGCGCGCGGAACACGCCCCGTCCGCCACGGCCGGGGCCCCGGCCCTTACGCCGCGCGCCGAACAGGCCGTACCCACCACACGCACAGCGCAGCCCGCAGCACAGCCCGCGGCACAGAAGGAAAGGCACCACCGTGAAGACGTGGAGTGAGATGCGGGCCTTCCCGCTCGCCATCCGTCTCCTGCTGGTCAACCAGCTCGGCGTGAACATCGGCTTCTACCTGCTCATCCCGTACCTCGCCACGCACCTCGGCGAGGACCTGGGGATGTCGGCCGCCGTCGTCGGCATCGTGCTGGGCGTCCGCAACCTCAGCCAGCAGGGCCTGTTCATCCTCGGCGGCTCGGCCGCCGACCGGCTCGGGGCGCGCGGCGTGATCATCGCGGGCTGCGCGCTGCGCACCGTCGGCTTCGCGCTGTTCGCGCTGGGCGACGGGCTGCCCGTGCTGCTGGCCGCCTCCATACTCAGCGGGCTCGCCGGGGCCCTTTTCAACCCGGCCGTGCGCGCCTACCTGGCGGCGGAGGCCGGTGACCGCAAGGCCGAGGCGTTCGCCCTGTTCAACATCTTCGCGACGACCGGCGCCCTGGTCGGGCCACTGATCGGCAGCGCCCTGCTGCTCGTCGACTTCCGGGCCTCCGCCCTCACCGCCGCCGCGATCTTCGCCCTGCTGACCGTCGCCCAGGCCGTCGTCCTGCCCGCCCGCGAGGTGCCCGCCTCCAAGGGCAGCGTGCTCGGCGACTGGCGCGAAGTCCTCGCCAACCGGGCCTTCCTGGCCTTCTCCCTCGCCATGGTCGGCATGTTCACCATGGAGAACCAGCTCTACCTGCTGCTCCCGGACGGCGCCCGGCGGGCCACCGGCTGGGACGGCGCGGCAGGCATCGTCTTCCTGGCCGGTACGCTGGCCAACCTCACCCTCCAGATGCGCATCACCCGCTCCCTCAAGGAGCGCGGCACGCGGGCGCGTTGGGTCGCCGTCGGGCTCGCGCTGATGGGCGTGGCGTTCGTGCCGCCCATGGCGGTCGCCGGGATGTCCGGGCCGGGCGACGGCCTGGGACGGGCCGCGCTCGCGCTCGCGCCGGTGCTCGTGGGCGCGCTGCTCCTGTACGTCGGCGTCATGATCGCCCAGCCGTTCGTCATGGAGCTGATACCGGAGTTCGGCCGCGCCGAACTGACCGGTACCTACTTCGGGATCTTCTACGTCGTCTCCGGCATCGCCGCCGCCGTCGGCAACACCGTCGTCGGCTGGGCCATGGACGCGGGCGCGCACGGCGGCGCCGCGTGGCTGCCCTGGGCCTGCTGCCTCGCCTTCGGCCTCCTGTCGGCGGCCGGCGTCGGCTGGCTGCACCGGCTGCGGGCCCTGCCCGTACGCGCCCTGGCGGTGACGGCGTGACGGAAAGCTCTGCCGCCCGCAACCTGCTGACCGACAACCCCGCGCTGTACGAAGCGCGGTTCCCCGACCACGACCGGCTCGCCGGCCGCTGGACCGAGGAGGTCCTGCGCACGCACGGTGCCGGGCCACGCGTCCTCGACATCGGCTGCGGCACCGGCCGGGACGCCGCCCACCTGCACGCCGCAGGCCGTACGGTCGTCGGCGCCGACCTGTCCGACGCGATGCTGGCGTACGCCCGTACCCACCATCCCGGGCCCCGCTACGAGCACGCCGACCTGCGCCGGTTCCGCCTCACGGACCTCGGGGAGCGGCCGTTCGACGCCGTGGTCTGCCTGGACAGCGCGCTGCTGTACTGCCACACCAACGACGAACTCGACGGTTTCCTGGAGTCCTGCCGCCGCGCCCTGGCGCCGGGCGGGCTGCTGGTCGCCGAATTGCGCAACGGCGCGTTCTTCCTCGGCCGTACGGAACTGCTGGACGCACCGGCCATCCGCGGCTTCGCATGGGAAGGCACCGTCTACCGGTCCGTCACCACGCTCACCGTGGACCGGGCGGCCCAACTGCTGCGCCGCCGCCGGGTATGGACCACCGAGGACGGCGCACCGCCGGTCGAACAGCGCTCCGCCTGGCGGCTGCTGTTCCCCCAGGAACTGCGGTACGCGCTCGCCGCACACGGCTTCACAGTGCTGGAACTGCACGACGGGCCGGGGCCTCGTACGGAACCGCCTTGGCGGGGCGAGTCGGCCAGGGGAACTGGTGACTCCTGTCCGTCCTCCTCCAGCCCCGCACCGTCCCCCTCCGGTGCTGCCTCGTCGTCCGGCGGCGCCGCCTCGTCCTCCTCCGGTTCCGCCGACGGGGACCGGCTGCACCTTGTGGCCCGGCTGTCGGACGCCTGAGCCCGTACCGGCCTCCCCGCCCTCCTCTTCACCCACTCACTCACTCACCACGAGGCGAGACCACCATGACCGACTTCCCTTCCCCCGACCCGGCCGCCGACGGCCTCCCCGGACCGCGCAGGCGCGCCTTCCTGGCCGCGACCGCCGGAGCCACGGCCGCCGCCGGTCTCGTCCTGGCCGGCTGCGGAACCGGATCCGGCTCGCCGGGCGCCGGCGGCACGCCCCGGCGCGGCGGCCGGCTGCGCGCCGCCTTCGCCGGCGGCGGCGCCTCCGAGACCCTCGACCCGCACCTGGGCAACCTCTTCGCCGACGCCGCCCGCGCCAAGGCCCTCTACGACAAGCTGGCCGACTGCGGCACCGACATGGCCGCCCGCCCCCGCCTGGCCGCCAAGTGGGAGCCCAACGACACCCTCGACCGCTGGCGGATCACCCTGCGCAAGGCGTCCTTCCACGACGGCAAGCCGGTCACCGCCGAAGACGTCCTCTACAGCTTCCGCCGGATAGCCGACCCGAAGAAGGCGTACCGCGCCAAGGCGTCCCTGGAGCCCATCGACCTCGCCGCCAGCCGGGCCGTCTCCCCGGACACCGTCGAGTTCCGGCTCAAGCGCCCCACCGCGGAATTCCCCAACGTCCTGGCCGCGTTCGGCGCGTACATCATCCCCAAGGGCACGACCACCGCGGACTTCGCCGAGCCCGTCGGCTCCGGCCCGTTCCGCTTCGTCTCCTTCACACCGGGCCGCTCCTGCGTCGTCAAGCGCAACGACGCCTACTGGGACGGCGCGCCGCACCTCGACGAGCTGGAATTCGTCGTCGCCAACGAGGAGTCCGCCCGCATCAACGCCCTGCTCGGCGGCCAGGTCGAGTACGCGCACGAACTCAACCCCACCACCGCGCGCGCCCACGAGGGCAAGGGCCAGGTCGAGATCGTACGACTGCGCAACAGCGCCATGCAGTCCTTCGCGATGAAGACCGACCGCGCCCCCTTCGACGACAAGCGGGTCCGCGAGGCGTTCTTCCTCATCGCCGACCGCAAGGAACTGGTCGACGGCGCGCTCTCCGGCGCGGGCGAGATCGGCAACGACCTGTTCGGCAAGGGCTACGAGTACTACGCCGCCGACCTGCCGCAGCGTCACCAGGACCTCGACCGGGCCCGCCACCTCCTCAAGCAGGCCGGCGCCGAGGACCTGCGCATCACCCTGGACACCTCGCCCGTCGCCGCCGGATTCACCGAGGCGGCCGGCATCTTCCGCGACCAGGCCGCCAAGGCGGGCGTGACCGTCCGGGTGAAGTCCGGCAGCAAGGACAGCTACTGGAGCGACATCCTCGACTCCGGCACCCTGTGCTGCTACCGCTCCGGTGCCATGCCCATCGAGTCGCACTTCTCGCAGCGGCTGCTGAGCGGTTCGACGACCAACGCCACCAAGTGGCAGCACAAGGACTTCGACGCCCTGTACCAGCAGGCCCAGTCCACCAAGGAGAAGAAGGAGCGGGCGGCGGTGTACGGGCGGATGCAGCGCCGCCTCTACACCGAGGGCGGCTTCCTGGTGTGGGGCTTCGCGGACTGGATCGTCGGCACCTCCCGCCGCGTGCACGGCGTGGCGCACGACGCCCCCGCCAACACCCTGGACTGGGCCCGCTTCGACAAGGTGTGGCTGGCGTGACGGCGGTGGCCGTGCCGCCCCGGGCGACGCGGGCGGGCGCCGGGCCGGCGGCGCTGCGCTCCTGGCTCGCGCGCAGGCTGCTGCTCGGTGCCGCGCAGACGGCCGCCGTCGTGCTGCTGGTCTTCGTGCTCACCGAGGCGCTGCCCGGGGACGCCGCCGTCGCCCTGGCAGGCGACCAGCCCGACCCGGCCCGCATCGCGGCCATCCGTACCGAGATGGGGCTGGACCGACCGGCCGCCGAACGCTTCACCGACTGGGTGCTCGGCCTGCTGCACGGCGACCTCGGGACCTCGCTGACCTCCGGACGGCCCGTCGCTGCGTACCTCGCCGACGGCTTCGGGCCCACCCTGCTGCTCGCCGCCGTCACCGTGGTGCTCCTGGTCCCCATCGGGGTCGGGCTCGGCGTGCTGGCCGCGCGCCGCGAGGGTTCCCTCGCGGACCGCCTCGTCAGCTCCGTGACGCTCGCGGTGTACGCCGTACCGGAGTTCGCGCTCGGCGTGCTGCTGGTGACGATGTTCGCCCTGCGGCTGGGCTGGCTGCCGCCGACCGCGGTCGGTTCCGGCGGCGATCTGCTCGCCCAGCCGGCCGTCCTCGTGCTGCCCGTCCTCGTCCTGCTCTCCCGCCCGGTGTGCTCGATCAGCCGCCTGGTACGGGCCGGGATGATCGACGCGCTGCGCTCCCCGTACGCCCGGCAGGCGGCCCGCTACGGCCTGTCCGCCGCGCGCGTCCGGTACGCGCACGCCCTGCCTAACGCCCTCGCGCCCGCCGCCCAGCAACTCGCCCGCACTGTCGACTGGCTGCTGTGCGGTGTGATCGTCGTCGAGGCACTGTTCGTCATCCCCGGCCTGGGCACCGTCCTGATGAACGCGGTCGCCGAACGCGACGTCCCCGTCGTCCAGGGCCTGGCCGTCGTCTTCGGCGTCATCGCCGTCGTCCTCAACCTCGGCGCGGACCTGGTCGCCCGCCGGCTCGCACCACGGGCGGGGGTGGCGGCGTGAGGGCGGAGGACTCGGACGCGGTGAGTGGGGTGGGGCGTCGGTGGTCGGGGCGGTCGGGATGGTTGGGGTGGTCTGGACTGGTGATCGCCGGTGTGCCGCTCCTGCTCGCCCTCCTCGGACCGCTGCTGGCGGGCGAACCCGGCCCGCGAGCCGCGTCCTTCACCCTCGGCGGCGGCCACTGGCTCGGCACCGACTTCGTCGGCCGCGACGTGTGGCGGCAGATCCTGCTCGGCGGGCAGTCGGTGGTGCTCGTCGCGCTGGCCGCCACCGTCCTCGCGTACGCGGTCGCCGTCCCTCTCGGACTGGCCGCCGCCCTCACCCACCGGGCCTGGCTCGAAGAACTGCTGATGCGCCCGCTGGACGTACTGCTCGCGGTGCCGTCACTGCTGCTGATCCTGCTGGTCGCGGCCGTCTTCTCGCCGGGCGGCGCGGGGCTCGCGCTGCTGGTGTCCCTCGTCAACATCCCGGACGCGGCCAGGATCGTACGCGCCGCCGCGTCGGAAGCCGCCGCCCGTCCCGCGGTCGAGGCACTGCGGATGCAGGGCGAGACCTGGTGGCGCACGGCAGTCGGCTACGTCGGCCGGTCCGCACTGCGCACCTTCGCCGCCGACGCGGGCGTCCGGCTGACCGGCGTGCTCTACCTCGTCGCCACCGCCGCTTTCCTCGGCGTCGGCGTGGAACCGGACGCGGCGGACTGGGCGGTCATGGTCGACCGCAACCGCACCGGAATGTTCGTACAGCCGTGGGCGGTGGTCGTGCCGGCGCTGCTGATCGTGGCGCTGTCGATGGGCGGGAACCTGGTGGTCGACGCGGTGCTGGAGGGGCGAGGGCGGGAGCAGAAGCGAGGGCTGGGGCGGAGACAAGGACGGAGGCAGGGGCAGGGACAGGTGCAGGGGCAGGGACGGATTGCGGAGCGGCGGTGGTGGACGGTACGGAGGCGCCGCACCGTGTCTGCGTCCGGGACCACACCGTGCGCAGCGCCCGCGACCTCTCCTGCGGCAGCACCCGTGACAGACCCCGTGACAGACCCCGTGACAGACCCCGTGACAGACCCCATGACAGACCCCGTGCCGGCACCCGGTCACGATTCCCATGACACCGAGGAGGGCCGCCGGTGAGCGCGGCAGCGAACGTCGTCGCCGAAGTCGAGGACCTGCGGGTGGAGGTCGGCGGCCGGGCCGTCGTCGACGGGGTGAGCCTGCGGGTCCGCGCGGGCGCGGTCACCGCCCTGGTCGGCGCGTCCGGCAGCGGCAAGACCACGACCGGCCTGGCCCTGCTCGGGGCATACCCGCCTGACGCCCGGGTCTCGGGCACGGTCGCCGTCACGGACGGCCTGGTCGGTCACGTACCGCAGCACCCGGCAGCGGTCCTCAACCCTGCCCGGCGGGCCGGCGCCCTGCTCCGCGACATCGCCCGCACGCAGGTCCGCCACCTCCCGCGCCGCGAGCGGCCCCGGGCCGCCGAGCAACGCATCGCCGACGCACTGGCCAGTGCCCAGCTCGCCGAAGGCCCGGAACTGCTGTCCCGCTACCCGCACCAGCTCTCCGGCGGCCAGCAGCAACGGGTCGTGCTCGCCCAGGCCCTGCTGCTCGGCGCCCGCGTCGTCGTCGCCGACGAGCCGACCACCGGTCAGGATGCCCTCACCAAGCGCCGCATCGTCGCGGAGCTGGTCTCCCTCGTCCGGCAGGGCATCGGCGTCCTCCTGCTCAGCCACGACCTGGACGTGGTACGCGAACTGGCCGACGACATCGTGGTCCTCAAGGACGGCCGGGTGGTGGAGTCCGGGCCCGTCAGGCAGGTGGCACAGGAACCTCGGCACACATGGACGCGCGAACTGTTCGCGCCTCGGGAGGGGATGGCGGGAGCTGAGGCCGAGGTGGGGGCGGAGCTGGGAGCCGCGCCCCAGGCGGGAGCGGAGCTGAGGGCCGCGCCCCAGGCGGGAGCGGAGCTGAGGGCCGGCCCGGTGATCGGTTCCGTCCTGGAGGTTCGGGACCTGACCGCCTACCACCGCGGCAGCGGTTCCCGTCGGCCGGCCGGCGTACTGCGCGATGCCTCCCTGTGCCTCCGGCCCGGCGGGCGCGTGGCCGTCGTCGGCCGTTCCGGCAGCGGGAAGACGACCCTCGGCCGGTGCCTGGCCGGCCTGCACCGCACATACGAGGGGAACGTCCTCCTCGACGGCGAACCACTGCCGCGCAGCCTGCGCGACCGCACGCCCGCGCAACTCGCCGCGGTTCAGTACGTCTTCCAGGACGCCCAGGCGTCGTTCGACGAACACCGCACGCTGCTGGCACAGGTGGCCCGTACGGCCGTCCGCCTGCGCGGAGCCGCCCCCGCGGATGCCACGGAGACGTCCCGGGTGCTGCTCGCCGAGGTCGGGCTCGGCGAACAGCACCTGCACAGCCGCCCTGGCCGGCTCTCCGGAGGCGAACTGCAACGCGCGGCGCTCGCCCGCGCCCTGCTCGCCCGCCCCCGCGTCCTGATCTGCGACGAGATCACCTCGGGCCTGGACACCGTCACCCGGCGCGGCATCCTCGCCGTCCTCGACCGGCTGCTGCACGAACAGCCGGACCTGGCACTGGTATGGATCACCCACGACCTGAGCACGGCTGCCCGGACCGACCACATCCTGGTACTGGACGCAGGCGACATCGTCGAACAGGGCCCCACCAACCGCGTCCTCACGGCCCCCGGCCACCCCTTCACAGTGGACCTTGTGGAGGCGTCGGGGGAGGAGAGAGCAGGGAGTGCAGTTCTGGGGGCGCGTACGGCTGGTCGGTCGTAGAGGGGCTGTGGGGTCTGCCGTGGGGCCGGTCGTGGGGGCCGGGCTTGGGGGCGGCTGTGGCATCAGCCCCGGCAGACGTGCGGGGCCCGTCCGCTGCGCCGGACTGTCCGCGGCTGATTAGGCCGAATCAGCCGGTTCGGCCAGTTCCGCCTGTTCAGCCGATTAGGCCGATTGGACCGGTCGGGCCGGTCGGGCCGGTCGGGCCGGTCGGATCGATCCGACCGATCAGGCAGACTCAGCCGGTTTGCGGGCCATGAGGAAGGCCTGAGGCGTCCGTTCGGCGAACCTGCCCGTGTCGCGCTCGCGTACCAGGCGGGCGTATACGGGCAAGTCGGCCTGCTCCAGCAGGGCGGCCACCCGGTCCGGCTGCCGCCGGTGGAAGTCGAGCGAGATCTCCCGGCCGAAGGCTTCCTCCAGGCGCAGCGGCTCGTCGCCCACCTGGAAGGCGGTCAACAGAAGACCGCCGGGCGCGAGCACCCGGTGGAACTCGGCGAACGCCTCCGGCAGCAGCTCCAGAGGGACGTGGATGGTCGAGTACCAGGCCACGATGCCACCGAGGCTGTTGTCGGGGAGGTCGAGGGCCAGCATGGAGCCCTCGTCGAAACGCAGTTCCGGGTGCTGGCGACGGGCCACCGCGAGCATGCCCGGCGAGAGGTCGATACCGGAGACGGACAGGCCCAGGTCGGCCAGGTGAGCGGTCACCCGGCCGGTACCGCATCCCACATCCGCCACGGGTCCGTCACCGGCGGCCCGCACCATCTCGGCGAACCCGGAGAGCAGCGCCCGCTCCAGCGGCTTCGCCTCCAGTTCGCCGTGCGCATACGCGGCGTACTCGTCGGCCATGGCGTCATACGACGCCCGGGTGTCCTGCAGGAAGTCCGGTTCGGTCATGGAGGAGGACCCTACTGCCCGCCCCGCGATCATCTCCCTCCGGCCCTGCCGCCCCGCTCAGCCCTCCTCGTGGGCAGCGCGGGCAGCGTCGACAAAGTCCTCCAACGCCTGCCAGAAGGGAGAGAACGCACTCCCGAACTCCTCCTGGGCATCGGTGTCCCCGTCCATGGCTCCCTTGACGCAGCGATAGAGCGTGCCCGGATCTTCGCGTACTCGGGAACCTCCCGATCGTGCAGTTCCTTCAACACGTCCGCCGTGGGCCTCACCTCCGCCGAAGCGGCGAGCAGGTTCCCGGAAGGGAAGGACAGCGACAGCTGGATGATCTGTAGCCGTACCGGGGCAAAAGCCACAAAACCGGCTGCACGGAGGGCCGAGAATCCACAATTGCCGACCGACACCGACACCGACACCGACACCGACACCAGCGCCGGTCTGCGGTCTCTCGCCCGTCTGTCGCTTCGATGGCGTAAGTCCAGGTGAGGGGAGGGGTGTCTGCCGGCTGCCTGACCTCGGTCACCGACCGTCCGCACGGCGCTCCCGCGAATTCCGTCTCCACCCGTCCGCTGTGTGCGGTTCCGGGCATTAGGCTGGTGCTGTGTTCGGCACCGTTCAGAAGACTTCCGCGGCGTTCGACGTGGTCTGTATGACCGCGTCGCTCGGCGGTGTGAGCGCGTACCGCGAGATCCTCGCGGCGCTGCCCGAGACCTTCCCCGCCGCAGTGGTGCTGGTGCAGCACCGGCCGGTGCGGGAGCAGGACGGCCTGGTGGGAGTCCTGCGCTACCGGTCCGCGCTGCCGGTGCGGCTGCTGGAGGAAGGGGACCAGCTAACCCCGGGCGTCGTCCACGTCGTGCCGGCGGGCCGCTGGGCCGCCTTCACGCCCGAGGGAACGGTGTCGCTGCACGACGCGGACGGCCACCGTTCGGCGGATCCGATGTTCGCTTCCGCCGCGGCCGCATTCGGCTCCCGGGTGCTGGCGGCAGTACTGACGGGGCGCCTGAACGACGGGGCTCTGGGCGCACGCCATGTCCGCGGCGCGGGCGGCCGGGTGCTGGCCCAGGACGTCACCACTTCGGAAGCCTTCGGTATGCCGAGCGCCGCGCTGGCCACCGGCTGCATAGACTTCGTCCTGCCCCTGCCGGTGCTGGCTCACGCGCTGGTCAGCCTGGTGATGGTGCCAGGTGCCGCAGGCCTGATGCGGGTGTCGCTGCCCTCCTGGGCAGCGGTGATCCCACCGGCGGTCGCCACCTGACCAGGGGGACGAAAGGCGGGCAGAACATGACGAGCGCTACCAGCAGTGCGTGCGACATCACAGGCAACCGCCTCCTCGCCGCCCTGCCGGAGGCCGAACGGCGGCGACTGCAGGCCCACCTCGAACCGGTCGAGCTGAGCACCGGAGACGTGCTCTACCGGCCGGGGGAGCGGATCGAAGCCGTATGGTTTCCGTTCCTGGGAGTCTGCTCGATCCTTGCCGAGCTGGACGGGCCGGCCGTCGAGGTCGCGACCGTCGGCGACGAGGGAATGGTCGGGCTCCCGGTGTTCCTGGGCGTCGGCAACCCGACCGAGCGGGCCGTGGTCCAGGTCGCCGGCCAGGGTCTGCGGATGGATGCCGACCAGTTCCGGCACGAGATCGCCGTACTGGACGGGCGACTGCAACAGCAGTTGCAACGGTTCACCCAGTCCATGTTCACCCAGCTGGCGCGCAACGCGGGCTGCAACCGCAGCCATCGCACACGGCAACGGTGCGCCCGCTGGCTGCTCATGACCGCCGACCGGATGCACAGCGACCAGTTCTCCCTGACACAGAAATTCCTCGCCCAGATGCTCGCGGTCCGCCGATCTTCGGTCAGCGAGGTCGCGGGCGCCCTGGCCGAGGACGGCTGCATCAGCTACAGCCGTGGCACCATCACCATCCTGGACCGTGCCGGCCTCGAGGCGAACGCCTGCAGTTGTTACCGCGTCATCCGGGAAGCCATCGACGCCGCGTTCCCGTCGGCCGTGAGAGAGGCGGGGGACGGCCGGCAGGTCACGGGTGGTTCTTGAAGCCGCCGTGCGGCTCATCCGCCCGACAGCGCCCTGATGAAAGGTGATCATAGCGGCGCGACGGCGCGTGGAAGCCCGGTTTGCGGACAGGGAATCCGGCATCACCTCACAGGGGGCGGAAGCCCTCACCTTCGATGCTGCGGCTGCCGCCTCTACCGCCGCTCTGACGTTGCCGCCCCGGGGTCGTCGCCCTGGTCGCCTGCTGGGGAGAGACTGAGGCGCGAGCGGGCAGTCCGGTTGTGCCGTCGGTGGACGAGAAGGGGCTTCCGTGCGGGGCGCGGGCGTGGAAGAGATCCCCGGACACCTCGACTCGTATGCCGTGGCGGCTTCGTCGGCGTGCTCTGCGGCATCGGCGGGATACCTCTCGCAGCTGCGACTGCCTCATGGGGCAGACGCGCCGGCGTCGAACTTGCCCGAGTTGTCACGGGCCGAGGCGAGGAGACGCCTTCCCGGCCCTCCGCCGCTTCTGGTCATGTACCGCGCTCGGGCTGCCTCCGGCGTGCGTATCACCGCGGCCGTACTCGCCACGGGCCGGGCGGAGGAGGTCGCGGCCGGTGCGGGCAGGGCGGTAATGCGTGCGCGAGCACGGTGAGGCAGTCCGTACTCTTACCCTGCCGCCCGCTGGTGCGGACGGCCGTGTCACCATGCCGACGCCGCCCACCGACCAGCGCCCCGGCACCTACACCTTCCGCCTGACCAGTCCGTCCGGGATCGCGCTGGACCTCTCCGTGACGGTCACACCGCCCGTGAGCGGGCCACGCACTTTTTGTATTTCACCTCGTCCCACGTGGCCGGGCTCTGCCCTGGCCACCTCTGCCCAACGGAAAAACTTCATGAGACGAATACTTCGTTTGCGCACCGCCGCCATCGGCGTCTGCGCGTCGGTCGCCCTTGTCGTCCCGGTGGCCACGGCCTTCGCCGCTCCGGACCCCAACGGTCCGTCCTCGGCGCCGCGGCCGCCCGAGGACGTACCTGCCGAGCAGGCGCGTGCGGCGCGGGAGGCACAGCGGTATTGGACGCCGGAACGTATCCGCAGTGCGGTGCCGGTGGAGACGGCCGAGGCGGGGGCCAAGAGCGAGGGCGGGCAGCCGGCCCCCGGTGTACGGCGCAAGCGGTCGGCGGAGCCGAGCCACCAGGTGGCCGAGGGGATCGCCACGGTGGGGGTGTTCTTGCTGCGCGGCAGTGACGGGGCCGCTACGCCCAATCAGTTCTGTACTGCCAGCGTTGTGGCTTCGGCGTCCAAGAGTCTGGTGGTTACGGCCGGGCACTGCCTCAAGGGCAATACGTCGTTGCGTAATGCCGCCTTCGTGCCCGGTTATCGGACGGGGGGCAGTAAAGCCGGTCAGGCGGGCGAGATGCCGTACGGCATTTTCCCGGTGCAGGACGGCAAGGTCTGGATCGATCACCGTTACCAGCAGGATCCGGCCGATGACGACGTGGATTTTGCCTTTCTGCGGGTGGGGGCCAATGCACAGGGACAGTTGCTGGAGGATGCTGCCGGGACGGGTAATACCCTCACTGCCGTAGATTCCGGGCACCTGGCGCGTGAAGGTGTGACGGTCGTCGGTTATCCCGGGGGCCAGAAGACGCCGCTGTCGTGCACCAACGACACCCGCGCCTTCCAGGGCCGGTTCCTGGAGATTCAGTGTGACGGTTACCGGTCGGGGGTCAGCGGCGGGCCGTTCCTGGAGGATTTCGACGGGCGGCGCGGCAATCTCGTCGGGGTCATCGGCGGGTACAAGACCGGTGGCCTGTACGACCACACGTCTTACGCGTCCCAGTTCGATGACGATGCGGTCTGGCTGTACCGGCAGGCCGTGGCCGACCTTCCGCTGGACGGGAAGTTCACGATGGGCGGGGCCGGTACGTGGCAGCACGCCCGTGCGATGGTCGCGGGCAGCTTTCACAGTGCCTCGGTGCGGCGGCGCACGAGCGATGTGATCGTGCGCTGGTCGGACGGGGAGGTTTCCCTCTACCCGGGGAATGGTGCGTACGGTTTCGGCAAGGACGTGCAGCTTGCCAAGGATGCGGAGTGGAAGAACGCGGCGGTGATGACGGCCGGTGACTTCACCGGTGACGGCACCGGCGATCTGCTGGTGCGCTGGGCGAACGGCAAGGTGACGCTGTACAAGGACGTCAACGAGACGAACAAGCTGAAGAACGCGGTCCAGCTCAAGGCGCCGAACGCTACCTGGACGCAGGCGACGGGGATGGCTGCCGGACGATTCGGCGGCGGCAACAACCGTAGCGACGACGTGGTGGTCCGGTGGGCCAATGGCCGCGTCACCTTCTTCACCAACGTCGACGCGGGCGGCTTCCACGCCGAGGCCCGGCTGGCGGCCCCCAACACCACCTGGCCCTATTCCCGTGACATGGCGGCCGGCGACTTCAACCCGGTCACCGGGGACCAGGACCTCTTCGTGCGCTGGTCCGACGGTGAAGTCACCGCGTACGGCAATATCGGCGCCAACCAGCTCAAGGCCGAGCACCAACTGCGCCCCGCGAAGTCGGCCTGGAACACCGTCAGCCTCGCCGCGGTCGGTGCCTTCGGCGGAGACGCCGGCCGTAGCGATGACGTGGTCGTCCTGTGGCCCAACGGCCGCCTCACGCTCAACAGCGACACCACCACCGCGTCCCTCGACCGCGAGCGGACCCTCGTCCCCGCGTCCTAGCTCCTGAATGCGTCCGTGCCCTGCCGAAGCATGAGCGGCCTCGGCGGGCACGGGGCGCGCAGGACCGCCACGCCTCCGGGGCGTCCCGGAGGCGTGGAGCGCCACCCGCAGTCATCGGGGCGCTGCAGCCTGTCGTACACTGTTGCGATTTGTGGGCGATATGGCGTCTTGGCGCGGATAAAGCCTCATCTTTTGCCTAGTGGTCGTCTTTTCGGAGAGATGGTTTCTGTGACCGAAATCTCAGTCGTCGTAATCGTCTATAACGATGCCGAGCGGTTGCCTGCTGCGGTGCAGTCGGTGTTGGGGCAGACGTTTGGTGATGTTGAGGTGGTGATTGTTGACGACTG
>NZ_JBVIBD010000044.1:19385-34967 GCF_055573595.1 Streptomyces sp. NPDC030165 | reverse complement strand
CGCTGCGCTCCCGCTGCCCGTGCAAGCACGGGGCCGATCCCCTGCGCTGCGCTTCGGGGATCGGTGGAGCCGGCCGCTGCGCGCCCGGCGGCCGCGCGCGTGCGCGGCCCGGCTGATCGAGCGCGCCTGGTGCGAGTTCTGGGGCCTCCTGTGCGGATGTTGCGGAGCGCTGAGCGCTCCGGGGCCGGGTCCGCTGCGCTCCCCCGGCCTGACGGTCCGTTACGGCTGCGCCTTCACTACCCGAAGACCCGCTCCGCGGGTCCGGGCTAGCTACGAGAGGTGGGGGTCGCTCGCTCGGGTCGGGTTTCAGTGGAGCGGGTGCATCAGGCTGATGCAGCATGTATCGTTGGCGAAACCACGGGACACCACCAGTCCACCTATGAATTTCCCCGGATTTTCGAGAGGAATGATCGCAGATGACCGGTCACCACGAATCTACCGGACCCGATCCCGCGCTGAGCAGCGATTCTGTGCACCGGATGACGCAGTACCAGACGGCGGGCGTGAATGCCCGATTGAAGGTGTTCGCGCTCCTGGAGGCGCAGGGCGTGCCCGCGAGCGAGGCTGACGACCTGGTGGCCGCGCTGGAGGCCGGGGCGGTCGCCGGGGCGCAGTGCGAAGTGGAGGAACTGGACGGCATGGCGCCAGCCTCTCGGGGCGCGGTGTTCGCGGACGGCTGGGACGACGGCGTGGCGGCGGTGAACGAGGCTCTGGTGGGCATCGCGGACCGGGAGTGGTCCCGGCGCGGTGGCCGGTCGGCCCGGTCGGCTGAAATGGCCGTACACATCGCGGATGTGAGGAAGCGTGAGCGGGCCGACCTGGTGCGGCTGGAGAAGTTTGTCCGGGAGACCGTCCTGCCGCGTACGCACCCGCACACCACAACACGGCGCCAGGTGCTGGAGGCCCTGGGTGAGGCCGACGGTCTGTGCACCGCACGAACGGTGAACAGCGACGGAGACGTCATCATCTGCACGCTCGATGCCGGGCACTACGACGTGGACGACAAGCCGCCCTTCAAGGACGGAAAGCCCGGCGGCTGGCACAAGGCGGATGCGGCGATCTGGAACGGCCTGGGCGCGGCATGCATTCCGCATGCGGCCCTCTGAAAGACCACCGAAATTCAGCGCTCGGGGAGGCAAGGGAATGTCTGCGATTTCGCTCAAGGAACACCAGGTAGACCAGCGGTCGGCGGTTAGGAAATGGGTGGGATTCCCTGCAAGATCATCTGTGTCTCCGCAGGGCGAGCGGGGCACGATCGTGTCCGCGACCGGCTCCGGAAAGACGATCATGGCGGCCGCGAGCGCCCTGGACTGCTTCCCGGGCGGCCGGATCCTCGTCATGGTGCCGACCCTGGACCTGCTCGTGCAGACCGCCCAGGCATGGCGGGCCGTGGGCCACACCGCGCCGATGGTCGGCGTGTGCGGGCTGGAGAACGACCCGGTGCTCAACGCACTGGGGGTGCGCACCACCACCAACCCGATCAAGCTCGCCCTGTGGGCCCGGAGCGGGCCGGTCGTCGTGTTCGCCACGTACGCCTCGCTGGTGGACCGCGATGACCCGGAGGACCCGTCCGGTCAGCGCAAGGTGCGCGGGCCGCTGGAGGCCGCACTGGCGGGCGGGGAGCGGCTGTACGGGCAGCGGATGGACGGCTTTGACCTGACCATCGTGGACGAGGCCCACGGAACCGCCGGTGATCTCGGACGGCCGTGGGCGGCGATCCACGACAACGCCCGCATCCCCTCCGGCTTCCGGCTCTACCTCACGGCCACGCCGCGCATCCTCGCCTCGCCCCGCCCGCAGAAGGGCGCGAACGGCCAGGAGGCGGAGCTCGCGTCGATGGGACAGGACTCGGAAACCTACGGGCCGTGGCTTGCCGAGCTCGGGCTGAGCGAGAGCATCGAGCGGGGCATCCTCGCCGGATTCGAGATCGACGTCCTGGAGATCCGCGACCCCTCGCCGGTCCTCGGAGAGTCGGAGGAGGCGCGGCGAGGCCGGCGCCTCGCCCTGTTGCAGACCGCGCTCCTAGAGCACGCGGCGGCGAACAACCTGCGCACCGTGATGACGTTCCACCAGAAGGTGGAGGAAGCCGCAGCGTTCGCGGAAAAGCTGCCGCAGACCGCAGCCGAGCTGTACGCCGCCGACGCCTCCGACGACGACCTGGCGGCCGCGGACCGGCTGCCGAAGTCGTCGATCGACGCGGAGTTCTACGAGCTGGAGGCGGGCCGCCATGTTCCGCCGGACCGGGTGTGGTCAGCATGGCTGTGCGGTGACCACCTCGTGTCCGAGCGGCGTGAGGTCATCAGGCAATTCGCCAACGGCATCGACGCGGCCGGCCGCCGGGTGCACCGCGCCTTCCTCGCCTCCGTACGGGTCCTCGGGGAAGGCGTCGACATCACCGGCGAACGCGGAGTCGAGGCGATCTGCTTCGCAGACACCCGCGGCTCGCAGGTCGAGATCGTCCAGAACATCGGCCGCGCGCTCCGGCTCAACCGCGACGGCACCACGAAGGTCGCCAGGATCATCGTGCCGGTCTTCCTGGAGCCGAACGAGGACCCGACGGACATGGTTGCCAGCGCCAGCTTCCGCCCGCTCGTAGCGGTCCTCCAGGGCCTGCGCTCGCACGATGAGCGCCTGGTCGAACAGCTCGCCTCCCGCGCGCTCACCAGCGGCAAGCGCAAGGCCCACATCCAGCGCGACGAGGACGGGCGGATCGTCGGGGCCGGCGGCCAGGGCGACGGCGAGGACCAGGAGCACGACGGCACCGACGCCGCTGCCGAGTCCGCACTGCTGCGCTTCTCCACCCCGCGCGACCCGGCGACCATCGCCGCTTTCCTTCGGACCCGGGTCTACCGGCCCGAGGCCCTCGTGTGGCTGACGGGCTACCAGGCCCTCATCCGCTGGCGCGCCGAGAACAAGATCACCGGCATCTACGCCGTCCCCTACGACGTCGAGGTCGAGGTCGGCGTCACGAAGGACTTCCCCCTCGGGCGGTGGGTCCACCAGCAGCGCAAGGCCCTGCGGGCCGGGGAGCTGGAGGAGCGGCGCAAGACGCTGCTGGACGCGCCGGAGGCCGGCATGGTCTGGGAGCCGGGCGAGGAGGCGTGGGAGAACAAGCTCGCCGCGCTCCGGTCCTACCACCGGGCCACCGGGCACCTCGCTCCGCGTCAGGACGCGGTGTGGGGCGAGAGCGAGGCGATGGTGCCCATCGGGCAGTACATGGCCAACCTTCGGCGCAAGGGCGGTCTCGGGAAGGACCCGAAACGGGCGGAGGAGCGCGCGCAGCAGCTGGACGCGATCGACCCGGACTGGAACTGCCCCTGGCCGCTCAACTGGCAACGCCACTACCGCGTCCTCGCCGACCTCGTCGACGCCGACGGCGTTCTGCCCTACATCGCGCCGGGCGTCACCTTCGAGGGCGATGACATCGGAACGTGGCGGTGGCGGCAGCAGGAGCCGGGCACCTGGGCGCAGCTCCTGCCCGAGCAGCGGGAGCGGCTGACCGCGTTGGGCGTACAGGGCGCCACCCTCCCCGTGACGGCCGCCGCCCCGGCGGAGCTCCGTCCGGCGCTGGCCGCAGCCCTCAAGGGGCCGAAGAAGGCAGGGAGCAAGGCCGAGGCGGCGTTCCAGCGGGGCCTGGCAGCCCTGGCGCAGTGGGTGGAGAAGGAGGGACAGCGCTCCGTCCCGCGCGGCGCGGTCGTTGAGGTCGCGGTCGACGGCGAGGCGGAGCCGGTACCGGTGAAGCTGGGGGTATGGCTCTCGAACACCAAGTCGAGGCGGGAGAAGCTCACCACGGAGCAGCGCGCCGCCCTCGCCGCGCTGGGCATGGAGTGGGCGGGTGCGGTGCCGGCCGCCGAGGCCGTCCCCCACTGGTGGGCAACTTCAAACTGACCGTCCCTTGCCGTCGCGAGACCCCGGGCCCGACAACAAGGGCAGGGGTCTCGTACGTCACGGCGCGGTATGCGGTGGCAGGGTGGCCGCTACAGGCGGCGCGGGGTGGTGACTCGGACCTCCGCCAGGACGACGCCGGTCGCCGGGTCACTGCGCACCGGGACGTACAGGCCCCAGTCGGCGGCGTCACCGGCCGATTCAGCCTCTGCCGTATGGGGCGTCGGTGGTCTCCGGCGCGCGGAGCGGGGTGACCGGCCATGCCATCTGCAGCCAACCATGCACCGCCCCATTGCAGTGACGCCGCCCGTACTCAGCACCCCGCCAGCGAATCGCAACCGCCGCCATCCCACCACCCACTCACAGATCAGGTCGCCGCTGCATACCGTGGGGTGCGGCGTACGATCTTGGTGGATCCCACGGGGCTGGTGTACAGGC
Source organism: Streptomyces sp. NPDC030165 (assembly GCF_055573595.1). Lineage (NCBI taxonomy): Bacteria > Bacillati > Actinomycetota > Actinomycetes > Kitasatosporales > Streptomycetaceae > Streptomyces > Streptomyces sp. NPDC030165. The sequence continues at coordinate 30,644 of NZ_JBVIBD010000044.1, read as the reverse complement.
TGGTCCGGTCTCCGTACTCGCCGCGTTCGGTAGCTTCGTCGGTCTTGTACGCCAGGGCGTCGTTGACGCCGAGGGCGCGCAGGGTGACAAGCACGCGGTGGACATCGGCTTCGTCGGTGCAGTCGGCGGTGTAGATGATCACCGGTCGGCGGGTTGGGTCGCCGTCGAAGGAGCTGCCAAGGGTGGCGACCTTGGCTCCGGGGCCGAGTTTGCCTGCCTCCACGGCCTGTTTGACGAGACGCCAACCTGCGTCCAAGGCCCGGACGGGCAGGAACCAGAGCCATTTTCCGTGCGGGGTATCGGGCGTCTCGCGGAGCGGGAAGACCGTGTGGGGGGCGGCGACCAACAACCAGGGAGTGCTGGTGGTTGTCGAGGGGGCGGGCGGGTGGCCGTGGTGGCCCGTTCGAGTGGCACATCTATGCACATACACACCCTATACGGGCAAACTCGTCTGCATTAGGTGATCTTGTGTGCGTGGCGCTCAAGGAATGCGACAACCTGCGGCTTCGGCGGGAGCAGGCCCTGACCGCGTGCTGCATGGCGGCCGCGGCGGAAGCCGACCTGCAACTGCAGCCCGCGCGCCGGGCGGCGATGATGATGGACTGCCTGGCCGTGCTGCGCGCCGCGCACCCCGCCACCGGCGCCGCGCAGCTGGGGATGGGCGAGTTCCGCCGCGGGCTGCGCGGTCCGCTTGCCTCGCTTCTGCCTGCCGCGAGTGAGTCGGGTGACGGCTTCGGCGCATTGTGTCTCTTCGATGAGGACGGTCTGGTCCGCGACGCGCTGCAGGACCTGTGCCGGGAGCACCTGGTACCGCAGGCGGCCCTGGAGCGGTACTGGCCGTGGGCTCGGGTGAGGGCCGAGCAGGAGGAGCAGCGCCTGTACGAGGTCTTGCGGCGCCTGGAGCCACAGGAGTACCGGCGCGCCCGGGCCCTGCTGGCGGAGAGCCCCGCCGGGCCGGTGCGGGTGCTGCGCCGGGCCTGGGACCAGTTGTGGATGCGGTTCGACTTCTTCGAGCCGATCAGCGACTGGCCGTGGTGCCATCTGGACGGCTGGTGGTACCCGTGCCCGAAGTGCCGGTGGCCGATGCGGGTCGTTCGCCGCAGCGGCGTGGTCGAGGTGCGGTGCGAGGCCCACCGGACGCGCGGGGTGCACTACCGCCTGGGTCTGGAGCCGGCCACGGCGGGCGCGGCGCCGCCCCTGATCGGCACGGGCAAGGAAGCCGACGCGGTGGTCGGCCTTCCGGCCAGCACGGAGCATCTGGCGCTCAGCCGCCCGGTGTGGCGCTACGGGGTACTGCCGACCCTGCTCGAAATCGAGCTCCGCGACAAACTGCAGAAACTGGACAACGTGCAGGTGCAGATGTGGCCGGGTGAGCTACGCCCCGACGAGTACGACCTTCGGATTACGGTCGCGCCGCCGGGCCGGCGCGTGAGGAATCTGCGCGTGGACGCCAAAGCGTGGGAGTCGGTCGAGGCTCTGGCTTGCGCGCTGCTCGAACGCGAGCCGAAGCCCTACGCACTGACCATCGTGCTGCCCGACCACCAGGACCATGAGCGGCACTACCTCCAGGAGCGGCTGAGCGGGCGACGGATCAAGGTGACCACGGTCAGCCGCCTAATTGCGCGCGTCGAGCAGGCATGTGGGGGCGGGCGGTGAGGCCGGAGGAGTGGCAGATGCGGATGCTGGCGGTGGCGTTCCCGCTGGCGCTGGCCGACGAGTATTTCGGGTTCCGCAACGTGCAGGGGCAGCGGGTCGTCCCGCTGGACCAGGCGCACGTCTTCGCCGCTGCCCGCACCGATCTGTGGGAGCGCTGGCCTCGGGTGCCGCGCCGGGTGCGGGAGCTGATCGGCGGCTACTGGCATGTGCGGCCCGGGGATGTCGCCGGCCGCAGCGCGTTCTATGGGCTGGCGCGCTCCTACGCGTCCTCGTCGGAGGGCTTGTACCGGCTGCCGGAGGACGTCGAGCCGCGCGAGGCGACCTATCTGGTCGTGGCGCACGCGCAGGAGCCGCTGCAGCTGGCGCAGGGGTTGCTGGGCGAGGCCGAGGAGCTGTACTACGGCAACCGTGGACCGCAGCAGGTGGCCACCGCAGGGAAGTGGGCCTTCGGTAGCCGCGACCTTTCGGTCGTGACCGTCCCGGACGGGGAAGGGGAGGCCGGTGTCGCCCCGCTACGACTGCACACCGCCCCCTGGCGCCGTGAGGTGACGCTCTCTCGCCGCCAGGTCTTGCGGCTGGCGCGGCGGCAAGCGGCTGCGAACGGCTGCAACGGCTGGAAGCCCGGCCTGATGGCCCGCTTCTTCGACCGGCTGCTGGATACCGATGACCGCAGGGTCGCAAAGCTGCGGCTACCCGCGGGCAAGGTCACCGTCCTCAACGCACCCACAGGTGTCGGAAAGAGCGTCCTGCTGAATGCGGCCGCTCCGCTGCTGGTCCGCCGGGGCAAGGGTCCGGTCGCGGTGGTCGTCGGCCAGATCCACGAGAGCCTGAGCAACACCGAGCGCATGCGCGAGGCCGACGACGAACTCGCCCAGCACACACGGGTCAAGCGCCTCCGCCAGGACGACGACCTCGTGCGGCAGACCGCCGCCGACCTTGCCGCCGCCAACCCCACCCTGAAGATCGTGCCCCTTGTCTCCGTGTACCGCCTGGCCGAGCAGGCCGAGCGTGCCCTGACCCAGGGCCGCGAGCACCGCTTCGAGGAACTGGCCTACGGCTGCGAGGTGTCCGCATGGCTGATCGACGGCCCCCCGGTGCGGCGCAGCGCCGAGCCATGCCTGTCGCTGCAGCCGGCCGGTGTCGCGCCCGGCCAGGAGGAGCCGGGCCCCGGCCACGCCTGCCCCCGACTGGGCATCTGCGGCAAGTACGCCCTGATCCGCGCGGCCATGGACGCGGACATCATCGTCACCAACCACCACAACCTGCTGCGCGGCTCCCTGCCGGTGCCGGTGGAGACCGACAAAAGCGTGCTGCGCCGCATCAGCGTCCTGGAATTCGTGCTGCGCCTGTGCACGGTGCTGCTGATCGACGAGGTCGACCACCTGCAGAGCAGCTGGTGCGACCTGGGCTCGGAGATCTTCACCCTGTCCGGCCGGGCCTGGGACGGAACCTCCCTGCTCACAGAGGTCGACCGCCAGCGCGAGGCCCTGGACGCCGCCAGCGACCGGCGCCTGGTCAACGCCCTGTTCAAAGCCCGCGGTCTGGGCGATCAGTTCCTGAATTACGTCCTGGACGACGAGCTGTGGCTGGAGACCGTCGGCCAGGACGACGACCGTCCCAGCTCCGACTGGCACGTGCCCGGGCTGTGGGACCGGTGGCTGCTCGACAAGCTCCTGCACGTGGATGTCACCAAACCGGTCGGACCGGACGTCCACAAGGAATTCCGCGCGATCTTCCCCGACCGCGACAAGAAGGCCTCGCCGCCGCCGCGCTACGCCCAACTGGCCGAGCTGCTCGCGAAAGCCGTCAGCCGCGACGCCAGCCACGACGCCCTGCCCCGGGTGAAGACGCAGATCGACAAGGAACTGGGACGGCTGAGGATCCCCTCGGGCCAGCGCCGCGAGATCACCAACGCCCTGCTGGTCCGCTCCTGGCTCGGCTGCCTGCGCAAGTCCCTGGTCCACCTCAAAGCCGTCCTCGCCGGCCTGGGAGCCGCGGAGCAGATGACGGCGGGCCGGGAACTGGCCCGCGCCCTGGGCACCTTCAGCCACAACCCCACCCTCCCGTACGGGCCGCTGGGCTACCAGTTGTTCGGGTTCAAGGTCGAGAAGAATCAGCGCGGCGGCGGCCGGCTGTCCGTGCAGAGCCTGGGCGGCGACCCGCACATCAGCACTGTCCAGCTCGGCGGGACCATTGCGCTGGCCACCGCAGGGGTGGAGCGCAGCGTTCTGGCCCTGTCTGCGACCGCGTTCTTCCCGCGCGCTGCAAAAGAGCACCTGCACACCCAGCCCGCCTACGTGATGACCGACGCGGCCCCCGGAGCGGTCACCGCCCGGCCAGGCAACGTCTCGGCCACCACTGACGCCTGGAACCCCATCGGTGTCGGCGGGCAGGAGGAGTCCAGCAAACCCGCCCGGCTCCTGGAACTGGGCGCCCAGCTGTGGCGAGACCGCCTGTCCGAACACTTGCGGGACCTGGAGATCCATGAACCCGACCGGGCCCGCGCGATGGTGGTCGCCAACGCCTACAGCCAGTCCATGCTTCTCGCCGCCGGCATCGCCTCCGCGATCCCTGACCCGTCGTGGATCGCCGTGGTCATCCGCAAGACCGGGCCGCCGGGGGGCGTGGCCCCGCCCCTCGGCGTGGTCATGATCACCGTCGACCAGCTCGAAGACCTGCCTTACACCCACCCCCACGTCAAGGTCGTGTGCGCGCCGCTACGCCTGGTCGCCCGCGCCCTGAACATCCTCGTCCCCGGCACCGACCGCTCCGCTCTGTCCTCGGTGTGGGTCGCCACCCGGCCGGCCGCCGACCTGCACACCCCCGAGGCGATGTATGCGAGCATCGGCGCAGCCGGCACCGCCGCGGCCTGCCCCGGCCCCGACCCCGCCCGCATGCTCGCCGTGCAGAGCCGCGCCGCTCACGAGCGCTTGAACTGGCTCCTGCGCTCCAGCCCGATGTTCTCCCGCCTCCCGCGGTTCCTGAAGACCGAGATCCTCGCCGGGATCCTGGTCGTCATGATCCAGCTCGCCGGGCGTGCCCGCCGCGGCGGCACGCCCGTGCAGCTGTTCCTGGTCGACAACGCCTTCTTCGCCACACGCCTCGGCACGGACTACCCCTCCCTGCTGCGCGCCTACTACGACGAGCTGACCGAGCAGGAGCAGCACGCGCTGCGCCGCGCCTACGGCTCGACCCTCACCGCGTGGCTCGACCTGGCCCACTCGACCGACCAGCCCCACCTGGCCCGAGTCCCCCTGCCCCGCGCCACCACGGCCGAAAGTGAAAGCCCCCGATGAGCACCCAGACCCGGCTGGCCTTGCTGGCCTGCCACACCGACGAGAACCTCCTCGGCACCACGTTCCTCTACCCCCTGCCCGACAAGATCGGCGATGTGTGGCCGGCCCTGCGCCAGGAGTACCACGGCATCACCGGGTCGAGCGCCAACCTGCCCTACGCGGGTCTGCTCACGGTGCTGCGCGCCATCGGCTACACCTGCGCAGACCTCTACCCCACGAGCAAGACCGACCCGCCGAAGTTCCTGGCCACCAGCCGCCCCCTGAACCGCGACGACCTGCACGCCGCGATCGTCTTGTGGGAACAGGCCCTGCTGCAGACCGACGCCGACCGGTTCTCCTTCGCCTATCAGAGCCAGATCGCCGACCTCATCGCCGGCACCACCCCCGAGAAGACCCCGCTGTGGGAACAGTTCACCGGCAACGGGGCCTGCATCGATGCTCCCGGCTGGGCCTGGAGGGCCGCTTCCTGGGCGGTCGCGAGCCGGTTGGCTACCCGCTCCTGGGAGATCGACGGCCAAACCGTCCGCTTCCGCGCCGATCTAGCCGGATGCCTGCAGGTGTGGGATCCCGAGCTGCTGTGGAAGAACAGCTGGGGCGCCGCCTACGGCGACGGCGACGACGAGAGCGCCGGGGAAGAGGATGCGGCGTGGAAGACCCGGATCCACCACGCCACCCTGCGCCTGGAGGTGGCTGTCAATTCCCACCCCGGCCTGCGCTCTCCGGTCGCCACCGTCCAGCCCCGCGTCTCACGCCTGAGCAACACCCTCAAAAGCGCCCGCACCGCCTGGTTCGCCCCCCGCGATCCCAACGGCCCTCTGATCAAGCTGGAACTGGGCGGCAGGGGCGAGCACACACACCTGGACCACACCACCCGCCTGGCCCTGGACGCCTGGACCCGCCTGCACGGCGAGAACGTCTTCCCCCGCACCGCCGACGAGAGCGAATTCCTCAGCCCCAGCGCCTGCGACCTCACCGGCACGCCAGGCGCCCTGCGCGCCCTCATCCCCTTCGCCGGCACCTTCTCCATCGGCAAGGGCTGCGGCATGCACGCCCGCCGTGAACTCGCCCGCTGGGCCAGGAACACCCTCGGGCAACCCCTGGTTCACGCCCACCAGATCGCAGGGCGGCCGTTCGGCAGCCGCCGCACCACCGCCGAGGGCCGCGACAGCCTCCTGCTCGACGACCCCCGCCTGGGCGAGATCATCGCCGCCGCCGGCCGTCAGCGCCTGCGCTTCCTCGTTCTGTACCGCCACCAAAGCGAGCGCACCCGCATGCAGCGACTGCTCGCCTATCACTTCAACCGCCCGGACCTCGCCGCCGCCGGCATGCCGGAGAACACGACCGTGGCATTGAACGACCACGTCGAGGCCTACCTGCAGCTTGCGGACGACCTGCTGCGCCACGGTGACCACCACGGGCAGCGTCCCGCCCTGGCCCGCCAGCTCCACGGACTGGACGTTTCCGAAGGCACCCGGCTGCTGGCCCTGTGCGAAACCGAGTACGACGCGAAAGCCTGGACCCGCCAGCGCCGCGCCTCCCGCAAGCCCGACGCCACCGTCGCCAATCCCTACGACTTGGACGCAAAGCCCCACGCGGTCCGCGAACTCGCCCGCCTGGGCGTTCTCACCCAGTTCCTCACCCCACACAAGCCCGGACGCCGCAACCCCCGCAAGAAGGCCCGCGACATCACCACCGCCCTCGACCAGCTGGGCAGCGAGCTTGCAGGCGACCACCGCGGCCACATGGCCGTCGCCGATCTCCACCGCACCGCCGGCCTGGTCCACCCCCGCCTCACCGACGCCCTGGCCTACGGCCCGAACGGCCTGAAGGAACCTCTCGTCCACGTCGGCATCCACCTGCGCGAGCAGCGCGGCCAGCGCCGCGGTCCCGCTACCGAACCGCCCCGCCTCATGTGGACACTCGTCGCGCTCGTGCCCCGGGACGGAGGTCTGTGGCAGACCCTGGCCTACCTGCGTGACGAGGACTCTCCCGGCGGCACCTGGATCGACTACGCCACCGCCAACACCCTGCACCGCGCTCGCCGCCTGCCCGACGGACGCCGACGCGACGCACAGCTTCCCCGTTCCATCGACCGCGCCCTGTTCGACCTCGGCGACCACGCCGGCACCGCCACCGGCTACATCGTCTACGTTTCCGGCGACCAGGCCCGCAGTATCTGGCCGCTCCTGGCCAACCGCCACCAGGGCCGCATCCCCGAAGGCGACGGCACACTGGACGAGCGCCCCGCGCTTCCCGGATTCACCCTTCCCACCGGTCAACGCCCACGCGCCGTCCTGCGCGTCACCGCCAGCAGCGAACACGTCGCCTCGCCCGCGCTCGTCGAACGCCTCGACCACACCGACGAGTCAACGGCCGAGATCCAGGAGCGCAAGCTCGCCACCGGCGTGTTCCTAATGGAGGGCACCACCAGCACCTTCATCCTGTGCAACCTGCCCCAGCAGTACACCGGGGGCTCCCGATACGCGCGAGCCGGCGAGAAGTACACACGCTGGGCCAGCACGTCGGCCGAGGAACAGGCCGAGACCTGGTACAGCCACACCGCAACAGAAATCAGCGTGCTCCACCTACCTGACGGACATGCACCACTCACCTACGGCCTGGCCGCGGCCCGCCTGTGCGACCACGCCCTGCACTTCAACTACCGCACCCGGTACCCCGCCCCCATCCACCTCGGCATCCAGATGGACAAGGACCACTGGGAATACCGGCGCACCGTAGACGCGGACTCCGAAGCAGAAGACTGAACCCAGCATGCCGGCGGAAGGCCTGTCCGAACCGTTGGATCCCGCCCACTCATCGACACACCGACAACCCGTCGGCCGCCGTTCCTACCGAAGTTCCGCCACGTCGCACAGGGATACCGCTCTTCTCTTCCTTGGACGACAGCACCAGCCGGGTATGGTCACGTCCGGGCGAGGTGGTGCAGCCGCCGCAGTAGCGCCCGGCATTTGTCCACCGCGTCGTAGCGGCCGCCCAAGCGCTGGCGTCGGTACTGGCGACGGTCAACCGACCACAGTCCCTCGGCCACCGCGACCGGGCCCATCGCATCCTCCCAGCGAACCCGGTCCAGCCAGGTTTCTTTCAGCGGGGCAGTGGCGTGGTGGCGCAGCACCTCTCTGGCCAGTACGCCGCGGTCGAAGCTGACGTTGTAGGCGACGCACCGCCTCCCGTCCAGGACACCGGTCAGGTGCGGAAGCACGTCGGCGAAACAGGGGGCGTGTGCTACATCCGCGCGGGTGATGCCGTGCAGCGCACTGGCCGCCGCCGTGATCGGCCGACGTGGATCAAGCAACTGGTTGACCACAGTACGGCCTCCGCCGTCTATCGCCGCGATCTGCACCGCCCATGCCTGATCGCCCAGCCCGGCGGTCTGGACGTCGATCACCAACAATGCCGGATCGGCCAGCACGGCACCTGCCCAGCGAGCCACCTGCTGCCGCTGGTGAAGCCACATGGGCGGCCTGCGCAGCACTCTGACCGCATCATCGAGACTTCCGCGCTGTTCATTTGCACACTGCACGTGCCACAGACCGTCGCCGTCGGGACGGGCGTGCAGGGTGCCGAGGTAACACTCGTGCTGGTAGACGACCCAGGTCGGCCGCTCAGTGTCGCCGGGCCGCACCAAGGCCACCGGCACCCCATCGACCAGGCGGCTAAAAGCATCGCCCCAATCGCCCGCCAGCCCGGCACATTGACCGCACGCCCCTGTGCAACGCCCGCCATGGACGGTCTCCAATCCCGGACGTCCAGCACACTCCACACCATGATCATGAGATGCCGTGCGGCGCTTGCCCTCATACAGCCCGCGACACGCCGGGAAACTCATCCGACAAGCACACGCCCACCCGCTTCGCGACGGAGGCGCCCTCAGCCCCAAACACAGTCGTCGAGAAGCCGGTCGTGTCGTCGTTTGTCGTACGGCGGTGCATCGACCGGGGCTGCGCACCGACCTGCGCGCGAACCCGGAGAGCTATCTGCTCCCCACCAGCCAAAGGCCGCCGAAGCCTACCGACATAAGGACCTGGCGGTACTGGTTACCGCCGCCCTCCGTACGGCTGCATCCCGGAAGGCATGCCGACTTCGTCTGAATGGTCCGCCTCAACTGGATTCGGCGCGCGGAGACGAGTGCCTCGGTGCCTCCCGGACCGAAGCCGTCAACGTTCCGCTCTCCACCACCGCCGTCGACACGCTCGTCGCCACCCACCCCGAGGCCGACTGGGAGCAGATACGCAACGTCGGCAAAAGGCCGACGCTCCCGGCTAGCCGCCCTGGCCAGGGCCAAGACGGTGGCTTCGATGTGACCGCCTGCTGCCGGAACGGCCTGCCAACGCCAGGTTCTCGCCGGGCTGTGCGGTTACCTCATGGCATCCGCAGCGGCTGGTCGAACGGCTCATCCTCCCAGTAGGTACGGACATTGCGGCACTTGGGCCGTGTACACATCCAGAATCCGTCCGGCACCCGCCCCGTCACCTCCCGCAGCCACCGCCGCTGCTCCCGGCTGTCCAACGCGACGTGCTGCTCCCGCGACCGGCAGGTCGCGCAGTACAGCTCCCTCGAATCCTTGGCCATGCCCCCACCGTCTCCGGTACGCCCGGTTCCGGGAAGGCTTGCACTCGCCATCCGTTCCCGGCGCCCGCGCTCGTGCTGCGTGCAGACCGCGGCCCCCCAAGGCTCAGTAGATGGCCGCGCGGGCGAGGTAGCGGTCGCGGAGGTGACACAGCATGGTGTGGCAGTAACGGGCGAGCGTGCCATGCTGGCTTTCGTCGACCACCATGGCCACCAGGTATCCGTCGCCGGTCTCCATGGCGGCACGCGGCTGGGATGCGCGCAGGTAGGGCCAGAAGCGGCCGTGCGCGAATCCGGAGGCAGCCCGCCATGAGGCGCGGACCGCGACCGGGTCCAGGCCCGCGGCGGGAGCGGCCTGCTCCAGGATGACGTGGGTCTTCGGCGCGACGAGAGGGAGCAGGCCGAGGGCCTCGGCGAGTGCGCGGATCTCCTGGCGGCGCTCGAGCCCGGTCTTGCCCTCGGGGCCGGGTGCGTGGCCGGTGTCCTGTTCGTGCTGGGCCCGGTTGCGCATGTCTTCCGCCCACAGCGACAGCGCACGCCGGCGGCGTTCCGGACGGCCGGGCCCGTCGAGCAGCCAGATGCCGGTCGCGAAGTTCTCCAGCGCGCCGCGCATCAACGTCCACGGACTGGTGGCATCCATCTCCCCGGCCACAGCCAGACGCCGCAAGGCATCGACATGGGCCAGGCCAGCGCCGTAGGAAGTGCGGATCAAGTGGGAGGCGGGCCACGGACCGAGCGGCGCCTCATCAGCGGCCAGGCTGCTGGACAGGGCTGGAGCGGGCAGCGGCTGGTAGGCACCGTCTCCCCGCAGCTTCTCCACCAGTTCGAACAGAGGTATCAGATAGGTGCCGTCGAAGTCCCGCGTACTCATGAGCGCCGAGCGTACGAGGCCACGCTGACACAGCGGTACCGAGTATCGGCTCCTCGGCCGCGGCCGCCGGCCCAAGGAAGCGCGAGCAGGGCTCCTTGGGCAGGCCGCTCCGTCCACCGGACGCTTGCCCAGTTCACGAATCGATTCGCCGCATCCGCTTGGGGAGGGAAAGTTCTCCGCTCTCCGTCCTCTGTCCACAGGCCAGCCAACCGAGCATGCGGGAACGACGCCGTGAGTCGCACTGCGGCCATCGCGAGGAGAGCGTGATGCCGTACCTGCTCCCGTCCCGCACACCGCTGACGCCCGAGCAGGTGGAGCGGGGCTTCGACTACCCCCTGGCGCTGCAGACCGGTGGCGGCGCCGCGGTCGCCGGACGGGCGGAAGCAGATCCGGAGCTGGCGTTCGTCCTGCTGCGGCTGGCCGAGGACATCATCTGGCCCGCCACGGCCGTGAACGCGGAGGCCGACCCGCGCGCGGACTCCTTCGCGCTGGACGGGGTCGGGTGCGTGCTGCTGTCCGCGCTGCGGGACTGGGCACGGGACTCCCCCACCACGGCGGTACCGGGCATCGCCCGCAGCATCCTCCGCTTCACGGTGAACGTCCTTCCCGACCCCGACCACCCGGACACCGCCGGCGCCCTGGAGGCGATGCGCGACGAGCGCCTGGTGCTGGCGCACGCGGTGCACTCCGCGCCCGTGCGCACCGGTAGCCGACGGCTCGCTCACCCGACTGTCAGAACAAGTCGCCCGGGGGTGGGGGGGGAGGAGCCGCACCCACCCACAGGGGCGGGGAGCTGTGCCGAGTGACAAACAAAAAGAGACGAGAGAAGAAGAAAGCGACGCTTAATCT
>NZ_JBVIBD010000044.1:0-19375 GCF_055573595.1 Streptomyces sp. NPDC030165 | reverse complement strand
TATTACCCCCCTCTCCCCCCCCCCCCCCCTCAAACACCCACACCCACCCCCCCCTCACCCCACCAGCAAAACCACCCCCCCTTGGTGCTGCCCCCCCCCCCCCCCCCCACCCCCGGGCGGCAGATCGCGCACGGGGTGGACACCTCCGGTTCCTGCGGGGCAGGGGTCAGTTCGCTTCGTTCCCCGGGCAAGACGAACGAGGCACGACGGGCCCGGGCCGGCGGCGGCCAGATGCCGGTGCCGACACCGGCCCGGCCCGCCTACGCCTCCGGACCGCTCGCTTCGTCGTCCTCGTCGTAGTCCGGCATCGGCAAGGGCTCGGCCTCCCGCATCAGCTCCGCCGTCCAGAACCGCTCCACCTCAGCGGGGTCGTGCACCGCCGGAGAGGTCACCGTGGGCTCGTCGGCCGCAGCGCCCTCCGTCCGCGTGCCGGAGACGCGGGAGCCGTCCGGCCAGCTGCGGGCGAAGCGCCGCAGGGCGCGCCGCTGTTCTTCTTCCCGCGCGATCTGGCGGGCCAGGACCGTGCGGTCGACGTGCGGGGCGACGGCGGCGAGGACCAGGCGCTGCAGTTCGTCCGGGTCCAGGGCTTCGACCTCCCACTGCACCGGTCGGGCGGCATCGAGGCCGTGGCGGCGGGCGAAGGCCGGCCATCGTGGATCGCCGCGTTTGCCCTCCGCCGGGGGCAGACCGTAGGCGAGGACCTGCCCGTAGGTGAGAGCGACGCGGTCGACCGTGGACCAGCAGCCGGTGCGGGCGACAAAGTCGCGCTCGATGTCCTCCCCCGACGCATCGCAGTCCCCGACGATTCTCCGGGGCGCCGCGAGCGTGCGATTCAAGTTCACGCAGCTCAGAAGCTGTCAGAGCGACCATAGCGGGTGCCACACGTGTGGTGCATGCAGGCGCGGATAAGCTTCTGCCGCTACGTGCCAGGGGGTCTTGATGTCCAGCTCTACCGAGAACGCCGCGCCGCACTCCAGGGTTTCTTCGGAACGGTCGGCCGCTCTGTCCATCGGGGCGATGTTCTCCGTCACGCGAGGCTTGTTCTCCCTACGCAGTAAGGGCAGTCGCGCCACCGACGTCGGTGCCGTGCGGGTCCTCCGGATCCGGGACATCGGCTCTGACGGGACCATCGCGGAACGGGATCCGACGAGTGACAGTTGGGAGACTGACGTTCCCGAACGTTTCCACTTGGAAGCCGGTGATGTGCTGGTTCAGGGGGGCGGCTTGCGAACGGGGAGTGGCGCCAGAGCTGCTGTAGTCAGGCCACAAGATCTTCCAGCAGCAGCCGGTAGCCACACCATCGTGCTCCGTCCAACGGTGGCCGTTTCGCCCGATCACATGCGTCTCATATTGGCCTATCTCCGCTCGTCTGCGGTCCTGCGCGTGACGAGGGGGCACGCCGACATGCGGCACCTGCCCCTGAAGGATCTGACTTCGCTGCCCCTGCCGCAGGCCGATGAAGCGCTCTCCTCCGCCCTCGCCGAACTGGAGATTGCAGGACAACGGATGGGCAGCTGGCATGCTGAGGCCGGCAACCTCGTGAGATCTGTCTACGATCAAGGCCAAGATGCTGGGCAGGCCAGACAGCGGATCATCGAAGCAGGACAGACGCTTCGTCTTCGGGCGGAGACCGCTGCTCAACTCGATGACTTTGGGTATATCGTCCGCACCCGATTCCCCTACCCCATCGCGCTTCGTTGGCGCGAAACCGAAGCCAGAATGAGCACCAGGGACCTTGGGCCGGCTTACGACGCCGTGCTGGAGACCGCAGAGATTCTTCTGTGCTACAGCGCTCTGGTCACCGCAGCACTGGCACGCAGCGCGTCCATTGATCTCTCGGCCGTGGCCGCGCTGCGCGGCAAGCTCTCCAACCGGCGCGGGGGGCCGGGGCTGGGCGAGTGGGTAGCGGTTCTCCAGGAGATCTCCGGGGCGAAGAAGCGGCGTGCCTTGAGCCCTGAGCATCCTCTACATGAGCTGGGTGCGCTCTTAGCTGACGATGCTGCCAGTGCTGCCCGGCAGCGGCTTTCAGCTCGTCGTAATGATCAGGCACACCTGCGTCGGGTCGACCCCGTGGATCTCCCTCGAACGCTAGAGGAATCGTTCAACGACCTGACTATTCTGCTCATGCGCGCGCGATTCCTGGCTGACTGGCCTCTCATCGAGATCACGTCCGTCGCCTGGGATGCGTTTGCCGACCGAGCCGTTCTGGGTTACCGCCGTCTGATGGGAGACCACCCTGTGGTTGCCACGGAGACGATGGAGCATCCGAGCAGCGCGGTGGAAACCGGGAGCCTCTACATGGTTGACCGCGACCACAAACTGCACCTCCTTCGGCCGTTTCTGTCGGGGCGGATCTGCCCGACGTGCCGTTCGTGGTCGACGTTCCATGCTGACTTGGTCGCTGGCGACATCGTGTTGAAGAGCCTGGAGCATGGTCATTGTCTTCCGGCAGCGGCAGAAACTACTTCCCTTCAGCAGGCGGGACTGCTTTGACCTCGGGGTTCATCCCTGCTGTCAAAGCGTCCGGTTCCCTGGACCGGACCCGCTCCGGTTGAGCTGAGCCATCAGCTCGCGGTTGGCGGTGCGAGCAGCAGCGAGGTCGTCGTCACGGTCTTGGAGCTTGAGTTTCAGGTCGATGACCTGCTGTTCGAGGGTGGTGATGCGGGCTTGGAGCTGTTCGGTGTCGTCCGGGCCGCCGATGCCGGACTCGCGCCAGACCTGTGCGCCGAGGACTTGGCTGAGCCGGCTTTCGAGGCGGCGGATGTGTGCGGCAAGGCGGGCGGTGCGGGCGTCGGCTGCCGCTAGGTCGGCTTGCAAAGAGGCCCGGCTGACCGCCGGACCCCGGCCGCCCAGGATTGTGGGCGGCCCCGCAGCCTGCGCGTGGATCTGGCCGAGCAGGTCGCGGTGGCGGTAGAGGAAGGTGCGGTCGACGCCCGCGCGGCGGGCGATCGCGGCGACGCTGGTCTCGGAGCCGTCCTTCGCGGCCTCGGCCAGGGCAGCGAGGACCCGCTGGCGGCGCCGGCCGGTGTCGGCCCGGCGGCCTTCCAGCATGGCCTGGACTGCGGGGTCGGTCGGAGTCATGCGGGTCGCTCCGGTCGTAGGTCGGGCAGGGGCTGGGGGATGCGGGGCATGCCGAGGAAGCCCTGGCGGGTCTTGCGGACCATGGCGGCTGCTTGCTGGATCTCGGCGCGTTCGGCGTCGGTGAGTCTGTCGGCCTCCTCGGTAACACGGCGGATCAGCCGCCGGACGCGGGCGATCTCCTCATCGGACGGGGTGGCCTCGGCGCGGGCCCAGTCGTCGGCCTCGGTCATCGACCGCAGCCGCTCGCGCTGCCGCAGCAGGCCGTCGAGGTAGGCAGAGAGCTCGGGGAGGTAGGAGATGTCGGTGGAGTAGTGGTCGCATCCCACGCAGCGGAACCGCAGGGGGCAGGCGCCGCCTCCGGCGGCGACGTTGGAGGGCTCGGAGCAGGTGCCGAAGGGGACCTGCACCGACCCGATCGCCAATCGGGTTCGTTCGGCGTCCAGCAAGGTGGTGACCGCTCCCCAGACGCGCTGTCCGTGGCGGTCGAACTGCATGGCGGTGACCTTGTCGACGGCTTCGCGCAGGCGTACTTCCTTGACCCGGTAGTAGCAGCGGGTCGACTCGTAGGAGTCGTGATCCATCAAAGGGGAGAGCACCTCGATGGGGACGCCGGCGTCCGCGTGGCGCTGGGCGAAGGAGTGCCGGTAGGCGTAGGGGAAGATCTTCTCCTTAACGCCACACTCTCGGAAACCCGGGAGAACGACGAACAGCAGCCGGTGTTCCCGGACGTCGTGGGCCGCGCGGGCCCGTACGACGTCGACGTAGGACTGGGAGCCGAAGCCGCGCACCACCAGCACCGGAATGCCCAGCTCGCCGACCCAGCCGGTCATCAGCGTGCGCAGCGTGTCCTTCTCGGCCGCGAGGTACAGCGCGCACGGCTGGCCTTGCGTACGGTCCAGGCCGAACTGGTCTACCACCTCGCGCAGGAAGGTTGCGGCGTCCGGCCAGGCGGGCGGGACGTGGACCTCGCGCAGGGTGTCGACCAGGTCCGGGAAGTCACCCCGGCGCCGGGCCTCGGCGCACCGCGCCGACAGCCGGCGGTACATCGGCGGCGAATTCGCGATCACGCCCTCGGCGACGAGCCGGTAGTGCAGCTGGCGCAGCGTGCAGTTGCCCTGCCCGTAGCCGTTCGCGATCTGCCGCGCCCGCGCCACCACCGCGGCCCACCGAACCCGCCGTAAGCCCATGCCGGTACATGTACCGCGCTGCACCGTGCAGCGCCACGGTGCGTCGGACAGAGTCGCGCCGCAGCCGCTGCCCTCCTCCCGGCGGCAGCCCGGCTCTCAGGGCACGTCGCCGCCCCAGTCCCACCGACCCGCGTCTCCGGGCCGCGGGTCGTACAGGGCCCGGCCGCCGGCGCCGAACCGCCCGACCTCCGTCATCAGCGCGACGCCCGTAGCGATCTCGTCCGGCGTCCAGCCGGTGATGTCGAGCAGCAGTCCGTCCAGCGGCCCGCCCACCAGTTCCGCGTACGTACGGCCCGGCCGCGGGCCCGGGTGCGGGTCGTCGAAGTCCGTGCCGTAGACCCGGCCGCGCAGCAGCTCCTCATCCCTGTCCCTGTCCATACGGCCAGCTTCCCAGCCGGCACCGACAACGCGGGCGGCCTTCCCCGGGGCAGCGCGGACAGCGGCGCCCCGGACCGTCGGCCCCGGGCGGCCGGTCCGGTCAGCGGCTGAACGCCTCCGGGTAACGGGCACGCCGACGCGAGGGGTCGTCCGCGGCGAGCTCGTACCACGGCTCGCCGCGCTTCAGGCGCGGCAGCGTGGTGGCCAGCACCGCGATGGTGATGCCGTCGACGTCGCGGGCCAGAGCCTCAAGGCGCCGTTGGAGGCGGTGTTCGGGCAGGCCGGTCAGGACGACGTGCAGGGTCGGGAAGAGGCGGCTGCGGGTGTAGCGGTGGCGGGCCCAGAAGTCGTACGTGCGGCCGATGGTGCCGCGCGCGCCTTCCCAGATGCGGTGGCCGGCGTAGCGCTCGTAGTCCCAGACCTCCTTCGCCAGGCGGGCGCGGGTCATGGTGCCGTTGTCGACCTCGAACAAGCTCGCCTCGCTGGTGGCGGTGGGCAGGGTGAGGACGGCGTCGGTGCTGAAGCTCAGGCCGATGGTTTTGATGGCGTGGTTGACTTCCACCTGCCAGCCGGTCAGCTGGTGGCGGCCGCCGTAGGCGAGGATCGTCTCGGTCACCGCGATGCCGTGCGGCCCGAACCCGGCCCTGATGCCCTTGGCCCCGGTACCGGCTCGGGGGCGCGGCAACAGTTCGTTCCCTTCGCCCAGAGCCTTCAGCCCTGCCGGGGTCAGGTTCCAGATCGGGTGCTGGCCGTGCTTACCGTTCGTCTCCGCCAGTCCCTGGGTCTTCAACTGCTGCATCGCTCTGCGTACGTACGACCGGCCATCCGAACCCTCCGCCGTGATCGCCTGAGCTATCTGCCGGACCGTGGCCATCCGCACACATCCCAGCATCCGCAGAGCATCCGCACGGACCCGGGAAGCCGTAGGAGTAGACCTGGTCCCGGTCGCTGACGCTTCAGGGACAAGGAGAGAGGTGTCGGCCTGCCGGAATGCGGCCGGGCAAGGTGTGTGGCCTGCGGTTTTCTGCGCGTCCGCTGCTGCGTTCGCGGCACTGGTCGCGGCACTGGCCTGTGCGTCCTCGGCAAGGGGGCGCGCGTCAGCCGGCTCCGCCGTCCGGGCGCCATCGTTGTACATCATCGCGGGTGATCTCCAGCGATCGTGCGGGGCTCCGGACAGAGTCCCGCGGTTCACCCAGACAGGGGCCCGGCCCAGTGCACGCGTGTGACCGGCCACCGCGCATTCCTCTGCGGAGATCCGCTGCCGGTCTCCGGCTCCCCCGAGGCGGAGCCGGCGGCCGCGCCGCGCATCTCACGCCCGGCCGCGCCGCGCCCCGGCAGACGCGCGCATCCGGCACGTCCCGGCGCGCCCGGTGCGCGCCAAGGAACGCGCATCCGGCGCGCCGGACAGCGCATGCGCGGCATGCGCGCCTTCGAGGCGCGGCGCGCTCGACAGATGCGCGGCGCATCTCAGGGCCTGGTCCTCCGGGCGCGCTTGCTGGCGCCGTAGCACAGCGCCCCTTGCCGACACCCTTGCCGAGCCCGGCCGCCCCCTTGCCGACCAGCTCCGAGCCCGCGCGCATCCCCTTGCCGGAACCCGCATGCGCGCTCGGCAAGGGGCGCGCGGCCGGGAACCGAGGAGGCTGAAAGGAGCAGGAGGAGGTGAGGATCGTGGGCAAGCACAGCAGTGGAAAGGGCGGCGGGTCGAAGAGCAGCGCGGCCCAGCGCATGAGTCCGGCCGCGGCGTCACGGGTGCAGTCCGCCGGCGCGAAGAAACCCGGCAGCCGTACCGCCGCGAGCGGGTTCGCATCCCGGGCGCAGTCGGCCGCGGCCAAAGGCGGCGGATCTCGTCAGGAAGGCGGCCGCTGAGACCGCCGAGGCCCCGCACGGTGAGCAGCGCCCGCCGCTCGGCCGGTCTGTCAGTGGCTGCTCGCATCATGAAGGGCGTGAGTGAGCAGATCGACGAACCCGAGCAGGTCCCGCCGTGGCGGCCCGAGGACGGGCCCCGGCCGCGGGTGTGGTGCTGGCCGCCCGGTGACCAGCCGGCCCTGTACGTCTACGACGGCGGCAGGTGGAAGTACGCGCCGGTGATGGCGCGCCTGGACCACGCCGACGGCCGCACCGAGTACCAGGTCACCCTCCAGGCCGACCCTGACCGGGGAACCGTGCACCGGGCGTACTGGTGGCCCCAGCCCGGCCTGCGCCGAGCCCACGGCAGCCGCGCCGAGCCCACCGACCGCGAAACCCGTCCCCGGCCCTCGGGCTGAGTGACCGGCGCCCGCACAGCGGGCCGGTGGCCGCTGCGCCCCTTTCGGACCGGTCCGCGCGAACGCCGCCGCCGGGATACTCCCCATCGCTACGCTCGGCCGGTATGACGAGGGTCGCGGTGGGCGCGGTACAAGCGGCATGGGACCAGGCGGTGGTGCTGCGCTCGGGCGACGATCCGGGCAGGATCCCGGCTCTGGGCGAGCGCATCGCGGCGGCCACGGCCACCCACGGCACCGGCGAGCTGCTGCGCGGGACGATTGTGCTGCTCTGCGGCGCGCTGGACCAGATCGGCGCCGGCGCCCCCGGTGGCGAGCGGTTCGCCCAGCGGTTCATCGACACCCTGATGAACAAGATCATCAGGCAGTGGTCCGGATACGTGGAGCTGTCCGACCTGGCGATGGTCCGCCACGTGGTGGCCGTCGCCATCGAAGGACGCGACGCAGTCGCCTGGCGGGAGCAGGCCGGGCCGGTCCCCGACAGCGAGCGGATCGCGATGACGTGCGCGCTCGCGCTGACCGCCGACTTCGTCGACCACGTCGACGGCCCCGGAACGTGCGAGCGGCGGCTGCTGACGGCGCTCGGCGGCGCCCTCGACTGACCAGGCCACACCGCCGCGGAGCCGGAGCACAGGAACAGTGCCGGGCCTGGTAGACCCTCCTGCGCAGGCCGCCCGCAGATGCCCGCCCGGATGACTGCCCGGCCACCTGATGCTGGCGGGCCTCGCCGGGTTCGTCATGCCCGTGCCGGGGCCCGCTGCACACGGGGCATATCGGCTCGGCCGCAGGGGCAGGATCGGCACGCCCTCGCTTCTGAAGAAGGCGAACGGGGCCCAGGCGGGCCGGGCCGGCGGCGGCCAGACGCCGGTGACGACCCGGCCCGGCCCGCCTGCCCCGCGCCGCTGCCTTCCTTTCATCCCGGCCTCGGCACAGGGACGGGAGACTGGTGCGGTGACCCATACTTCTGCACCCCGCGCGCTGGGCCGGGGCGTTGCCCAGCTCATCCCCCAGCCCGGCGACGCCTCCGCGGCCAGCCGCGCCGCCGCCTCCCTCGCCGCGCTGCGCACCGTCACCGTCCACGCCGGCGTCCTGGAAGCGGCCGTCGCCCTCCTGGAAGAACTGCAGGACCCGGCACGCGGCGCGGACGACGCCACGGTGGCAGCCGCGGACGCCACCGTCACCCTGCTGCGCCAGGCCCTGTGTTCCGGCACCTGACGGCTTTCAGGCAGCCACCTGCGGCATGGGCCTGCCCTGCGCGGCACGGACCGGCTCCAGGCACCGCATACAAAGAAGGGGGTTGCCTCCGTACCCGTAGCGGTGGCACGGCTGGTGGCACCGGGCGCACCTGCCGACCTGGTCGGACGGGCAGGTCAGCGCGATGCTCGGGCGGGCGGCGGGCGTGGTCATAGCGGTCAGGTCCTCTCGTTCAACATGAAAGAACCGATCCGCCGCCCCGGTATTCCCCGCCCGCTGGCAGTGGGGTGGCCTACGGAACGGCGGGGAGCTCGTCGACGGCCAGGTCCCCGCGCACGCGCACCGCGCGGGGCCGGTGGCGGAAACGCCCGAACTCCGAGGCGGCCGGCTGGTCGGCCTCGATCTCCACCACCACCTCCGGCCGTACGGGCAGGTAGGAGACCGGCGGCGCGCCGGACAGACCACCGACGGTGCCCGGCAACTCGCGGCGTCCCTCGCCCTGCGGGCGCAGCAGGCTGGCGAGCTGGTGGCGCAGCGCGGCCGACAGCGGCAGGCTCACACCCACGGCCCGCAGCCCGCCCCGGGTGCGGGGCAGCCCGAGCACGAGGGCCTGGGTGACGGGGGTGGCGCCGGTGACGCCGAGGACGGCAACGTCCAGGGTGTGGCGCTGGCGCCACTTGAGCCAGCCCGAGGCCGTACGGCCGGCCGCGTAGGGCCGGTCCGGCTTGGACACCACCCCTTCGACGCCTCCGAGCGCGCCGACCCAGCGCATCGCCTCCTTGATATCGCGCGTGGCCGGCACCGGGCGGATCTGCGGCGGCCCGCCCTCCAAGAAGTCGAGCAAGGTGGCGCGGCGCTCCCCGTACGGGCGCGGGCGGCAGTCCGTATGGTCCCCGACGGCCAGGACGTCGAACGCGGCCAGGTGCACGGTGAAGTCGGCACCCTGCTTCGGGCCGCGTCCGGCCCGGGTCTGCAACCGCCCGAAGGAGATCTCCCCCGCCTCCGTGACGGCCAGCAGCTCACCGTCCAGGACGCAGTCCGGCAGCTGGCGCGCCACCTCCGCCACGTCGCTGAAAGCCCGGGTCAGCTCCTTGCCGTGACGGCTCCAGATACGGCCGGAGCCGGTGTGCACGCTGCAGCGCCAGCCGTCGAGCTTGGCCTCCATCGTCCACCCCGGTCCGGTGCGGATCTTGTCGACGTGGCGCGCCAGGGCGAGGCCGGTGGGAAGGGAGAACGGTGGCACGCATCAGCCCTACCCCGCCGCGCCCCGACGGCCCGCCCCCATCGGTGAGTCCACTCCCCCGCGTTAGATGCAGGGCGTCCCGTCCGGCTCCCGCCGGATGTCCACATAGGCCCGCATCCGGACACCGGCCTGGCCGGGGACCCGCCACGGCCGCGACGGTCCGCTGGACCACCACAGCGCGCACAACGCCTGGACGGCCGCAGCCGCGGTCTCCTCATCACCGGCCACCACGTCCACCGCGGCCAGCCCCGGCCCGGCGATCTGCACCTCACTGATCGGCTTCACGCATCACAAGACCGTCCGGGCGGCCCAGTGGTTCGCCCACGCCCCGGAGATCACCCGTACGGGCGGCGAACAGCCCGATGCCAGGAGCCTGGCCGCGGTGAAGCAAGGGGCCACTGACCGGATCGACGGCTCCGCCGAGCGCGCCCGGACACCGCCACCGCCATCGGGCTTCTGCGGCGAGCGTGCAGGACGCAGCTGACCACCACACCCTGTAGCGGCCAGCGCCGCGGATCGCCTGGGCAGGAGGGCCGCGCGGCCACCGGGCGAAGGTTCGTGTCCTGCGGTGCTACGCGCCGGACTCGGCCTGGCGCAAGCAGGGCTCCAGCACGCGCGCGAGCGTCTGCAGCGCGTTGTCGATTTCCAGATGGTCGACGATGCCGGTGGCGCCCGACAGCGCCGGATCGTCGCACGACCAGCGGGTCCCTTGTGCGCCGCAGGACACGCGTACCGTCACCGGTCCGCCGCCCGGGCGGTTCAGCGTCAGTTCCGCGGTCTCGATGTACGGCACTTCGCCGACCGCGTCCGCGCGTTCCTGGGCCTGGGCGGCCAGCAGGTCTGCTTCGCTTTGCCGCTGGGCCCACAGTTCGTGGGAATGCTGGCGCACCGCATTGGCCTGGTAGGCCAGGTCCGCTATCCGCGGGCCTGGATTGTCGGTGTCTTGCGGAAAGCGCGGGTCGGGCTCGGCCAGCACGCCGAGGTGTTCCAGCGCGCGGCCGGTGGCGAGCACCGCCTGCTGCAGCGGGTCCAGCTCCGTGACGAGCCTCATCGGTACCTGGCCGTTCACCTGGTCTGCCAGGTAGCGCAGTGTCCTGCCGTCGGGGCCGGATGGTGAATCGTTCATGTGCCCGACGCTACCTGCCGTCTTCCGGCACCCGGCAGCAGCCGCAGCCGCGACGGTCCCGCAGCGGCTTCGGGACCGTCGCGGCAAGCGCCGTACGGCCTATCGTTCCGCGCGGCACACCTCTGTGAGCGGTGCACTGGAGAAGGACGAGCGCGTCCTGTTGCCGGTGCCCGAGTAACACGCCCCGAGGCTCGGTCCCCGGCGGCCTTTCGGCTGCCGGTAGCAGACCCTCGTGTCATGGGGGCCGCCCTGACGTAGGTCAGGTGGCCGCGGTCGCCTTCGGGCATCGGGCCAGCAGACGTCCGTACGCGAGGCTCATGGACTGCGGCACCACACGGTCGGCCGCGCGCTGGACGCGGTGGAAATACGGCAGCAGTCGCGTGAAGGCGGGGCGTCCGGCCCAGAAGGCGGCCGCGTCAGGGGCGTGCTCGGCGAGGTCGACGGCGTACTCGAACGCCACGATTTTGTCGGCGACTGCGGCCGCCATCAGCCACGGCACCGTTGTGAGCGTGCGCAGGTGCGCGCTGCCGGCGGCCTCGGTCGGGTGCGCGAGGACGGCGTGCTCGGCGTAGAGGTCGCGGATGAAATCCAGCGTCAGGGTGCCTGCGGCCGTGGTGACACGGGCTTCCATGCCGTCTTCGGGGGCGAGGTCGGGGGCGTCGTGCAGCAACGTCGCGGCGATGACGTGCGCGGGGGCGTCCGGGCAGTGTGCTCCGAGGGTGCGGGTGACTTTGAGAGCGTGTGCGATGGCGGGTGCGCCGTCGATCCGGTGTCCGTCGCACCATGCGACGGCGAGGCGGAACGCGTTCTCCACCTCGGGGTGGTTTTCGCGGGACTGGGTGATGAAGCCGGTCACGGCTTGCTCCTGGGATGGCTAATGTGCGGACTGTGACTGATGCCGCGCCCCGTCTGGCGCCCGGCCGTGAGCACCTGGTGTGCGGGGTCTGCCCGTCCCTGTGTCTGCCGCTGGGCGGCTTCGACGTGGTGCCGAAACCGTCGAAGGAGTCGGCGTACGAGCGCGCCCACGGCTACCGGGTGCTGCGGGACGGCGGGACGCCGGTGTGCGTGCATCCGGACCGGGTCGGGCTGCCGGCCGGCGCCTACGCGTCGGCCGGGGCCCCGCTGCCGGGGGCGGGCGGGCCCGCCGACCCGCCTCCGCTTCCGGAAGGGGCTGACGGGCTCGACCAGTGGCTGCTGGCCTACCTCGGCGGCGTCGAACCGCTGGTGTTCGAGGCGGCGCTGCAGCGCGTACATGAGGTGGCGGCCGTCCGGTTCCCGGCGGACCTGGTGGTCACCGCGCTGCGGCGGGTGCTGGGGTCAGGCCGGCTGTCCTAGGCTGCGGCGGCGGCCACGGCCTCCTGCTCCGGCGTGAAGCCGATGTGGTGCCGGCGCCCCAGGTCCGCGATGCCGATGGACGACAGGAGCATGTCGAGGATGCGGTGCCGGCGAGCTGCCTCGGTCTTGGGGATCCAGTACCGCTCGGGCGGCTCGGCGTCCCAGGCCGCGACGTAGACCTGGTGCGTGTAGTCGCCCGGTTCCCACCCGAAGGTCTCCTGGTCGGTCATGTGGACCAGGGCGAGGCCGGTCTCGGTCTCGAACTTGCGGGCCAGGTTGTGCTGGGCGAGCAGGGCGTGGACCATCTCGTCGACCGGGGCCGGCACCACGAGTTCGGCGGCCCGCTCGTCCTGCCCGGTGATCTCGTGCACCGCGCTCTTCATGGCCATCACGCGCTGGGCCTCCAGCCACAGCGGACGCGCGTCCGTGGCCAGGTCGAAGCGGGCGATGGTGGTGTAGCCGGTGTAGGTCCCCCAGCAGTCCGGGTACGCGAGGGTGCTGGCCTCCAGCCGCGCGAACTCCGGCCACGACTGCAACGTCAGGAGGATCTCGCGGGCGCGGGCTCCGACCTGTGTGGGGTCGGGCAGGGTGTTCATCTGGTCATCCATCGTGGCTGTCCTTCCGGTGGTGAGGTGGCGGCCCGCCCGCGGGTGCGGGCGGGCCGTGCCGCTCCCCTCGGGGGAAAGGGGCGACATCTGCGCCGCGCGCCGGGGGCGGTCGCCGGCCCGGCGCGCGGCCGTCTACGGGCTGTCGGGCAGGGTGTCGGCGGCCGCGGCGACCGGCTCCTGGCCGTGCTGCTGGTCGAGGTCACGCGTGACGATGTCGGCGAGCAGTCCGAGCGCGGTGGCATGAGCGGTGGCCCACAGCACTCCGGCGCAGACCGCGCCCAGTTCGCGCGGCCGCCACCGGTGCGGTGCGGCGTGCGCGCTCACCTCCGTACCGCCAGCGGCTTCGTGGTCCTGGGCGGGGGCGGCCGCCGGGGGTGCGCCGCGGTTTCGTGCAGCGCGACACGCGCCAGGATGTCGTCCAGGTCGGCGCCGGGCTGCTCGGCTTCGGCGCGCAGTCTGCGGCAGTCGGGGCAGTGCCGCTTCATCTCACGCCTCGCCCTGGGTGTCGGCGGGGCGGACGCGGTCGACGGGACGTGACCAGACCGGGCCCTGCCGGCCCGGAGGGCGCAGCCAGATGTGGGTGGCCTGCCCCGCGGGGCGGGGCGTGCCGGTGGCGTCGCCCAGAGCTTCGACGACGGCGGGGGTGCCGCTGACGGTGTCGGTGGCCCGGGCTCCCTTGTGCAGCGATGACATGGTGCTCGGGTCGGCAGGGGGCGGCATGGCAGGTCCTTCCGGCGAGGGGGCCTGTGTGATGCGCGCCACAGGCGCCGTACGTACAGAAAACCGGCGCCCGCGGTCTTCCGTCATGCCCAGCGGGCCGAATCCCGCGTGCATGCGCCCTGCCCAATTGACCGTTCCTTTACCGGGTTCGGGTGGTGCTGCGGTCCTACCGTGGGTTCATGGAACGCAGGCGCAATGAGGCGCTGGTCCGGTGGATGGATGCTCATGGCATGACGGTCCGGGAGCTGGCCGACGAGGTGAACACGGCCATCGGCCGCCTGAGCGGACGCCAGGGCCAGGTCAGCGAGCGCACCATCCACAAATGGCGCAGCGGCACGGCCCGCTGGCCCCAGTCCCTGCAGAGCGTCGCGTTGCACATCGTCACCGGCCGGGACATGACCGAGCTGGGTTTCGTCGTGCCCGCCCGGCGGGCCGCCGCCGGCGCGCAGAAGGGAGAAGCCGTGCACCGTCGCCGCTTCGTCACCGCTACCGCAGGATCAGCTCTCGGTGTCGCCGGCAGTACGGCAGGCGCCGTTGCCGATGAGCGGCGACGGCGGGTGGGCATGAGCGATGTCGAGCGCCTGACCGCGAAACTGGCCGACGTCGTGGCCAGTGACAACCGGCACGGCGGCACGGTGGGCATCGAGGCCCGCGCCGGCGCGCTGGCCCGGCAGGCACTCGACCTGCAGCAGCGCGGCACCGCCTCCGCCCGGGTCCGCGGCCACCTGTATTCCCTGGCGGCCGCGTTCACCTCCTCGGCCATGTGGGCCGCGATCGACGGGCGCCGTCTGGAGGCGGCGCAGCAGCACATGCACCAGGCCGTCACGCTGGCGGGCCTGAGCGCCGATTCGCCCGTGCAGTTCCGCGTCTGGGGCCACGCCGGTGCGCTGTACCGGCAGCTGGGCCGCTACACCGATGCGCTGGCCGCCGACGACGCCGCGCGCGCCACCAGCATCGTGCGCCGCGATCCGCTGTACGCCTCGCTCGCCCACGCCCGCACCGCCGTCCACCTCGGAGACCTCCACGACCCGCAGGCCGTGCTGCGCAGCCTCGGCCACGCCCAGGACGCCCTGGGCCGCGCGGCCTTGACCGCTTCCGACCGCCCGCGGCCCCCCTGGATGGACTTCTACGACCAGGCCGAGCTCGAACTGCTGGCGCTCATCGCCCACCACAGCCTCGGCCGATGGGCCGACACCGAAGCCCACGCCCACCGCCACCTCGCCCAGCTCCGCCCCGACCTGCTGCGCAACCGCGCCTTGGCCCTGGTGCACCTGGCCCGTGCCCAGCTCGAACAAGATGCCCTCGCTCCGGCGCTGGCCACCGCGCGAGCCATCCCCCGCGACGCGTGGCACGGCCGTACCGGACGTCTCTTGAATGATTTCACCGCCCGTCTGCAGGCCCTTGCTCCCGACACCCCCGAGGCCCGCGCCTGGGCCGACCACCTCCGAGAGAAGGCATAGCCACATGACCACGGTCCAGTTGCGCCACCACCACGATGTCGACGCGGTCCGGCCGGCCCTTCTGACGGTCTACGCCGACGTCTACGCCGACCAGGACGACGCGTTCCACTCCACCGACCGGTTCGATGAGCGCCTGAGCAGCCACGCCGCCCGCCCCGGCTGGGAGGCCGTCATCGCCTACGACGGCGGCGAGCCTGCCGGCTTCGCCTACGCCGTGCCCCTGGGCCCCGACACCGCCTGGTGGGACCACATGATCACCCCGCTGCCCGAGGGGTATGCCGTCGAGGACGGCCACCGCACCCTCGCTTTCAACGAACTGATGATCCGCAAACCCTGGCGTGGCCAGGGCCTGTCCCAGCGCCTGCACGACGAACTGCTCGCCCACCGCGACGAACAACGCGTCACCCTCCTCGTCGACCCTGCTCACCCCAAGGTCATGGACCTGTACCGCACCTGGGGATACGAAGAAGTCGGCCGCCAGCAGCCCTTCCCCGACTCCCCCGTCTTCGCCGCCATGACCCGCCCGCTGCACCTGAGCTGACCGACGAAAGACGACTCAGTGCGCGCCCCTCAAGGCCGGCCCTGCTACTCACGCCGGTGCGCTGAAGGAGAGCAGCTCCGAGTCCCCGAAGCCCATCGTCTACCGCGCAGCGCTCGCCAGCATCGACGTATTCGATCTCATAGACGCCCTTTCCCGACGTCGGACCCCGAGTGCCGCCGGCCCGGTCTATCCAGCCAGTGTCTGCCAGCGGCTGGCCAGCAGGCCGTACAGGAGGGTGTCGGTCCACTCACCGGTGTTGATGTTCAAGGTGTACTCGGGGCGCCGGCCTTCGAGGCCGAAGCCGACGCGTTCCAGCAGGCGGCCCGAGGGGGTGTTGCGGGCGTCGCATTCGGCGGACACCCGGTGCAGTCCCCGGCGGAAGAGGTGGCCGAGCGCGGCGCGTACGGCTTCGGTGGCGTATCCCTGGCCGTGCAGGGCCGGGGCGAGCGTGAAGCCGAGGTCGGCCTGCAGGCAGTTGTCGTGAAGGTTCACGCCGAGGTCGCCCGCCAGGCTCCGGTCGGCCTTGAGTTCGATGGCGTACTGGAACCAGCCGGGCTGCTCGGGATCCTGTCCGCTGTAGACGCGGGCCTGGTGGATGGCGGCTTCGGGTGTGAGGGGCGAGGGCCATGCCTGGTAGCGGGCTATGTGCGGGACGTTGCGGTAAGCCGCCATGGGAGCCGCGTCCTGGACCCGGAAGCGGCGCAGGACCAGGCGCGGGGTCTCGATCTCGGTCATCGGCGTAGTCTCACACGGCGTGGCTGAGCCCCACCGTGCTGTTGGAAGGGTTCTGGGGTTTCTTCGCGGCTGTGCACCGGTCACTGGCCCGGGAAGGTGGGCTTGTGCAGCTGGCGCCGGGCCCGAGCCGCTGCAGCGCAGGCCGCGGGACATGGTCTGCGCCGCATCTCCGCCCCGGCCCGGCGGGACACCGAAGACTGCGCAGGTCATGGGCTGAAGTGCCGTCTGGCCGACCGGCGCCGCAGGGCGCGCGGCACGCTGATCAGGAATTCTCTTCCTCCGGCTATCGCGTAGGAAGAGATGTCCGCGCGGGCGAGGGGCCTGCCCACAGGGTCTGACCTGCATCGATGGGGCACGGCGTCAAAAGGGCTTTCCTACCCTCGGTCCAACCCTCGGTGAAACTATGAAACCAACCGTGGGGCAAACCGTGGAGCAAACCATGAGACCTACCCTCGGTCCAACTCGTCATCGGCGGGCGCGCTCGTCCAGTTCGGCACGCAGGGCGGCGAAGGCGCGCTCGGCTGCCTGCTGGTCGCGCAGGGCTTCCATCCACCCTTCGCGCGCTTCGGCGTCCGGCTGACGCCGCGGGCACGCACCACGAATGCGGCGCCGGTACGTCTCCAGCGGAGAAGCGCTTTGCGGGGCCGGGAGCGACTGCCAGAAATAGCTCTCCGGTTCGCGCAGGCGCGCAGCGTGCCGGGACGGCTGCACCGGTACCTCGGCGCGACGGGCCGCGAGGGCGTTGCGCAGGCCGGGGCGGAGCTCGGCCTCGTAGTGCTGCCAGGCGGGGGTAGCGGTGTCGTCCAGGGAGCGGAGCAGGGCGGTGTAGCGCTCGGCGGTCTCGTCCGCGGCAGGGGTCTTGGCGGGCTGGGGCGCCGGGGCGTGGGTGGGTGGAAGGTCGCCGGTGTGCTGGCGGCGTGCCAGTTCGTGGTGGACGTAGGCGATGGGGTTGCGGAGGTGTCCGGGCACCCCCCAGGTCTGCAGTTCGACGGCCAGGCTCTGGGCGGTCCAACCGGCGTCGAGCAGGGGGCGCAGGGCGTAGGCGAGTTTGCGAGAGCAGGTGCGGTGGAGCCACCAGATCTCCGTCTGGAGCTGTTCGGTGGCGGTGATGTTCTGGGCGCAGCGCTGCGGGGTGGTGCGGTGGTGATGAATGGTGGGGGTTTGGCGCGTCGCGCGCGTGCGCGAGGTGTAGTTAATACCCCCGTCTACCTGCACCTGTAGGTGGTCTGTGGAGACCACCACAGAAGGGGTGCAACGCTCCCGGCCGGCCTGGGTGGCCTTGCGTCGGGCGTCGGCGATGGCGCTGTGACGGCCGTAGGAGGTGACGCCGATGATGCGGGCGTGGTAGCCGTGTCCGGACAGGCGGCGGCCGCGGGCTTCGTCGTACGCGGGCGGGGCGACGGCGGCGAAGATCGTGGCGGTGGCGCGGTATCCGTCGCCAGGCTTCCAGGTGCCCCTGGTGCGCCGCACGTTGGCCTTGGTGCCGTGTTCGACGTAGGCGATCAGGCCGAGCTCGCGCAGGTGCTTGGCGGCGTACATCACGGTGCGGCGGGAGACGCCCAGGGCGCGGGCGGTGGCGTCGGCGGCGAAGACGAAGTGGCCGTCGCGGCTGCGGCGCATGCGGGCGGCGAACAGCTGGGCCAGGCGCAGCGTGGTGGCGCCGGCCTTGGGGTGGTAGCCGCTGGTGATCATGTGGTGGGCGGCGGCGAGGAAGTCTTCACCGCGGCGCAGCCGCCGGGAGGCGGTGGTGCGGTGTTCCTGGTCGTCCGGGTCGAGGACGAGCGTGAATTCTGGTCGTGCCGGGCCGGTTTCCTCGGTGCGGTGGCCGCCGGTGGGGTGGTCGGGCATGATGAAATGCGCGCTTTCCTAGCGGGGAGTGCTGACGCCGTGAGGCGTGGTGGCCGCGGAGGTGATGACTCCGCGGCCACCGTCGTGTTCAGTGCGGGATGCGGGCTCTGTCCCCGTCCGGCGGGGCCGTGGTGGGGGTGCGGGGGACCAGGAGAAGGTCGTCGATGCTTCCGCGGCCGCCGGTCTGCTGCTGCCAGCCCTCGTAGAGGTGGTGGATGACGGAACGGGCGATCAGTCGGTACTCCTCCGCGGACTGTTCCTGTCCGGCGAGCGTCCCTATCGGGCGGGTGTGGCGGTACAGGGCGAGCATTTCGGCGATCAGCGGGGTGTGCGGCCGTTCCGCTGTGTCCAGGTCGGTGCAGGCCGGCTGGTGGGGCTGCGCGGATGCGGGAGCCGGCGGGTTGGGCGTGGTGAACCAGAACATCGGGGTCTCCTTGTCGTCAGGCCGCGGTGGCGGCGGGCGCGGTGGTGGGGGCGAGCCAGATGTCGGTCGGGGTGGCCGGGCCGAGCACGGGGGTGACGATCGGGGCGAAGGGGCCGCGGTCGCGCAGTTCGTCGAGGGTGGTGATGCCGGCCTTGACGCCGGCGGTGGGCAGGCGGGGGTCGGCCGCGGCGAGGCTGCGCAGGTCATGAATGCGGCGCTGGAGCCGCGCGGGCGTGGCGCCGGTCAGGACCAGAAGGACGCGGGGGTAGAGGGGGTAGCGGCTGCGCCAGGCCGGCTGGGACCTGGCGCTGTGGCGTGCCGCGCGGTTGGCCGGCTGCGGGGTGTAGGCGTGGTAGGCGGCGTAGGCGTGGAGTTTGTGGGCGAGGCGCCCCACGGTCATCTGGGCGCGGTCGACCTCGATGAAGAAGGTGAGCAGGGTGCGCCGGTCGGCGTCGGTGTGGACGTAGTGCAGGACGGCGTCGGGGACCAGCGTCAGCTCCTCGCCGGGGCGGTCTTCGGCGCGGTAGTAATGGGCGATCTCCGGAGTCCAGTCGAGGGGGCCGCATTCGTGGCCGAGGCGGGCGGCGTGGGTGACGAAAGCGGCGCCGGTCTCAACGGTGGCCAGGGTGTGCTCCTGCAGGGGCCCGGCGGCGGCCTGCCGGCTCATGCGGTAGGGACGCTTGGCCAACAGGCCGGTGGCTTCCACGGCTTCAGCACCGTGCTCGGTCAGCCACCACAGCAGTTCGGTCTGACCGTGGCGACGTCGGTTGACGCAATCGGCCAGGCCGTCGCTGCGCAGGCTCCGAAGCTGGCGGCGGAGGTATTCGGAGGTCGTGTTCTGGGGCGTGATCAGGCGGTGGAGCTGGCCGGTGGAGACCAGGCGGTGCTGGTAGAGGACGTTGAGGGCGTGCTGGCCGGTGGCGCTGACGCCAGCGGGGACAGGGTGGGGGTAGGGCACGGTGGCTCCTATCCGAGGTGGGTGTGCTGGTCGTCGCCGGGGCCGCCAGCGTCCTGGGGGCTGGGCTCGGGCAGGGCGGGGCGGGCGGTGAACAGCGCGAGGATGTCGTCGTCGAGGGTTTCGAGGGCGTCGAGGATCTCGCCGACCGGACGCCTGCGGGTGTTGGTGTCGATGGCCCGGTGCAGGGCGGGCAGGCCATCGGGGTTGTGGTGGTGGGCGAAGATCTCGTCGACGGGCAGGCCGCGGACGCGGAAGGGCTTGGTGGGGCGGCCGTCG
>NZ_JBVIBD010000043.1:0-36809 GCF_055573595.1 Streptomyces sp. NPDC030165 | reverse complement strand
CGACGGCCGCCCCACCAAGCCCTTCCGCGTCCGCGGCCTGCCCGTCGACGAGATCTTCGCCCACCACCACAACCCCGATGGCCTGCCCGCCCTGCGCCAGGCCATCGACACCACCACCCGGCGGCGTCCGGTCGGCGAGATCCTCGACGCCCTCGAAACCCTCGACGACGACATCCTCGCGCTGTTCACCGCCCGCCCCACCCTGCCCGAGCCCGGCGCCCCCGATGCCGGCGGCCCCGGCGACGACCAGCACACCCACCTCGGCTAGGAGCCACCATGCCCTACCCCCACCCCGTCCCCGCCGGAGCGAGTGTCACCGGCCAGCACGCCCTCAACGCCCTCTACCAGCACCGCCTGGTCTCCACCGGCCAGCTCCACCGCCTGATCACCCCCCAGCACACCCGCTCTGAATACCTCCGCCGCCAGCTCCAGAGCCTGCGCGCCGACGGCCTGGTCGAGTGCGTCAACCGCCGCCGCCACGGACAGAGCGAGCTGCTGTGGTGGCTGACCGAGGCCGGCGCCGAAGCTGTGGAGGCCACCGGACTGCTGGCCAAGCGTCCCTACCGCATGAGCCGGCAGGCCGCCGCCGGCCCCTTGCAGGAGCACACCCTGGCCACCGTCGAAACCGGCCTCGCCTTTGTCACCCATGCCGCCCGCCTCGGCCACGAATGCGGCCCCCTGGACTGGTCACCGGAGATCGCCCACTACTACCGCTCCGACGACCGCCCCGGCGAAGAGCTGTCCCTGATCCCCGACGCAGTCCTGCACTACGTCCACACCGGAGCCGACCGGCGCACCCTGCTCACCTTCTTCCTCGAGGTCGACCGCGCCCAGATGACCGTGGGGCGCCTCGCCCACAAACTCCACGCCTACGCCGCCTACCACGCCTACACCCCGCAGCCGGCCAACCGCACGGCGCGTACCAACCCCAGGCCTCAGCCGGCATGGCGCAGCCGCTACCCCCTGTACCCCCGCATCCTGCTTGTCCTGACCGGCGCCACGCCCGCGCGGCTCCAGCGCCGCATCAACGACCTGCGCAGCCTCGCCGCCGCCGACCCTCACCTGTCCACCACCGGCATCAAGGCCGGCGCCACCACTCTCGACGAACTGCGCGACCAGGGCCCCTTCGCGCCCGTCGTCACCCCCGTACTCGGTTCCGCCACCCCGACCGACATCTGGCTCACTCCCATCACCACGACTGCCGCCACCGCGGCCTGACCGGCAAGGACGCCCATGTTCTGGTTCACCTCTTCCCAGCCGGCCCCTGCCCCCGTTCCCGCCCCGCTTCACCGGCCGGCGTGCGAGGACGTGGCTGCAGCATTTCGGCCGCACACGCCGCTGATCGCCGAGATGCTCGCCCTGTACTGCCACACCCGCCCCCTCACAGCGCTCGCCGGACAGGAGCAATGCGCGGAGGAGTACCGGATGATCGCCCGCTCCGTCATCCACCACCTCTACGAGGGCTGGCAGCAGCAGACCGGCGGCCGCGGACGCATTGATGACCTTCTTCTGGTCCCCCGCGGCGGCAGGCTCGGCACCGTCACTCCGGCCCCGCCGTACTCGGACAGAGCCCGTACCCCGCACTGAAAGGGCAGTGGCCGCGGAGACATCACCTCCGCGGCCACCCAACGCCTTTCAGCGCCTGCACTCCCGCTAGGAAAGCGCATTTCTCATCATGCCCGAGCGCCCCACCGGCGGCGACCACAGCGCGGAAGCCGGCCAGGCACGAGCGGAATTCACGCTCGTCCTCGCCCGGGCGACCAGGAATGCCACACCACCGCCTCCCGCCGGCTGCGCCGCGCCGAGGACTTCCTCGCCGCCGCCCGCCACATGATCAACAGCGGTTGCCATCCCCAGGCCGGTGCCACCGCCCTGCGCCTCGCCGAGCTCTTCGCTGCCCGCATGCGCAACAGTCGCAACGGCCACTTCGTCTTCGCCGCCGATGCCAGCGCCCGCGCCCTCGGCGTCTCCCGCCGCACCGTGATGTACGCCGCCAAGCATCTGCGCGAGCTCGGCCTGATCGCCTACGTCGAACACGGCAGCAAAACCAACGTGCTCCGTACGAAAGGCACCTGGAAGGCGGGCGACGGCTACCGCGCCACCGCCACCCTCTTCGCGGCCGTCGCCCCGCCCGCGTACGACGCAGCCCACGGCCGACGCCTCTCCGGCCACGGCTACCACGCCCGCGTCATCAGAGTCACCTCCCACGGACGGCACCGCGCCATCGCCGACGCCCGTCGCAAGGCCGCGGCCAAGCACGCCGAACACCTACCGCGTTGCACCCCTTCTGTGGTGGTCTCCACAGACCACCGACACGTGGAGGTAGACGGGGGAAAGAACTACACCTTGCGCACGCGCAAACCCCTCACCCCCAGCCACCACCGCACCACCCCACAGCGCTGCGCCCGGAACATCACCGTCACCGAGCAGCTCCAGAACGAAATCTGGTGGCTCCACCGCACCTGCTCACGCAAACTCGCCTACGCCCTGCGCCCCCTGCTCGACGCCGGCTGGACCGCCCAGAACCTGGCCGCCGAACTCCGGACCTGGGGCGTCCCCGGACACCTCCGTAACCCCATCGCCTACCTCCACTACGAACTGAACCGCCGCCAGCACACCGGAGACCTTTTTCTCACCCACACTCCGGCACCTCAGCCCGCCCCCACCCCTTCCGCGGACGAGAGCGCAGAGCGCTACACCGCCTTCCTCCGCTCCCTGAACGGCACCCACACCCCCGCCTGGCAGCACTACGAGACCAACCTCCGCCCCGGCCTGCGCCGGGCTCTCGCAGCCCGCCGCACCCAGACCGCCGCGCAGACGCCCCGGCAGGCGCGGCGCCTGCGGGAACCGGAGGACCACTTCTGGCAGTCGCTCGCAGCCCCGCGCAGCGCCTTTCCGCTCGACACGTACCGACAACGCGCTCGTGGCGCGTGCCCGTCTTCTCAGCCTGCCCCGGACGCGCACGAGGGATGGATGGAAGCGCTGCGCGATCAGCAGGCAGCGCAGCGCGCCTTCGCCGTCTTGCGCGCCGAACTGGACGAGCGCGCCGCCGTCCGCTGACCAGTTGGTCCGAGGGTTGGTTTCATGGGCGGCTCCACGGTTGCGTTCATCGTGGGTTTCATCGTGGTACCCAAGCACGGACCGAGGGTGGGAAGCCGCCTCGGACGGTAAGCCGTATTGATGCAGGTCAGGCCCGGTGGGCAAGCCCGTCTGCTGCGCCGACATCTCTTCCTACGCGATAGCCGGAGGAAGAGAATTCTGATCAGCGTGCCGCGCGCGGTCTGCCGCGACCGGCCGGTCAGACGGCGCTTCAGCCCATGACCTGCGCAGCCTGAGGTGCACCCGCCGGGACCGGAGATCCGCAGACCCTGCCCCGCGGCCTGCGCCGCAGCGGCTCAGGCACCCGGCGCCAGCTGCCGAAGCCCACCTTCCCGGGGCAGCCACCGGCGCGCAGCCGCGACCGGAACCCAGGAATCCTTCCGACAGCACGGTGGAGTTCCGCCATGCCGTGTGACACTGCGCCGATGACCGAGATCGAGACCCCGCGCCTGGTCCTGCGCCGCTTCCGGATCCAGGACGCGGCCCCCATGGCGGCGTACCGCAACGTCCCGCACATAGCCCGCTACCAGGCATGGCCCTCGCCCCTCACACCTGAAGCCGCCATCCACCAGGCCCGCATCTACAGCGAACAGGACCCCGAGCAACCCGGTTGGTTCCAGTACGCCATCGAACTCAAAGCCGACCGGAGCCTGGCAGGCGACCTCGGCGTCAACCTCCACGACAACCGCCTGCAGGCCGACCTCGGCTACACCCTCGCCCCGGCCCAGCACGGCCAGGGCTACGCCACCGAAGCCGTGCGCGCCGCGCTCGGCCACCTCTTTGTCCGGGGCCTGCATCGGGTGCCCACCGAATGCGACGCCCGCAACATCCCCTCGGGCCGCCTGAATGGAACGCGTCGGCTTCGTCCTCGAAGGCCGGCGTCCCGAGTTCACCTTGAACATCAACACCGGTGAATGGAGCGACACCCTTCTGTACGGCCTGCTGGCCAGTTGCTGGCAGAAACTGGCAGACGCCCGCCAGGCAACGGCAGACGTCACCGGAGTCCGGCACCGGTAGCCGCGCCTCAGAGACCTGTCGCCAGCTTCTTCCGGGTGTGGACGCTGACGAAGGTCGGGAGCAGTCTGGAGACAAGCCGAGCCGGAAGCCTGACCAGACCCCGGCGCACCGACGGGGGAGAGGCGTGATGCGGACGAAGGATGTGCGGACGGGCGCCACCTACATCGTCAACGTGCCGCAGCGGATCCGGCCTGCCGTGCGCGGCCCGGTGCCGCGCACTCCTGAGGCGTTCGCCGCGGACATGCGGCTGCACCTGCACCGGGGGCGGCGGTTCGACCTGACCGTCACCGAGGTCCACCGCGCCGAGCGGACGGTTGACGGGATCGAGGCGGTGACCACCAGCAAGGTCGGGCTGCCGCTCACCGACGGCCAGGCGCGGGCGCTCGGGCTGCCGGAAGGCGACTACCGCATCGAGGGTGTGGTCTACGGCCCGGACGACCAGCTCGTGAAGCTGCCCGCCACCCTCGCGTACACGGGTGTGCCGATCCGGTGGCTGGACCCGTTGGGCACGCCCACGGTCCTCAGCGATGATCTGGTGGCCTTCTACCGGTGGCTGACTCGGAAGGAGGCCACCGGCCTGGAGCTCGAACTCGTTGCCCATGAGGCGCACCAGATGCTGGAGAAGCAGCGGCAGGTGGCTGCCCGGGCCCTGGACGACTACGACGCGGAGAGCCACTTGCGGGAGGTGGAGGTCCAGTGCGCGGAGTGGCAGCGCATCGAGTTGGTCATGCGGGTGAACGGCGTCGGCCGCTACCGGCCGGAGGAGGATCCGGACGTGAGCAAGGAGGAGCCCACAGACCCCTTCACCCGGGACACGTAGCAGCCTGTGTGCCGTGCGTTGTCTGACGAGACACCTGGAGCCGGAGAACAACGGGTGCAACGGGAGCACGCCGCAGGCAGCCGGCGCATCCCCGTCTAGCTCACCACCGCCTGCGCACCCCTCATCTCATGGAGCCCGCTCGTGACCACCAGTATCGCCATACAACACCCCGACCACCGCCAGTTGTGTTTCTGCCGCTACGTACCAGCGGATGACCCACCACCGGTACATCGCCGACGCCCTCGGTGATCAGGAGCACTGCCCCTTGTGCGGGTGCCGGTGCCCGAGTTCTCGGGGGCGCACCCGGGCACCGGCATCGGGACGCCGCTTCATCCCACCCCAGTGCACCGCGGCCAGCAGCCTGCCGCGCGGTGCGGTACGCCGTACGGACGCCCAGGCCGTGGCGTCGCCGATGCCCGGGCGTCCGCAGGAAGCTGCCAGGTAGCGTCGGGGGAATGACTGATTCACGAATGCCGGACGGGGCGCTGGGCCTTCTGGCGAAGGCAGCGCACCGATGTGTCACGCCCGGCCTGGTAACGGAGCTGGACCCACGGGACCGGGCGGTGCTCGCCGTGGCCAGCGCGCTGGACCACCTGGAAGAGCTTGGCCACCTGATCCCCCCGGAGGCTGCTGACGCGGGACCGCGGCTGGCGGACCTGGCCTACCAGGGCGTGGCGCTGCGCCAGGCCGCCCACGCCCTGTGGGCTCAGCGGCAGAGCGAGGCGGACCTGCTGGCCGGGCAGGCTGAAGAGCGCGTACGTGCGATGGGCGAGGTGCCGTTCATCGAGAACGCCGAGGTGATCCTCAACCGCACGGACGGGACGCAGGTCACGGTGCGCCTGTCGTGCGGGGCGGAGGGCACCCGATGGGAGCGCGATGGGCGGGCGCTATCGGCCGGCACCGGAATTGTCGACCACCTGGAGGTCGAGAGCGCGCTGGATACGCTCGCGCGGGTGTTGGAGCAGAACCTGGGGCCGGCCGAGCCAAGCGAGTAGTGCGCGCCCTACCCGCACGGTATGCCGCCCGTCCGGGTGATCTGCCGCCGCGAAGCGAACCGCCATACCCGCCGGGCGGTCTGTGAGGGCATGAAGCCGATCAGCGAGGCGCACATCACCCAGCCTGGCCTGGCCGGGGTAGATGTGGCCGGTGACGAGGAGACGGCGGCCGCGGCCGCCCAGGCGCTGTGCGCGCTCTGGTGGTCCAGTGGCCCGTCGCGGCCGTGGCGGGTGCCCGGCGAGCCGGGCGTACGCGTTCGGACCTACGTAGACATCCGCAGGGCACCGGACGGGTCACCCACGGCCTGACTCCGGCCGCCGTGGCGCAGGGGAGGGGCCTGCGCCGACACCGCGACCGAGCCGGTCCCGCGGCGGGCACGGCTGACGCGTGCCGCCGCTCCCGCTCTCCACCTCCGACCGCGACGGCGAACCGGTCCAGTACACGGTCACCGCGCCTGACGGGGTGCGCTGATGGCCGGGCGGTGGATGGACTTCGGCCGCTACAACGCCCAGGGCATGGGCGGCGGAGACGCCCTCGGCTACGGCATCGAGTGCATGGTCACCTCGCCATAGCCCTGATCGTCATCGGCAGCTCCGTTCCTGCGACGGCAGTGCTGGGACGGGCCGTGCAGGACCGCCTGGCCCTGTGGCGCATCCGTCCCCTGTGGTCTGCTCTGACGCAGGCCGTTCCCGAGATCGTCCTGGACCGTCCGTCCCCGTGGCCACTGAGGGTCCGGCTGCTCCGCACGGTGATCGAGATCCAGGACGCTCGCATGGCCCTCGCGCCGTACACCTCCCCCCGGATACGGCAGCAGGCCCGGCACGCGGCCGCCGCGGCGGGCCTGACTGGCGACCGGCTCACGGTGATGACCGAGGCATTGTCCCTACGGGCTGCCCGCGCGGCCGCACTCGCCGGCGGATCGCTGACCGCAGTCGGCCCCACACCGTCGGACGACTGCCCCAATAACATCAACTGGAAGGCCGTGATCAGTGAGCTGCGACGGCTCCGCGCCGCGTACCACTCGCCCACAGCCAAGTCCTTCGCCACCGCTCACTGCCAGGAGCCCCCGTGAACCCCTCTTCAGCACAGACCCGCATACGGGCTAAGCCCCGGGCCGCATCCCGGACCGAGTCCCGGATCGCGCGGCTGCTGACCGACGGCCTGGAACCGAAGAACTGGATCCTCCTCCTCACCCTTCTCATCGGCTGGCATGCCGGCCGATGGGCGGGTATCGGTTGGGGCCTGTTCGCCGGGCTGTTCTCGGGAATCGTTCCGCTCCTGTTCATCAAGTTCGGTGAACGCCACGGCTATTGGGGCGACCGGCATGTCCGCAGACGCCAGGACCGGCTGGTCGTCATACCTTTCATCATGGCCTCGGTAGCCATCGGCATGTCGACCATGATGATCTTCCGCGCGCCGGGGGAGATGATCGCAGTGGTGGCAGCCATGCTCGCCACGCTCATCGTCATCCTGGCCATCACCACGAAGTGGAAGGTCTCGGTCCACGGCGCGGTGTCCTCCGGTGCCATCGCCGTCCTCGCACTCGCCTACGGACAGGTGATGCTCGTCCTCTCCCCCCTTGTCGCCGCCGTGGGATGGTCACGTATCAGCCTTAAGGACCACACGCCGGCGCAGGTCGTCGTAGGTAGCGTGCTCGGACCCCTCGTCGCCGGAGGGACTTACTGGGCCCTGTGCTGATCGCCTGCCGGCGCCGGACGGAACAACGCACCTTGCCACGGGCCCCCCTCCCGCAGGTGCGGGTTACCGCTCGTCGTCCGGTTCCTCCTGGAGGGTGTCGTCGAGCTGGTCTTCGCCGTTCGGCCAGGATCCGAAGGGCCCGTGCTCGCCGGGGCGGCTGGCGCCCAGCACGACGGCGCCCTTCATCCGGTGAATGTGACCAGGAAGCACAGCAACTCCTCTTCTTGGCGATGCTCCAGCGGGGCACCACACTCTCGCCGACGATCCGGAAGCA
The DNA here is from genome assembly GCF_055573595.1 of Streptomyces sp. NPDC030165. NCBI lineage: Bacteria > Bacillati > Actinomycetota > Actinomycetes > Kitasatosporales > Streptomycetaceae > Streptomyces > Streptomyces sp. NPDC030165. Next base: position 28,905 of record NZ_JBVIBD010000043.1, on the reverse strand, counting down.
CTGTGGGTGCCCCGAAAACGGCCCGAACGGCGCACCCCTGTGAACATGTTCCGCAGGCAGCGCAGCAGCTATGGCTGCACTTTCGCATGTTCCCGTGTTTGCGGTGCCAGCGGCGAACGGGGCGGGTGTCTCCTCGAGCGTGACAGCGGAGCATCCCCGCGCGACCAGGAGCCGTGCTGCTGTGCTGGTCAGCGGGGCGGCGGGCACGGGGGGGGAGTGGCGCGTGCGGGGTGCCGGGTGCGGGGGCGTGCGCGCCGGTCGCGGATCTGGTGTGCAAATGTCCGTGTTCTGTAATGACCAGTCACATTTTCAACGAGGTGGCGGGCGGTGGCCTCACTGTGGGTCTCGCCCGGCGACGGTCCGGGCATCACCGGCCCCCGTCTCGGGGGCTGTTCGCAGGAGGTCTCCGTGATCCGCTTCGCACCACGTCTCGCCACCGCCATCCTCGGCTCGGCCGCGCTGGCCGTCACCATGGCGCTGCCCGCGTCGGCCACCGCTCAGCACGCCCCGGCCAAGCACCGCTCGCCCATCGTGATCGGTGCCGTGCAGGCCGACAGCCCCGGGCGCGACACCCGCGCCAACCGGAGCCTGAACGGGGAGTGGATCACCGTGCAGAACACCGGCCACCGCCCGGTCAACCTCAAGGGCTGGACCCTGACCAGCGAGCGCAGCCACCAGACCTACCGCTTCAACCACCTGCGCCTGGGCGGCCACAAGATGGTACGGGTGCACACCGGCCGCGGCCACGACAACCTCCAGCACGTCTTCCAGAACCGCCGCGACCACATGTGGGACAACAAGCGCGATGTCGCCACCCTGCGCGACCAGCACCGCCACACCATCGACACCGAACGCTGGGGACGCCGCTGACCCGCCGGTGACACGTCAGCGGAACACCGCTGACGAACGGCCAGTGCGCCACCACCCGACGGGGTGATGGCGCATCCCCACGGCACGGCCAGGTCGGGCCCGGTCACGCCCAGCCGGTGTCCGGCGCGCACGGCCGCCTCACCCCAACCTGGCTCCGTGGGGAGCAAGCGCCAGACGCTGGCAGGGTGGTACCTCGCGGCTGACGGCTTCCGTCGGCCAGGATGTCCTATGAAGCGCAAGGGAGCCGGCTCTGGCGGCCGGGCCGGTACCGGCCCGGGCAGGCAGGCCGTGCGGGCAGGCTGTGCGGGCGTCCTAGGGTCAGGCGTGTGGAGGAGTACGACGAGGCGGCGGCGCACTGGGGTGATGGGCCCTTGGTGACGGTGACGTTGCCGGACGGGCAGACGGTCCGGGCGGTGGTCACCCGGCGTCGCCGCGACCGGTCCGGCACCTGGTGGTACGACTACGAGCTCACGCTGCCCGGCCGGGTGGACACGCCGCGCGGTCCGATCCAGCAGCCGCACGTCGTCGGTGGATGTGCGCCGTATCCGATCGTTAAGCCCATCGAGGGCCAGGACTACACCGCCCTCGATCCGCCGCCGCCCGAGAAGCGCACCCGCTGGCGCGTCGACGAGACGCGGGACGGGCGGCGCCTGGTGCACCGCCTGGACTGCGCCGCCGGATCCGAGGGCGGCAGCCTGGCCACCGCTCAGCTCCTGGACCTGGCCCAGGAGGCCGCCATGCATGGCTTCAGCCAGCGGCTCCCGGTCGACTGGCTACGAGAGCACCTTGCTGCGGAGGCGACGCACTACCTGTTCCCGACGCTCGTGCAGCGGCTCACGCACCGCCCCGAGGTGCCGCTGCAGTGGAGGTGCCAGCAACTGCTGACCGTCAGGACCGGCGAACAGATCTGGGGTCTACTCGACGTCCTTCCCGACACCTTCGACAAGATCACGGAGGCTCTGGACACGGCGTCCAAGAAGGACATCGTGAGCCGCATCGAGCGAGCAGTGACCGTGCGCGAGTGGATGGAACGGATGGCCGCCGATTCAGGTTCGTGACGCTCTTGGGCAGCGTTGCAGCCTGCTGGACAGTCTGAGGAAATGACACCGCTCTGAGACAGCCGTCGGCCGACACGTCGTGAGGCTGAAGAGGGACGTCCAGGTCACAGCGTCGGCACATGGCACCGAAAGCGAGAACATGCCCCGAGCTGTCCGTAAAAACCAGCGAAGACAGCCAGCGCTGCGGCGCCGCGGTGCCGTGCCGCAGGTCATGACCGAAGCGGTGGACGGTCTGGCCCCCTTGGGCCAGGCCCACACGATCGCGATCTGCACCGTGGTCATGCTGCTGGACGCACCCGGCCGCGCTGCCGCCCTGGAGCAGCTTGACGCCGAGACCGCGCGCTACGAACGGATGGGCTACCCCAGGCCCTACACCATCACCTGATTCCACGCCGCTCCGCTCCCCCTCACAGCGTCGGAGACCGCCCTGGCGCTGGTCAGGAAGTCGGGCGCCTGGCCGTACTGGTTGGCCGGCGCTACCGACGGCCAACAGATCCTCGGTGGTGTTGACGAGGACGACACCGAGGGGAGCGCCTGCCCCACCCGCCGTACCCCTGGTCGTGCAGCAGGGCCTGGCGGCCTCGTTCACTCTCGCCTCAACGGTGTCCTGAACCGCTCCCCTCGCATCACTCACACGAGTGAAAGGTGTTTGTGTGATCGTCGTCGCGGTAGCCGGAGTGGAGCAAGGAGCTGGCGGGCCGTCATAAGCCGCCTGCATTGCACAGTGAGCTGGTTCACATCGTGAAGACCAGCGAGCCTCCATCGGCAAATAGGAGAAGTCATGAGCAAGAGGAGCATGGCCCCACGCGTCGCTGCCTTGGCCAGTGCCGGAATTATTTCCGTCGCTCTGGGCAGTTCGACTGCTGCTGTCGCCGACAACCGGGGGCCGGCCAAAGCGCCGCCTCCGTACACCGCTCCCGGCACCTATCACTTCACCGTGCCGGACGACGTCTGGGATCTCGATGTCGAGGCTGTCGGCGCCGGCGGTGGGGGCGGAGGCGGCGGCGCCGGTGGACACAACCTCGGGTCGGCAGGAAACGGGCCCCTTGGCAAAGGAGGTGGCGGCGCTGCCGGCGGCAGCGGCGGAGGCGCATCCGTGATGAAGTGCAACATCGACGTCGAGCCCGGCCAGTCTCTTACCCTCACTGTGCCTGCCGGCGGTGAGCGCGGGGAGGGCGGAGAGCATCGCGGCTGGACCGGCGGCGCCAACGGCAAGAACGGCTCAAGCGGCAAGTGGGCCCAGGTCACCAGCGACGGCGATTCTCTGGTCGTTGCCAGCGAAGGGGGCGGCGGCCAGGCTGGCGGCGGCGCCTACAACGCCGTCGGCAGTATCGACGGTACTGGTGGCAGCAAGGGTCATGGCGGTGCCGGAGGGGACCGTGGCGGCGGCTCCAGTTGGTGCGACGGAATGGAAAAGGAACTCTCGCCGGGTGGAGCCGGGGCAGACGGTCAGCACGGCAAAAGCGGCGGCGCTTTCGGCCGCCCAGGCCCGGGCGGCGACGCTGGAGCGCGCATAGCCGGCTGCGGCAAGAGCGGCGACGGTGGGTACGGCGGTACCGGAGGCGCTGGTGCCAGCGGCGATGAGTGGGGCAGGGTCGGAGTTGGAGGAGAGGCCGGCAAGGACGGGTGCATCGTCCTGAAGTACTGAACCTGTACACCAGTTAAGCGGACGGCCTTCGGCCGGCCCTGTGCTGCGTCACAGACGGACCGGCCGAAGGCCGTACCTTTCAATGGTGTGGTGCAGGGGCGGGATTCGGCGTGAGGATGTCGCGGAAGCGTTCACGCCTTCGAAGCCCGACTGTACGGCTGCCCGGCAACGCGCGGGGACGGCCGTCCGAAGCGCTCCGAGCCCGAGCACCTCGGGCCGGCCGTGGTCGGCCTGATAGTCCTCGAACCAGCCGCACACCAGGCCGCGGCCTCCGGAGCCCCGCTGTGCTGGAAGAGACGCGGGCGGGCAGCAAACCGGCCAGGCCGATGGCAATGAACCAAGGGTGCCCGCCACGGTCGCCCTTGTGACGGGCCCGACATCGTCGCGGACGTTGCGCTGGCCCCGATCGAGCAGGTTCGCCTCCAGCGCCGCCGCCAGGCCGCGGCGACCGAGGCCGCCGCGCTGCGCCGGGCCCGTGCCGAACGGGCCAGAGCGACCGTGCCCTCAGCACCTCATCCCCGGCAATCGGCCGGTGAGGTGCATGAGCCAGCGCCGTGATGACGCGGGCGCCGATACCGTGAGCAACGACTTCCTGACAGGGACCGTAACTTCGCTTCCGCAGTTCACCGAGCTGGATCGGCTGACTTCCGATGAGGTGGAGGCCCGCGCGATCCGTACCACGCGTGCGCGGACCTGAGACACAAGCTCAGCTCTGCTGACCGGCTTGCGCACCGTACGGGCAGGCCCGCCCCGACGAGGCGCACCGCTGGGGCGGGCCGTCGCGCAGGGCCCCTCCTCCCAGACCCCGCCGGGGTGCACACAGGTGAAGGAAGCACACCTATCGGTTGTCCCCCGCGCCCCGGGGACCGACAGTGAACGACTTCGTTCCGGCTGTACTGCCGCCGTTGCAGACCACGACCACCGTGTACCTGCCCTGTCTGACATTCGTCCAGGAGGTGGACTGGCTGGTGCTGCCGCCGGCCAGCTGCGCCTGGCGGCCCTGCGCGAAGTTCGCCTGGGGATACCGGATCAGCGAGGCGTTGCCGCCCTGCGGACACGCCGAGGTGCTGACCTGCACCGTCGATCCCCTGACAGTGACGTTGATGCCCGAGGCGGCCTTGGCCGGCGGCCCGGCCAAGGCCAGAGATACGGCCGAGGCGGCGGCCAAGGTGCCGGCTCGAGAAAGCAAACGGGCAGAGCACATCTGAGAACCTCCATGGATACGGCGGCACACCAGCAGCCGCCCGCCAGCCGGGCAGCCCGCGGCCGGCGGCGCGCCGGGCTTCTCCTGGCACAGCAGACCTTCACGGGCCCAGGCCGCTGGTGTGCCGCAACCTGGCGTGTGCCGGTCCAAACGACATCCGTGCAGACACGCCACTGAGGGGCCCTTCCAGTTCACCGGACGCCGGGTAGTACCGCACGGCAGAACCCGCCGACCGGATGTGGTCACCGGGACGGCCGACAGGCTCAAGGTGTGCGGTGTCAGGGTTTCGTGCCGACCGGATCCACGGGGTCGTGTCATCACTCGCTCCGGCCGGGCCCGGCGCGGCAGACTCGACACCGTCGGAAGGATGAGTCCATGAGCGCACAGCCCGTACACCACGGCGACGGCGGGCCGCCGCCGCTGTCCCGCCCCCAGAACGCGGTGGCCGCGGCCCTACCGTCGGCCGACCGCATGGAGTTTTACCGGGAGATGGGCGAGGCCGACGAGACCGAGCTGCTGGGCGTGCTGCGCCGCTGGTGGCTGCGGGCCCGCCTGTACGCCGACCCGCTGCCGGACGACGTCCGGGCGGACATCGAGGCCGGCACCGCCCCGGACACGCGGCCAGCGCCGCGCTGCGCCAGGACACCGCCGACCGCGAGACGAGCACCGGTGAGCGATGACATCCCCAGCCCCGGTAGCAGGACGGCGAGGACCGTATCCGGCTCTCGCCCGCCGTTCTGCCGCTGCTGAGCCCGGCTATATCGGCGAGCGTGTGAACTTCGCGCCGCGCCCGTCCCGGCTCTGGCCCAGCCCGTTCCGGGCCGGCCGGGCTGGTACTCGGCGCCACTGGCCCGGGACATCGGTATCGCCGAGTATCACGTCGGCGATACCGAGCCGGACGCGGACAGCCCCGCCATCTACATCGCCCGCATCGTGATCTCGGACGACTGGCCGGACTTCTGAGCCGCCCACCTCTTGAACAGGTCCCGGGAAGAGCAAGGCAAGCACCGGCAACCGGGAGGCCCCAGGCCGCTCGGTGATCCGCGTGCGATTGCTGCGCGCAGGCTCATCGGCGTGCGCCCGTCGCGCCGGGGACGAGCGGGGAGGCACGCCGCGGCCGTCAGCTACGACGCCGACGTCGGCCGGCCCGTATGGCCGGAGTCGGCAGCCTCTCCGTCTTACCCGGGGCCACCCCCGCGGGTGCGGGGACCACCCCTTGGCCCGGTAGTACAGGGCCAGCTCGGTGAGGCCACCCCCGCGGGTGCGGGGACCACCCATCTGGACCGCGTCCGGGGAACTGTCCGACGCGGCCACCCCCGCGGGTGCGGGGACCACCTTGCCGTCGGTGATCAGGTCACCAACCGCCAGCGGCCACCCCCGCGGGTGCGGGGACCACGCGCCCCGGCCTGGATCTCGGTCCAGGCAGCCGCGGCCACCCCCGCGGGTGCGGGGACCACCGATTTACGCCCCAGGGTGCGGCGGTCGCGAAGCGGCCACCCCCGCGGGTGCGGGGACCACCTCGACTCCTCGGGCGTCGGCGAGCTCGGGGTGCGGCCACCCCCGCGGGTGCGGGGACCACTGTCTCGCCGCACGGCAAAGGAAGTCCGCATGGCGGCCACCCCCGCGGGTGCGGGGACCACATGACCTTGATGTCCTTCAGCCCGCCGGCCGGGCGGCCACCCCCGCGGGTGCGGGGACCACACACGCCCGAACCAGCCGTACACAACGCCCCTGCGGCCACCCCCGCGGGTGCGGGGACCACGACGGAGTCCAATCCAATGCACAGCACAGTGCGCGGCCACCCCCGCGGGTGCGGGGACCACGTGCGCGGCATCCGCCAGCCGGCGGGCGGCGCGCGGCCACCCCCGCGGGTGCGGGGACCACAGATCCAGAGCACCAAGGGCAAGCAGGTCACCGCGGCCACCCCCGCGGGTGCGGGGACCACGGATCCAGATGGATGTACAGGCGCGCGGTGCGGCGGCCACCCCCGCGGGTGCGGGGACCACGAGCACCGCCTTACCGACGCCTACGACGCCGCGCGGCCACCCCCGCGGGTGCGGGGACCACAAGGAGAGCTGCGGCGTGCCGGGGCGGATGCGGCGGCCACCCCCGCGGGTGCGGGGACCACAGCCCGAACAGCTACAACGCTGTTTTGATCGAGCGGCCACCCCCGCGGGTGCGGGGACCACAGGAGCTGACCTGGCCCTTTTCCGTGCCGGGTACTGGTTTTACTCACTTTCCCAGAAACCCGCATATCGGGCATATTGCTTTCTCTGTGAGCCTGCCCGGACGGCCCGACAGATCTCTTCGGCACCGCTTCCTCCTGCCCCTGCCCTCAACGACGCCGCTGGACCGCAAACCCGGCTGAACTGATCGCACTTGGTCACGGGCCACCACTGTGGACCAGCCTGCCCGCACAGGCGGCACCACGCCTGGCTCTCCCTCAAGAGTTGCCTGTTCGAGGCGTCAGCGCAGGCGGCCGAGGTGGTTGATGCTGTCGCGGACCTGGCGGTCACTGATCTCGTACAGCACCCGGTAGATTCCCACGTAGATGCGCAGTACGTCGGTGCCGCCGAACGCGCCCTGGGACCGCGGCTCGGCGGCGAGGCGGTCGACGGCGGTGAAGACCTGCCGCACGCTGGCGGGGTCGTCCTGGGCGAACCGCTCGGCCCGGGCGAGGGCCTCGGGGCCCTCGTAGCTCACGCCTCGGTGCCGTCGAAGACACACGGAACGCCTCGTCGTGCGGGACGCCGGCGTTCTCGCCGTGGGCCTGGCAGGCCCGGTGGGCGGCCAGGGGTCCGAACTCACCGGTCGCGTCCGGGCCGTGGCGTTTGGCGCCGACACCGGCCGCTCAGACTTCGTTCCCGATACCCCGGCAGTCGGCACGAAGCTGCGCTGGACACGCCGAAGCTTGTGAGCCTCGCGGGTACTGGGTTGGGCGGGACGCCCTCTGGGCAGAGCCCACCGCCGCCTGAAGGACGGGCTCTTCTGCGACAGATACAGAACATCCCCGGGGAGTGGCGCTGAAGATGCCGGAAACCGAGGTGACGTCGGGCGCACCGGTCGGCTCCGAGGAGTTCTGCCGTAGGTGCGGCTATGACGACACCTTCTGGGAGAACGGCTTGCCGACCTCCGCCATCTGTGACTGCTGCGGCAGCCAGTCCGGGATCGGCGACTCGGGCGCGAAGCCCGGCTCACGGGACGGTCTGCGGAACCTGGAGCCGGTCGAGGTCTGAAGACAGCTCCGGCACCGTGACGCGCAGCTCATCGGCCCACTGCCCGGAACGGCGAACGGCGGCCCCTTGGATCCTCCGCCTGCGCAGAGGGCACCCAGGCGGTGCTTGGCAGGGCACGTTCCCTGGCGGTCTACCAGGAGCCGCTGCCGCGCGCTGAAGAGGTCCGTCCGCTCCGCCGAGCGCGGCACCCGATGGAGCGGGTCTCCCGGGCCGTGCCCCACCTCATCACCGCGAAGAACCCGGCATCGCGCTACGGCTTCCACCACAGCTGCTGCAGGACGCTGTCTTTGCGGCTGCTGCCAGTGCGGGCGCGCGAGGCGGTCGTACGCAGGGTGCTCGGGCTGGGCGCGGGGGAGACGGTGACGGGCTGGCGGCCGGCCTCCGGCGCCAATCCGCGGCAAGCCCTGCGGAGACGGGGGAGGGGCGGTGATGATGATCAGCATGTCGGAGACCCTCGAGATCCTCGCCCTCGTGTGTACCGGGCTCTACGCCGGTTACATGTTCGCCTTCTTGTCGGGCGTCATGCCTGCCCTGAAAGAGGTGGACGACGCCCCCTTCACCCTCGTCATGCGGGGCATCAACCGGAAAGTACCCGGGCCGCTCTTCTTCCTGCTCTTTCTCGGGTCGCTGGTCTTCCCGGCCCTCTCCTGGTTCGTCGCCCCGGATGGGCGTGAGGGAAGCGACGGAATGCTCGTGGGCATTGCCGCGGTCTGCGCGCTCGTGGGGCACCTGATCACCTCGGGTGGCAACGTCCCGCTGAACGATGCTCTGGAGTCCTCGCGGGGCCGGGGCGACGAGCAGGCCGCCCGCACGGCGTTCGAAGGACGGTGGAACGCTTTGCACAGGGCACGAACCCTGTTCGCTGTCGCCGCCTTCGTCCTGATGGCCGTCGCCACCGGCCGGTGAGCGCGCGACGTCGCGCCGCCGAGCATCTCCTGGCCCGGCGCGCCACCGTCTGGCTCACCGCCCGCGCCCAGGGGCCGGCCGTGGCACCGGAGATCCAGGAACGGTCCGCGGCGTACGCGGCCGGCGCCGCCCGGACCCGCGCGGCTGCGGCCGCCCCTGCCGGGCAGGACACGGTCGTCCGACCCGGCAGGGACCCGCTGGCGCGCCCGGAGCCTGACGTGGTGGATTCCGCCGCAGAAGCGGAGGAGACCGCACGGCTGCGGGCGCAGATGGCCGCAGAGATGCCGGGGCTGGCCGCGTGGACCGCCGCCCACCACGGAGTCACCTACGACATGCCCGGTCGCCCCGCTGCCGGGGTGGACTCGTGACACAGCGGGCAGACCGTGCTTCCGATGCCGTCACCAGCCAGCGGTCGCCCGAATGCCCAGATCCCGGCCTGGCAGTGCGGGGCGCCGGATGCGGGTGGGGGCCACCGAATTGCAGCGCCGGGGTGAGAGCCACCCTCTCGTGCGCGAAGAGCACGTACCACCGAACCGGAGCCTGTCACCGACGCCCGGTACATTGCACCCATGCACCACCAAGCCCCGCATCACGAAATGGCAGAGCCCTTCTAACACTGCAGGTCGCGAAGGGATGCTCTCTGCGCGAGCGGAGGTGAACCGCTGTGTTTCCGCATCAAGGGCGATCCGCACGCGTGCTCTCTGCGGGCACGGGGACCACTACTTGGCGGCGTCGCCGCGTTCGCCCATCGGGGGACCACCCCCGCGTATGCGGGGGCCACATCGACCTGAACCCGTACGAGAGCGTGGAAGCGGGACCACCCCCGCACGCGCGGGGACCACCTGAAGGCCCGCTACGACGCGTACCACGCGAAGGGAACAGCCCCGCACGCGCGGGGACCACCCGCGTACCGAGGTGGGCCGCACGCTCCGAGTTGGGAACAGCCCCGCACGCGCGGGGACCACGCGTACCGCAGATACGTTCCTGCCTGTCGCGTGGGAACAGCCCCGCACGCGCGGGGACCACTGGTCGGCCGCTGCTGCGGCGACCGGCCGGGCGGGAACAGCCCCGCACGCGCGGGGACCACTTTGGTTGTCGAACTCATGCCCGCCACCTCTGGGGAACAGCCCCGCACGCGCGGGGACCACCGGCACCCCGAAACCGGACGGCGTCGCCGACCCGGGAACAGCCCCGCACGCGCGGGGACCACCCGGGCTCCTGTCTTCACGGTACCTGCGGGTCGGGAACAGCCCCGCACGCGCGGGGACCACAGCGGGCGGCCGTGGCGGCGGCTCAAGACCGAGGGAACAGCCCCGCACGCGCGGGGACCACGTCGGCCCGCAGGTCCTTGGGGCGCCGGCGTAGGGAACAGCCCCGCACGCGCGGGGACCACGGCCCGCACCCCGGCACCGCCATGACCGTCACGGGAACAGCCCCGCACGCGCGGGGACCACCGCCGTCGCGGTCGGTCTGGTCGTCGATGAGGTGGAACAGCCCCGCACGCGCGGGGACCACGTCGTACACCTCTGGCACCTTTGCCGGTTGGTGGGAACAGCCCCGCACGCGCGGGGACCACTGGGGAGCTCCCTGCGGATTGACCCTCGGTCCGGGAACAGCCCCGCACGCGCGGGGACCACGATGCAGTCGGCCGGCCTTGCACCCGCCATGTGGGAACAGCCCCGCACGCGCGGGGACCACCAGGGCGGTCCGCTCGATCTCCGTGAGTTCCAGGGAACAGCCCCGCACGCGCGGGGACCACTCGCTCGTCTTCACGAGCACGAATGTCACCGAGGGGAACAGCCCCGCACGCGCGGGGACCACCGCTTTCCGGGGCAGCCGGCTGCAGACGAGGAGGGAACAGCCCCGCACGCGCGGGGACCACCGTCCTGCCGAGCTGTACGCGCTGCGCCGGGAGGGAACAGCCCCGCACGCGCGGGGACCACCACCGTCTTCTTCGGCACGAATGCGCCGAGCTCGGAACAGCCCCGCACGCGCGGGGACCACCGATGGCGGCGGTCGGGCGGAGCGCCGCAGGCGGGAACAGCCCCGCACGCGCGGGGACCACTCGTCGCCCACGTCGAGGGTGCCGTCGATGTAGGGAACAGCCCCGCACGCGCGGGGACCACCGGCCGGGCAGCCCTCGCAGCCACCCCACGGCGGGAACAGCCCCGCACGCGCGGGGACCACGCGAGGATCGCGATGGTGTTCTCGATGAAGAAGGGAACAGCCCCGCACGCGCGGGGACCACCGGTTCACGAGCAAGGCGCAGTGGCGCATGGCGGGAACAGCCCCGCACGCGCGGGGACCACGCGGTGGCAAGCTGGGCGCGGACGGCGATGGGGGGAACAGCCCCGCACGCGCGGGGACCACCTTCAGTCAGTCATGGGCACCCGACAATCCAGCGGAACAGCCCCGCACGCGCGGGGACCACCAGGTCGCGGAGGAGGTGCGGGCGGCCACCGGGGGAACAGCCCCGCACGCGCGGGGACCACCCGCGATCCCCGAACCGGCTGTCCAGGCCACCCGGAACAGCCCCGCACGCGCGGGGACCACCCCCCACCGCTTTAACTGTTGCGTACGCACCAGGGAACAGCCCCGCACGCGCGGGGACCACCGTCGGCGTTGCGGCGACCGCCCGCTTCGACGGGGAACAGCCCCGCACGCGCGGGGACCACCTGTCCCGGCTCCCCTTGCCGCCCCGGCCGGTGGGAACAGCCCCGCACGCGCGGGGACCACGGGCGGAGGCCATGTCTGTTCCCTTTCTTGCAGTGGAACAGCCCCGCACGCGCGGGGACCACATCGTGGCGACCGCGAGCACCAGGCCCTCAGTGTGGAACAGCCCCGCACGCGCGGGGACCACTCCCGTCCGTGACGGACTTCCACGACGCGCTCCGGAGCACCGGGAACAGCCCCGCACGCGCGGGGACCACACGTCGTGACCAGCGGCTTTGTCAGGCGGGGCAGTGGTTTTTGCTTACTTCCAGAGATTCCGGCATACCCGGCATATGTTCAGGCATCGACAGCTGCTCCGCTCGTGCAGGATGTGGAAGGGGGCCACTATCGGCGGCCGTATTTGCGGCGTTGGGCGGCTTTGCTCCAGTTCTGTTTCGAGGGCTGAGGCGGGCGGCCTGTTTCCGATGGGGTGGTTCGGGGGGCTGGTCGGTGGAGGAGGGTGAGTCCTTCGTGGTCGGTGGGGTGCCAGGCGTGGTTGTGGGTGCGGAAGGTGAAGCCTTGTTCGGTGTCGGTCTGGTGGACGAGGAGGGCGCGGCCTTTGTCGGAGTACTGGCGGACTTCGTCCCACAGGAGGTCTCGGATGCGGGCGGTGGGGGAGCCGAGGAAGACGCCGGGGGAGATTTCCAGGAGCCAGCGGGTGAGGAAGCCGCGCAGGCCGGCGGGGCAGTTGGCGAGGATGATGACGGTCACCACAGCACCTCGTCGCCGTAGTTGCGGCCGCTTTCCAGGTGGGCATCGCCGTCGGATTGCAGGGTCACGCGGTCCTGGTCGTTTGGGGCGTTGCTGGTGTCGTTGTGGTGGAGGAGGGTTTTGATGTCGTTGACGCAGCGGTCGAGGAGGTTGGTGTCGTTGATGCGGGTGCGCAGGGCTCGGCGGGTGCGGGAGGCCACGTCGTCGAGGCCGTCTGCGGCGGCGTCGAAGGCTGCGGGGATGGCAATGTCGGTCTTGTAGAGGTCGGCGATGTCCAGGACGAAGGAGCGTTCGTGGCCGGAGTGGACGAAGCCGAGGGCGGGGGAGCAGCCCAGGGCGGTGACGACGGCGTGGGCGATGCCGTACATGCACTGGGCGGCGGCGGTGACGGCCTGGTTGGGGGCGTCGCCGGCGGCGAAGTTGTCGCGGTGGTAGTCGCGGCGTTTCCAGGGGACGCCGGTGCGGGCGGATTCGTGGCGGTAGCAGTCTTTGAGGCGGCGGCCTTCCATGGACAGCAGGTCCTGGCGGGAGCGGCCGGCGGGGTCTTCGTCGGGGAAGCGCAGGCGGTACATGGCGCGGGCGACCTCCAGCCGGGTGCGCCGGTTGGCCCAGGCGCTGGCGTGGGCTTCGGCCAGGGCCGAGGAGCGGGTCAGGGCGCGGCCGCCGGCGTAGAAGCGCACGCCGTGCTCGCCGACCCAGACCACGCCGGCGCCGCACTCACCGAGCACGGACATGGCCTGGTGGGTGACGCGGGTGCCGGGGCCCAGCAGGAGGGTGCCGATGGTGGCGGCCGGGATGTGGGTGGTGCCGTCCGTGTCGGTCGCGGTGATGGCGTTGTCGTCGCGGTGCACGGTGCACCGCTCCAGGTAGATGAAGGAGAGGCGGTCGCCGACCCGGGCCAGTTCGCGGGGTGTGGAGGTGCTGCGGCGGCTGACGGTGCTCATCGGCCGCCTGCCGCGGCCAGCGTCATCAGGCCGCAGCCGTAGGCCTTGGACTTGCCCAGGCCGTGGGTGAGGGTGCGACGGAAGGCGACGAGATCGGTGATGCGCAGCCGGCCGTCGAAGGTCACCCGGGTGAAGCGGACGTCCTGCCCGGCCTGTTTGGCCGGGGGGCGGCGGAACTGGAGCGGCTGCTGGTCGCGGACGATCAGCTCGTAGGCGTCGCCGTACTGCGTCAGTTGGCGGTCGGCGGGCTTGGGCACTATTTCGAAGCCTGCTTTCTCCTGGCGCTGGAGCAGCCACTGCATCTGGTGGCGGGGGGTGACGTGGGCGGCGCGTTTGGTACGGGCGCCCGGGGCGTCCTGGGGCTGGCGTATGTGGTGGACGGGGTTGGCGGTCAGCCGGAAGCCCCAGGTGTCCCCGGCCGCCAAGGCGTCGAGGAACTCGCCGTAGGCGAAGGTGGTCCAGCCGGGGGTTTCCAGGGTGGGCCAGCCGGCTTGTTCGACGAGGTGGGTCAGATCCGGGCGGGTGGGGCTGACGATGAACAGGGTGGTTTCCGCCTGGGAGGTGCGGTCCACGCGCCACAGGGTGCGGGGGCCCTGTCCGTCGCGGGGCGGGCGGTCGGGGAAGGCCATGTTGACGGCGCCGTGCATCAGGTGGGGGGAGCCGAGCAGCCGGCGGGCCTCGGTGCGGCCGGTGTTGACGCGGAAGCGGGTCAGGTACATCAGGTGGTCCTCGGAGGCGGGGGCGTCGCTGGTGACTCAAAGGGGAGGGGGGTGAGGCCGGTGGTCGGTTCGTGGGCCGGGGGCGTGTCGGAGCGCACGGCGGTGGCCTGCGTGCTGCGGACGCCGCGCAGCGCGTAGCGGCGGTGGCGGGGGTCGTAGCTCACGGGCGTGTCCCGCAGGGTGAAGTCAGGGACATCTCCGGGCGGGCAGTCGAGGAGCACGTCCAGGACTTCCGGCCCGGGCGCGGTGCCGTGTCCGGCGGTGTGCTGGAGCTGCTGCACGTACCAGCGAGAGGCCTGCCACTCGGCGTGACGCAGGGCCTCTTCCAGGGGGACCTCCTGCGGCGGGCCCATGGCCAGTGGCTGGGACGGGGGGCAGGAGCGGCGGCCGAGGTAGGGCAGATAGCGGGGGCACAGCAGCGCTTCATAGAGCTGGTGCAGCGGCTGGGAACCGCCTTCGAGGCCGGCGACGAAGACGGCGTCGGCCAGGTAGAAGCGTTCGGACAGCGGCATGGCCTTGCCGGAGTCGGCGTGGTGGGCGGTGTGGAAGTCGCGCAGCCGGGAGCCGGGCTGGTCGATGCGTACGCCGAAGCGCAGCGCGGCCAGGTCGGAGAGGTCCGCCTGGCGCGGGCGGCCCTGGGCCGCGGCGAGCAGGCCGAGCACGCCGCTTTTCGTCGGGGCGTTTTCGGTGCTGCGGCGCGCGAAGCGGGCCGCGGAGCCCCAGGCTTGCAGCGGGCCGGCGAGCCGCAGGAGCAGCACGCTCATGCGCCGGACTCCAGACGCTTGGCGACGGCGGCCTCCACGTCCTTGACCAGTTCCGCCAGCGTGACACTGGTGCCGAGGTCCTTGAGGGCCTGGGTTTCCTCGCCCACCCGCAGGACCCAGCCCTGCTCGCCGTCCGGTACATCAAACGCCTTCTCCAGCTGCGGCACATAGCTTCCCAGGCGCTTGCAGGCTTCCTCCAGGAAGCCGCCGTTCGCGCCCTGCGGTACCGGGTGTTCGAAGGCACCGACGAAGCTGACGGGGCGGCGGGTGCGGAGCTTGACGATCACCGCGGACGGCAGAGTGTGGTTGCCGAACGTGTTGATCTTCCCGGTGGGCAGCGAGGTGATGAACCCTTCGAGGAAAGCGGCCACGGCCCTCTGCGCGGGAGTCGACGGCGCCTCGCCCGTACGGAGCCCGCTGCCCAGGGTGCGGTGCAGCTCGTCGACGTCGACGGCCGCGTAGCGGTAGAGGGTGGCGGAGTTGAAGTCGATGGAGCCGATCATCCCGGCGCCCATTTCGGCGTCGGTGTTTTTGTCGTCGACCGCGGTGTAGTAGTCGGATTCGATCTCGGACTTGTGCACGCTGATCGCGTGGGCGACCTGTGTGGCGGCCTCCACGTTCAAGTCGGTGGAGTCGGCGACCATCCGGCCGAACAACGCGATGTCCACCGAGTGCCGGGTGTCGACCGCCTGCTGGGCAGCCGCCTTGTTCTCCTTCTTCTTCAGCGCCGCCTGGAAGCTCTTGAGGCCGTCGCCGGCATCCAGTTCGAGGGCCAGGGCGGCCAATGCGTCGAGCTGCCGGGTGCTTAGGAACATCAGATACGAGGACTCCGGAGCCGCGCCGTTCGTTCCTTCCCCATCGGCCTGGTCGTCCTTCGTCTTGCGTTTGGGCACTTCGACCTTGGAGCCGGTCGCCGCCCGAAGCATCTCGGCGGCCAGGCCGACGGCGTGGGCCGGACCCGTCGCCGGGGCCAGGGCCGTGATCCGCTCGGCCAGCACCTCGGCGACCTTCTTCGTGCGCACACCCAGCTCCGAGGGGGGCAGCAGGTCATTGAAGGCTTTGCGGGTGGCCCGCTTCCACGCCTGGCTGGAGACCCGTGCCCGCCGTACCCCGCCATACAGAGCGGATTTGGGGGTTCCGGTGTCGTCGCGGTTGAGGTTGCTCGGCGGGACGGTCTGGAGGATGTGGATGTCGACGATCGTGCGGCTCATCGAGGTCTTCCGTTCTGGCGCTGGTAAGTGGGTCGGGTACGGGCTTCCGCGGCGAGGCGTGGGCCTTGTGCTGGAGGTGGCGGTGCTGGTGCCGGTGGGACATGGCGACGCGATGCATCGGCCACTCCCCTCCGGTGGCTCAGAGGCCGGGGTCGGGCTCGTCGGTCTCGGAGAGAGGTGGTGTGTCTTCGGCGCTGTCCTCCCCATCGCCGCCCGACCGGGTCTGCCAGATGTAGGACAGGTACAGCTCCCGTCCCCAGGTGCGGCGCACGCTCGCCCGCAGATCCTCGTTCTGCCAGCGGCACAACTGGTCGGCGAGCCGGGCATAGTCGAGCGGGATACGTGCGGTGCGCAGCAGCAGTACCACTTCGCGCAGGCGCACGGCGAGCATGTCGAACGAGGTCGAGGTGCCGATACGGACGAAGCGCTTGCGCAACGTCTCGTTGAGTTCATCATCCAGACGAGGAGCGGAACGGGCTTGCTTCCGGCCCGGATCCGGCTCGCCGTCAGCGGCGGGGCTGGTGACCCCGCCGCCTCGGGCCAGGGCGCGAACCGCACGTCCCAGACTCCAGCCGGGCTCGTACATGGCCGCATCCCGTACGGACTGCTGATGCAGCGCCCACAGCGTGACCGCCACATGAACGGCGTCTTCCTCGGCCCGCGTGCTCACCTCACGCGTACGGCGTTCGGCCGGGTCAAGCAGCTCCGGCGGCGCTTCGCTGCCTGCCGGGTCGGCCCCGTTCGCTTCCCGCCGCATTTCCCAGACCCGTGCGAGGTCCTCCAGCCCGTCGATGCCCCAGATGTCCGGGGTCTCGTGCACGGTCCGGCCGGCGGCCCGACGCAGCCGCGCCAGGATCGCGACGGCAGCCGGGACATCCTGGCGGTAGAGATGCTGAAGCCGTCCGATGCAGCGCGCCGTGGCCACCTCTGGGGCGCTCCGCTGGTAGGTACTTCGGTGCGTGCGCTTGGAGCTTTCCGTTCGACGGTCTGCGGGTGGCTGCGGGCCGGTGGTCATAAGGCGGGCTCCGTCTGGTCGTCGCGGCGCACGGGTGCAGACTCCAGCACCGGCGCTGAGGTGGGGTCAGTTACGGATGACGAGGAGAGATGACCTACGGCCTGCGCATTGCCCGGCCGCACCACTGCGTCGGGCAGAACCTTGTTCAACCGCCGGCGGAACCAGGTCTCTGCGACGGCGTCATTGACCCAGGTCGGCCCGTACCCGGCAAGCTCGGTGACGCGGCCCTCCGACGCGACCGGGCCCGCGGAATCCAGCAGGTCCCGGCCGAGCCGGAGGATGCGGCGGCGCACCGTGGCCTGCCACTGCTTGCGGGCCTCCTGCGGATCGGAGTAGGTGGCCAACGTGGCCAGCCACTGCCGGTAGGGGCCACCCAACGTCCCGAAGCCGAGGTCGCGGGCGGTCTGTGTGGCGGGTGCCGCGTCGCTCCCGGCGGCGCGCGCCAAATTCCCGGCAAGGTGGCCCAGGGCGCGTACGGCTTCATCCGCGTCGGCGACGGCGTCGACCGCCGCGGTACAAAACGTCACGTGCTCCTGGTGCAGGAGCACCGCGGGCAGGACCACCGAGTCATCCACGATCTCGTCCACCACGGACTGCTGCGTACCGTACACGGCGCCGATGAGCCGCAACCGGATCAGCGCCCGCGGATCGAGGACGCCCTCGGTGGTCAGCATCGAAGACCAGCGCACGACCCCGGACGGCAGCGACACAGGCACCCCTCGCCCGCTGTCGTCCGTGGCGGCCCGGCGGGTGCGCAGCAGGCTGTCCAGGCCCCGCCAGGCCGCCCGGCTCGGATCGTGCTGCTGCGGCATGTACACCAGCGGACGGCCCTGCTTCTTCTCCTGCGCCGGGCTGCGCCGCCACCCCGACATGGGCTCCAGCTTCCACGGCGCGGACATCGCCAGCGGATCGCCATAACCAAGAACGACCCCCGTGATGGTGCCGTCCTCGGCGTGCAGCCGGATACGGCGGGACTGCCAGGTGTACAGATCCCGCAGCCCGTCCGGCCGGCTGAGATCCGAGGCCGCCCCGCGCGGCCCCGGACCGAACGGCTGCTCCCGCCGCCACGCTGGCCGGTCTTCACCGCCCGTGCCCGCGTGATCCGCCACCTCGACGATGCCCTCGTCGAGGGCGATGAGGTTCAGCAGCAGCGTCTCGTGAAGATTCGCTCCCTCGGCGAAAATCCCGCCCAGAGTGCCGGCCGACCCCACGCCCAGGGGATAGACCTTGCCGGCCTTGGCCCGGCTGTCCCTGGCCATGGCGGACTTGATACCAGAAGTGTCGTAAGCGTGGGCGTGCACCAGCCACCGGGCCGCCTCGGCATACGAGAGCCGGTCCACGCCCGGACGGCGCATGGCGAAGAACGGATCGCCGTTGGGAACGTCGGCGACCAGCCGGTTCAGCGAGGCGACCTCGTCCTTCTCCGTACGCAGCCCGCTCACCTGGAAGAACGGCCGCTCGGGGTGCAGAAGGTCGAAGCGGTCTCCGTAGCGGCGAAGGTAGTCCAGCACCGGAGCGAAGGGGGCGCCCGCCTGCCACAGCTCCTCCCAGCCCTCCAGGCCCGCCGGCCCGTCGAGGGCGTCGTGCACCACAGCGAGCAGCAGTCGCAACAGGGCCAACTCCTGTGTGGGCACGTCCCCTACGAGCCGCCGCAGCTCGCGGGTCTGCGCGAAGAGGTCATGCAGCGACAGCTCCACAGTGCCGCCGTCCAGGCGCTGTACCGGCAGCCACGGACGGGTGACCAGGTCGAAGGACGGCGGCGCCGCAGCGTCAGCCTGAGCGGTGCGGGACATCAGCGGGCCCGCCTCCTCTGCGCGCTTCCGCGTGTTCGAAGGATCGGCTGACGCCGTCTGACAAGAGGCCCCCTCGGGCACGGCCACTGGCGCCGGGCCCGACGCAGGGCTCGTAACCTCGCTGTCCGCTGCTCGCCCACGATCTTCTCCGTCCCCAGGCGGGGCTTCTCCCTCGACCGTTCCGCGCTCGCGTGCGGGTGCGGGTGCGGTCGAGGGCAGCACCCGCAGCCCGTCGTCCTTGCTGTAGCTGAGAACGAAGCCTGACAGACGGGTCTGACAATCCTCATCGAGAACGAGGAACAACTCCCCAGCCAGCCATGGGCATTCCTTCACCTGCCAGGCGTCCACCCGGAAGCGTTCCAGCTCCTCGATGGTCCGGTCGATCACCCAGGGTTTACAGAACTGCCAGGGCAACGTGATCGCGCTCGCCGCGGCGGCCTCGGCGGCACGCCGGCTCGGCAGGAAATCAGTGAGAAGATCCAGACCGCCCCGCCCGCCGTCCAGCCACGGCACGGTGACCAGTCGGCCGTCCCGCAGCCGCTGGACGACCAGAACCTCCAGGCTCTCCGGGCTGTCGCGCACCTGCGCACGCCCCGCCCGGCTGTCGTCCGCGTCCCCGGCATTGGCCTCCAGCCAGCCGATCACCGGCCGCCCCGCCCGCCGCACCGGCCCCAGAAGGAAGTCGCCGGCCGCTTCGCGTTTCTTCTCAAGGAGTCGAAGATGTTCTGCGCGGGCATCAGCCAGTTTCCCGGCCCACTCGGAAGGACCGACCTCGGTGCTCCCATAGACCTCTTGGACCAGCGGGCTGATGTGGTCCGGCAGCACCAGCAGATCACCGTCGAGATGCGGGGCCAGGGTCGCCAGTGTGCGCAGCAGGAGGTGTACCCCGTAGACGGATACCGAGCCTTGGACCGGCTGTGGAGGAGTGGATGACCAGTCGGCCACTCCGGTCACCAGGCACCGGGCCTGGGCCAGGCGCGGTGGCCGTACACGCGGATGACGGTGCAGGCGCCCCATACGCTGCAACAACAGGTCGACGGGCGCGAGATCGGTCACCAGCAGGTCGAAATCCACATCCAGCGACTGCTCGACCACCTGACTGGCCACCACCACGTGCGGCCCCGCCGGCCGGTCGCCGCCGGGACCGAACCGCTCCCGCAGCTCCGTGTCCTTGGCGGCCCGGTCGGCAGCCAGAAAGCGCGAGTGCGCCACGGTCACCGCACCGTCCCCGAACCGCTCCCGCAGCACATCGGCCGCCTCCAGCACTCGGTCGACGGTGTTGCGCACCACCAGCGCGCATCCCCCGTCCGCCAGCTCCGCTGTCAGCCGGTCGGCCAGCAGGACAGGATCGTCCTCCAACCGCTCCAGGTGCACGTCCGTACGGCGACCAGAGGCCGCCGCGGGACGCGCCACTTGGAGCGGGGCGCCGGGGGCGACTGCGGTGATCAGCGGGTAGACATCATCGAGCACCGATTCCGGCCCCAGTCCTTCTGCGTCCGTCGGCTGCCCTGCGTACGCGGCGGCCAGCGCCCGCCTGCGATCGGCCGGCAAGGTGGCGGAGAGCAGCACGACCGGCACCCGGTAGGCGGCGAGCCACTCCAACACACGGTCGAGATAGCGGCTCATATACGCGTCATAGGCGTGAACTTCATCAATAATGACGACCTTGCCCGCCACCGCCAGATGCCGCAGCGCCAAGTGCCGGCTCTTCAGCCCCGCGAACAGCACCTGATCAACGGTGCCCACCGCGAAAGAGGCCAGCAGCGCCTTCTTACGGCCACGCAGCCACCGATGAGCATGAAGCCCGGCGGGCTCGGCAGCACGCTCGGCACCGACCCGGTCGGGCCCGTCCAGCTCGACGGCGGCAATCGCCCGCCGCTCTCTGCGCATCATGCCCGCCCACACGTCGTTGAGCGCAGC
The DNA here is from genome assembly GCF_055573595.1 of Streptomyces sp. NPDC030165. Classification (NCBI taxonomy): domain Bacteria; kingdom Bacillati; phylum Actinomycetota; class Actinomycetes; order Kitasatosporales; family Streptomycetaceae; genus Streptomyces; species Streptomyces sp. NPDC030165. The sequence goes on along the minus strand of NZ_JBVIBD010000043.1, from coordinate 8,194 downwards.
CTTGGCATGCGCCAGAACGACAGAGCGGGGGCCGTCCAGCGGCAGCCTGTCCAGCCACGCCAGCAGACGCGGGAACATGGCATCCCCCGTGGCCCGGGTAGGCAGCGCCACCAGACAGCCGCCCGCCCCGGTCCGCGCGGCCAAAATCTCCGCGGCGGCGAAGGCGGCCTCCGTCTTGCCCTCACCCATCGGCGCCTCGATCATCAGCAACCCTGCCGCCAACATCGACCGCGCCATCCGCACCGCTTCCTCCTGAACCGGCCTGATCCGCGCCCCCTCGGGCAGGGTGAACCGCTGTGCGAACAGCGCCTCAGCCGCCTGCTTCGGCTCCTCCGAGGACCAGGGGCCTGGAAGGTCCAGGCCCTGCCACGCAGCCCTCAGGCGGCGTTCCTCGCCGACCGGTCCGGCCGGCTGCCAGGACGCCGGGTCGTAGGGAAACAGCTCGGGAGCGCTGGCGATCCAGTCAGCGAGAATCACGACAGCGGTCAGTACGACCTGTACCGGCTGCGGCAACCGGACCGCGCGCCAGGACGCCCATCGGGAGCCGGCGTCTGCTATCTGGGCGCACCCGTCCAGCAGTTCGTACTGCACGCGCCGCCACTCGGCCTCACTGGGACCTGGGTGCCGCAGCAGCCGCGGCCGGAGCTGCAGGTCATGGATCTGCTGGTGCTCGGGAGGCGTTCCGTGATGCCCGCCTGCCACGACCGCGAACTGTCCGGAGGCCCGCGGATTCAGGCCGTGCCGTGTTTCCAGCCACTCCTGCAGGAGCAGCTGCCCGGCCATCCCGTGCGGGGCGAGGCGGCGGTCGGTGCCGTACTCCTTGCGGGAGAGCATGTCGAGCCCGGCAGTACGCATGTCCTCAGCGAGGAGATCCACCTGGCAGGCGAAGGCGGGACTGGCCTTACCGATGTCGTGGGCGCCGGCGAGAAAGACGATGAGACGCCGGGCGTCCGCCTCCCCTTCGGGAAGAGCGTAGGCTACGAGCTTTTTCACACTGCGGGGCAGCCAGTCATCCCACAGTTTTCCGGCCACGGCTGCACTGTCGGCCATATGCCGCCAGAGCGGAAGCCAGCCGTCCGTCTTGCTGTCGTGCTTCGCCCACACTCTGCGGGCGGCAGATGACACCTGAGGGAACGCCGCTTTGCCGACAGGCTCAGTAGGACTCGCAGGCAGGTTGGGCATGTCATGGCCTTATGTGCAGCAGCTATTGCTGGGGAAAGGGGGCGGTGCCGGAGCCGGCCACGGTGGTGGCGCTGATGCCGCTCTGTGTGTACGAGGGAGGCAGTCCGCCAGAGCGAAGCCGACGCCCGGCACCGTTCGCGCAACGGCATCGGACGCACGACCTTTCACAGAGTTGGACGGAGCGGCCGGACAGCACCAGCATTGCGCACCGTACCGGCCGCGCACTGCCGAATCTTCCGGTCGACGAAAAGGCAGTGGGGCGGGGCCGCCTACTCACGAACACGACGACCTCGGCGACGGCTCCGCGATCTGCTGGATCAGTGATCCACCGCTCCGACACACTGCAGGAGCGGGCGACGAGGTATGGAGGTGTCGTGATGAGCGATCCGCTGCCTCCGGAGCGCGCGACACGGGCACGGCTGCCACAGGGGACTACCTGCGTCAGCTGGCATCGCTCTCCGGCCAGTCCTCTCAAGCTCTCACCATCATTGGGCCGCCGGTCAGGTCGCCGAGTTGCTGCTGTGTGACCAGCGGACCGCGGTACTGCGGAACCTCGCCTGTGGGCCCCGAGGTCTTGGCAGAAGCTGAGCAGGCCCGGCCTGTGCAGCTGTGCCGCCGCCACCTCCATCCTTCGCCCGCGGCCGCGGAGGCCGCTGCGCCGGGAGGCCCGCCAGCGCGTCGCCGAGCATCCGCTCGCCACCCGCACCAAGGCCTGGCTCGCCGCTCGGGCCCCGGCGCTGGCCGAGGAACCGGCCCCGTGCGGCCGGGCGGCTGTGTATGCGGCTGGGGCCGCGAAGGCCCGCGCGGCTCTGACCCGGCTCTCCGGACCACCCCCGCTGGCGCGGGGACCACCAGAGACCCAACGTCGATGTCCAGGTGCTGCCGGGACCACCCCCGCTGGCGCGGGGACCACCCGATGACCGCCACCCGGCGGTGCCGCCCGCCGGGACCACCCCCGCTGGCGCGGGGACCACGCGGTTGCAGGCCGCTGACCTGCATGTCCGTAGGGACCACCCCCGCTGGCGCGGGGACCACCCGGAGGAGGCCCAGGCGGTCATCGAGGCCGGGGGACCACCCCCGCTGGCGCGGGGACCACCAGCTCGTACCCCGCACGCTTGTTGTCGACGAGGGGCCACCCCCGCTGGCGCGGGGACCACCGGTCGCTGACCGCGGTCCAGCCTCCGGGCATGGGACCACCCCCGCTGGCGCGGGGACCACGACGGGGTGATCGAGGGGGCGCAGCTCGCGACGGGACCACCCCCGCTGGCGCGGGGACCACCACGGTGCTGACACCGTCGTTACTCACCAGCCGGGACCACCCCCGCTGGCGCGGGGACCACCTCATCGCTCAACTCGTCCTCGTCCGGCAGGAGGGACCACCCCCGCTGGCGCGGGGACCACCTTACGGCTCCCAGGCGAACTCACGGCAGCCTGGGACCACCCCCGCTGGCGCGGGGACCACAGGACGTCGGCCTTCTGCCGATTGGAGTTGATGGGACCACCCCCGCTGGCGCGGGGACCACTTCGGCCCGCAGCTCCGCGTTCTCGCTCTCCAGGGACCACCCCCGCTGGCGCGGGGACCACGTGGCCGACGCGTTCGGTAAGAACCTGGACGGGGGACCACCCCCGCTGGCGCGGGGACCACCAGGCCTCAGCCTCCTGATCCACCTTCGTGGCGGGACCACCCCCGCTGGCGCGGGGACCACAGGATGTACTTGGAAGCGTCGAGCGTCATCTCGGGACCACCCCCGCTGGCGCGGGGACCACCTTCGACCCCACACCCGCACCGCACACCGGGCAGGGACCACCCCCGCTGGCGCGGGGACCACCACAGCAGCGTGTTGCCGGAATCGAGCAGCCAGGGACCACCCCCGCTGGCGCGGGGACCACAAGGAGCTGACCTGGCCCTTTACCGTGCCGGGTACTGGTTTTTACTCACTTTCACAGAAACCGGCATACCGGACAGATTGCTTCCTCTGTGAACCCGTCCGGACGACCCGACAGTTCCCTTCGGCGTCGCTTCCTCCGCCTCCCCCCTTAACGACGGACATCGTCGCGCTTGGCTGCGGCCGGCTGCATGGCTGTCCTCCATGAACCAGCCTGCCGGGACGGGCGGTACCGCACCGTCGCTGCTTTCTGCGCTCTCCACACAAGAGAACCTTGCGTGACGCACCTCCGCATGGCCACTTGATGACCGAAGGCGGGGCCAGCCCCGCATGTGCGGGGGCCATCAACTCTCCTGAGAGGTCGTGCTTCCGAAGTGCGCTGTGGACCATTCGGTCGGGTGGGGCGGTGTTCAGCTGTGGCCGATGGCCGGGTTGGCCACGCGGACGATCGGAACTGTGTGCCAGCGCCAGTGCTCCATGTACCAGATGAGCCAGGGGCCTTCCGCGAAGACTTGCAGTTTTGACACGCCCGACTCCTCGGTGGGCGGCTCGCCCAGGTACTTGACGTTCGCGGCGTCGACCAGCCGCCCGGCGATCTGCTCGACTTCGCGTACGGCTTGTTCGGGCAGTCCGCCGACGATGTCGGCCTGGGTGGTCATGTACTCCCACGACCAGGTGCTCACCGGCCGGCGACCTCAGCCGCCGCGGCGTCCAGCAGCCGCTTGATCTCGGCAGCCGCCGAGCGGGCATCCTCCAGAGTCGCCGCCTCGCCCACGGCTCGCTCCAGCTCTCGCACCCGCGCCGCACGGGCCGGGTAGCGGTGCAGCGCGACCCACATCGCCCAGCGGTGCAAGAACGTGTGCAACGGAACGGTGCTGTCGGTCTGGACCGCTTCTTCCCATGCGGCGCGGAACTCCTGCTCGAACCGCACCGACGCGGCAAGATCAAGACGCTTGACCGCCACCCGCAGCGCCGCCTCCGACGCAGGCGGCAGGGGAAACAGAGGAACCTCGTCACCCGGTGACTCGAACGGCTGCGCACTCACCACAAACCTCCGCATAGTCCACAGAACACCTCACGGCCCCAGGAACGCCAGTCTGCCCCACCGCCGCACCCCACGACATACAGACCGTAGACCTGCCTGGTGGCGCGGCTCACCTCCGCCCGCGCAGGGACCATGAGTCGAGAGGAGGTAGTCGATGCGCCACCCGCGCCTGTGCGTGGACCACGACGAGTAGCCGACTTCGTGAAGTCGTTGCCCGGGACCACCCCGCGTGGGCGGGGACCACCGCCACCGGTTGTGGTCGGCCGACGGCACCTGGGGACCACTCCCGCGTGCGCGGGGACAGGGCGCGATCAGCGGTTTCATCCGGTGGGGTGCGGGATTTTACTGACTTCCGAGGATTCCGACATTTCCGCCTGAAGAGTGCGTTGGAGACGGGGGCGCAATGATCTGACGACGCTACTACGTGCTGGTGACGACAGGTATGCGTTGTTGCTGGGGCAGCCCGCGGTCGAGGGGCCGGCCGGCCTCGGCGAGACAACCGAACGACAGCGCACCCGCATCGTCGCCCGCGGCGACCCCGATGCCGATCTTCTGTCCACAGGAGACACACAGGCCACGGACCAACGCCGACGAGCCAACGATGCTGCACAAGCTCGCCGCCGGCCGCCCGAAGAAGCGTGACGGGCGGAACCCTCCGGGCTCGCCGCCGTACTGGCCCGGCTGATGGCCGATCGGGCCTGGGAGCTCCCGGCCGCCGGCGGCAGCGTCCTGGACCGCGGACCGGACATCGCCGCCACCGTTGCCCCGCAACTGCCCCACCATGTCACAGCCGTCGCGTTCCACCTGGAGACCGGGCAACTGGACCTCCGCCCTGACTGCTCGGCCTACGCCACTCAGCTGCGCCTGATCACCGCGCGGATCGTCGTCACGGCGAACAGCACGGCCGGCACCGACGCGGTGCGCACGGTGCAGCTCCTGCCCCGGGTGCCGCACCCGCGCCCCGGACCGCGCCAGCAGCCCCGGCCGCTGCGCCAACCGCTCAACAGGTCGGTGAAGACACGCGAGACGGGATCGCCCGGCTTCCGCCAGGCCCTCTCCGCACATCAGGAGGCGGCCCCGCGGCGCCGCCGGGTGGACCCGGCCATCGCGCAGGCGGTGCAGCGGCAGACCGCTGCGATGCGCACGCTCAGCGCCTGCGCCTTCCCCGAGCCCGCCTCGGACGATGTACCGGCCCCACTCGAGGCAGCCCGTGCCCAGCGCCGCCGCCAGGCCGCCGCCACCGAAGCCGCCGCTCTACGCAGGGCCCGGGCCGAACGCGCTGCCCGGAAGGAGAAGGTCGGTGCCGTGGAGGGGAGCACGGCACCGACGCGGGAGGGGCGTTTCAGGGGCATGGGCCCTGTGCCCCGTGCACTACTTCCGCACGCTGATGTGTACCTGGACGCCCCCTCCCACGGATCCGGCGGCGATGAGAGCGACACCCGCCTCCGCGTGACCGGTCAGGGTGAGGGCCACGCCAGCGGTGCAGGACAGCGCGGACAGGGTGACCTTGGCCCAGCCGAGGGCGCTCTGCTCGCGCGGGTGTTCCGCGGGCACCGCGTCCGGCTCGGCCGGCGGCGTCCCGTGCGCCTGCGGGCCATCGGAGGGGTCACTACTTGTGGTGGACATGGCAAGCCTTCGCTTCTGGTGCGTGCCGCAGCACGCGAGGGATGGGTCGGACGGACCTTGAGGCAGCGGGCAGTTAGCCGCGCAAGTCCCCTGGTCCTGCCCGGTGGCGCCCCCGGGCAGGGAGGAGACTGCACCCGGTGGGCGGCAGGTTCGAGTTCTCGCGAATTTGCGTCCCGGTGCTGATGAAGCGTCAGCATGGGCGGCTCGCGACGCCCGCTCAAAGGTCTCTGACCTGCGGTTTCCGTGAATCTGGCGGCTGCTGGCTGCTACGGAACCGGTTTTCGCGATGTCTTGAATGCACACCGCGGAACTGGTAGATGCCCCGCCGGTCGGCGGCCCTACACCGGAGCGGGGTTAGCTCCGCAACCTCGGCGTACCCGCGACGCCCACGTCCGCGCCCACCGCCCGGCCAACACCCCCAGGGCGCACAGCGGGGACTGGAAGACCTGGCTGCGCTACTGCGCCGAGACCGGCCTGCCGCCGGCCGCCGTCACCACCGGCACCCTCGTGCTGTTCACCGAGTGGTGCTGGACCCAGCCCGGCTGGAAGCGCGGCACCTTCAAGGCGCCGAGTTCCATCGACCGGCACCTGGCCGGCGTCGTGGTCACCGCCCGCACCGAGTACGGCCTGCCGCTGCCGCGCGACATCGCGGCCGAGGACCGCGCCCTGCTGGACACCAAGGTCCGCGCGATGGAGAAGGCTGACGAGCAGCGCGGCCGCGGGCCCGCCCAGGCCCTGCTGGTCCGCGACATGGAGAAGATCGCCCCCACCCTGCCGGACAACACCGCCGGCATCCGCGACCTCTCCATGATGACGATGCACTTCGCCGTCGCCGGCCGCGAGCACGAGCTGGCCGCCCTGCGCGACCGGCACGTCACCGAGGACGACGCCGACCGCGGACTCGTCGTCGACCTGCGCACCTCCAAGATCTGGCCGCGCGTCGTGCAGGTCCCCTGCGGCTCCCGCCCCCACCTGTGCCCGGTCCGCGCCTGCCGCCGCTGGCGGGAGACCGCCCGGCCCGGCCCGGACGACTTCGCCTACCGCGCCGTGCACTCCGCCGGCACCGTCGTCCTGGACGCCGGACTCGACCCGGAGTCCGTCGGCGACGCCCTGACCCGGATGGGCGAGCGCGCCGGACTGGCCAAGCGCTTCACTGGCCACAGCCCCCGCCGGGGCCTGGTCACCGAGTCCGCCCGCGCCGGCCACGACGACCGCCAGGCCGAGAAACAGGGCAGCTGGGCCCCCGGCTCGAAGGTCATGCGCAAGTACCGCGAGGACGATGAGGGGTTCGCCGAGGCCGCCCTGCACGGCGTGCTGTAGCGGTGTACACCCCCCTCCGGCCATGCCGACGGAACGTATGGCTTTAAAGGGTCCTTTCAGAAAGCTGGGAGCTTGCGGGCGAGGATCATGCAGTGAGCAAGTTGGAGGAAGGCGTTGTGCATGTCGTCGCGTGCTTCCCAGCGGACTCGCAGCCGACGCGGACCGTGAAGGTGAGCGATGGCTGCTTCGGCAACCCACCGGACACGGCCCAGTCCTGAGCCGTGCGGCTGCCCGCGGTGAGCGGTCTTCGGCACGATGCTCCGCTGCCGCAGGCGACGGCGGTAGACCTCGTGGTCGTAGCCGCGGTCGGCATAGAGGCTCCGGGGCTTGCGCCGTGGTCGTCCGCGGCGGCCCCGGACGGGCGGCACGGTGTCGATCAGTGGAAGTAGCTGCGTGATGTCGTTGCGGTGACCGCCGGTCAGTGACACCCGCAGCGGAATGCCGCCGCCGTCAGTCAGCACATGGTGCTTGGAGCCCGGCCGCCCCCGGTCAACCGGACTCGGGCCGACTTTTGGGCGGCTTCGCCCCCGCTTGGCCTGCACATGCGAGGCATCGATGGTGGCGCGGGAGAAGTCCAGCCGGTCCGCCGCCCGCAGGCGGACCAGCAGCACCTGCTGAAGGTCCTCCCAGACGCCTGCCTGCTGCCACTCGGCCAGGCGACGCCAGCAGGTCGGGCCGGACCCGAAGCCCAACGCGGCAGGTACTCCCACTGGATGCCGGTATAGAGCACGAACAGGTTGCCTTGCAGCGTCTTACGGTCATCGATCCGCCTGCGGCCCGGGTACCGGTAGCGCCGCTCGTGCTTGGGCAGCAGCGGTTCGATCACCGCCCACAGTTCGTCACTGACCTGGCAGGCCGGAGCCCCAGTGCTCGCCGGATTCCTGCTGTGCGGTCACTGCCGCCAGACGATGACCGCGGCCTCGGAGACCGGCGCGTACCAGTGCCCGGCCGACACGACGGCATAGGCTCGGGACGAACTGGACGCACCGCACGACACGGTTTCTCGATCTGCTGAGCCGATGGTCCGCCGACCCGGCACACGGGGGGGTGCCCCTATGGGTTTCGTCAACCTGTAGGGGCGGGCTGTGGGTCGTAGAAGGTGCCGTCGTGGAGCATGGCGAAGAGCACGTCGGCT
>NZ_JBVIBD010000042.1:20846-37547 GCF_055573595.1 Streptomyces sp. NPDC030165 | reverse complement strand
CTCTTCTCTCTTTCCTACTCCCCCCCTCCCCCTCCCCCCCCCCCCCCCCCCCCCCCCCCCCCCCCCCCCCCCCCCCCTCCCCCCCCCCCCCCCCGGAGCCGTACGGGCGCGGCGGGCCGGTTCCCGGTCCGGGCCGCGTGGCTCACGGCTGCGGCGCGCCCTGCCCCTGGCCGGCCGCTTCCCGGTCCCGTACGGAGATCTCGGCGACGGTCGTCAGGAGGCTGCGCCGGAAGGTGGCCACGAACCCTTCCTGGGTGTCGGTGTCCCGGGGACGGCTCAGGTACGGCTTGAGCTTGCGCTCCACCTCGCGGACCCCGGGCTGCGCCGCCATGTGCCGGGCGACGGCGTCGAGGTCACCGGTGTACTCGATGACGCGGACCAGGGTGTCGTCCCGCAGGAAGACCGCGGTGGCCAGGATGGTGCCGGCCGTGCGGCCCTGCGCGTCGGGCACGCTGCTGCCCCGTACCCGCTGGAAGTTCCCGAAGATCTCGGTGAGTTCCTTCTCGTAGCCGGGCTTGACGTCGTAGGTGATCGCTGCGAACGGCATGCGGTGGCTCCTCCTGGCTCTTGGTGGGTGTCCCAGTGCAGCCCGGCCGGCTCGCGGGCGGCTCAAGGGGCCGTCCAGCAGCGGCGGGTGAGCTGGAGGAGTCCTTGAGCGGCTCTCCAGACGGCGGTGCGACGGTCCGGTCCGACGCTGTCCGTGGCACATTCCGGGAGGTACGCCGTGCACCGCACCCTGATCGTCGCCCGCCTCAAGCCCGACAAGTCCGACGACATCGCCCGGATCTTCGGCGAGTCCGACGCCACCGACCTGCCGCACCTGGTCGGTGTCTCGCGTCGCACCCTCTTCCGGTTCCACGGGCTCTACTTCCACCTCGTCGAAGCCGACCAGGACATCACGCCCAACCTCTACCGGGCCCGCAGCCACCCGCTCTACGAGGACATCAACACGCGGCTGGCCGCCTGCGTCGAGCCGTACGACCCGGCGTGGAAGGAGCCCAAGGACGCGATGGCCGACCCCTTCTACGTCTGGACGAAGGACGAGGGGCGGATCCGGTGACCCCCGGGTGCCACCGGACCCGCACCCCGCTCCTCTCCGGAAGGAAACACTCATGACCACCGCCATCACCCGGACCGTCAAGGTCTCAGCGGGCGAGGTCGCGCCCAACACCAAGCGCGGCGGCGACCTCCGCGTCACCCTCAGCCCCCGCACCGTCGGGTGCACCTCGGGCTTCGGCGGCGTGCTGACGCTGGAGCCCGGCGACTTCGTCACCGAGCACTACCACCCGTACTCGGAGGAGTTCCTGCACGTCGTCGACGGCGAGCTGACGATGACGCTGGACGGCGAACCCATCGGGCTCACCGCCGGCGACTCGCTGCTGGTGCCGATCGGCGTCCGGCACCGGCTGGTCAACACCGGCCAGACGGCGGCGCGGTGCGCCTTCCACCTGTCCCCGCTGGCCCCCCGGCCGGAACTCGGGCACGTGGACACCGAGGAGGCGCAGCGTCCCGAGGAGTCCAACCCGGACGTGAGCGGGGCGTCGTGAGACGACGGGCCGTCATCACCGGTATCGGCGCCGTGGTGCCGGGCGGCGTGGGCCGGGAGGCGTTCTGGAACCTGCTGTCCGAGGGGCGCACCGCCACCCGGCGCATCACCCTCTTCGACCCGGCCGCCTTCCGCTCGCAGGTCGCCGCCGAGGTCGACTTCGACCCGGCCGCCGCGGGCCTGGAACCGCGCCAGGTGCGCCGGATGGACCGGGCCGCCCAGTTCGCCGTGGTCTCCGCCCGCGAGGCGGTCCAGGACAGCGGCCTGGACCTCACGGCACTGCCGCCCGAGCGGCTGGCGGTGAGCATCGGCAGCGCGGTGGGCTGCACGATGGGGCTGGAGGAGGAGTACGTCGTACTCAGCGACCGGGGCCGCAAGTGGCTGGTCGACCACGAGTACGGCGTACCGCACCTGTACGGCTACATGGTGCCCAGCACGCTGGCCGCCGAGGTCGCCCGGGAGGCCGGCGCCGAGGGGCCGGTCGCCCTGATCTCGACGGGCTGCACGTCCGGGCTGGACTCCATCGCGCACGCCGTCCAGCTCATCGAGGAGGGCAGCGCCGATGTGGCACTGGCCGGCGCCACCGACGCCCCGCTGTCCCCGATCACCTCGGCGTGCTTCGACGCGATCAAGGCGACGTCACCGAACAACGCGGACCCCGCGCACGCCTCCCGCCCCTTCGACCGGGACCGGGACGGCTTCGTGCTCGCCGAGGGGTCGGCCGTCCTGGTACTGGAGGAGCGGACGGCCGCCGAGCGGCGGGGCGCCCGCATCTACGGTGAGATCGCCGGCTTCGCGAGCCGCAGCAACGCCTACCACATGACCGGCCTGAAGCCCGACGGGCGGGAGATGGCGGAGGCCATCACGGTCGCCCTGGACCAGGCCCGCATCGACCCCGGCGCGGTGGACTACGTCAACGCGCACGGTTCGGGCACCAAACAGAACGACCGGCACGAGACGGCGGCGTTCAAACGCAGCCTGGGGGCGCACGCCCACGACATCCCGGTGAGTTCCATCAAGTCCATGGTGGGCCACTCGCTGGGCGCCATCGGCTCGATCGAGGTGGCCGCCTGCGCGCTCGCCCTCGAACGCCAGGTCGTGCCGCCGACGGCCAACCTGCACCACGCGGACCCGCAGTGCGACCTGGACTACGTGCCGCTCACCGCGCGCGAGCACGCGATGGACGTGGTGCTGAGCGTGGGCAGCGGCTTCGGCGGTTTCCAGACCGCGATGCTGCTGGCGCGTCCCGGCACCGCGGCCGCCGCGGCCGGAAGGACCGACACATGACCGTCCCCACGTCCACCCGGCCCCCGGTGATCACCGGCATCGGTGTCGTCGCCCCGACGGGCATCGGCGTCAAGGCCCACTGGGCGGCGACACTGGCCGGCACGTCGGCGATCGGCCGGACCACCCGCTTCGACGCGTCCGGCTACCCCGTGCAACTGGCGGGCGAGATAACCGAGTTCGACGCGCGGACCGCCGTACGGCCGAGCCGGCTGATCTCCCAGACCGACCACTGGACGCACCTGGCGCTCGCCGCCGCCGAGGAGGCGCTCGGGGACGCGGGCGTCGACCCGTCCGGGCTGCCCGAGTACGAGATGGCCGTGGTGACCTCCTCGTCCTCCGGCGGCACGGAGTTCGGCCAGCGGGAGATGACGGCGCTGTACCAGCACGACCCGTCCTGGGTCGGTGCCTACCAGTCGATCGCCTGGTTCTACGCCGCCACCACCGGCCAGCTCTCGATCCGCCACGGCATGCGCGGCCCCTGCGGCGTGCTCGCCTGCGAGCAGGCCGGCGGCCTCGACGCCATCGCGCAGGCGCGGCGGCTGACCGGCCGGGGCGCGCGGCTGGTGCTCACCGGCGGCACGGACGCCTCACTGTGCCCGTACGGCCTGACCGCGCAGCTGTCGACCGGGAAGCTGTCCACCGCCACCGACCCGGAACGGGCCTACCTGCCGTTCGACGCCGCGGCGCGCGGTTACGTACCCGGCGAGGGCGGCGCCATCCTCGTCCTGGAGAGCGCCGAGGCCGCCGAGGCCCGCGGCGCCAGGACGGAGTACGGGCGGGTGCTCGGCCACGCCGCCGGATTCGACCCGCCGGCCGGTTCGGGGCGCCCCCGGGCGCTGCGCCGGGTCGTCGGACAGGCCCTGCGTGCCGCCCGGCTCACCCCGGGCGACATCGACGTGGTGTTCGCCGACGCGGCCGGGGTGCCCGCCGACGACCGCGACGAAGCCGAGGCCGTCGCCGCCGTCTTCGGCCCGTCGGCGGTGCCGGTCACGGCGCCCAAGACGCTCACCGGGCGGCTCTACGGCGGCGGCGCCCCGCTCGACGTGGCGACGGCGCTGCTGTCGCTGCGCGACGGGGTGATCCCGCCCACCACCGGCACCCGGCGCCCCGCCCCGGGAATGGAGATCGACCTGGTGACCGGCGCGCCACGGGAACTGCCGCTGCGGCGGGCCCTGGTACTGGCGCGCGGCCACGGGGGTTTCACCTCGGCCCTGGTTCTGGGCCGTTGACCACCACGACGACGCGAGGAGCACGCACCATGAGCGGACACACCGACAACCACATCGTCATCGACGCGCCCATGGACCTGGTGTGGCGGATGACCAACGACGTGCCCAAGTGGCCTGACCTGTTCAGCGAGTACGCCGCCGCCGAGGTGCTGGAGCGGGACGGCGACACCGTGCTCTTCCGCCTGACGATGCACCCGGACGAGAACGGCCAGGTCTGGAGCTGGGTGTCCCGGCGGACGGCCGACGCCGAGAGCCGCACCGTGCGCGCCGAGCGGGTGGAGACCGGCCCGTTCGACCACATGAAGATCTATTGGGAGTACACGCAGGAGGCCGGCGGCGTACGGATGCGCTGGGTGCAGGACTTCCACATGAAGCCCGCGGCCCCGGTCACCGACGAGCAGATGACCGAGCGCCTCAACCGCAACACCACGGTGCAGATGGCGCTGATCAAGGAGAAGGTCGAGGCCGCCGCGCGCGCCCTCGTCCGCTGAGGAGCCCGGCGTGCTGGCCCTGCTCACTCCGCTGGTGCTGCTGCTCAACGGGCTGGCGGCCGGGGTGCTGTTCGGCACCCAGCTGGGCGGCTTCCCGTACCTCGCCTCCCTGCCCGTCGACCGGTACGTGCACGCCCACGCCTTCTTCGGCACCCGCTACGACCCGGCGATGCCGCTCTGCCTGGTCGGCACGGTCGGCTGCGACACCGCGCTGGCGATCCTGGCGCCGGAGACGGCCGCGCGGGCGGCGTTCGCGGTGGCCGCCGTGCTGGCCGTCGCCACCGCCATCATCTCGCTCACCCGCAACGCCCCGGTCAACCGGTGGATGCGCACGCTGGACCCGGACCACCTGCCGGCCGACTTCGCGGACCCGCGCCGCAGCTGGGGCGCCTGGAACCGCCGGCGCAGCCTGCTGACCATCGCCGCTCTCCTGGCGAACTGCGCGGGGCTGGGCGTGCTGCTCTGACCTCAAGGCGGGCGCCGCCCGCCCCGTCCCCCGTTTTCCCACTGTCGCGTCCCCACGGAGGAATCATGGAACTCGCCCTGCGAGGCAAGAAGGCCCTGGTCACCGGCGGTACCCGGGGCATCGGCCGCGGCATCGTCCTGGCCCTGGCCCGGGCCGGTGTCGACGTCGTCACCTGCTACCGCACCGACAGCGACTTCGTCGGCTCCCTGGAGGCCGAGCTGAAGGCGATCGGCGGTGACCACCACGTCGTCCGCGCCGACCTGACCCGGCCGTCCGACGTGGCCGAGCTGCTGGAGCAGGCCGAGGAGCGGTACGGCACGCTCGACCTGCTCGTCAACAACGCCGGCGCGATCAGCCACGTCCCGTACGGCGACCTGCCGCTGGAGGAGTGGCAGCGCATCCTCGCCACCAACATCACCGGCACCCACCTCGTCGTCCAGCACGCCCTGCCGCTGCTCGGCGCGGGCTCCTCGGTGGTCAGCATCGGTTCCCGGGCCGTGGACGCGGGTGTGCCGCTGCGGGCCCACTACACCGCGACCAAGGCGGCGCTCGTGGGCCTGAACCGGTCGCTGGCCCGGGAGTTCGGGCCCAAGGGCATCCGGTTCAACGTGGTCGCCCTCGGCGTCATCGAGACCGAGAACTTCCACGCGCTGCCCGAGGAGCAGCGCACCCTGATGGCCGAACGCTACGGCGCGAAGACCGCCCTCGGCCGGCTCGGCAAGCCCGAGGAGGTCGCGGGCGCCGTGCTCTGGCTCGCCAGCGACCTGTCCCGCTACGTGACCGGCAACGTCATCGGTGTCGACGGGGGGATCTCCTGATGACCTTCCGTGTGATGCTCCGCATGGAGATCGAGCCGGGCCGCGAGGGCGACTTCGAGCGGGTGTGGCGCGAGGGCAGCGACGCGGTGACCGGGCACCCGGCCAACCTCGGCCAGTCGCTGGCCCGGGCCACCGCCGAGGAGGGCACGTACTACATCGTCAGCGACTGGCTGGACGAGGCCCGCTTCCGGGAGTTCGAGGACAGTCCGGCCCACCTGGAGCACCGGGCGAAGCTCCACCCGTTCCGCCGCAGCGGCTCCTTCCACCCCATGGAGATGGTGGCGCGCGTCGAGGGCAGGGCGGTGGACGGTGCCCGCTGAGGCCCGGGTGGTGGTCTACCAGGCCGCGTACGACGAGGAGCAGCTCGCCGCGGTCCGGTCCGCCTACCACCAGGTCAGCGAGCGGATGGCGAAGGTGCCGGGGCTGCTCGGCAACGAGCTGCTGCGCAGCCCCACGGACCCCACCGCGCTGGCGGTGATGAGCCGCTGGGAGTCCATGGCCGCCTTCCTGGCGTGGGAGAAGGGCGCGGACCACCGTCAGGACACCGCCCCGCTGCGCCCGTTCCGCGACACCCGGACCGCCGCGCCGTTCGCCGTGTACGAGGTCGACGCCGCGTACTGAGCACGGGCGCCGCGGTGCCGGCCGTATCGAAGAGAGGAGTGGTCATGGACCACCGACAACTGGCGTTCATCGGCCTCGGTGCCATGGGCGGCGGGATGGCGCACCGGCTGCTGGCGAGCGGGTACGGGCTGACCGTGTTCAACCGGACCGCGGGCAAGGCGGAGCCGCTGGTGCGGGCCGGGGCACGGGCTGCCGACTCGCCCGAGGCGGCCGCCGCGGGGCAACGGGTCGTGCTGCTGAGTCTCAGCGACGAGAAGGCCGTCGAGGAGGTGCTGTTCGGCCGGGTCGTGCCGGTCCTGGAGCCCGGGGCGCTCGTCGTGGACACCTCGACCGTCTCCCCCGCCTTCGCCCGGGAGGCGGCCGGCCGGCTGGCGGACAAGGGGCTGCGGCGCGTCGAGGCGTGTGTCGTCGGCAATCCGCCGCAGGCCCGCCAGGGCGAGCTGCGGGTCTTCGTGTCCGGGGACGAGGCGGACCTGGCCGAGGTCCGGCCGGTGCTGGAGGCGCTCGGCTCGCAGGTGCTGCACCTCGGCCCGCCGGGCACCGCGACCAGCCTCAAGGTCGTCCTCAACCTGCTGCTCGGCGCCCAGGTCGCCTCGATGGCGGAGGCGGTCTCCTACGGGGTCGCCGCTGGCCTCGACCGGGACCGGGTCATCTCCACCATCGCGGAGTCCGGGTTCAGTTCGATGGTGATGCGGTTCCGCGCCGGCCTGATGCTGCGCGGCTCGTACGAGCCGGCGTTCTTCCGCGCGGACCTGATGGAGAAGGACATCGGCATCGCCACCCGGGCCGCCCGCGAGAGCGGCCTCGGCCTGCCGGTGCTGGACCGGGTGCGGGAGCGGTTCGCGTCCGTGGTCGCCGCGGGTGACGGCGCGAAGGACGCTTCCGTCATCGTCGATCACCAGGCGTAGGGCGCTTCGTCCGGATCAACCCCCGGCCCGCCGCGTACGGCTCGGTGCGTCTCCCGCGACGGAGGCCGCCGGGCCGCGCGCGGCGGGCCGTTCCCGGCCCTCTCCTGGCTGAGCGGGTCCATGTCGTCATGAAGGGACAAGGCGAGTCATGCGCGTACTGTTCACGTCCTGGGCCTGGCCCTCGCATCTGTACGCCCTCGTGCCGCTGGCCTCGGCGTTCCGGGCCGCCGGGCACGAGGTGCTGGTCGCGGGCCCGCCCGCGCTGAAGCCGGAGACGGACCGTACCGGACTGCCGGGCGCGGTGGTGGGTACGGACACCGACGCGGCCGGCATGGTGCGGGGCTATGTGCTGCCGTCCGCGGACGCCGGCCCGCCCGCGCCGCCCGCCGGCGGGGAACCGCTGCCGGGCAACAACGCTCCGCGGGCCCTGCGGATGGTCGCGGCGCTCGCCGCGTCGATGACCGACGGCCTGGTGGAGCTGGCCCGCGACTGGCGCACGGACCTGGTGGTGTACGAGCCGACCGCGCTGGCCGGCCCGGTCGCCGCCGCGGCGGCCGGGGTGCCGGCGGTGCGGGTGCTGTACGGCACGGACCTGCTGGCGCGCGCCCGTGCGCTGCTGCCGCAGGCCGTGGCGCCGTTCCTGGAGCGGTACGGCATCGAGGACTTCGACGCCCTGGGGACGCTGACCGTCGATCCGTGCCCCGACGCCCTGCAACTGCCCGTCGCGTACCGGCGGACGCCGGTGCGCTACGTGCCGTACAACGGCTGCGGCGAAGTCCCCCGGCCGCCGCTGCCGGACACGCCCCCGGGCGTACGCCGGGTCCTGGTGACATGGGGGCACACCATGGCCCGCCTCGACGCCCGGCTCTTCCTCGGCGGCCGGGCGGCCGCGGCGCTGGCGGGCCCCGGCGTCGAGGTGGTGCTCGCGGTGTCGGCCCGGCAGCGGGACCTGCTCGATCCGGCGCTGCTCGACGGGTCGGCGGGTGTGCGCGTGGTGACGGACGTGCCGCTGCACGCGCTGGTGCCGTCGGCCGGTCTGGTGGTGGCCCACGGCGGTGCGGGCACGGTGCTGACCTCGTTGCGGGCGGGGGTGCCGCTGCTGCTCGTACCGCAGTTGCCGGACCATTCGGGGCACGCCGGGCGGGTGGCGGCCGTGGGGGCGGGCCGGGTGCTGACCCGGGACGAGGCGACGGCCGAGCGGCTGCGCAGCGCGGCGTACGCGCTGCTGGAGGACGAGGCGCCGGCGGCCGCCGCGCGCCGCATGGGCGCCGAGATGCTCGCCCGGCCGACGCCCGCGCAGGTGGCGGCGGAACTGGCGCGCACCCTGCCGGTCCGCGCGGCAGGACGCCGCTGACACGGCGGCGGCCGGGCCCCGCCGACGGCCGTACGCGGGGCCCGGCGCAGCAGACGGCGAGGGCCGCCCACCGGTGTTCCGGCGGGCGGCCCTCGCGCTGGGTCACAGAACGGCTTCCGCCAGGGACTCCAGGTGGCGCGGGTCGGCCGAGCACGGCATCAGGATCAGCTCGTCGCAGCCGGTCTCCGCATAGCTCTGGGCCAGGTCCACCAGCTCCTGCCGGTCGGTGACGGCCATGGACGCGATGCGCTGGGCGAAGGGGCCCGCGAAGGCGTAATAGTCACCGAGGTACGCCTGCGCCAGCTCGCGCGCGCCGGGGCCCAGCGCCGCGTACGCCAGGGACACCAGCCGTGGCCGGCCGGCGCGGCCCTCCTCCCGCCACGCCTCGCGGGCCCGTGCGACCAGGTCGCCGTACGCCGAGGCGGAACTGCCGCCGCAGAACCAGCCGTCACCGAGGCGGGCGGCGCGCCGCATGGCCGCCGGCGAGTGCCCGCCGACCAGCAACTGCGGTTGCCCGGTGGCCAGTTCGGGGCCGATGCCGGACACCTCACCCTTGCCCTGCCAGATGTCGCGCAACTCGGCGAGCTGGGCGTCGAGCCGGCGCCCGCGGTCGTGGTACGTGGCGTCGACGGCCTGGAAGTCGTCCTCGCGGCCGCCCGCGGCGACGCCCAGCACCAGCCGGCCGCCGGACAGCGCCGAGACGGTGGCCGCCTGTTTGGCCAGCAGCGCCGTCTGGGTGCGGTAGGGGGCGATGAGGATGCCGGTCGTCAGGCGTACGCGTTCGGTGACGGCGGCCGCGGCGGCCAGGGCCGTCAGCGGCTCGTAGTTGTCGTAGACGAGCCGGTCGATCACGCCGAGACTGGCGAATCCGGCGTCCTCGGCCCGGCGGGCCCACGCCGCGAGCGCGGGGCCGTCCTTGTCCGGGACCGTGGTCGGCAGGCCCAACCCGAATTCCATACCTGATCAGCTCCTTGTGTGTGCGGTGGGGCACGGTGCGCCGGGCGGGGACGGGGGTGTCGGCACAGTCCGCCGTCCGCGGACACTGCGGGCCCTGGCGGTTCGCCGGGGCCCGGCCGGGGCCGGTGGGGGCCCGGGCGTGCGGCCACCTTGCAGGCGCTCTCTCAAAGGCGCGTCCAGTTCCGGTGGACCGCGACGGGCCCTCCAGGGATCTGCGAGCCGCCGTCCGCACAGTGGGCCGACACACCGTGCGAGAGGAGCGTGCCGATGGGCCGGAACGGAATGCGGGTCCTGGTGATCGGAGGGGGCGTCGGCGGTCTGTGCCTCGCGCAGGGCCTGCGCGGGGCCGGCGTGGACGTCACGGTCCACGAGCGGGACGGCGGCCCGGACGAACGGCGCCAGGGATACCGCCTGCGCATCAGCCCGGAGGGCGAGGCGTCGCTGCGCGCCTGCCTGCCGCCGCCACTGCAGGAGCTGCTCGTGGCCACCGCGCACCGGCGCGGCGAGAACGGCATGGACGCGTACGACGAGCAGCTCGCCCCCCAGTGGACGCCGAGTTTCGACGATCCGCGGGGCGAGCGCCCCGACAAGGTCGACGCGGTCGACCGGGACGTGCTGCGCCGGGTCCTGCTGGCCGGACTGGAGCCGTCGGTCCGGTACGGCAAGACCTTCACGCACTGCGAACGGCAGCCGGACGGCGGGGTGACGGCCCACTTCGCCGACGGCAGCACCGCCGAGGGCGACGTGCTGGTCGCGGCCGACGGGGCCAACTCGCAGGTACGCGCGCAGCTCCTGCCCGACCGTCGGCCCTCCGACCTGGGCGTACGGACGGTGTTCTCGCGCATCACGCGCGCGGACGCGGTACGCGCGGGGCTGCCCGAGCCGCTGCGTGACCGCTTCAGCTATGTGATCGGCACGGACGGCAGCCACCTCGGGCTGATGCCGATGTCGTTCCGGGACGGGGTGCGCGAGACGGCGGCCCGGCTGCGGCCGGGGCTCCGGCTGCCGGAGACGGGGGACTACTACATGGCGGTGCTGAACGTGCACCGCGAGGACCTGGGCATGCCGGACGAGGAGTTCTTCGCCCTGGACGGGCCCGGCCTGTGCGGCTTCGCGGCCGCGCGGACCGCCGCCTGGCACCCCGGGCTGCGCGGGATCTTCCGGCACGCCCGGCCGGAGCTGACCTTCGGCGTGGCCCTGCGGGCGCACCTGCCCGTGGTTCCGTGGGAGACCGGCCCGGTCGTCCCGCTGGGGGACGCGGTGCACACCATGCCGCCGTCCGGCGGGGTCGGCGCCAACACCGCGGTGCGCGACGCCGCGGCGCTGGCCGGGGCGCTGGCCGCGGTGGACCGGGGCGAGCGGGACCTCGCGGACGCCGTGGCGGCGTACCAGAAGGACATGGTGGAGTACGCGACCGAGGGCGTGGAGATGTCGCTGCGCATCGCGCGCTGGTCGATCAAGAAGGTCGATGCGGGCGGGGAGGCCGCCGGCAGATGAACGCGGAAGGGCTCAGGGCCTGTCGGCCCTGAGCCCTTCCAGGCGGCACCGGTTCGCGAGGCCCCCACAGGGTCCGCGCGCCGTCGGCCCGCCCGGCTGCCCCGGTCGGGGGTCCGGGGCAGCCTGGAGGGCCGGCGGTGCGGGCGCGCCGGTGTGCCGGCGTGTCGGCGGCGTGCGCCGGTTCAGCGCCCGCCGGCCGTGTGGATGACCTCGCCGTTGATGTTGCCGTTGCCGTCCGAGCCCAGGAACACGATCAGGCGCGCGACCTCCTGCGCGGTGGTCAGCCGCCCGCTGGGTGTCTCCCGGGCGCTCTTCTCGATGACCGCCGGGTCCACGTCGGCGAGTTGTTCGGTGATCGTGCCGCCCGGCGCCACGACGTTGACCAGGATGCCGTCGTGGTTCCACATCAGGCCGCGGGCGAAGCCGTGCAGCGCCGACTTGGCGGCACTGTAGATCTCGGAGCCGGGCATCCCGGCCGTCGCGGTGACCGAGGAGAGCAGCACGACCCGGCCCCAGCCGCGTTCGCGCATCCCGCGCAGCGCCTCCCGCACGGTACGGATGTGCCCCTCGACGTTGGCGCGCATCGTGGCGAACCACTCGTCGACCGGCAGGTCCTCCAGCTTCGGCTGCTGGTCGGGGTCGACCCACAGCCACGTCTGGGCGTTGGCGACGACGACGTCGATCCCGCCCCAGCGCTCCTCGGCGGCCCGCACACCGGCGGTCACGGACTCCGGGTCGGCGAGGTCCAGGCGGACGGCGTGGGCGCGCTCCGCCCCGCCCAGCTCCTCCACCACGGCCTTCGCGGCGGACTCGCCGGTGTGGTACGTGACGGCCACCCGGGCGCCCTCGTCGGCGAACGCCTTCGCGGTGGCCCGGCCGATGCCGCGCGTCGCTCCCGTCACCAGAACCCGCTTGTCCTGCAAGCCCAGATCCATCGTTCGCCTCTCTGCCCGAAAACGCCTGCGTACCGCCCTGACAGTATTACCTTGACAGCCTAGTAGCTAGATTGTCAAGCGATTAGTGGCGGCCGTATCCCTCTCCACCTCAGAGCCAAGCCGTACTGACATGCTCGTCCCGGATCACGTACACGTCCCGTTCCAGCACGGAGTTGAGAATCGTGGCGGCCCGCACGGCCAGCAGGCTGAGGTTGGGGTCGGCGATGCCGTGCCCCGTCCGGCTGCGGTTCTGCACGTAGAGCCGGTTGTGCTCGGCGTTCTTCCACCGCACCGAGTAGTCGGCCTCCAGCACCGGCTGGCCCGACTCGTCCAGCTCCATCAGCGCGAGCAGTTCCGGGGCCAGCGGCAGCGCCGCCGCCTCGCGGCCGGTGGCGAGCACCACCAGGGGCGCGGCGTGCCGCTCGCGGCCGCCCCAGTCGCGTTCGCACCACAGGACGAGCTGGCCGTCGCGTTCGCAGGACCGCACCACGTCACGCCCGGGCAGCAGCATGACCGGATAGCGGCCCTCGCGCAGGTACATCTCGTAGTTGAGCTGGTAGATCTGCTGGATCGTGCTCAGCGAGATGCCGTCACTGGTCAGCTGCTGCTCGGCCACGTACCGCTGTCGCACCTCCGCCGGCAGGCCGTGGAAGAACCGCAGGTACGTGGGGCGGAAGAAGTCGTTGGCCGAGGGCGAGTCGTCCATCGGCGCGAACCAGTTGCGCCGTCCGATCCACCGGATGTCCCGGAAGCCGTGCTGGATCAGTTCGAGCACGGACTCGGCGCCGGTCTGCCCGCCGCCGACGACCACGGCCGGCTGGTACGGCAGTACGGCGGCCCCGCGCAGCCGGGCGTGCAACTGCTCGGCCAGCACGAGCCCTTCGGCGTCCAGGCCGTCGAAGCAGGCCGGGACGCGCGGGCGGGTGCCCAGGCCGAGGACGACGTGGTCCGCGGTGGCCACCGGGCCGTCGGGCCCGTGCAGCACGAACTGCCCGTCGGGCCCGGCACCGGTGAAGCCGATGCGCTCGACAGGGCTGCCGTACCGGATCGTGCCCAGCTCACCGGCGGCCCAGGCGAGGTAGCGCGCGAACTCCAGCCGCGGGATCTCCTCGTACTGGGCGTTGATGAACGCGTACATGCGCCCGCCGGCCACCAGGTAGTTCAGGAAGGACAGCCGGTTGGTCGGGTCGACCAGGGTCACCAGGTCCTTGATCCAGGAGGTCTGCAGGCGAGTGCCCTCGCTGAGCTGGCCGGGGTGCCAGGCCGCCGAGGACCGCCGCTCGTAGAGCTGGACCCCGCCGGGGACCGCCGGCTCGCCGAGCGCGGCGAGACTCAGGTTGGCCGGGCCGGCTCCGATGCCCGCCACCGTGTGATGGGGCAGCCGGATGCCGGACCGGTTCTCGGGCACCTCGACGGGGTGCTGGCGCTGCTCGCTCATCATTCTCCTCCCGGCCACGGGTGCGCAGGCTCCGACGGGCCGTCGTCGGTACGGTTCAGGGTCGGCAGCGCGGATCGGGCGCCGGTCGAGAGCGGGCTGAGCCGGTCCGGAGCCGCCGGGCGGCCGGCGGCTCCGACGCGCTCCGGCCCGTTCAGGCACCCTTGCGGCAGATCACCAGGGTGTCGTAGTCGCTCAGCGGAGTGACCTCGGTGCTCACGAAGCCGGCCTGTTCGGCCACCGCCGTGATCTCGGAGGCCTGGTACTCCTCCCCGCCGTCGGTGACCAGCAGCATGTCCAGGCTGATGACGAGGTTCTCGATGTGCGCCGGCTCGTCCTCCAGCATCCGGTCGTAGACCAGCAGGGTGCCGCCGGGATTGACCGCCTCGTACGCCTTGCCGACCAGGTAGGCCCGCTGCTCCCGGTCCCAGTCGTGCAGGACGTGGCCCAGCAGGACGACGTCCGCGCAGGGCAGCGGGTCCTCGAAGAAGCTGCCGCCGGTGAACGAGACCCGGCCGGTGAGGCCGTGCTCGGCCACCTTCTCGTCGAACAGCGGCGCCATCGCCGGCAGGTCGAAGACGTGCCCGGTCAGGTGCGGGTGCGCCTTGACGATGAGGGAGCACAGGTTGCCGCGGGCGCCGCCCACGTCGAGCACCGAGCCGTGCCCTGACCAGTCGTACTTCTGCGCCAGCTCCGGCCCCACCACGTTGGTCAGTCCGTCCATCATGCCGACGAACTGCCGCAGGATGTGCGGGTTGCGGGTGACCTGCTCGAAGTCGCTGCCGGACTGCTGCTGCCCGGTGCGCAGTCCTTCGGCGAGCCGGCCCCAGGCCGGGTAGAGGTTGCGGTTGGAGCGCTCCAGGAAGCCGCCGACGTACCCCGGCGCGCCCTGGACGAGGCAGGCGTCCGAGCCCGGCGCGTTGCGGTAGCGGCCGTCGGCCCGCTCCAGCACGCCCAGCGCGGTCAGCAGGTCGAGGAAGTCGGACAGGCCCCGGCCGTGCAGCTGGAGTGCGGTACGGATCTCCTCCTGCGTCGAGGGGCCCTTCTCGTGGAGCGTGGTGAACAGCCGCAGTTCGACGGCGGTCAGCAGCGCCTTGGCGTCGCAGAACATGTTGCCCAACCGGATGATTCCGGCCGGGGTGGTGACATCGGGCAGGGTGTGCGTCATGCGCGGGGCTCCTTCCGGCACCGACCGTGGCCTGGTGCCACACGGTTGCCGGGGACCTTCGCAGCCGCGGGTCGAGCACTCCTCGAAAAACCGCCGGGCGCGCGGAAGGCGGTCCTCCAGCACCGCTTGAGGAGCCGCCAGTACTTCTCGAAGGGCGCCCCGCGGCCGGACGGCCGGCGGGTTCCCGGTTGTCGGCAGGGCCTGGAAGTGGTCCGGGTTCGGCCCAGTCCACGCAGAGGGGACATGCATGTATGACCTGAGAATCCCGGTACTCGTCGTCGGCGGCGGCCCGGTCGGGCTCGCCACCGCGCTGTTCTGCGGACGGCACGGGCTGCGGACGATGGTGCTGGAGAAGCGCGACGACACCTCCACGCTGCCCCGCGCCCCGGGCCTGCAGGCCCGCACCATGGAGCTGTTCCGGGCGGCCGGCCTGGGACCGGACATCCGCGCCCTGGAGATGGGCGACTCCCACCCGTACTTCGAGGGCGGCATCATCAAGGTGCGCACCTTCGCCGAGATCGACGACGCGGAGGTGCTGGAGGTGCCGTCCCTGGACGGTCCCACGGTCAGCCCCGAGCGGGTGATGGGGTGCGGGCAGGACCGGTACGAGAAGGTGCTGGTGGCCAAGGCCCGGGAGCACGGCGCCGACGTACGCTTCGGCTGCCGCCTGGTCTCCTTCGAGCAGGACGCCGAGGGCGTGACCGCCGTCGTCGGCGAGAACGCGACCGGCAAGGAGTTCACCATACGGGCGGACTACCTGGTGGGCGCGGACGGCGCGAGCAGCCGCACCCGCGAGGCCCTGGGCGTGCAGCGCGCCGGGCGCGGCACCGTGTTCAACGCGCTCAGCGTCTACTTCCGCGCGCCACAGCTCGAACGGCTGCTGAAGGACCGCAAGTTCATCCTGTGCTACGCCTCCGCGGGCGGCGGGCTGATGGGCCTGTCCCGGCTGCACGGCCGCGACCCGTGGCTGGCCGCGCCGCTGTACTTTCCCGAGAAGGGCGAGACGCCGGACGACTTCACCGACGAGCGGTGCGTGGACATCGTGCGGCAGGCCGCGGGCCGGGACATCGACGTGGAGATCGTGGACAAGGTGCCCTGGCGCGGGGCGCAGCTGGTCTCCGAGACGTTCCGGGCGGGCCGGGTGTTCCTGGCCGGGGACGCCGCGCACGTCCACCCGCCGGCCGGCGGGTTCGGCGCCAACACCGGTATCCACGACGCCCACAACCTGGCCTGGAAGCTGGCCGCGGTGCTCAAGGGCTGGGGCACCGACGCGCTGCTGGACACCTACGACGCCGAGCGCCGCCCGCTGGGCATCGCCATGTCCGAGCAGGCGCTGGTACGCAACCGGATCCGGCACGGGTACGCCACCGACGCGGACCGGGCCGACTTCGTGGACGACGTGATCATCACCCTGGGCTACCGCTACCGCTCCGCCTCCGTCCTGGCGGACCCCGGCGCCCGGGTCCTGAGCCCCGAACTCCGGCTCACCGGCGAGCCCGGCACCCGGGCCCCGCACGTGTGGCTGCGGCGCGGGACCGAGGAGATCTCCACGATCGACCTGTTCTGGGACTCGTACGTGCTGCTCACCGGCCCCGAGGGCGGGGCCTGGGCGCGGGCCGCCGAACCGGTCGCCCGGAAGCTCGGCGTCCCGCTGCGCACCTGGTCCGTCGGCGAGCGGGCGGAGCTGCGGCCGGCCGGCCGCGACTGGGCCGAGGCGTACGGGGTGGGGCCGGACGGCGCCGTCCTGGTGCGCCCGGACGCCTTCGTCTCCTGGCGCGCCGGGCACCTGGGAGGCGACCCGCAGGAAGTGCTGACCGACGTCCTGTCCCGGGCGGCCTGCCAGGACTGACGGCAGGGCCCGGCCGTACGCGGAAGGAGTACGGGCCGGGGGGGGGGGGGGGGGGGGGGGGGGGGGGGGGGGGGGGGGGGGGGGGGGGGGAGGGGGGGGGGGGGGGGGGGGGGGGGGGGGGGGGGGGAGAGCGAGGAGGT
>NZ_JBVIBD010000042.1:0-20836 GCF_055573595.1 Streptomyces sp. NPDC030165 | reverse complement strand
CCCACCCACCCAAACCACCCCCAGACCCCACACCTACCACCAACCCCCCCCCCCCCCCCCCCTCCCCCCCCCCCCCCCCCCCCCCCCCCCCCCCCCGCGGCATCGCCTTCGGCGGGGGCAGGCGCGAGGGCCGGCGCCTTGCGAGCCGTCTCCGATCGTTCCTCGAGCCCCCGAGTCCACGCTTCCCCGCATGGAGCGTGACACCACCGACCGGCACCCGCCGGTACGGACCGAACTCGCCCGGGCCGTGCGGGACACCGCCCAGCGGCTGCTCGACCACCCCTTCTACCGGGGGCTGGCCGACGGAAGCCTGCCGGGCGCCGCACTGGCGCACTTCCTCCAGCAGGACCACTGGCACGTCCTGCCCGCCTACGCCGCCGCGCACGCCCGCTGTGCCGCGGTGGCCGCCGGCCCGCGCCACGCCCTGCTGTTCAGCCGGATGGGCACCGGCACCGCCGAGGACGCCGAACGGCGTCAGGAGCGGGTACGGCGGTGGGGGAAGGACCTGCGGCTCCCGCTCGCGGACGGCACCCCCGGGCTGCTGCCCACCACACTCGGCTACACCGCCTTCCTGGGCGCCGCCCCGGCCCGTTCCCTGCCCGCGGGCACCGGCGCCGTACTGCCCGCCGCATGGCTGTTCCTGCTCGTCACCGACGGTCTGCTGACCCGGTGCGTGCCGGGATCCCGCTATGCGGCGGTGATCGAGGAGTGGCATCCCGGCGACACCTACCGCGGCCTGGTGGACGTGTTCCTGGCCGCCGTGGCGGAGATCGCCGGGGACTGCTCACCGGCCGGCCGCCGGGAGCTGGTCACGTACGCACGGCACGCCGCCTACTTCGAGTGGGCCCACGTGGACGCGGCCTGGCGCCAGGAGGCCTGGCCGTTCTGACCCGTCGCACCGGCACCGCACCGGCGGCCGGCGACACCCCCCCGATCCGACCGACGACACAGTCGACAGTGAGGAGAGCTCCGCATGTGCGGCATTACCGGCTGGGTGGACTACGCCCGTGATCTCCGTCGCGAGAAAGCGACGGTCGAGGCCATGAACAACACGCTCGGCCTCCGGGGCCCCGACGCCCGCGGTGTGTGGGTCGGCCCGCACGCGGGGCTGGGCCACACCCGCAACTCCATCATCGACCTGGCCGGCGGCATCCAGCCGATGGCCGCCGAGGAGGACGGCCGGACTCTCGCCGTCCTCACCTACAGCGGCGAGGTCTACAACTTCAAGCAGCTCCGCTCGGAGCTGGAGTCCCGCGGCCACCGTTTCCGCACCCGCTCGGACACCGAGGTGGTGCTGCGCTCGTACCTGGAGTGGGGGGCCGGCTGCGCGGAGCGCCTGGAGGGCATGTTCGCCTTCGCGGTGTGGGACCTGCGTACCGAGGAACTGCTGATGGTCCGCGACCGGCTCGGCATCAAGCCGCTGTTCTACAACGTCCGGCCGGACGGGGTGCTGTTCGGCTCCGAGCCCAAGGCCCTGCTGGCGCACCCCGACATCGAGCCGGTGGTGGGCGTACCGGAACTCCAGGAGCTGTTCTCCACCGCCAAGACCCCGGGCCAGGCCGTCTTCCGCGACATGCGGGAACTGCTGCCGGGCCACACGATGACCGTCGGCCGCTCCGGCCTGCGCGAGCACCGCTACTGGACCCTGGAGGCCCGGCCGCACACGGACGACCTCGACACGACGGTGACGCACATCCGCTCCCTGCTGGAGGAGATCGTCACCCGCGAGCTGGTGGCCGACGTGCCGCTGTGCACCACGCTGTCCGGCGGCATCGACTCCAGCGTGGTCACCGCCCTGGCCGCCAAGGCCCGCGCCGCGGCGGGCGACGAGGCGGTGCGCAGCATCACCGCCACGTTCGTCGGTTACAGCGAGAACTTCCGCCCGGACGACCAGCGCGACACCCCGGACGCGCCGTACGCCGCCGAACTGGCCCGGCACGTCGGCGCCGACCACACCGACATCGTGCTGGGCACCGCCGACCTCATCAGCACCCGGGCCCGCGAGGCCGCGGTCCTCGCGCAGGACATGCCGACGATGCTCGGCGACATGGACACCTCGCTGTACCTGATGCTGCGCGCCACCCGCGAGCACTCGACGGTGGCCCTGACCGGCGAGACCGCCGACGAGATCTTCGGCGGCTTCAAGTGGCTGCACGACAGCGAGCTGGTGGCCGCCGACAACTTCCCGTGGATCGAGGCCGAGAAGCGCCAGGAAGGCAGCCGCGGCGGCCAGGGCCGCGGCCTGTTCGGCCGCGGTCTGATGGACAAGCTCGACATGCCCGGCTACTACGCGGACGCCTTCGCGCAGACGCGTGCGCTGACCCCGCACCAGGAGAACGAGGATCCCCACGAGCACCGGATGCGGGAGCTGTGCTTCGCGCACCTCAACCGCTGGCTGCCGATGCTGCTGGACCGGGGTGACCGGCTCGCGATGGCGTCCAGCCTGGAGACCCGGGTGCCGTTCTGCGACCACCGGCTCGTGGAGTACGTCTACAACACGCCCTGGGCGTTCAAGACCTTCGACGGCCGGGAGAAGAGCCTGCTGCGTGCCGCCGCCGGCGGGGACCTGGTGCCCAAGTCGGTGCTGGAGCGCCCGAAGAGCCCGTACCCGGTGACGCAGGACCCCGCGTACACCCGCGCGCTGCACGACGCGATGGCCGCCGTACTGGCCGACCCGAACGCACCGGTGCTCCCCCTGCTGGACGTCGACGCGGCGCGCAAGGCCGTGGCGGACCGGTCCCCCACCGCCCACGAGTGGCACAGCCGGTCCAACCTGGAGATGGCGCTCGGGTTCGACTTCTGGCTGCGGCACTACGGCATCACGCTCGACCTGTAGCCACCGCACGCGCCGACGGGCCGGCCGGAGTTCTTCCGGCCGGCCCGTCACCGTCTGCGCGGGGGCTCAGACCTGCAAGTAGGTGCGCAGCTCCCACTCGGAGACCTGGCGGTGGTAACTGTCGAACTCGGCGCGCTTCACATCGGCGTAGTAATCGGCGTAGAAGCCGTCCGGCGTCTTGCCCAGGCCGTCGCGCAGCACGTCGTCCGCGGCCAGTGCCTCGGCCGCGTGCAGCAGGGTGGCCGGCAGCGGACGCAGCCGCCCGGTGCCCGTGGCCGCCTTCGCCGCCTCCAGGTCCGCCTCGACCGGGCTGCCGGGGTCGGCACCGCGCGCCATGCCGTCCGCGCCGGCGGCCGCGAGCCCGGCGAGTGCCAGATAGGGGTTGGCGGCGGAGTCCACGCAGCGCACCTCGATCCGGTCCGAGTCCGGAACCCGGACCAGGTGGGTGCGGTTGTTGCCCCCGTAACTGGCGTACCCCGGCGCCCAGCTGGACCCGGACAGTGTCGCGGCGCCCGCCCCGAGCCGCTTGTAGGAGTTGACCGTGGGGCAGGTCAGCGCCATCAGGCCGGGCGCGTGGTCGAGGACGCCCGCGACGAAGCCGTACGCCCGCTGCGACAGGCCCAGACCGCGCGGGTCGTCCGGTGCCCGGAAGACGTTGCGGCCGTCCTGCCACAGCGACAGGTGCAGGTGCAGTCCGCTGCCGGTGAGACCGGTGAACGGCTTGGGCATGAAGGTGGCGAGCAGTCCGGCGCGGTGCGCGGCCAGCCGGACCAGGTGGCGGAAGACGACGACGCGGTCGGCGGTGCGCAGCGCCTCCGCGTAGCCGAAGTTGTGCTCGAACTGGCCGTTGGCGTCCTCGTGGTCGTTGGAGTAATTGTCCCAGCCCATGGCGTCGAGGGCGCGGCTGACGGTGGTCAGGTGGTCCAGTGACCGGGTGGCCGCGTGGGCGTCGTAGCAGGGCGAGGCGGTGTCGTCCAGCTCGTCGGCGACGCGGATGCCGCCGTCCTCGGTACGGCGCACGAGGAAGTACTCCGGTTCGGCGCCCGCCTTGAGTTCGAGCCGCTGCTCGGCGAGCAGGTCGAGCTGGCGCCGCAGGATGCCCCGGGGGGCGTACGGCCACGGTTCGCCCCGTACGTACAGGTCGCACTGGACGATGCCGAGGTTCTCCTGGAGCGGCACCCGGACGTAGGAGGCGGGGTCGGGTATCGCCACGACGTCCGGGTCGGCCGAGGTCTGCCCCAGCCCGTCGGCGGCGTTGCCGGCGAATCCCAGGCCGTCGGTGAGCAGCCGGTCGAGGGTGTGCGCGGGCGCCAGCTTGGCGCAGGTCTTGCCCCGCAGGTTGACGAACATGACCAGCAGGAACTCCACCCCGTCGCGGGCTACCGCCCGGGTCAGTTCCTCGGCGTTCGCCGGTGGTGTGTGCGCCGTCATCGTGTCCTCGCCTTCGAGCGTGCCCGTCTTGGTCTGCCGCCAGGGTGAACAGCGCCGCTCGAAAGCCACTAGGGCGTTTCTGATGGATCTCCGTGGAGGGCACCGAGCGGCGTTCGGTGCGTGCGCTCGGGGTGCGGTGTGAAGGGTCATGTGGCGGAGCCACCTGTCCCTTCGCGCCGTGCGGCGAGGGTGCGTGCCGGGCGTCGCGAGGCCACGGAGATCCATCAGAAGCGCCCTAGGGACCCGAGCCGGAGATCCGGTGGCAGTAGGAGCACCCGGCAGCACATCCCCCTCCAGGCCCGCTCTAGCACGGTCGACCAGGGTGGATCCGGCAGGACATGTCGGGAATCCGGTGGACCGGGAAGAGGTACGGATGGATCACAAGGTGCTGAACAGAGGGCTGGCGGCGCGGCCGGGGAACGCGCTGGACCGGTTGCTGGGCACCCTGCCCCGCGAGGAGGCGGAGGCGGTGCGCGGCTGGCTGCCGGGTGCCGGGGGCGGCACGGAGCCGCTGGCGATGCTGCGGTCGCTGGCGGCCTCGGGCGGTGACATGGTCCGGCCCGACGACGCCACGCCCCGGGCGATCCGCCGGGTGGGCGTCATCGGGGGCGGGACGGCGGGCTATCTGGCGGCGCTGGCGCTCAAGGCCAAGCGGCCCTGGCTGGACGTGACGCTGGTGGAGTCGCGGCACATTCCGATCATCGGGGTGGGCGAGGCCACCGTGACGTACCTGACGCTCTTCCTCCACCACTACCTCGGTATCGACGCCGAAGAGCTGTACCGCCACGTGCGCCCCACCTGGAAGCTGGGCATCCGGTTCGACTGGGGGCCGCACCCGGACGGCTTCATGGGCCCGTTCGACTGGTCCAGCGACTCGGTGGGGCTGCAGGGCGCGGTCCGTACGACGGGCAACATCAACGGCTCGACGCTGGGTTCCGCGCTCATGACGGCCGACAAGGCGGCGGTCTACCGTACGGGCGAGGCCCCGCTGTCACTGATGAAGTACGTGCCGTTCGCGTACCACCTCGACAACGCCCTGTTCGTCTCCTACCTGACGGAACTCGCCGAGCGCCGCGGCGTCCACCACGTCGAGGCGACGGTGGCGGACGTCGAACTGAGCGGCCCCGAGTGGGTGGAGAAGCTGCGCACGACCGACGGGCGCGACCTGTCGTTCGACCTGTACGTGGACTGCACCGGCTTCCGTTCGCAGTTGCTGGGCCGGGCCTTCGAGACGCCGTACGTCCCGTTCTCCAGCACCCTGTTCACCGACTCCGCGGTCACCGGCAACATCGCCCACGACGGGAAGATCCGGCCCTACACCCAGGCGACCACGATGAACGCGGGCTGGTGCTGGCGCATCCCCACCCGGGACAGCGACCACCGCGGGTACGTGTTCTCCTCGGCGGCGATCTCCGACGACGAGGCCGCCGCGGAACTCGCGGCCCGCTACCCCGGCATCTCCGAACCGCACTTCGTACGGTTCCGCAGCGGGCGTCACGAGAAGGCGTGGCGCGGCAACGTGATGGCGGTCGGCAACTCGTACGGCTTCGTCGAGCCGCTGGAGTCGACGGGCCTGATGATGATCGGCGTCGAGGTGCAGACCCTGGTCTCCTGCCTGCCGGCGTCCTGGGACGGCCCGCAGGTGCGCGAGACCGTCAACGCCGCGCTGGGGCAGCAGTGGGACGCGATCCGGTGGCTGCTGGGGCTGCACTACCGGTTCAACACCCGGCTGGACACGAAGTTCTGGCAGGAGTGCCGCGCTTCCGCCGACGTGTCCGGTTTCCAGCCCCTGCTGGAGGTGTTCGCCGGCGGGGCGCCGCTGTCCCGCCGCAACGCCTTCGTGCAGGACATGCTGAACCGGGTGGCACCGAGCTTCTTCGGGCTGTTCGGCATCGACTACCTGCTGCTGGGCCAGCAGGTGCCCTCCCGGATGCTGCCCATGGACGAGCCGCTGTCGGCGTGGCAGGCGCGCAAGCGGGCCGCCGAAGCGCTGGTGCGGCCGGCGCTGCCCACGCGCGAGGCGCTGGAGGCGTTCGACGCCTGGCCGGAGCTGAACCGCCAGTTGCTGGAGGACGACGACAGCTGGGCCGGTACGGAGATCGCCCGTCGTATGGGAATGCTCTGACGGCCCGGACCTGACCGGCCCGGACGGCCCTGACCTGCCCCCTGACCGGCCCGGACGGCGTGCCGGCGGCGGCCGCCCACGGCGACCGTCACCGAACGTAAGTACCCCTGTACCACACAGATTCGATAACCCACAAGAGGAATCCAGGCCTTCTCTAGCCCCGCTCATGCGGACCCGGCCACGATGCGGCGCACACCGGCGCTGGCGACGGCCGTCCGCGTGGGTGGAATGGAGGAGATGTGCGTAGATGGTTCGCCACCGGACCGGTCCGGGCCGCACTGGTCGCGGCGACGGCCCTGGGCCTCGCCCCGGCCCCGGCCGCCGCGGCGCTGTCCCATGCGGCCGCCGGGGCCACGGCCCGCACCACGACCGGCACCACATATTTCGTCGACTGCGCCAACGGCAACGACGACGCCAAGGGCACCAGTGAGGCCACCGCCTGGCGGTCCCTGACCCGGGCCAACAGCGTGACCTTCGCCCCGGGCGACCGGCTCCGGCTGCGCGGCGGGACCACCTGCCGGGGCACCCTCGCCCCCAAGGGGTCGGGCACCGCGCAGGCACCGGTGACCGTGGAGCCTTACGGTACGGGCGCCCCGGTCGTCGACGGCGCCGGCGCGTCGGCGGCCGTCCTGCTGCAGAACGTCGAGTACTACCAGCTGCGAAAGATCACCGTCACCAACACCGGTGCCACC
Source organism: Streptomyces sp. NPDC030165 (assembly GCF_055573595.1). NCBI lineage: Bacteria > Bacillati > Actinomycetota > Actinomycetes > Kitasatosporales > Streptomycetaceae > Streptomyces > Streptomyces sp. NPDC030165. Next base: position 13,752 of record NZ_JBVIBD010000042.1, on the reverse strand, counting down.
GCGGCCCGGCGCGCGGGCATCCGGGTCCTGCTGCGGGACTACGGCATCGGTCACCACTACGTGATCGACGGGGTCACCGTCCGCGATGTCAACGGCAGCGACGACCGCTATCCGAACCCCAGCGGCGGCATCCTCTTCGAGGCGGCCGGCACCGCGAAGCCGACCGGCTTCTCCGGGATCGCGGTGACCGACAGCAAGGTCAGCCACGTCGACCGGATCGGTATCGGGATCACTTCCGACTGGCAGAAGCGCACCGAGAACCCCAAGGGCCCCGGCAGCGCCTTCGTCCCCAACGAAGGGATCGTCATCAGCCGCAACACCGTCACGGACGTCGGCGGTGACGGCATCATCCTGTTCAACGGGAACCGGGCCCGGGTCACCGAGAACACCGTCGACGGATTCAACATCCGCTCCACCGACTACAACATCGGCGCATACGCCTGGAATTCGGACCGCACCACCTTCGAATACAACAACGTGCGGCGCGGAAAATACCCGGGCATGGCCTTCGCCGTGGAAGGAGGCAACGTCGGAACCACCTATCAGTACAACTACTCGCAGGACAACGGCGGTGGATTCCTCTACTTCTGCCAGAGCGACGGGGAAATCGCCAGGGACGGTGTCGTCCGGTACAACATCAGCCAGAACGACGCCGCCGGCGCTCAGGGATTCGGCCTGATCAGTTCCTTCTGTACGGGCGTCTCCAATCTGCGCGTCTACCAGAACACCTTCTACGCCCCGAACGCGCCCAGCCTGGTGGAGGTCAGCCGGCAGAACGACCTCTCCCTGCAGGGCAACGTGTTCGTGGGCCGGCCGCAGGGCTCCGCCGTCGACGACGCCTACGGCACGTACCGGTACAACCTGTTCCACCGGGCCTCGGCGCTCCCCGCGCACGGGGACCACAACATCACCGGCGACCCGCTGCTGACGGCGCCCGGCTCGGCGGTCCGCACGTCCGGCGCCGACGGGTACCGGCTCAAGACCGGCTCACCGGCCCTGAACGCGGGCAACCGCGTCGCCGGTGACGGCGGACGGGACTTCTACGGCAATCCCGTACCGAACGTCCCCCACATCGGCGCCTACCAGGGGGCGCCGCAGTAGGTCCGCGACCAGCCCGTCCCGCGGGGCGGCGGGCTGCTCACCGGGGTGTCCCGAGGCGTCGGCAGGCGTCGCGGGACACCCCGCCGTACACCGGCCCGCCCCCGCCGTCTCAGAACTCCCCGTGGATGCCGGCTGCCAGATAGCGGCCGTGGTCCGGCGGGTCGCTCCGCAGGACGTGCTCCACCCAGGCATCGCGCTCGCAGCCGATCGCGGCCAGCTCCCAGACGCAGGCGGTCGCGTGGCCCGGCGCCTCGGCCGGCCGCTGAAGGCCCGTCCAGTCGGCGAGCCAGGTACGAGTGTGCGCGATCAGCCGGTTGGCGCTCCACCAGCCGACGACGGCGTACACGCCGTCCTCGTCCTCGTGCACCACGCTGAACGCGTGCGAGGGGCCTTCGGCGTGCGGCGCCGGCAGGCTCCGGCGGACCGCGTCCCGGGCGAAGGCGTGCACCTCCGCGGGCGGCAGCTCGCGCAGCGCCGACACGGCATACCGTTTCACCGTCCAGCCGTCCGCCCGCTCGTGTTCCAGCGTGCGCACGGAACGCGGCGCATACCGGGTGGGGCGCTGCCCCACCTGTAATTCGGTGGTCATGGCCACATGGTGGCATGTACGGACGGGCGGCCCAACCCCGTTCGACCACTCCTTGAGCGGTGTCCTGGATGTTTTTCCCCGTCGGCCGCGCACCGCGCGGAAGGACTACCGGCTGGGAGCTGACCGTGCAGACGTTCACCCTGGATGAATCGCAGCTGAGTCAGGAATACGGAATCGGCATCGGACGCTGGGAGGACCACCCGAAGAAGCAGCCGCTGCCGTTCGACGCCATGTGGTGCCGCATTCCCGCGCACGGCAAAAGCGCGCAGGACGAACACCCCGAAGTCGAACTCGCCGTCGTCGTCGGCGGTACCGCCGTCTTCACGGTCGACGGTACGCAGGTCACGGCCCGGCCGGGTACGGCCGTGCTGCTGTCCCCCGGGGAGCGGCACGTCATCACGGCGGCCGAGGAGCCGGTACGCATCCTCAGCGTGTACTGGCTGCCCTCCGCGGCGGGCTCCGGGGAGGCCGGATGACCGTGGCGGCGCCCGGCGGCCCGGGCACGACCGTACTGCTCTCCCCGCCGCCCACCCCCAACGGGCCGCTGCACGTGGGGCACCTGGCCGGCCCGTACATCGCCGCGGACGTCGCGGCCCGCGCGGCCCGGCTGCGCGGCGAACGGGTGCTGACGGTGTGCGGCCTGGACGACCACCAGAACTACGTCCTCGCCAAGGCCCGGCAGCGGGGCACCAAGGTGCGCGAGGAACGCGACGGGCACGCCGCGCGCATCCGTGAGGTCTTCGCGCGGGCGGGCGTGCACCACGACGTGTTCACCGACCCGCTCAGCGACGTCGGCTACCGGACCGCGGTCGCCGGCTTCCTCGACGAACTGGTCGCCTCCGGGACGGTGCCCGTACGGGAGTGGGAGACCCCCGCCTGCCCGTCCTGCCCCGGCACCGCCCACCACGCGTACGTGTCCGGGGACTGCCCCCGGTGCGGGACGGGGTCGTGCGGCGGTACGTGCGAGGGCTGCGGCTGGTACACCACGGCCGGGAACCTGGTGGACGCGCGGTGCACCCGCTGCGGTTCGCCGCTCACCGCACGGCGCACCGTGCGCGGCCCCGTCCTTCCGCTGGAGCGGTACCGGGACGGCCTCAGCCGCGTCTGGGCCACGGCCGACGCGCCGCCCGGTGCCCGGCTGCTGCTGCGGCAGCTGTTCAGCCTGCCGGAGCTTCCCGAGCTACCGCTCAGCTACCCCACCGACTGGGGCATCGAGTCCGTCACCACACCGGAGCACCGCATCGACGTGTGGTCCGAGATGGCCCTGGGCTACCTGTACGCCATCGGGCAGCGGCTGGCACCGGGCGCTGTGGGGATCGGCGGGCACCTGCGCGCCTGGCGCGGCGTCGACGCGCTGTGGGCCTTCCTGGGCCGGGACAACACCTTCTACTACTTGGTGCAGTTCCCCGCACTGTTCCTGGCCTGCGGGCTGCCGCCGGACGTGCTGGGCGGCCTGGTGGTCAACGAGTTCTACCGGCTGTCGGGCGCCAAGTTCTCCACCAGCAGGGGTCACGCCGTATGGGCCCACGAACTGCTGGAGCACGAGGAACCGCGGGTACTGCGCGCCTTCCTGTGCTGGGACCGGCCCGCCCCGTACCCCACCAACTTCACCCCGGAGCGCTACCGCGCCCTGACCACCGGCTGGGACCTCGACGCCCCGGCGGCCCACGGGCCGGAGTACGCCACCGAGCGGGACCGGGCCGCGCGGGCCCTCACCCCGGCGCACTTCGACGCCGCGTACGCCGCCCGGTGCCTGCTGCGCCCCGGAGGCGACCCGGAGCTGCGCGGCGCGCTCACCGGTACGGCCGGCGCCCCGGACCCGGACCCGGTCCCGGCGCCGGGTTCGGCCCCGGCCCCGGCCCCGGCCCCGGCTCCGGCTTCGGAAGGAGCGCCGGCCGGATGAGGATCTGCGTCGTGGGCGCGGGAATGGCGGGCGCGCTGCTGGCCTGGCGGCTCGTCACGGAGCACGGGGCCCGGGTGACGCTGCTGACCGGCGCCGCCCGGCCGGACGCCACCGCCGCGTCGGGCGGCCTGGTGCGGGCCTTCGAGCGCGACCCCGAGACGGCCCGGCTGTCCGCGCTCAGTCTCACGGAGCTGCGGACCAGCCGCACGCTGCGGGAATGGTCCGGCTACCACCCCGGCGCTTCCCTGTACGTCCTGGCTCCCGGGGACGGGCCCGCCCCTGGCCCGGACGCCCTGCCGCCGTCGGCCGAAAGGTGTGACGCGCGACGGCTGGCCGACGAGTTCGGCGTCCAGGGCCTCCCGGAGGGCGCGGTGGGGGTGCTGGAACCGCACGCCGGCCACTTCTCCCCCGACGACCTGCGCCGGGCGGTGATCACCGACCTGGTGGCCCGTGGGGCGGACGTGCCGTCGGGCCGGCTGCGTGCCCTGACCTTCGACGGCCGGGAGGGCGGCGTCACCTACCGGACCCGCACCGGCCAGGGCACGGCCGACGTACTGGTGGCAGCCACCGGCGCCTGGACGGCCCGGCTGCTGCGCTCCCTGGACGCCCCCGACGACGGGACCGTACGGACAAAGGTCATCCAGTGCGCCGTCTACCGGGCCGGCGGGCTGCTGCCGCCCGCCTTCGTGGACGAGACCAGCGGCCTGTACGGCCGCCCGGCGGGCCCCGGCCGGATGCTGCTGGGCCTGCCCACCGAACGCTGGGGAGCCGACCCCGGAACCGCGCGCTTCCTCGACCACGAGGAACGCGCCGTCCGGGCGGCGGCCGGACGGCGGCTGCCCGCCCTGTCCCTGGGACGGCTGCTGCGCCCGGTGGCCGCCGTGGACGCGTACGGCCCGGCCGGGCGGCTCGCCCTGACGCCCGTACCCGGCACCTCCGGGCGGCTGTTCACCTTCACCGGCGGCAGCGGCGGCTCGGCGAAGCTCGCGCTCGCCGCGTCCCGGGAGGCGGCGAGCGGCCTGCTGGCCCGGCTCTCCTCCCGCCCGTCCGAATCCGGCCACGCCCCGATCACCACCATCACACGGAGGGAGACGTCATGAGCGCCGACGTGCGCCGCACGCTGGAAGCAGCCTGTCCCGGGAGGGTGGTCACCGCTGAACACCCCGCCTACGACCGGGTGCGGCTGCTGTTCAACGGAGCACACGACCGCCGCCCGGCCGCCGTCTGCCTGCCCCGGGACACCGCCGAGGTACGGGCCGCGGTGCTGGCCGCGCAGGAGACGGGCCTGCCGACGACGGTCCGGGGCGGCGGGCACAACGTCGCGGGCGCCGGGTCCGTCGATGCCGGCGTGGTGATCGACCTGCGGTCGCTGAGCGGGGTGCGCGTCGACCCCGGTGTCCGGACGGCACGCGTCGGCGGCGGGGCCACCTGGGCCCACGTCGACCTGGCGGCCGGGACGTACCAGATGGCCACGACGGGCGGCACGTTCGACGACACCGGCGTCGGCGGGCTGACCCTCGGCGGCGGCATCGGGCACCTGATGGGCCGCGCGGGCCTCAGCTGCGACAACGTGCTGAGCTACGAGCTGGTCACCGCGTCCGGCGAGACGCTCACGGTCTCCCCGGAGACGTACCCCGAGATCGACTGGGCGCTGCGCGGAGCGGGCCACCACTTCGGCGCGGTCACCGAGTTCACCTTCCGGCTGCACGACGTGCCGCGCGTGTACGGCGGTTACGTCGCCTACCCGGGCGACGACCCGGCCGCCGTCGTACGGTTCTTCCGCGACCTGATGCGGGACGCGCCCGACGAGCTGATCTGCACCCTGCTGCTCGAACGGTACGGCCCGATGCAGGAGCCCGCGGGCGTCCTCAGCGTGTGCTACTCGGGTGACGACCCGGAATACCCGGCCGTGCTCGACAAGGCGCTGCGCACCACCCTCACCCCGCTGGACTGGAACATAGGCGAGCGCTCGTACGTCTCCATGCAACAGTGCCTGGGGCGCCTGCCGTTCGGGCTGCGGCACTACTGGAGCGCGCGCTGCGTCGACGGTCTGCCCGACGAGCTGGCCGAGGCCCTGGCGGAACGGTTCCGCGCGGCCCGGATCACCGACCCGTACAACGACACCATCCTGATCGAGCCGATCCACGGCGCCGTACGCGACCGCGCCCGGGTCCCCGGCGTGGTCCCCTTCCGCACCGCCCGGTTCAACATCACCGGCATGGCCATCTGGGACGCCGGACTGTCGGCCGCCGACGCCGGACAGCGCGCGTGGGCCCGGTCGGTGTCCAAGCTCGCCGAGCCGTACAGCGCGTGGGGCGAGGGCTACCTCAACTACGCGGACCACGACAGCCTCACGGCCACCCGGGGGGAGCAGACCTACGGCCCGGAGAACTTCGCCCGGCTGCGCCGCCTCAAGCAGCAACTGGACCCGGACGGATTCTTCCGGTCCGGCTACACCCTGACAGGAGCGCCCCGATGACCCCCGCCACCCGCCCGCCGGCCGCCCCGGCCCCCACCCTCTACGACGGCCTGACCTTCCGGTCCACGGCCGCGGAGACCGCTTCCGGCCCCGGAGCCGCGCAGGTCCCCTCCGGCCACTACCACCAGCGGGACGACCTGGTCTGGGCGGAGTTCTCCGGCGGCCGGGTCCGGCAGGGCCGCCTGGTCGGCCGGTCCGACGCGAACGGGGTCATCACCGCCGCGTACTGCCAGGTGCTCGCCGGCGGCGAGGTGGTGTCCGGGCAGTGCGTGAGCCACCCGGAGCGGCTGCCGGACGGCCGGCTGCGGCTGCGTGAGGAGTGGAGCCGCGTGGACGGCTCGCACGGCACCTCGTACATCGAGGAGGTACGGACGTGACGGGCCCGGCGCGTACCGCCCTGGTCACCGGCGCCAACCGCGGCCTCGGCCTGGCGGTGGCCACCGAGCTGGCGGCGCGCGGGCACCGGGTCCTGTTCGCGGCACGGGACAAGGAGGCGGCCACGCGGGCCGCCACCGGGGCCGCAGGCGACACGGCGGGGCTCGCACTGGACGTCACCGACCCCGACGCCGTACAGGCGGCCGCCGCGGAGCGATCCGTCGACATCCTGGTCAACAACGCGGGCGTCCTGCTGGACTGGGGCTCCGCACCGACCGCCGCCGACCTGGACCTGGTACGCCGCAGCCTGGACGTCAACCTGCTGGGCACCTGGCGGGTGACCCAGGCGTTCCTGCCCGGCATGGTGGAGCGAGGCTGGGGGCGGGTGGTCAACGTGTCCAGCGGAGCCGCGTCGTTCGCGTACGGCCCGGCCCCCGAGTGCCCCGGCTACACGGCCTCGAAGGTGGCCCTCAACGCGCTCACCACGATGCTGGCGCAGGAGGTCAAGGGGACGGGGGTACTGGTCAACGCCATCAACCCCGGCCTGGTCCGCACCCGGATGCAGCCACACGCGGAGCAGACCGCCGAGGAGGCGGCCCGGCACATCGCGGACGCGGCGACGCTGCCGGACGACGGGCCCTGCGGGGTGTTCCTGCGCCGGGACGCAGTCATCGACTGGTGAATCCGCGGGAATGCGGCGCGGGCCCGGCCCCTGGGCGGGGCCGGGCCCGTGCTGTGAGGGCTGGGGCGGGTCGGCGGGGGTAGCGGGTGCGGGCTAGCGGGCAGTCGGCGGGCCGGCCTCGGCCCAGGCGGCCTTCGTGACGGACGCTGTGTAGCGCAGCCCCAGCGTGAAGTACTCGACCAGCTCCGTCCGGCCGGGCGCGGCCATCAGCTCGCCGAGTTCGTCGTACGCGGCCTCCAGCTCGGAGACGGTCCGCGCGTACTCGGGGCCGGGGTGGAAGACGTCGATCCAGGCGCTGTGCCGCGAGCCGGGCACCCGGCGCAGGCGCAGGTCGTCACCGATGCGCTGACGGAACCAGGTCAGGGGCAGCAGCGCGCCCATACCGGCGGCCACCGTCGTGGCCGTCGCCGCGTGCAGGAACGTGGTGTGCGCGTGGGTGATGGCCCCGGCGGGCACCTTGGGGTCCGCGCGGGGGATCTCCAGTGCGGCGTCCAGCCCGTTGTGCGCCTCCAGCAGCCGGTCCCGTGCGTGTACCGTGCCCGCCGCGGCCTGCGCCAGCAGCACCACGTGCCGGTCCCAGCGGGTGGCGGCCGCGGTACGGGCCAGGGCCCTGGCGTACGCGGGCAGGACATGGCCCGCACACTGCTCGACGAAGTGTGTCAGGGCGCGGGCGGGCAGGGTTCCGTCCCGCACCCCGGCCCAGAACGGGTGCTCGATGATCTCCTTCCACTCGGGCTCTGCCAGTTCCTTCAGTTCCTGGTGCAGCACGACGGTGCTCCTCTCCGTCTCACGGGGCTTTCACGGGGCTTTCACGGAGGCCTTCACAGGGGCTTTCACCGGGCTTTCACGGGGGCTCCACGGAGCAGGGATGGGTCACCGCGCCCCCGCCCCCGGCAGCAGGCACAGCGTCTGGCTGAGCCGCATCTCACCACCTCGCCGGAAGGGGGCGAGCCGACGGCGGTTGTCCACGTGCTCCTCGCTGTGCTCGAAGCGGTGGAAGCTCGGGGCGTCGACCCAGTCGGTGACGACGTAGTACACGTCGTCCTCGTCGGCCGACCGGGCCAACGACTGGTACAGATTGCCCGGTTGAGCGGCGATGCTCCGCCCGATCTCCTGCCACACCCGCTCGAACTCGTCCCCGTGGCCGGGGTGGATCTCCATGCGCAGCATCACTCGGAAAGGGAGGGACTGCGGCATCTGGCCGGCCTCCGTCCTCTGTCGGCGTTCGCGGAAGGCGCCCAGGGTCGACGACCGCGCTCGACACCGGCTCGAACCGGGGGCCGTGACGCGTTACGGCACCGGCTCGCACCAGGAACCGCGACTCCTGACGGCACCGGCTCGCACCGCGGGCGGACGCGTGCCGCCACCGGCCTCCACCCGTCCTCGACCGGCCTCCGACGCCCCGAGGTGAACCTCTTCTCCTCCCCGAAGCGCCCTGGAGGAGCCATGACCGCGCCGATCCGCCCGCGGGCCGCCGAACCGGTCCGCCCGCCCATCACCGGTGGCAGAGGTCCGCTGGGCCGGCCCCGGTGGTTCACCACCCTGTTCGCCACCGACGTCTGGGAACGCTTCAGCTTCTACGGCATGTCGGCGATCCTCGTCCTGTACGCCACGGCCCCGGCGTCCGACGGCGGGCTCGGCATGAGCAACGGTGACGCCGCCGCGCTCTACGGCCTGTACCTGGCCGCGGTCTTCGTCGCGTCGGTGCCGGGCGGCTGGATCGGCGACCGGCTGCTGGGCTCCCGCCGTGCCGTCCTGTACGGAGGCGTCCTGATCGGCCTGGGCCATGTGTCGCTGGCCGTCCCGGGGCACGCGTTCTTCTACCCCGGGCTGCTGCTGATCGCGGCCGGGACCGGGCTGCTCAAACCGAACATGGCCGGCCTGCTGAGCGCGTTCTACGCGCCCCACGACCGGGCGGGCCGGGACGCCGGGTTCGCGGTCTTCTACATGAGCGTCCAGATCAGCGCGCTGGTGTCGCCCCTCGTGGTGGGCGCCGTGGGCGAGACCGTGAACTGGCATCTCGGGTTCGGACTCGCCGCGTTCGGCATGGCCCTGGGGCTGTTCCAGTACGTACGCGGCACCCGCCACTTCGGCACCGTCGGCCACGCCCCGGAACGCGCCGCCACCCCGGCGCAACGCACCCGGGTGCTGTGGGGCACCGGTGCGGCGGTCGCCGTCCTCGCCCTCGGATACGGAACGGACGCGGCGCTCGGCACGTTCCGGATCGCCCACGTCATGGCCCTGACCGGCCTGTTGACCGTACTGGTGCCGGTGCTGTTCTTCTGGCGGCTGCTCCGTAACCCCCGGCTGACACCGGCCGAACGGGTCCGGGTGAAGACGTACGTCTGGCTGTTCCTGGCCTCGGCTCTGTTCTGGGCGATGTCGCTGCAGGGCGGGTCGGTCTTCTCGGTCTTCGCCAGGGACTCGACGGACCGCGCGGTGTTCGGCCTCACCGTGCCGGCGAGCTGGTTCCAGTCGGCGGTGCCGCTGTTCGTGCTGCTCACCGCGCCGCTGTTCGCCGTGCTGTGGAAGCGCGCGGGCGACCGGATCAGCACCGCCGCCAAGTTCGCCATCGGCATGGTGTGCATGGGCGCGGCCTTCACGGTGATGGCGCTCGCCGCGTGGCAGGCCACCACGGCGGCGGCCGGCCGGGTGTCACCCCTGTGGCTGCTGCTGGCCTTCCTGCTGCTGGCGGCCGGCGAAGTGGCCTTCGCCCCGGTCGGCATGAGCGCCGCCACCGCCGTGGCACCGGCGACGTTCGTCAGCCAGATGGTGGGCCTGTTCTGGCTGGCCGGAGCGCTCGGCGGCGGGCTCGGCGGCAACGCCCTGAAGGCGGCCGGGGACGGCTCACCGTCCCCGGCGTACTTCCTCATGCTGGCGCTGGCCGCCCTGCTGACGGGCGCCGCCCTGTTCCTCGGCCGCCGTCCGCTGACGCGCCGACTGGGGGTGTGACGGCTGGGCGGGGGTGCGGGACCGTGACGGCTGGGCAGGGGCCCGGGGCAGGGACAGGCCGTCTGGGACGGGCCGGTGGCCCAGGCGGTGACCGCGCCGGTGATCGGGCCGGTGATCGAGTGCGGCACCGACGTCGGGGCAGCTCCGCCGGATCACGTCGAGGAAGGCGTGCAACACCGGCGACTCCTCCCCGGCCGCGAAGGACAGGACGAGGTCCGGCAGGGACGTACGCGGCGTCACCTCGCACAGCCATGTCCCCGGACGCGGGGCCGCCGCCATCCGGGACGGCCCCAGGCCGACGCCCACCCCGGAGGCGGCGAGGCCGATGATCGTGTGGATGTCCCGCGCGACGGTCGCACCGCACAGCGCCGCGGAGTCCTCACCCAGCAGGGTGCGCAGCCCGGCGGAGGTGGCGGGCTCGTCCTCGCCGGACGCCACGATCAACGGCTGCTGCCGCAGCTGGTCCACGCCCACCGACGTTCGCCCCGCGTACGGATGTGCGCTGCTCACGACGGCGACCAGGTGGTCGCGTCCGATCGGTACGGACACGAGGTGCTCGGCTCCGGCGCCCTGCGGGTACCCGAGAGTGACCGCCACGTCCAGTTCGCCGCCGGCTAGGGCGGCGGTGCTGCGGCTGGTCGCCATCTCGTGCAGTTCCAGCCGTACATCGGGCCGCTCGCGACCGAACCGGCGCAGGACGGCGGGCAGCGGTTCGAGCAGCGCCGAGGCGATGAAACCCAGCCGCAGGCGGCCCGTCTCGCCCCGCGCGGCCCGGCCCGCGTCGGACGCGGCCGCCGTCATCTCCGCGAGCGCCCGGCGCGCCCGGGCGAGGAACGCCTCGCCCGCGGCCGTCGGAAACACACCGTGGCGCGTGCGGTCGAACAGCCGGGCGCCGACCTCGCGCTCAAGGTCGGCGATCTGCTTGGACAACGGAGGCTGGGCGATCCCCAGCGCACCGGCCGCCCGGCCGAAGTGCGCGTGCTCGGCGAGCGCGAGCGCGTACCGCAGATGCCGCGCTTCCATGACGACCAGCCTCCGCCCTCCGGGCTCCGGGACTCAGGGCTCCGGCGATACCCCAGACGTATCGCCACCCACCTTCTCAGATCTTCCTCTGGATGACGCCGCGTCGGCCGACTGGGATGGAGCCATGACCAACGACTCCCTCACCGGCACCGCCGATGGCCCGACCAGCACCCCCAATGCCCTGACCGGCACCGTCTTCGTCCTCGTGCACGGCGCGTGGCACAACTCCGCGCACTGGGCACCGACCCAACGCGCCCTCACCGGGCTCGGCGCGGCGAGCGTGGCCGTGGACCTGCCCGGGCACGGCTTCGACGCGGCCCTGCCCACCGGCTACCTCCGGCCCGGCCAGCCCGGCCTGCTGACCGAGAGGTCCCGGGCCGCCACCGTGACGATGGCCGAGTGCGCCGAAACCGTGCTGGCCACGCTGCGCCAGGTCCGCCACTACCGGAACGTCGTGCTCGTCGCCCACAGCGCGGGCGGCGGCCCCGCGTCACTGGCCGCCGAGCGGGCGCCGGAACTCGTCGACCGTATCGTCTACCTGTCCGCGTTCGTCCCCGGCGGGCGGCCCCGGTTCTCCGACTACATCGACGCGCCCGAGAACGCCACCGCGCTGGGGCGCGACCTCCCCCTCGGCGACCCGCACGCCCTGGGCGCGATTCGGATCAACCCGCTCTCACCGGACCCCGCCTACGTCGAGGCCCTGCGGCAGACCCACTACCAGGACACGCCCCCGGACCGCTTCGACCGCTGGCGGTCCCTGCTGAGCACCGATCTGCCGCTGGCGATCGTGAACTCCCCGGTCACCGTGACCGCGGCGCGGTGGGGCCGGATCCCGCGTACCTTCCTGCGCTGCGCGGACGACCACGCGCTGCCGCCGGCCGTACAGGACCTGATGATCGGGGAGGCCGACCGGGCCGCGCCCGCCCGACCGTTCACCGTACGCACCCTCCCGGGCAGCCACAGCCCGTTCGCGGCGCGGCCGCAGGAGCTCGCGTCGGCGCTGGTGCTGTGAGCCGTACCGGCGCCGGGTGCCCCGCCCGGCCCGGCGCCCAGGCCGGCGCCAGGCCGATGTCAGACCCCGGACCTACCATCCGAGCATGGACACGGAACTGCTTCGCCCGCCCGCCGGGCTCGCCCTCCCACCCGGCCGGATGATCGTGTCCGACGAGGGCGACGGGGACGTGGCGGCCCTGCGGCTGAGCGACGACGCAGTCTCCGCCGGCCTCTGGACGCGCCTGCGGGCCGAACACCCCACCCCGGGCTGGGAGTTGTGGTGGGACTGACCGGCCGTGAAAGGTGACCTCGGGACGGGCCCCGACGGACGGTCCAGCAGCGATCCCGCTCGGCCGCGCGGACCCGGCCGTCGGGGCCCATGGCGGTACTCATGGCGTACGCCACCGCGTTCCCGCCGAGCGCCGGTGCCGACCCGCACGTCAAGATGCAGCCGGTTCTTGACGGCCTTCCCTTCGGGGACGCGCTGAAAGTGCAGTCGCAGGTCAAGCGCCCTGTCGGCTACGAGCAGGTCGTCGATCGAGCGGGGACTCGCCGAGTCCGTATGCCTCCATGACTTCGGTGAGGTGACGCCCTGCCCGCTGGGCCACTTCCGCCCCTTCCGTCCCTTCCACCCTTTCCGTACAGAGCAACCGCAGGGCAGCAGTCGGTTGCCCCACGACAACCGGCAGGACGAAAGAATCACCGCATGGTGATCACTGCGCGTTCCCTCAACCGCTCCACGCTGGCCCGGCAGTTGCTGCTCGACCGCGAACCGGCCGGCGTCACCGATGCGCTGCGGCGGGTGGTCGCCCTACAGGCACAGCCCGCCTCGCCGTACATCGCACTGTGGAACCGGCTCGCCGGCTTCACCCCGGCCGACCTCGATGCTGCCGTGGTCGGCCGCCAGGCGGCCAAGGCCACGCTCATGCGAGTCACGTTGCACCTGGTCCACGCCGAGGACTACCGGCCCTTCCGCGAAGCCGTGGAGCCGACGCTGCGCGGCTCCAGACTCGGCGACGCCCGTTTCCGGGCGTCCGGGCTGACGGCGGCCGACGCCGACACCCTCGTACCGGAACTGCTCGCGTACGCCGACGAGCCACGCACCACCGCCGCCCTGCGAGGCCGTCTCGAAGAGCGCCCCGGCCAGCCGAGGACACCCCGGCCCCGCCCAGACTGATGGCGATGTGGGACAACATCCTGCTCGCCTACGCCGACCGCAGCCGCGTCATCCCGCCCGCGTACCGCAAGCTCGTGATCCGCATGAACGGCGACGTGCTGCCCACGCTGCTGATCGACGGCCACGTCGCGGGCGTGTGGCGCCCCGCCTTCGGAGGCATCGAGGCCACCGCCTTCCAGCCCCTCCCGGCCGAGATCTGGGAGGGGCTGGCCGCGGAGGCCCGGTCACTCACGGCCTTCCTGGCCGACCGGGACCCCACGCCCTACCGCCGCCACGACCACTGGTGGGCCAAGGGCCTCCCAGCCGCCGAAACACGGCTGCTGCCCGGCGACTGAGCGACCGATCGAGCGATCTGCTGCGGGGCGCCGTCGCCGGGACAGTGCTTCATCGTTGGAGGAAGGTGAAGAGGTTTTCCCAGCGGTGGACGATTTCGTCGGTGGCGTAGCGCTGGATGTGGGTGCGGGCGGCGTTGCCCATG
>NZ_JBVIBD010000041.1:0-41054 GCF_055573595.1 Streptomyces sp. NPDC030165 | reverse complement strand
GTTACTTGTAACCGACTTTGCACACCCCCACCCCGGGACGTATGAAATGGGAAAGAGTGGTGGGGGGGGTGGGGTTTGGCTTGTTTTTCCCCCCCCCCCCCCCCCCCCCCCACACCCCGTGGAGAGGCTGTGACCGTGACCCCCGCCGACCGGCTGCTGGGCGGCGCCCTGCGCCACAGCGCCCTGCGCGCCACCGCGCTCCTGCTGCTCACCGCCGCCTCGGCCGGCGTCGGCCTGGCCCTGCCCGCCGTCCTCGGCCACACCCTCGACCTGCTGCTCGAACACCGGCCCGCAGCCGGCTGGCTCACCCTCTGCGCGGCGCTGACCTGCCTGATCGTCCTGCTGGACGCCCTCGACGGGCTGCTCACCGGCACCACCGACGCCCGCGGCACCGCCTGGATACGGCGACGCCTGACCCACCACCTGCTCGCCGCCGGGCCCCGCGCCACCGAGCGGTACGGGACCGGCGACCTGGTCACCCGCGTCGTCGGCAATGCCGCCCACGCCGGTACCGCCCCCACCGCCCTGCCCGCCTCCCTCGCCGCCGTCGTCACCCCGGTCGGCGCGCTGGTCGCCCTGGCCCTGCTGGACGTGTGGACCGCCGCCGCCTTCCTCCTGGGGATGCCGTTGCTGGCCCTCCTGCTGCGCGCCTTCGCGCGCGACACCGGCGACTGCGTCGGGCGGTACCAGGAGAGCCAGGGCGAGATGGCCGGACGCCTCGTCGAAGCGGTCGGGGGCGCCCGTACCATCGCCGCCGCCGGCACCCAGCGCCGCGAGGCCGCCCGCATTCTCGCCCCGCTGCCCGGCCTCGCCGCGCACGGCCACCGCATGTGGCACGTCCTGGGACGGTCGACGGCCCAGGCCGCGATGCTCGTACCGCTGCTCCAGATCGCCGTGCTGTGCGTGGCGGGCGTCCGGCTGTCGCAGGGCGCGCTGACCATCGGCGCGCTGCTCGCCGCGTCCCGGTACGCGGCGCTGGCCACCGGGGTCGGCCAGATCGTCGGGCGGCTGAACAGCCTGGTGCACGCCCGCGCCGCCGCCCGGCGCATCGCGGAGGCCCTGGAGGTGCCGGCGATGCCTTACGGGAGGCGGCCGCTCGGTGCGGGCAGCGGCACGCTGAAGCTGCACGGTGTCACCGTGCGGCGCGGTGACCGTGCCGTACTGCGCGGCCTGGACCTCACCGTGCCCGGCGGCACCTCGGTCGCCGTCGTCGGCCGCTCCGGCACCGGCAAGTCGGTGCTGGCCGCGGTGGCCGGGCGGCTGGCCGACCCCGACTCCGGCATGATCACGCTCGACGACGTACCGCTGCGCGACCTGACGCACGACGCCCTGCGCCGCGCGGTCGGCTACGCCTTCGAACGCCCGGCGCTGATCGGCGACACCCTCCGCGACACGCTCGCGCTCGGCTCGTACACACCCGGGCGGGAGGAGATCGAGGCCGCCGCCGAAGCCGCCTGCGCCACGCCCTTCATCCACCGGCTGCCCGACGGCTACGCGACCCGGTGCGCGGACGCCCCGCTGTCCGGCGGCGAGACCCAGCGCCTCGGCCTCGCGCGGGCGTTCGCGCACGCCGAGCGGCTGCTCATCCTCGACGACGCCACCTCCAGCCTGGACACCGTCACCGAACTGAACGTCACCCGCGCCCTGCTGCACGACGTGCGGGCCGCCACCCGCATCGTCGTCGCGCACCGCGCCGCCACCGCCGCCCGCGCCGACCTGGTGGCCTGGCTCGACGACGGGCGGATTCGCGCCCTTGCGCCGCACGCCGAACTGTGGCAGCTGCCCGCCTACCGGGCGCTGTTCGCCACGGCCCCGAAGGAGACCGCGCATGCCTGAAGCCCAGCAGCGGGGGGTGGTCCCGGGCGCCCCCCTGAGGCGGTCCGGACTGCGCTTCCTCAAGCGGCGGCGCGCGGTCCTGGCCCGGCTCGCGGGCTGGTCGCTGGTCGAGTCCGGGCAGACCTTCCTGTTCGGGTACGCGCTCGCGCACGCCCTCGACGACGGGTTCCTGCGCGGCGCCCCGGTCGTCGGCGTCGTCTGGCTGGCCGCCGCCGCGGTCTGCGTCGGCGCCGGCGCGTACGGCACCGCACGGGTCTACGGTGCCGTCGCCGACCTGGTGGAACCGCTGCGCGACACCCTGGTGCGCAAGGTCGTCGCCCGTGGGCTGTACGCCCCCGACGGCGCGGCGGTCTCCCGGCTGACCCACCAGGTGGAAATCGCCCGCGACACTTTCGCCGGGCTGGTGCTGGTGTCCCGCTCGTTCGTCTTCGTCACCGCCGGTGCGCTGGTCGGGCTCTGCTCGCTCGCGCCCGTACTCCTGCTGGTGGTGGTGCCGCCGCTGGTGCTCGGCCTGGCGCTGTTCGCCGGGGCACTGCGGCCGATGGCCCGTCGGCAGGAGACGTTCCTCGCGGCGGACGAGGCCATCGCGGAGGAGACCGGTACGGCGGTCGGCGGGCTGCGTGACATCACCGCGGCCGGCGCGGAGCGGTCCGTGGCCCGCGCGGCGGGCGAGCGCTTCGACGCCGAACTGCGGGCGTCCCGCGCCCTGGCCCGCTGGAGCGTGAGCCGGGTGCTCGCCCTCGGGATCAGCGGGCGGCTGCCCATCGTCCTGCTGCTGCTCGCCGCGCCCTGGCTGCTCGGCCGCGGGGTGACGCCCGGCGCGCTGGTGGGCGCCCTCGCGTACCTCACGCAGTCGCTGCTGCCCGCGCTGCAGAGCCTGATGCACGGGCTGGGTACGGCCGGCACCCGCCTGGGCGTGGTGCTGCGCCGCCTCACCGCCGAGCCGGCCACCGGGGCGGCGGACGCCCGGCCGCACCGGGTGCCCCGCGACGGGCACGCCGTCGAACTCACCGGTGTGACCTTCGCGTACGGCCCGCACGCCGACCCGGTCGTGCGCGGCCTGGACCTGACCGTGCCGGCCGGCGGGCACCTGGCCGTCGTCGGGCCGAGCGGCATCGGCAAGTCCACCCTCGCCGCGCTGGTCGCGGGCATGCTGGAGCCCGGCAGCGGCGAGGTCCGCCGGCCCGCCACGGCGGACCGGGTGCTGGTACCGCAGGAGGCGTACGTCTTCTCCGGCACCGTACGGGAGAACCTGCTCTATCTGTGCGCCGACGGCCGCGTCACGGACGCGGACATCCGGGCCGCCGCCACGGAGATCGGCGCGGACGCGCTGCTGGCGCGGCTGGGCGGGCCGGACGCCACCCTCGCCCCCGGTGAACTGTCCGCGGGGGAGCGCCAGCTGATCGCCCTGGTGCGCGCCTATCTCGCGCCCGCGCCGCTGGTCGTCCTGGACGAGGCGACCTGCCACCTGGACCCGGAGGCCGAGGCCCGCGCCGAGCGGGCCTTCGCGGCCCGGCCCGGCGGCACGCTGATCGTCGTCGCGCACCGCATCAGCTCGGCGCTGCGGGCCGGCCGGGTGCTGGTGATGGACGGTACGCACGTCCGTACCGGCCGGCACGGCGAGCTGCTGCGGCGGTCCGCGCTCTACCGCGAACTGGCGGGCGGGTGGGCGCACGAGGCCCCGGGGAGCGCCGCCGCCCAGGGCCGGGCCGCCCCGCCGCTACAGCCAGCCCTCCCCGCGCGAGATGCGGATGGCGTCGACGCGGTTGCGGGCTCCCGTCTTGCGGGTGATGGCGGACATGTAGTTGCGTACGGTCCCGGTCGACAGATGCAGGACGCCGGCGATCTCGGAGACCGAGGAGCCCTCGGCGGCCAGTGACAGCACGCTCAGCTCGCGGCGGGTCAGCGGGATGTCCGCGGCCTGTAGGAAGCCGAAGCCCAGCGACCCGTCGATGAACCGTTTCCCCGCGGCCACCTGCCGTATCCCGGTGGTCAGCTGCACCGGCGAGGCCTCCTTGTCGACGTATCCGAGAGCGCCCGCCTCGAAGGCCCGGCGCAGCGGGCCGGGCCGGTGTGCCGAGCCCAGCACGAGCAGGGCCGGTGATTTCCCGGGGCCTTTCCCTTTCGCGAGCCTGGATAACTTGCGCAATATGCCTTGCCCGGTGGGCTCCGGGCTCTCCGCATCCACCACGCAGACGTCGGGGCGCAATGCGCGCACCCGTTCGGTTACGTCCCTGGTGGTGGCGGCAGAGACGTCGATGTCGTTCTCCCGGTCGAGTACTTCTGTCAATGCCCACCGGAACAGACAGATGTCGTGCACGAGCAGCACCCGGATCACTGCAGTCCCCCTCCGAACCCCCGTGTACCGGCACGGTTGCGAGTACCCGGAATTCATACCGGCAATGCCGCTGTCATGGACCCGAAGAATTGGCCAAGCGGGGGCGTGGGGGCGCGCGTCGGGGTTGTGCGCCCCCCGAATGCGCCGAGTTAGGGGTTACCCGTTCGTAGCCCTTACTCAGGCACGGCGCGGCGGCGCGGTGAGGTCGATGAGCCGGCAGACCGTCTCGATGTCGATCTTCACCTGGGCGATCGAGGCCCGCCCGGAGAGCCAGGTGATCAGTGCCGAGTGCCAGGTGTGCTCGATGACCCGGACGGCGGACAGTTGCTCCGGCGTCGGCGCTCCGTCCAGCCCCATCGCGTCCAGGATGATCGCCGTGGTGAGCCGGGAGACGGTGTCCACCTCCGGGCTCACCGACCGGTCGGCGAAGGTCAGGGCGCGCACCATGGCGTCCGCCAGCTGCGGCTCGCGCTGGAGCGCCCGGAAGGCCCGCATCAGCGTCTGCGCCACCCGCGCGCCCGGCTCCCGCTCCGTCGGCGGGCGCTTGCGCAGCGTCTCGTGCATGCGCTGCAACTGGTCCTGCATCGTCGCCACGAGCAGGTGCACCTTGGACGGGAAGTACCGGTAGAGGGTGCCGAGCGCGACGTCGGACGACTCGGCGACCTCGCGCATCTGCACGGCGTCGAACCCGCCGCGGCCAGCCAGCCGGGCGCTGGCGTGCAGGATGCGGCGGCGTCGCGCTTCCTGACGCGCGGTCAGGGGGGGACTGGCGGGGAGCGCCGCTCCGGCCGCTGTGGAGTCCGTAGTCATATGTCCCATTCCGTGACAGTCCGTCCGCGGTGCGGTACGTACCGGTCATGCGATCGGCACAGCATGGCAGGGGCGCGGGTGGTGGCGCGAATCACCTGGTGCGGCTCTTTCCGCCGGGTTTCCGGCCGGTAGATTCGAAGCTCCTTGAACTGATCAGTAGCCTGCCGGCCGCCGTGGCCCGCGGGTGCCGCGGAACCGGCCGCCGGCCGGCCGCGGCCGAACCGTACTGAAACTTGTTCTAGATTAGCGCCAGCGGTTACGCTCCGGCGAAAGTCCAGCGAGAAGGGGGCCGAGAGTGTCCGCCGAGGCCGTCCAGGCAGCCGCGCCGCACCCCGCCGAGGCCCCCACCGCCTCCACAGGGCCGGACGGCGACCGCCCCCTGCGCATCGCCCTGCTCACCTACAAGGGCAACCCCTTCTGCGGCGGCCAGGGCGTCTACGTCCGCCACCTCTCCCGCGAACTGGCCCGCCTCGGCCACACCGTCGAGGTGATCGGCGCCCAGCCGTACCCGGTCCTGGACGAGGGGGTCACCCTCACCGAACTGCCCAGCCTCGACCTGTACCGGCAGCCCGACCCGTTCCGCACGCCCGGGCGCGGCGAGTACCGCGACTGGATCGACGCCGTCGAGGTCGGCACGATGTGGACCGGCGGCTTCCCCGAACCGCTCACCTTCTCGCTGCGCGCCCGCCGCCACCTCGCCGCCCGCCGCGGCGACTTCGACGTCGTGCACGACAACCAGACCCTGGGCTACGGCCTGCTCGGCGACCTCGGCGCGCCCCTGGTCACCACCATCCACCACCCCATCACCGTCGACCGGCAGCTCGACCTGGCCGCCGCGGAGGGCTGGAAGCGCCGCGCCTCGGTGCGCCGCTGGTACGGCTTCACCCGTATGCAGAAGCGCGTCGCCCGCCGCCTGCCGTCGGTGCTGACCGTCTCCGGCTCCTCCCGCCAGGAGATCGTGGACCACCTCGGCGTACGGGACGGCCGCATCCACGTCGTGCACATCGGCGCCGACACCGACCTCTTCTCGCCGGACCCGTCGGTCCCCGAGATCCCCGGCCGCATCGTCACCACCTCCAGCGCGGACGTCCCCCTCAAGGGCCTCATCCACCTGGTCGAAGCGCTGGCCAAGGTCCGTACCGAGAACCCGCGGGCCCACCTGGTGGTCGTCGGCAAGCGCGCCGACGACGGACCGGTGGCCGCCGCCATCGAGCGCCACGGCCTCGGCGGCGCCATCGAATTCGTCAAGGGCATCAGCGACGCCGAACTGGTCGACCTGGTCCGCGGCGCCCAGATCGCCTGCGTCCCCTCCCTCTACGAAGGCTTCTCGCTGCCCGCCGCCGAAGCCATGGCCACCGGTACGCCGCTGCTGGCCACCACCGGCGGCGCCATCCCCGAGGTCTCCGGGCCGGACGGCGAGACCTGCCTGTCCGTACCGCCCGGTGACGCGGACGCGCTGGCCGCCGGGCTGATCCGGCTGCTGGACGACGACGCCCTGCGCCGCCGCCTCGGCGCCGCCGGTCGCGAACGCGTCCTCGCCCGCTTCACCTGGCGCCAGGCCGCCATCGGCACCGCCGAACGCTACCGGGAGGCCATCGCCCTGCAGAACCCGCGCGGGCGTGCCGCGCGCGACCGCCGCGCCACCGCGGCCGCCCCGTCCCCTGTCGGCCACGCCTGATGCGGCCCCGCCGGGCACCGGCCACCCCTGCCACGACCACCGCCAAGACCACCGTCAGGACCCGCCGCCGTCGGGCCTAGCCTGCCCCCGGTTCCCCCAGGACGAAAGCAGAGAGCCCTTGCTGACCGTCGACTTTTCCCGATTCCCGCTGGCGCAGGGCGACCGCGTCCTGGACCTGGGCTGCGGCGCGGGCCGGCACGCCTTCGAGTGCTACCGACGCGGCGCGCAGGTCGTGGCGCTCGACCAGAACGCCGAGGAGATCCGCGAGGTCGCCAAGTGGTTCGCCGCGATGAAGGAGGCCGGGGAGGCCCCGGCGGGCGCCACCGCAACCGCCATGGAGGGCGACGCGCTGGCCCTGCCGTTCCCTGACGAGAGCTTCGACGTCGTCATCATCTCCGAGGTCATGGAGCACATCCCCGACGACAAGGGGGTGCTCGCCGAGATGGTGCGGGTGCTGCGGCCCGGCGGGCGGATCGCGGTGACCGTGCCGCGCTACGGCCCGGAGAAGGTCTGCTGGGCGCTCAGCGACGAATACCACGAGGTCGAGGGCGGCCACATCCGCATCTACAAGGCCGACGAACTCCTCGGCAAGATGCGCGAGGCGGGCCTGAAGCCGTACGGCACCCACCACGCCCACGGACTGCACAGCCCCTACTGGTGGCTCAAGTGCGCCTTCGGCGTCGACAACGACCAGGCACTGCCGGTCAAGGCGTACCACAAGCTGCTGGTCTGGGACATCATGAAGAAGCCGCTGGCCACCCGGCTGGCCGAGCAGGTGCTCAACCCGGTCATCGGCAAGAGCTTCGTCGCGTACGCCACCAAGCCGCACCTGCCCGAGCGGGCCGCCGCCTCCGCCGCCACCGACGCTGCCGCCGGCGAGGCCGCCAAGTGACCACACCAGGACGTACGGAACGCCTGGTCCTGCCCGGAGTGCTGACCGCCGAACAGGCGGCCCGTACGGTCGCCGGCATCCTGGCGACCCAGCGCGAGGACGGCGCGATCCCCTGGTTCCGCGGCCACCACCTCGACCCGTGGGACCACACCGAGGCCGCCATGGCCCTGGACGCGGCCGGTGAGCACGAACGCGCCGAAGCCGCGTACGTCTGGCTGGCCCGGCACCAGAACCCGGACGGCTCCTGGTACGCGGCCTACGCCGACGGCGACGCCGCCGCCCCCACCGACCGCGGCCGCGAGACCAACTTCTGCGCGTACCTCGCCGTCGGCGTCTGGCACCACTACCTGTCCACCGGCGACGACACCTTCGTGGACCGCATGTGGCCCGCCGTGTACGCGGCCATGGAATTCGTCCTCGACCTCCAGCAGCCCGGCGGCGAGATCGGCTGGAAGCGCGAGGACGACGGCACGCCCGTCACCGACGCCCTGCTCACCGGCTCCTCCTCCGTCTACCAGGCACTGCGCTGCGCCCTCGCCCTCGCCGAACAGCGCGAAGAACCCCAGCCCGACTGGGAACTGGCTCTCGGACGGCTCGGCCACGCCATCCAGCACCACCCCGAGCGCTTCCTGGACAAGGCCCGCTACTCGATGGACTGGTACTACCCGGTCCTCGGCGGCGCCCTGCGCGGCACCGCCGCCAAGGAACGCATCGAGTCCGCCTGGGAGGACTTCGTCGTCCCCGGCCTCGGCGTACGCTGCGTCCTGCCCAACCCGTGGGTCACCGGCGGCGAGAGCGCCGAACTGGCCCTGGCGCTCTGGGCGATGGGGGAGTCCGACCGCGCCGTGCAGATCCTCAAGTGGGTCCAGCACCTGCGCGCCGACAACGGCATGTACTGGACCGGCTACGTCTTCGACGACGACGCGGTCTGGCCCGAGGAGCAGACCTCCTGGACGGCGGGCTCGATGCTGCTCGCCGTGGCCGCGCTGGGCGGTGACGAGGCGACCACGGCGGTCTTCGGGGGTGAACGCCTGCCGACGGGACTGGACCCGGACTGCTGCCGCTGACGGGTACGCGGGGACGGCACCCCGGGGTCGTCCCCTCAGCGCTCGATGCGGCGGATACGGGCGGCCAGCGCGTGCCCCACCACCAGGTACACGAGCGCCGGGAGCCCGTAGTTCAGCAGGGTCCGCAGCCAGTCCGTGTCGAACGTGAAGAGGTTGTACGACCAGCCTGCCAGCCACCGTGCCGCGCCCTGGACGAAGTGCACCAGGTCGTTGGCGCGGTTCGCGTCGAGCAGGTACATCACGATCCACAGGCCGAGGATGACGGCCGTGACGTCCGCGACGACGGTCACGGCCGTGGCCGCGTGACTGCTTCCGTACCGGTGTCTCCTGGACATGGCGGCCGGGTAGCCGCATGAGCCCGCCATAAACAACTGCCCCTCGGCGGCGGACCGTTCACCGCGAAACCCGGAGGCGGGCCGATCTCCCCGCCCGTTACTGTGCCCCTTATGACGACCTTGAACGGTATACTCGACCACGACCGCTACTGCGCCGAAGTCCTCGCCGAGGGCGACCGGTTCCGGCAGGCCGTACGCGGCGCCGACCTCACGACGCCCGTACCGACCTGTCCGGAGTGGACCCTGGAAGACCTCGTACGCCACGTCGGCGGCGCGTACCGCTGGGCGGGCCGGACCGTACGGACCCGGGCCACCGAGATGCTGCCCTTCGACGCGGTTCCGGAGAGCCAGGGTCCGCCGGCCGACGACCCCGCGGCCCTGGACGCCTGGCTGGCCGAGGGCGCACGCCTGGCCGCCGAGGCGATGCGCGAGGCGGGCCCCGACGCGCAGGTCTGGGCCTGGGCGCCGGGACAGCCGTCCGGCTTCTGGCCCCGGCGGATGGTCCACGAGACGATCATCCACCGGGCGGACGCGGTCGCCGCCACGGGCGCCGGCTTCCCCCTCGACCCCGAGCTGGCCGCCGACACCATCGAGGAGTGGACGCAGCTGATCTGCCTGATCAGCACCATCCGCCCCGACCACCAGCTCCGCGGCTTCATGAACACCGGCCGCACCCTCCATCTGCACGCGACCGACACCCCGCCGCACGTCCCCGCCGACTGGCTCCTCGACTTCACCGGCCCCACCCCCACCTACCGCCACACCAGCGACCACCCCACCGTCACCCTCCAGGCCCCCACCGCCGACCTCCTGCGCGTCTACTACCGCCGCCTCCCGCTCGACACACCGAGCGTCGAGGTCACCGGTGACCGGGCGTTCCTGGAGGAGTGGCTGGCGGCGGCGACGTTCGCCTGACCCGCAGGAGGCGGCGCGGCCGGGGGCCGGGCCGGCCTCAGCCGTTCAGCTCCGCCAGCACCCGCAGTGTCTCGGTGTCAGGGGCCGTGACGAGGAGGTCGGTCACCGGGCCCTCGCGCCAGGCGGTGAGGCGGTCGGCGAGGCGGGGGCGGGGGCCGGTGAGGGAGATCTCGTCGGCGAAGGTGTCGGGAACGGCTCGGACGGCTTCGTCGCGGCGGCCCTGGAGGAAAAGGTCCTGGATGCGGTGGGCCGCTTCCTCGTGGCCCATGCGGGCCATCAGGTCCGCGTGGAAGTTGCGGGAGGCGTGGCCCATGCCGCCGATGTAGAAGGCGAGCATGGCCTTGACGGGGAGCAGGCCCTCGGCGACGTCGTCGCAGAGCCGGGCGCGGGCCATGGGGGCGACGAGGAAGCCTTCGGGGGCGGCGGCGAGGGACGCTTCGTACACGTCGGTGCGGTACGGGGACCAGTACAGCGGGAGCCAGCCGTCGGCGATGCGGGTGGTCTGGGCGATGTTCCTGGGGCCCTCGGCGCCGAGGAGGACGGGCAGGCCGGAGCGGCGGGGGTGAGTGATGGGCTTGAGAGGTTTGCCGAGGCCGGTGCTGTCGGGGCCGCGGTAGGGGAGCGGGTGGAAGCGGCCGTCGAGGGTCACCGGGGCTTCCCGGCGCAGCACCTGGCGCACGATGTCCACGTACTCGCGGGTGGCGGTGAGCGGGCTCGCCGGGAACGGGCGGCCGTACCAGCCTTCGACCACCTGCGGCCCCGACAGGCCGAGCCCGAGCAGCATCCGGCCGCCGGAGAGGTGGTCCAGGGTCAGGGCCTGCATCGCGGTGGCGGTGGGGGTGCGGGCGGCCATCTGGGCGATGGCGGTGCCCAGCTTGATCCTGGAGGTGTGGGCGGCGATCCAGGTGAGCGTGGTGAACGCGTCCGAGCCCCAGGCTTCCGCGGTCCATACGGAGTCGTAGCCCAGCCGTTCGGCCTCCTGGGCGAGTTCGACGTGCCGGGGGCCGGGGCCGCGGCCCCAGTAGCCGAGTGCCAGGCCGAGTCGCATGGCAGGGCCCTCCGTTCCGGTTCGGTGTTCCCCCGCAGGTAGCCGCCCTGACGGGCCGTCAGGTGCGTCGGTGCAGCGTACGAGGTGCGGGAGGGGAGGGGAAGGGAGGGTACGGCGACGGCCCCTCACCCGGGGGGGAGGGGCCGTGACGGCGTGGGGGCAGGGCGGTGTCAGCCGCGCTGGATGCCGGTCGTGTCCTGGAGGACGCCGCGGCGCCCGTCCTGCGTCTGCGCGATGAGGGCCTGGCCGCGCTGGTCCACGGCCAGGTACCACGTACCGGGCGCCAGTTCGGCGATCGGCGTGGGCGTGCCGTCCTCGCCGTACAGCGGACGCGCCACCGGCACCGCGAACCAGAACGGCGCGAAGTCCGTGGCGGGCGCCGGCTGCTGCGCGGCGGCCGGCGAGGGCTGCTGCCCGCCGTACGACTGCGGGCCGGGCTGACCCTGGCCCTGCCCCGGCTGCGGCTGGCCCTGGCCGGGCTGCTGGGCGCCCGGGTAGCCGTACCCGCCGTGGACCGGCTGCTGGTGGGCGCCGGGGTAGCCGTACCCCTGGCCCGGGGCGGCCGCGCCGTACGGGGACGGGGTCTGCGGCCGCGGGGCCGGGACGAGACCGGCCTTGAGGGCGGGTACGAGCGGGGTGGCGACGGCCGCGCCGGCCAGGATGAGCGCGGCGATCAGGCCGAGGATCAGGCCGGCGCCCGCGCTGCCGCTGTTGACGGTCGTCCAGAAGGCGAACCAGGCGACGAACACGGTCCACGCGACGCCGAACTGCCCGAGGTCCAGGCCCGCGACCTTCAGCGGCTGCGGCAGGGCGCGCGCCACGACGATCAGGGCGGCCGCGATCACGCCGGCCAGGAACATGCCCATCAGCAGGGACAGCGAGTCCCAGGCGTTCGAGGACGTGATCTTCGGGCAGAAGCTGCCGGTGCAGTCGGATCCGTCGTACGAGCTGATGTCGAGGAACGAGGCGATGAACAGCAACACCGCTGCTCCGATCACCACGCCGTCGCCTCTAGTGAGGGAGCGGATGTTCACGTAAGGGTCCTTTGTCGGTTCCGGTGTTCTGGTCTTCGCTGTCGCTGCCGTATGCGCCGGCGGGCGCGTGGCGAGGCACGGGGTGGCCCCCCATCGTAAGGGGGAACCTACCGCCGGATCCTGTGGGCCGTCTTGTCGGTATCGGTCAGGTATCGAGTCGGTATCGGCACCGGCCGCTACCGGGTCAGGAAGCCCGTAATGCCCTCGGCGATCCCGCGGGCCGCCTTTTCCCGCCATTGCGGATCGGTCAATTGCGCGGCGTCCTTCGGGTCCCGCATATTGCCGCACTCCAGGAACACCTTGGGAATGCCGGAGAGGTTGAGACCGCCGAGGTCGGACCGTACGACCAACCCGGTCCCGCCGCCGAGATAATTGGCCGGCGCGCTCCCGGTGGCCGCGACGAAGCGGCCCGCCAGGTGCTCGCCGAGCTGCCGCGACGGACCGACGATGGCGGAGGTGTCCGCCGCGCCCGCGGTCACGCGGGCGGGCAGGATCACGTGGAACCCGCGGTTGCCCCGTCCCGCCCCGTCGGCGTGCACGGACACCGCGGCGTCGGCCTCGGCCTCGTTCCCGGCGCGGGCGCGCTCGTCCACGCACGGGCCGTACGGACGGTCGCCGTCCTGCGTGAAGACGACCTTGGCGCCCTCGGCCTGGAGGAGGGTACGGGCGCGCCGCGCCACGTCCAGCGTGAAGGACGCCTCGGCGTAACCGTCGTCGGTGGAGGTGCCGGTGGTGTCGCACTCCTTGCGCGCGTTGCCGACGTCCACCTGGCGCGCGATCTCGCGGGTGTGGTCGCGATTGTGGGGGTTGTGGCCGGGGTCCAGGAGGACGGTCCTGCCCTTGAGCCGGGTCCCGGCGCGGCCGCCGGTCCCGGCCCCCTTGCCGTCCCGGTCTTCATCCTTCCCGGGATCCCCGGCATTCCCGCCGCCGTCCGCTCTGCCCGCGTCGCCCTTGCCGGGCGGGCCGTCCTTGCCGGGCGTGCTGCCGGGCGAGGCCGGGCTCGCCGCGGGCAGGGCCTTGGGCGGCTTGTCGCCGCCGGGCCCGCTCGCGGACCGCCAGATCAGCCAGCCCGCGGCGCAGGCGGCCAGCAGCGCGGCCAGGACGACGAGGGTGCCGCCGAAGCGGCGGCGCGGGGGGAAAGTACTGCCGTTCGACACATCGCGATCGTAGTGGGGAGGTCAGTGCCCTTCACCGGTGCGACGCAGCACATGCAGCGATCCGTGTACCGACATTTCGGTGAAGGCGCCGGATTCCAGGGCGCGCCGGTAGACGCGGTACGGGGCCTGGCCGCCGTCCGCCGGATCGGCGAAGACGTCGTGGATGACGAGCAGCCCGCCGGGCGCGACGTGCGGCGCCCAGCCCTCGTAATCGGCGGTGGCGTGCTCGTCGGTGTGGCCGCCGTCGATGAAG
Source organism: Streptomyces sp. NPDC030165 (assembly GCF_055573595.1). NCBI lineage: Bacteria > Bacillati > Actinomycetota > Actinomycetes > Kitasatosporales > Streptomycetaceae > Streptomyces > Streptomyces sp. NPDC030165. The sequence continues at coordinate 27,691 of NZ_JBVIBD010000041.1, read as the reverse complement.
ACCAGGCCGACGGGGGTGTTCCAGAGGGCGGCGGCCTGCGGGGAACGGCCCACCAGGGCGACGACGTGGTCCTCCAGCCCGGCCGCGTACAGCGTCCGGCGGAAGGCGGGCAGGGTGTCCATCAGGCCGACCTCGGGGTCGACCACGGACGGGTCGTGGTACTCCCAGCCGGGCTGCTGCTCCTCGCTGCCGCGGTGGTGGTCGACGGTGACGGCCGTCACGCCTGCCGCGCGCGCAACGTCGGCGAGCAGGAGGGTGGAACGCCCGCAATAGGTGCCGACCTCGACGAGCGGCAGCCCGAGCGCCGCCGCCTCGCCGGCGGCCTCGTAAAGGGCCAGTCCTTCGTCGAGCGGCATGAAACCCTTTGCCGCCTCGAATGCGGCGAGTATCTCCGGCTTGGGGGAGTTCGCGGCGGCCATGGGGATTCCTCCTCGGTCGTACGGTCACCGGAGTGCGGCGGTGACTCATATCGACGGATCGTACGTGCCGGTAATGCGCGGGGGTGGGGGTGGGCGGTTTTACGGACCGGTGGGGTTCGGGCGGAATGCGGGGGCTTTGGAGAGGGCTGGGAATCCGGCGGGGTGGTGCCGTGGCGGGTATTCCGTCCGGGGCGCGTGGATGTCCGTACCGCTTCCCTTCCGGGGCGCGTGGGCGTCCGTACCGCTTCCCCTCCCGGGCCGGACCGCCCGGGCCGTCCGGTCCGGAGCCGGTGCCCCACCTGACCTACCGTCAGTTTGAAACGTGTTCTAGTCTGCCCGGCATGGGCATCGGAATCACACCGGAGCAAGGGGAGCTGGCCGAGGCGGTACGGGGATGGGCGGCCAGGGCCGTGCCGCCGGAGGAGGTGCGCAAGCTGCTCGACGCCGGACCCGGCCGGCGCGGCCGGCCCGCCTTCTGGGACGGGCTCGCCGCGATGGGGCTCCTCGGCCCGCACCTGCCGGAGGAGTACGGCGGTGGCGGCGGCGAACTCCTCGACCTGGCCGTCGTGTTGGAGGAGACCGGCCGCGCCGCGCTGCCCGGCCCGTACCTGCCCAGCGTGCTCGCCTCCGAAGTGCTGCGGCGCGGCGGTGCCACCGGCCTGGTGCGCGCCCTGGCCGCCGGCGACCGCATCGGTGCCGTCGCGCTCGGTACGGGCACACTCCGCGCGGCCGCGACGGCGGACGGGTACGTGCTGGACGGTGCCGCACCGCCCGTCCTCGGCGGCGGCGACGCCGACCTGATCCTGCTGGCGGCGGAAACGGCGGAAACGGCGGAAGCGGCGGAAGCAGCCAAGGCGGCCAAGGCGGACGACTCGGCGGAACCGCCGCCGCGCACCCTCTGGCTCGCCGTCGACGCCGACACGCTCTCCGTACAGGTGCCGTCCGCCGCCGACCCCACCCGGCCCACCGCGCGCGTGACGGCCGAAGGTGTCACGGTCCCGTCCGCGCAGGTGCTCGACGTCGGCTCCGCCCTCGTACGGGACCTGGCCGCGACACTGTTCGCCGCCGAGGCGTGCGGCACGGCGGACTGGGCCCTGCGCACCGCCGCCGCGCACGCCGCCGTACGGGAGCAGTTCGGGCGGCCGATCGGCCAGTTCCAGGCCGTCAAGCACCTCTGCGCGCAGATGCTCGTACGCGTCGAGCAGGCCCGCGCCCTGGCCTGGGACGCGGCGCGCGCCATGGACGAGACGCCCGCCACCCGCGGCCTGGTCGCCGCGCTGGCCGCCGCCACCGCCCTGGACGCCGCCTTCACCTGCGCCGAGGACTGCATCCAGGTCCTCGGCGGCATCGGCTTCACCTGGGAGCACGACGCGCACCTGTACCTGCGGCGGGCGACCGTGGCCCGGCAGCTGCTGGGCAGCGGCGGCGAACACCGGCTGCGGGCGGCCCGGTACGGCGCCGGGGGCGCCCGGCGCGAGCTGCGCGTGGACCTGCCCGTGGAGCGGTCGCGGGAGGCGGCCCGGTTCCGCGAGCAGGCCCGCGAGGTGATCGCGAAGGTGCGCGGCCTGGACCCCGGCGCCGTACGCCGTGAACTGGCGCCCACCGGGTACGCGGCGCCGCACCTGCCCGCCCCGTACGGCCTGGGCGCCGGCCCCGTACAGCAACTCGCCGTCCAGCAGGAACTGCGCGACGCGGGCGTCAGGATCAGCGACCTGGGGATCGCCACCTGGGTGGTGCCCTCCCTGATCACCTACGGGACGCCGGAGCAGCAGGAGCGCCACCTGCTGCCGACGCTCCGCGGCGACCAGCTGTGGTGCCAGCTGTTCTCCGAGCCGGAGGCCGGGTCCGACCTGGCGGCGCTGCGGACCCGGGCCGAGCGGGTGGACGGCGGCTGGCGGGTCAACGGCCAGAAGGTGTGGACGTCGGCGGCGCAGTGGGCGGGGTACGGCATCCTGCTCGCCCGGACGGACCCGGAGGCGCCCAAGCACCAGGGCCTGACCTTCTTCCTGGTCGACATGTCGGCACCCGGCATCGAGGTGCGGCCCCTGCGGGAGATCACCGGCGACGCGCTCTTCAGCGAGGTGTACTTCGACGACGTACTGCTGCCGGCCGACGCGGTGGTGGGCGAGGTGGACGACGGCTGGAAGGTGGCCCGGCACACCCTCGGCAACGAGCGCGTCCACATGGCCGACCAGGTGACCTTCGGCACCGGCCTGGCGGCGCTGATCGAGCGGTCCGCCGGACTGGACGGCGCGGTACGCGAACGGGTGGGCGCGCTGGCCGCCGAGGCGCACGCGCTGGCCTGCATCGGCTTGCGCACCACCCTCCAGCAGGTGGCGGGCCGGGAGCCGGGCGCCGGCGCCAGCATCCGCAAGCTGGTGCAGACCGCGCACCAGCAGAAGGCCGCCGAGCTGGCGCTCGAACTCCTCGGCCCGGAGGGCGCGACGGGGGAGGGCGACGCGGAACGCGCCCTGCACGGCTTCCTGATGTCGCGCTGCCTGACGATCGCGGGCGGTACGACGCAGGTGCAGCTGAACGTCGTCGCCGAGCGGCTGCTCGGCCTGCCCAGGGACCCGGAACCCCGCCCGCTGATCTGATCCCGAGCGCCCCCAAGGAGGAGAACGGACATGACCGGCAAGGCGTACCTCATCGGCGTGGGCATGACGAAGTTCGAGAAGCCGGAGGCCCGGGACCGGCAGTACTGGGACATGGCGGCGGAAGCGGGCGGCAAGGCCCTCGCCGACGCCGGCATCCCGTACAGCGCTGTGGAGCAGGCGCCGGTCGGCTTCTGCCACCAGGCCTCCACCGCCGGGCAGCGCGCCGTCTACGAACTGGGCCTGACCGGCATCCCCGTCTACAACGTCAACAACAACTGCGCGACCGGCGCCACCGCGCTGATGATGGCCCGGCAGTTCGTCGCCTCCGGCCTCAACGACTGCGTACTGGCCCTCGGCTTCGAGAAGATGAAACGCGGCGCGCTCGGCGGCGGCGCGGACAGCGGCGACTTCGCGACCTCACCCGTGGCCCGCCACTACGGCGTGATGGCCGCCGCGCACGGCTTCGAGACGACACCGCCCACCGCGCAGATCTTCGGCAACGCGGCGCGCGAGCACATGGACCGGTACGGCACCACGGAGCGACAGCTGGCCGCGGTCGGCGCCAAGAACCACCGGCACTCGGCGGACAACCCGAACGCCCAGTTCCAGGACGTGTACACGGTCGAGGAGATCCTCGCCGCCCGGACCGTGCACCGGCCGCTGACCAAGCTCCAGTGCTCACCGACCTCCGACGGCTCGGCCGCCGCCGTCGTCGCCTCCGAACGATTCGTACGCGATCACGGGCTCGCCGACCGGGCGGTGGAGATCGCCGCGCAGGCGATGACGACGGACACGCGGGACAGCTTCGCCTCCGGATCCTGCATCGACGTCGTCGGCCGGCCGATGTCCCGGGCGGCCGCCCGCCAGGCGTACGAGGCGAGCGGGCTCGGCATCGAGGACGTCGACGTGATCGAGCTGCACGACTGCTTCTCGGTCAACGAACTCCTGACGTACGAGGCGCTGGGCATGTGCGCGGAGGGCGAGTCCGGCAAGCTCGTCGAGGACGGTGCCACCACCCACGGCGGCCGCTGGGTGGTCAATCCGTCCGGCGGCCTCATCTCCAAGGGGCACCCGCTCGGTGCGACCGGCCTGGCGCAGGCCGCCGAGCTGGTGTGGCAACTGCGCGGGACGGCGGGTGCCCGCCAGGTCCCGGGCGCGCGGGTCGGGCTCGCGCACAACATCGGGCTGGGCGGGGCGGCGGTGGTGACGTTGCTGCGCAGGGGGTGAAGGGCCTCTGTGTACGTATCCGGAGTCCCCGGGACCGACGCCCGGGGGCCCCAGGTCCTCCGTCCTAGGACCTGTGACCGGCTACGTCCGGGCCGATAATCCGATGCCGCGGACGCGTGCCGGGTGCAACTATGGAGACCATGCCCCCGACAGCCGCTCCCGCCACCCTGCCCGAAAACGCCCGCCGCACCCCGCCGCCCGTCTGGCTGGTGACGCTGCTGGTCTGCGCCGGACAGTTCCTCGTCGTCCTCGACGTCTCGGTCGTCAACGTCGCGCTGCCGAGCATGCGCACCGGCCTCGGGCTCAGCGAGCTGGGGCTGCAGTGGGTGGTCAACGCGTACGTGATCACTTTCGCCGGATTCATGCTGCTCGGCGGCCGGGTGGCCGACATCTTCGGGCGCAAACGCATATTCGTCGTGGGGCTCACCCTGTTCACCGTCGCCAGCCTGGCGGGCGGCCTGGCGCAGGAGTCGTGGCACCTGATCGCGGCCCGTACGGTCCAGGGGGTCGGCGCGGCCATTCTGTCCCCGGCCACCCTCACCATCCTCACCACCGCGTTCCCCGCGGGCCCGGCGCGGACCCGTGCCATCGCCACCTGGACCGCGGTCGGCGCGGGCGGCGGCGCCGTGGGCGGCCTGGTCGGCGGGGTGCTGACCGAGTACCTGTCCTGGCGCTGGGTGCTGCTGATCAACGTGCCCGTCGGCGCGCTGGTGCTGGCCGGGGCGCTGCGCTGGCTCACCGAGAGCCGGCGCGGCGAGGGGCGGCGGCTCGACATCCCGGGCGCCCTCCTGGTGACCGCGGGCCTCGCGCTGGTGGCGTACGGCATCGTGCAGACCGAGTCGGACGGCTGGACCTCGGCGAGCGCGCTGCTGCCGCTGGCGGCGGGCCTGCTCGTACTCCTCGCCTTCGTGGCCGTCGAGGCCCGGACGAAGGCGCCGCTGATGCCGCTGACGCTCTTCCGGCTGCGCTCGGTGTACGCGGCGAACAGCGCCATGGTGCTGGCGGGCGCCGCGATGTTCTCCATGTGGTACTTCCTCTCCCTCTATGTGCAGAACGTCCTCGACTACACGCCCCTCGAAGCCGGCCTCTCCTTCATCCCGCACTCGCTGAGCATCGTGCTGGGCTCCAAGATCGGGCCGCGCCTGATGAACCGGGTGGGCGCCAAGTCCCTGGCCGTCGCCGGCGCGCTGGTCTCCGCCGTGGGCATGTTCTGGCAGGGGCAGATGGGCGCCGACGGCACGTACCTCGGCACGCTGCTCGGGCCCGGCATCCTGATGGCCTTCGGCGCTGGTCTGACCGCCACCCCGGTCGCCTCCATCGCCACCTCCGGGGCCGCCCCCTCCGACCAGGGCCTGGTCTCCGGCCTGATCAACACCTCGCGGCAGATGGGCGGCGCGCTCGGCCTGTCCGTCCTGTCCACGGTCGCGGCCACCCGCATCGCGGCGGGCCACGGCGGCCCGGCCGCGATGGCCTCGGGGTACGGCCTCGCCTTCCAGGTCGGTACGGTCATCCTGCTGGCCAGTGTGCTGCTGATGGTCCTGGCCCTGCCCCGCCGCCCGGAGGACGCCCACCATGCCTGAGACCGGACCCGCTGCCCTGCCCGGCACCACCCCCTTCCCCGCCACCGGCCGCCGCGTCCTGGTCAGCGGAGCCTCACGCGGCCTCGGCCGGGCCGTCGCCCACGCCTTCGCCGAGAACGGCGACCGGGTCGCGGTGCACTACGGGTCGCGGCGCGCGGACGCCGAGGAGACCCTGGCGGCCCTGCCCGGCAGCGGCCATGTCCTGCTCGGCGCCGACCTGGCCGGCCCGTCCGGCGCCGCCGCCCTGACCGGCGCGGCGGTCGAAGCCCTCGGCGGCATCGACGTCCTGGTGAACAACGCCGCCGTCAACACCCCGCACCCGCCCGCGACCACCCCGTACGACGACTGGACCGCCGCCTGGCAGCAGCACGTGGCGGTCAATCTCCTCGGCACGGCCCACCTCAGCCACGGCGCGGCGCAGGCGATGATCGCACAGGGCACCGGCGGCCGGATCGTCAACATCGGCTCCCGCGGCGCCTTCCGCGGCGAACCCGACCACCCCGCCTACGGTGCCACCAAGGCCGCCGTGCACGCCCTCGGCCAGTCACTCGCCGTCGCCCTCGCCCCGCACGGCATCGCCGTGGCCTCCGTCGCCCCCGGCTTCATCGACACCGACCGGGTGGCCCACCGCCTGACCGGCCCCGAAGGCGCGGCCGTCCGCGCCCAGAGCCCGTTCGGCCGCGTCGCCGCCCCGCACGAGGTCGCGGCAGCCGTACGGTGGCTGGCCTCCCCGGAGGCGCAGTGGAGTTCGGGCGCGGTACTGGACCTGAACGGGGCGTCGTACTTGCGGACGTGACCGCTCGCCGGAAGCCTTCCCTCCGCCCGGGCGTGGTGGCACCGTCCGCGGCATGGCGAACATCCCCGCGGATCTTTCGTACACCAAGGACCACGAGTGGCTCCGGGTCAGAGGCGATCAGGTCACCGTCGGCATCACCGACCACGCGCAGCGGCAGCTGGGTGACATCGTCTATGCCGAACTGCCCAAGCAGGGCGAGCGGTTCGAGGCGGGTGACGCGTTCGGCTCGCTGGAGTCCGTCAAGGCCGTCACCGAGGTCTACGTACCGCTGACCGGTACGGTCCTCGTGGTCAACGACACCGTCAACGACGCCCCTGAGCAGATCAACGACGAGCCGTACGGCGCGGGCTGGCTGATCGTCCTGCGGCTGACCCGGCCCGCCGAACTCGACGCGCTGCTGGACGCGAAGGGGTACGAGAGCTACCTCCAGGAGGAGACGGCCGGCTGACCACCCGCCCGCCGTCTCCCTACAGCCAGCCGTTCTGGCGGGCGGCGCGTGCCGCCTCCATGCGGTTGCGGGTGCCGGTCTTGCCGATGGCGCCGGAGAGGTAGTTGCGGACCGTGGCCTGCGACAGGTGCAGCTTCCCGGCGATGTCGGCGACGGTCGCCCCGTCCACGGCCGCGGTCAGTACGTCGCGCTCGCGCTGGGTCAGCGGGTTGGGGCCCGCGCTGAGCGCGGCGGCGGCCAGGCCCGGGTCGATGACCCGCTCCCCGGCCAGCACCCGCCGGATCGCCGCCGCCAGGTCCTCCACCGGCCCGTCCTTGACCAGGAAGCCGGAGGCGCCCGCCTCCATCGCCCGGCGCAGATACCCCGGCCGCCCGAACGTCGTCACGATCAGCACCTTGCAGGACGGCAGCGCCTCCCGCAGCTCCGCCGCGGCGTCCAGCCCGCTGCGGCCCGGCAGCTCGATGTCCAGCAGCGCGATGTCCGGCCGCGCCGCCAGCGCCGCCCGCACGATCTCGTCGCCGGCCGACACCTGGGCGACGACCTCCATGTCGTCCTCCAGGTTGAGCAGCAGCGCGAGCGCGCCCCGCATCATCCCCTGATCCTCGGCGAGGAGGACCTTCACACACGCTTCGGCCTGCTCGCCGCCCGGATCGGTCATGGGGCAAGCCTAGCCAGCCGCCGGACCGGGGGCCGCCGGGCCGGGCCTCGGGGGCGGGCCCGGCCCGGCGGCCGGAAGCGGGGTGTCAGACGGGCAGTGCGGTGTCCGCCCGGGCCACCGAGACGATGAAGTCCCGCAGCCGGTCGACGTACAGCCGCAGGCTGGCGTACGCGGCGTCGGTGTCCGGGTGGCGGCCGGCGAACTGCAGGCCCTCGTGGAGCCGGGTGATCCACGCGCACACCTGGTCGCCGTACGAGACCCGGATCAGTCCGTACGCCTTGAGGTGCTGCCACCGTTCGGAGCCCGGGACGCCGCGGGCGTCGACGAAGGAGACGATCGAGTACAGGTCAGGGGAGGTGGGGCGGAAGTCCGAGCCGAGCAGCCGGAGCACGCGGGCGAGGGGGATGCGGGACAGGGACCGGTTCTCTCTCAACGCGGCGCGGACCATCCGCAGGGCGCTGTCGAAGTCCGTCGCCTGCCCTACGGGCACCTCGATCGGCGCGCCGCCCACGTACCAGCCCACGGACTCCGACCACCGGGATCGCGCCCGGGTGTGGAAGGGCACGACGGTGCGGTACACCTGATGCCCGCCGATGTCGCGGACGATCAGGCCGGTGGCCGCGAGGACGCCGATGAAGCTTCCGCCGTACGGGCGGCAGTACGCCTCGAAGGCGGCCGCCGTGGCGTCGTCCACCAGCATCTCGTGCAGGAACTTCTGCGTGGGCAGCGGTCCGGCGGGATCGAGCCCGAGATCGAGGGGGAAGTTCGGCAGCTTTCCGTCGCACTGGTCGATGAACTTGCGCCAGCGGGCGACGATCTCGTGCGTGTCGTCGATCTGGTCGGCGTCGGTGCGTTCGGTGGCGCAGAAGTCGACGTAGCTGGCGACGGGTGCGGTGTCCACGCTGCGGTGTTGGAGTCCGGCCGCGTAGAGTTCGTGGATCTCCGCGGTGATGCGCTGGATCGAGTACGCGTCGACGTTGCTGTGGTCGAACGCCATGTAGACGCTGGTGCTGTCGTCCCGGACGACCGCGGCGAAGATGAAGTTGGGCCAGCCGAGCGCGTCCGCCTCGGCGTCGAAGCGGTCCTGCAGGTGCTGGACCAGTGCCGCCGCGTCGGGGAAGTCGCCGATCTCCTCGCGGTGCAGGACGACGTCGTCGGCGTCGAGCGTGAATCTCTGCATCTCGTCGTCGCGCCAGCGGAAACCGCTGCGCAGCGTCTCGTGCCGCAGCGTCCAGGCCCGCAGCGCTTCCTGGAGGACGTCGAGATCGGCCTGCCCGTGTATGTCGAAGGCGGTGCCGAGCCAGGTCGGTACGAACAGGCCGCCCTGGCGCACCGTGCGCGCCGTGCGCACGTGGGACTCCTGGATGTACGCGGGCGGCCGGACGTCTTTCGGCAGGTTCATCGCGGTCTCGACGGCCGTCGGGTGCAGTGTCCACTCCACCAGCCGTCCGGGCCGGACCTCGCAACGCTGGATGTCGGTCATGCGCACAGGGTTCTCCGTTCGTAGGCGCGGGAACTCAGCTACAGGTTGTCCCGGACGGGGCGGGAGTTATCCCCTGAGGGCGAAGTTGCGTTGCGGTGCGGGTGTTCCGTACGCGGAGAGACGCACCCTAGCGTTCCGGCGCCGGTTCCTCGCCGTCCACCGGCAGCTCCGCCACCAGCCGGAACCCGCGCCGCCCGTCCGGCCCCGTGTCCAGCGTGCCGCCGGCGGCCGCCAGGCGTTCGGTGAGGCCCTTGAGGCCGGTGCCGCCGGTGGTGGGCGGTGTGGCGGACGGGGTGGGGCCGTGGCCGTCGTCGGTGACGGTGAGGCGGGCGCGGTCGCCCGTGGCGTCGGTGCGGATCTCGATCTCGCAGCGGGTCGCGCCGCTGTGCCGGACGGTGTTGGTGACGCCCTCGCGTACCACCCAGCCGAGCAGCGCGCTCGCCTGCGGGGGCAGCGGCGGGCCGGACTCGCGTACGACGGGTTCGATGCCGGCGGCTCGGAGGGCGGAGCGGGCGCGGTCCAGTTCGGTGCTCAGACTGCCCTCGCGGTAACCGGTGACCGCCTCGCGGATCTCGGTGAGCGCCTGGCGGCCCACCGCCTCGATGTCGGCGGTCTGGGCCAGCGCCGCGTCCAGGTCGCGCGGCGCCAGCCGCCGTGCCGCCTCCGCCTTGACGACGATCACCGACAGGGTGTGGCCGAGCAGGTCGTGCAGGTCGCGGGAGAAGCGCAGGCGTTCCTTCTCGACGGCGGTGCGGGCCAGTTCCTGGCGGGTGGCATTGAGCTGCTTGACGGTGTCGAAGAGGCTGAGGACGGTGGCGGCGACCATGCCGGAGATGAAGGTGCCGTATCCGATGGCGGCGGCCATCCAGTGATCGCCGAAGAGCCGGCCCGCGATGGTGCCCGCCGAGGCGCTGAGGACGAACAGCAGGATGAAGTGGGTCCTGCCGCGGATGGCCCGTACCGTGCCGGAGGCCAGGGACAGGAGCGGGAAGAAGAGCAGCCAGGCGTGGCCGAAGGCGATCGAGATGGTGTAGGTGACCGCGGTCAGGGCGGCGAGTCCGTACACCGGGACGCGGGAGTCGCGGTAGCGGGGGCCGAAGGCCGAGAAGACGACGAAGATGTAGATCGAGTTGAAGGCGAGCAGGCCGGTCCCCGCCAGCCAGGTGTTCTGGGACTTGCCGCTGATGATGTTGGACAGGGCGCCGGCGCCCATCAGCAGCCACGGCAGGAAGGTGTAGCCGCGCGGGCCCTTGCCCTTGGCGGGGCCGCGCCCGTCGCGCTCCTCGGCCCCGGCGTCCTCGCGCGCTCCGTCGGTCACTTCGAGCAGGCCTGACCAGCCCGGCGCGGCCGGCTTGCAGGTACGGGCCCGCCGGCCGGGGCCGGCCCACCTGCTCCGCCCGTCCTGGTCGTCCCGTTCGGTCTGCCGGTTCCTGCGCACGTTCCGTACTGCCTCTTCCCTGTTCCGCGCCGCTGTCCGCGCTCTGCCCGCGACGCTACCGATGCCGTCGGCGGCCCCGGCAGAGGTGAATGTACGCGGTCGGGACAGACAAATGTCACAGAGGCGGGCGGGTGGCGGCGGCGCCTGCACCTGACGGGCCGTCAGGGGGTTCCCGGCTTCCGCCGGATCGGCTATACATGAGAGCCGTCGGATAGAACGCGTTCTAGAACGTCGGGCCGGGCGCCGTCGCCGGCCCGGACCGCCGACGCGGGCGGCCGACCGCAAACGACCCCGGCACGGCCGACGGTGCGGACGGCCGGGCCGGGGTCTTCAACACCGTGGTGAAGGAGCAGCAGCCCCATGCCCATCGACGCCGCCAAGGCCACCTCCGCCGAGCCGCGGACCACCGGACTCGCCTGGGAGCCGAAGGACGTCCTGCTCTACCACCTCGGCATCGGCGCCGGCGTGCCCGCCACCGACCCCGCTGAGCTGCGCTACACCCTGGAGAGCACGCTGCACGTGCTACCCAGCTTCGCGACGGTGGCGGGCGGCGGCATGGCGCTGGCCGGCGGCCTGTCCGCGCCCGGCATCGACGTGGACCTCGCCGCCGTCCTGCACGGCGGCCAGACCGTGACCGTGCACCGGCCCCTGCCCGTACGGGGGCGGGCCGTCCAGACATCCACCGTCCCCGCCGTGTACGACAAGGGGAAGGCCGCGGTCATCGTGCTGCGCTCCGAGACGGCTGACGACGACGGGCCGCTGTGGACGTGCGACACGCAGATTTTCGTCCGGGGAGAGGGCGGGTTCGGCGGGGAGCGCGGGCCGTCCAGCCGGCTCCCGCTGCCCGAGCGCGCACCGGACCGCACCGTCGAACGGCACGTACGGGAGGACCAGGCGCTGCTCTACCGCCTGTCCGGCGACTGGAACCCCTTGCACGCCGACCCCGAGTTCGCCGAGCTCGCCGGCTTCGACCGACCGATCCTGCACGGGCTGTGCACCTACGGCATCACGCTGAAGGCGGTGGTGGACGAGGTACTGGGCGGCGACGTGGCGCGCGTCGCCGCGTACACGACCCGGTTCGCGGGGGTGGTCTTCCCCGGCGAGACGCTGCGCGTGCGCATGTGGCAGGAGCCGGAGCGGGTCCTGGTGTCGGTGACGGCGGCCGACAGGGAGGACGCGCCGGTCCTGGCGGACACGGCCGTCGACATCAGCCCGTCCGGTACATGAGGAACGGCATGTGAGGAACGGTACGTGAGCACCTCGTCCCCGGCGCCCGACCCGTCCGGTCCGCCGCCCCGCGAAGGGAGCGCACCATGCGCGCAGCGATACAGCACCAGACAGGCCAGGAGAAGCTGGAAGTCATCGACGACGTCGAGGCGGTGGGGTTCGGTCCGGGGAAGGTACGGATCCGGATGCGGGCCACGGGACTGTGCCACTCCGACCTGTCCGCGATGAGCGGGGTGCTGCCGCAGCCCGCGCCGTTCGTCCCCGGGCACGAGGGCGCGGGCGAGATCGTGGAGGTGGGCGACGGCGTCGAGGGCCTGGCGGCCGGGGACCGCGTCCTGATGTGCTGGCTGCCCGCCTGCGGTACGTGTCCGTCCTGCAAGCGCGGCCAGACCCACCTGTGCCTGGCCGGGTTCATGAGCGCCGGCACCCCGAACTTCCGCCGTCCCGGCGCCGACCCGTCCGACGTCTTCGGGTTCGCGGGCACCGGCACCTTCGCCGAGGAGGTCGTGGTCGCCGCCCACTGCGCCGTACCGGTCCCGGACGACGTGCCGTACGAGATCGCGGCGCTGATCGGGTGCGGGGTGACGACGGGGCTGGGCGCCGCGATGAACACCGCGCAGGTCGAGCCCGGCGCGTCGGTCGCCGTCATCGGCTGCGGCGGCGTCGGCATCTCGGCGGTACAGGGCGCGCGGGTGTGCGGCGCCGCGCAGATCGTCGCGGTGGACCCGGTGGCCTCGCGCCGCGAGGCGGCGCTGCGCTTCGGCGCCACCGAAGCGGTCTCCCCGGAGGAGCTGGCCGACGCCAAGCAGCGGATCACCGGCGGCGAGGGCTTCGACTACGTCTTCGAGGTGGTCGGCAGGTCCGCCACCGCACGCACCGCGTACGAGACGACGCGGCGCGGCGGCACACTCTGCGTCGTCGGCGCCGGGGCGATGGACGACCACTTCCAGGTCAGCATGTTCGAGCTGTTCTTCGACGAGAAGCGCATCCTGCCGTCGCTGTACGGCGGCCAGGACGCGCTGCGCTCCTACGAGCGGGCCATCGCCCTGTGGCGGGCGGGCCGCATAGACCTGGCGGGGCTGATCACCCACCGGGTCCGGCTGCCGGAGATCAACGAGGCGCTGGAGCAGATGCGCAGCGGTACGGCCCTCCGTACGTGCATCGAGATGTGACCGGGCCGGTCCCGGTGCGCCGCGTCCCCGCCCGTACACCGAACGAGAGGAAGCCGAGAACGTGACTGCTCCCACCGAACGGCCGCTCGACGGACTGACCGCGATCGTCACCGGGGCCGCCCGCGGCCTGGGCCGTGCGGAGGCGCTGGAACTCGCCCGGCTCGGCGCGGCCGTCGTCGTCAACGATTACGGGCAGCCCGGCCGCGACGGCTCCGGCGCGGCGTCGGCGGCCCCGGCCGAGGAGACCGCCGCCGAGATCCGCGCCGCGGGCGGCGAGGCCGTCGCGCACGTCGGTGACGTCGCCGACCACGAGACGGCCCGCGGCCTGGTCCAGCAGGCCGTCGAACGCTGGGGCAAGCTGGACATCCTGGTCAACAACGCGGGCATCCTGCGCGACCGGATGGTGTTCTCCATGACGGAGGACGAGTGGGACTCGGTGATCCGCGTCCATCTCAAAGGCCACTTCAACACCACCCGCTTCGCCGCCGCCCACTGGCGCGCACGGTCCAAGGCCGCGGGCGCCGCCGTGTACGGGCGGATCGTCAACACCTCGTCCGAGGCGTTCCTCGCCGGCTCGGCGGGCCAGCCCAACTACGCGGCGGCCAAGGGCGGCATCGTCGGTCTGACCACCTCCTCGGCGCTCGCACTGGCCAAGTACGGGGTCACCGCCAACGCCGTCTGCCCGCGCGCCCGCACCAGGATGACCGAGGACGTCTTCGCCGGGTTCGAGGTGCCGGCGGACGGGTCCCTCGACGCGCTGGCCCCCGAACACGTCGCGCCACTGGTCGGCTATCTGGCCTCGCCCGCCGCCGCGCGGGTCAACGGGCAGCTGCTCGTCGTGCACGGCGGCATGGTCGCGGTGGTCGAACGGCCCAAGGTGGCGGCGCAGTTCGACACCGCGAAGGACGTCTTCACGTACGCGGAACTGGACGGTGTGCTGACGCCGTACTACGCGGAGCGCCCGCCGGACGAGACGTTCGCGGCGACGGAGGTGCTGGGCCTCAAACGGCGCTGAGCTCCTGCGCCGGCCGCAAGGCAGCAGGACAGCAGGACAGCAGGACACAGCACGCGCGACGACGGCCGTGGCTGCCGTACCCCTGACCGGGCGGTACGGAAGCCACGGCCGTCGCGCGGCGCGTGGTCCGGAGCGGGCCCGCAGGCTCAGGCGTCCTGGGGCTGCTTGTTCCGGCGGTGCCGGCCGTTCGGGGAGGCGTCGGTGTCCTCCGAGGCGGCCGGGCCACGGTGTTTGCCGGAGCCTGCCGCCGCGGCGGCCTGGGCGGCGTCCTGCGGGCGCGCCTGGGTCGTATCGGTTCGGGCTTCGGACATGCGAGGAGTCACTCCGTCAGATCGCTTGCGGCTGTACGCGTCGGGACCTCTCCCGGCCGCAGCCGGGATGTGCCGCGGCACGATGCCGTCGGTGGCCGGTCGACCGGCCGCGCAGCCCCCGCCCGATACTAACGAAGCGAAAGATCTTGCTCTACCGGGCCGCCAGTGGCGCCTGTTGCAGCGGCACCGGTCTGCACGGAGAGGGATGTGCGGACGCGCCGTACGGTTCCTGGATCACTGCCTCCGCTTGTGTGGATGGTGTGGAGGCGGCGGGCGGTGGTGGCTGCGCATGCACGTACATCGGTGGGGGAGTTGAGGGGACTCGTACCCATCGTGCGGGTCTGACCGGGAAGCCGGCCGGCACGAGGTCCCCGGAGGGCAGCGGCGCGGAGGGCAGCGGCGCGGAGGGGAGCACCGTGGCGGGAGCGGTCGCGGCGGACGTGTCCGGACCACGCCCGGCGCCGCCGGTCGCACCGTCCGGGGGCTGCCCGCCAGTGGCGGGCGCCGGCAGCCGGGCCACCCCGCACGGCACCGCCGGCGTCTCGAACGGCAGCCGCAGTTCCCCGTCCGGCGTCCACAGCCCTGTGCCCGCCAGCCAGCCGCGCGGCGGCGGAAGCTGCCGCAGCCGGCGCTCCGCGGGCCGCCAGACCCCCAGCCAGGTGCCGCCGAGCGCGTCGATACGGAACGCCACCGCGCTGCTCTCCGGCGCCAGCGCCTGCCCCGACTGCACGGCGAACGGCTGGAGCGCGGCGTCCGGCAGCCGCAGGCACTCCGGGAAGCGCACCGGCAGCGCACTGCCCAGGACGCCCCACCCCAGCCGGTCGTGCCCCGCCGCGTCCGACCGCAGCACCAGCAGCCCGCTGTCCGGATCGGCCAGCAGCAGCCGGTCGTTGCTCGCCTCGGTGATCTCCAGCAGCGGACTGACCTCGCCGCCGCGCTCCAGGTCGACCACCACCGTCTTGGTGCGCCCGTCCAGCTCCTGGTCGAGGGCGAGCAGCCGGCCCGTACGGTCCAGCCAGACGCCGCCCGCGCAGCGGCCCTCGATCTCGGCGGCACAGGCGGGTACGGAGCGGGCCCGGCCGGGGACGGTGGACTGCCGGCCGTCGTGCACCAGCCACAGCACGGTGGAGTGCTCGCCGGGCGCGAGCGCGTACGCGCGCGAGCCGCAGGGCGCGGCCGGCAGCAGCGTCAGCTCCGCCGCTTCCACGGCGCCGAGCGGCAGTTCGCCGGTGCCCGGACCGGTCGGGTACAGCAGGCTGAGCGCGAAGCGGCCCGCGACCCGGCGGCGGATCAGCACCCGGCCGTCCGTGAGGGGCAGCAGCCCGGCGTCCGCCTCCTCGGGCTGCCGCCCTGGCAGGGGAACCGCGTACGGCTCGGGTCCCGCCAGCGTCCAGCGCTCGGGGAACCAGCTCCCGGTGCTCTCGTGCCGCGCGAGCCGGGCGGCGTAGGAGCCGTCGGCGGCGATCGTCAGCGCCGCGCTGTGCTGCCGGGTGTCCGGCATCGCGGCGTCCTCGGTGACACAGGCTGTCATCGAGTGCTCACCTCCAGTCAGTGCGGTCGAAGCTAGTTTTCGCACTCTCAAACGAGTAGTGAAGGTTGCGGCACTTCACGCAAAAGAGTGGCGGATGTCCGGTTCGCCTGGGATGGGGGAGGCGCTTGTGCTCCGTGAAGCGGTACGGAGACGGTCACGCGGGCGGTCGCGGGGACGGTGGAGGCAGCGCCACCGCTCCGGCGGCCCGGGCGCCCGCCGTACGTCCCGGCGGCCACCGCGCCCCCGCTCTTTCCGGCCACCGCGCCCCGCCCCTGCGGACCGCCGTCCGAAGCGGCCCGGCATACCGGTACGGCTGAGAGGTAACCTTCCACCCGTGCCCGTACTGTCTGAAGTCCTCGCCGCGCTCGACGCCCTCTGGCCCCCCGAGCGGGCCGCATCGTGGGACGCCGTCGGGACGGTCTGCGGTGATCCGGACGCCGAGGTGCGCCGGGTCCTGTTCGCCGTCGACCCCGTGCAGGAGATCGCCGACGAGGCGGTCCGGATCGGTGCCGACCTGCTCGTCACGCACCACCCGCTCTACCTGCGCGGTACGACCACGGTCGCGGCCGGCACCTTCAAGGGCCGCGTCGTGCACACGCTGATCAAGAACGACATCGCGCTGCACGTGGCGCACACCAACGCCGACACCGCCGACCCCGGCGTCTCCGACGCGCTGGCCGGCGCCCTGGACCTGCGTGTCCTGCGCCCGCTGGTGCCGGACGCCACGGACGCCGACGGACGCCGCGGCCTGGGCCGGATCTGCGAGCTGCCGCACCCGATGACGCTCGCGGAGTTCGGCCCGTACGCCGCCGCCCGGCTGCCCGCCACCGCGCAGGGTGTCCGGATCGCCGGCGACGCGGCCCGTACGATCCGCACGGTCGCCGTCTCCGGCGGCTCCGGCGACAGCCTCTTCGACGACGTACGGGCGGCGGGCGTGGACGCGTTCCTCACCGCCGACCTGCGCCACCACCCCGCCTCCGAGGCGACCCAGAAGAGCCCGCTGGCGCTGCTGGACGCCGCCCACTGGGCCACCGAGTGGCCCTGGTGCGAGCAGGCCGCGGCCCAGCTCGACGAGATTTCCGACCGGCACGGCTGGAACCTGCGCACCCACGTGTCGCGCACGGTCACCGACCCCTGGACCGCCCACGCGGCGTCCGACGCCCGCACGACCCCGACGAATACATCAGGAGCCCCCCGCTGAACGCCGCGCCCGCCGACCAGATCCGCCTCCTCGACGTCCAGGCCCTGGACGTGAGGCTCAGCCAGCTCGCCCACAAGCGCCGCAACCTCCCCGAGCTGGCCGAGATCCAGACCCTGGAGGGCGACCTCACCCAGCAGCGCGACCTGCTCGTCGCCGCGCAGACCGAGGAGAGCGACACCACCCGCGAGCAGACCAAGGCGGAGCAGGACGTGGACCAGGTGCGCCAGCGCGCCGCCCGCAACCAGCAGCGCCTGGACTCCGGTGCCATCACCTCGCCCAAGGACCTGGAGAACCTCCAGAGGGAGGTCGCCTCCCTCGCCAAGCGCCAGGGCGACCTGGAGGACGTCGTCCTGGAGGTCATGGAGCGCCGTGAGTCCGCCCAGGAGCGCGTCACCGAGCTGACCGAGCGCGTGCGGTCCGTGCAGGCCAAGATCGACGACGCGGCCGCCCGCCGGGACGCCCGGTTCGGCGAGATCGACGCCGAGGCCGACACGGTGCGCAAGGAGCGCGAGCTGACCGTCGCCGACATCCCGGCCGACCTGCTGGCGCTCTACGACAAGCTGCGCGAGAAGCAGGGCGGGCTCGGCGCCGCCCGCCTCTACCAGCGCCGCTGCGAAGGCTGCCGCCTGGAGCTGGACATCACCGAACTGAACGACGTGCGCAGCGCGCCCGCCGACAAGGTCGTGCGCTGCGAGAACTGCAGCCGCATCCTGGTGCGCACGCCCGACTCGGGCCTGTAGACCGTGGCCCGTACGTTCGTCGTCGAGGCCGACGGCGGGTCCCGAGGCAACCCGGGGCCCGCGGGCTACGGCGCGGTCGTCCTCGACCCGGAGACGGGCGAGACGCTGGCCGAGGCCGCCGAGTACATCGGCACGGCGACCAACAACGTCGCCGAGTACCGGGGCCTGCTGGCCGGGCTGCGTACCGCGCACGCGCTGGACCCGGAGGCGGACGTCCGGGTGCGGATGGACTCCAAGCTCGTCGTCGAGCAGATGTCCGGGCGCTGGAAGATCAAGCACCCGGACATGCGGCCGCTGGCGGCGGAGGCGCAGAGCGTCTTCCCGCCCGGCCGGGTCACATACGAGTGGATCCCGCGCGAGCGCAACAAGCACGCCGACCGGCTCGCCAACGAGGCCATGGACGCGGGCAAGGCCGGCCGGCAGTGGCAGGCGCGGGACTCCCGGGCCGAACCGGACGCGGGCGGCCCGGCGCGCAGTGCCGCGGCCCGCGCGGCCGACGCGGAGGTGGAGGCCACCGGGCCGAAGGCGCCGCCGGCGGGCTGGGCGCCCGCCGACCTCGGGGCGCCGACCACGCTCGTCCTGCTGCGGCACGGCGAGACCGCGCTGACCCCGCAGAAGCGGTTCTCCGGCAGCGGCGGCTCGGACCCCGAGCTGTCCGAGGCCGGGCACCGGCAGGCCGGAGCGGCCGCCGCCGCGCTCGCCGCGCGCGGCACGGTCCAGGCCGTCGTCAGCTCGCCCCTCAAGCGCTGCCGGCAGACGGCCGAGACCGTCGCGGCCCGCCTCGGCCTGGACGTACGCATCGACGAGGGCCTGCGCGAGACCGACTTCGGCGCCTGGGAGGGCCTGACCTTCGCCGAGGTCCAGGAGCGCCACCCCGAGGACCTCGCCGCCTGGCTCGGCTCCGCCAAGGCGGCACCCACCGGCGGCGAGTCCTTCGCCGCCGTCGCCCGCCGCGTCGCCCTCTCCCGCGACAAGCTGCTGGCCCGGTACGCGGGCCGCACGGTGCTGCTGGTCACGCACGTCACCCCGGTCAAGACCCTGGTACGGCTGGCCCTCGGCGCCCCGCCGGAGGCGCTGTTCCGGATGGAACTCTCCGCCGCGTCGCTGTCGGCCGTCGCGTACTACGCCGACGGGAACGCTTCGGTACGGCTGGTGAACGAGACGGCGCATCTGCGCTGAGGACGGGGGAGACCCCGGGGCGCGGGCGGGCTTTTCCGTTCTCCGGCCGGCCGGGCTTTTCCGTCACCGTACGGGCCCGCCCGCTGTCGTGGGTTTTTCCTGACTTCCCGGGCTCTTTCCTGCCACCTTCCGGCTCTTTTCCGGCCGTTTCCATCTGGCCTGAATCCCGCGTTCTCCACCGGCCCCGGGCCGGATCGCGCGGCTGGCTCGATCGGTTCCTTGTACCGCGCACTCCGTCTTCATAGCGTCGCTGGCACACGGGGACGCGGCCTGTGTCCTTTCCCTTGCCGATGCGGGAATTCCGCATGCCTGTACGGAGGTTGGTATGCCCAGCGAATACACCGAGCCCGTCGAGGTTTCCCCGTCCGTCGCGGCGGCCAACCGGGAGGCCGCGGAGCGTATGACGGAACGCGGTGGACAGGACTTCGAGGACGCGGGCCGCAATCTGATGGCGCGGCCGGACGCCCCGGTGATCTTCTCCCGCTCGGCCCGCGACACGGTGGTGTGGGACTTCACCGCGTACGACTTCCTCACCGACGGCGAGGGGCAGGCGCCGCGCACGGTCGACCCGGGCCTGTGGCGCCAGGGGACGCTCACCGCGATGGCCGGGCTGTTCCTGGTCACCTCCGGCCCGAGCCGGTCCGTCTACCAGGTGCGCGGCTACGACCTGTCCAACATGACGATCATCGAAGCGGACGGCGGGATCATCGTCATCGACCCGCTGGCCTGTTACGAGACCGCGCAGGCCGCGCTCAAGCTGTACCGGGACACCACCGGCAACCAGCACCCGGTCGTCGCGCTGATCTACACCCACAGCCACGTCGACCACTTCGGCGGCGCCCGCGGCCTGTTCGCCGAGCGGAACGACGAGGTCCCCGCCGACCTGCCGGTCATCGCACCCGAAGGGTTCCTGGAGCACGCCGTCAGCGAGAACGTCTACGCGGGCCCGGCGATGGCGCGCCGCGCCGAGTACATGTACGCCGCGAAGCTGGACAAGAGCCCGTACGCGCAGGTCGGTTCGGGGCTGGGGCTGACCGTCTCCACCGGCGAGGTCACCCTGCTGCCGCCGACCGACTCCATCGGCGCCGCCCAGGCCGTCACCGGCGACGACTGGTCGCCCGCCGACGTCATCCCGTGGCGGGCGGGGCTGCACCGCCGCGTCATCGACGGCGTACGGCTGCTCTTCCAGCTCACGCCCGGCACCGAGGCGCCCGCGGAGATGAACATCTACCTCCCCGAACTGCGCGCCCTGTGCATGGCGGAGAACGCCACCCACAACCTGCACAACATCCTCAGCCTGCGCGGCGCCCAGGTGCGCGACGCCCACGCCTGGGCGAAATACCTCACCGACGCGATCCAGACCTTCGGCGAACACACCGAAGTGGAATTCGCCTCCCACCACTGGCCGCGCTGGGGCAAGGAAAGCATCCTTGAATTCCTGAGCAATCAGCGGGACATGTACGCGTACCTCAACGACCAGACGCTGCGTCTGATCAACCGGGGATACACCGGAAGCGAGATCGCCGAGGAACTCCAGCACCTGCCGGCCGGTCTCGCCGAACACTGGTACAACCAGGGTTACTACGGTTCGCTCAGCCACAACTTCAAGGCGGTCTATCAGCGTTACATGGGCTGGTTCGACGGAAATCCGGCCCACCTGTGGAACCTTCCGCCGGCCGCGGCCGGCACCCGCTACGTGGCGGCGATGGGCGGCGCCGAGGCCGTCGTACGGCAGGCGCAGGAGGCGTACGACCGCCGGGACGACGACCCGGACGCGTACCGCTGGGTCGTGGAACTGCTCAACCACGTCATCTTCGCCGACCCCGCCACCGTCTCCGAACAGGCGGTCCAGGACGCCAAGGCCCTCCAGATCAAGACCTTCGCCCAGCTCGGCTACGGCGCCGAGAACGGGCCGTGGCGCAACTTCTTCCTGACCGGCGCGGAGGAGCTGCGTACGGCGCCGGAGCGGCCCGCCGGCAAGGGAGCGCCGGATCTGGTCCGCAGCATGAGCCTGGAGCAGGTCTTCGCGGCCATGGCGCGCAGCGTGGACGGTCCGGCGGCGGCGCGGGAACAGCGCGCCGCGATCGTGCTCCAGTGGCAGTTCACGGACACCGGGCAGGAGTGCACCACCACCCTGCGCAACGGTGTCCTCGTGTACGTCGGGGGCAAGGACCTGTATGCCGGCAAGCCGCAGGCCACCATCACCCTCACCAGGTCGGCGTTCGACTCGCTCGTCCTCGAAGGGCCGCTGTTCCAGCGGAACTTCGACGCGGCCGTCGAGAAGGGGACCATCCGCGTCGACGACCGGCCGGCCGCGGACACCGTCTTCGGCTACCTGACGGTCCCGGACCCGGTGTTCCCGATCGTCACGCCGTAACGCGCCGGCCCGTAGCGCCCGCGGCCGCGTCGTCGCCTCAGCGCAACGACGCGGCCTCGCGGGCCAGCCGCTCCACCCGGCCCCAGTCCTTGGCGCGCAGCGCGTCCGCCGGCAGCATCCACGTACCGCCCACGCAGCCCACGTTCGGCAGCGCCAGGTAGTCGGGGGCCGAGGCCAGGCCGATGCCGCCGGTCGGACAGAACCGGGCCCGGGGCAGCGGCGAGGCGAGCGACTTCAGGTACGCCGTGCCGCCCGCGGTCTCGGCGGGGAAGAACTTCATCTCGGTCACGCCCTCGTCCAGGAGCGTCACCACCTCCGACGCCGTCGAGACGCCGGGCAGGAACGGCAGGCCGCAGGATTTCATCGCGGCCAGCAGCCGCGGCGACCACCCCGGGCTCACCAGGAAGCGGGCCCCCGCCGCGACCCCTGTGGCCACGTGCTCGGGGGTCAGCACCGTGCCCGCGCCGACGACGGCCTCCGGGACCGCGTCGGCGATGGCCCGTATGGCCTGCGGCGCGGCGGCCGTCCGCAGTGTCACCTCGATGGCGGGCAGCCCGCCCGCCACGAGCGCGCGGGCGAGCGGGACGGCGTCGGCCGCGTCATCGAGGACCACGACCGGGATGACGGGGGCGAGCCCCAGCACGGAGGACGGGGCGGCGGGGGAGGGGGCGGCAGCACTGGTCACGGGCCCATAGTGCGCCGACCCGTCATCGTTCGCAATGGTCGTTGCAAATACTGCAACGCCCTGTCCCGCGGCCGGGCCTACAGCTCCTTCACCACCACATCGACCGCCCACGCCTTGCCCGCCTTCGCCGGCGCCTCGGCCTCCACCACGTACCCGAGGTCGCCCAGCGCCTCGACCAGCTCCGCGGGCCCGTCCGGCGCCCGCCCCGCCGTCAGCAGATCGCGGACCAGCCGCCCCTTCGTCGCCTTGTTGAAGTGGCTGACCACCGACCGCTTCTCCACCCCGTTCACGGTCTTCGACTGGAGCACCCGCACCGTCGCCGTACGGCCCGCCACCTCCCCCTTCGGCTTCCAGGCCGTCGCGTACGCCGCCGACCGCAGGTCCAGGACCAGCCCGTCCCCGGCCTCCTCCGGCAGCACCTCGGCCATCGGCGTACGCCAGAACGCGCCCAGCGCGCCCAGCCCCGGCAGCTTGACCCCCATCGAGCAGCGGTACGACGGAATCCGGTCGCCGACCCGCACCGCGCCCCACAGCCCCGAGAACACCAGCAGCGACGACTCCGCCGACCGCCGCGCCTTCGCGTCGAGCGTGGCGAGCCCCAGCGCGTCGTACAGCACGCCGGTGTAGATCTCCCCGGCCGGACGCGTCCCGGCCGCCCGCAGCCCGGCGTTCTTGGCGATCTCGCCCTTGAGGCCGTCGCTCAGCCCGAGGACCTCCTGCGCCTTCGTCCCGTCCGCCGCGCACAGCCCGACCAGCTCTTCGAGCACCGCCTCCCGCGCCGGACCCAGCCCGGGCAGCGACAGCGCCCCCAGATCCAACGGCTCCCCGCCCCCGGACGCGGCCTTCCCTTCGGACGGCGGCAACAACACGAGCACGCGCTTCTCCTTAACCTCCTGTGCACTGGCTCCGCCACCTTACGGTTCGGGGCGGGGCGGCCCGCGCGGCGAGGGACGGCCGGTCCGCGCGGCGAGGGGCGGCTCCCGCCCCTGAGTGACCTGACGTGCCCCCGCCCACCAACCCCCCTACGCTCAAAAACATGCCCCGCCGCCACCTCCGCGTGACCGCCGCAGCCGAGGCGCCCGTGCGCGCCGCGCTGCGGGAGCTGCGGGCGCGGCTGGACATCCCGCAGACCTTTCCGCTCTCCGCGCAGGCCGAGGCGGACAGCGCCGCGCGCTGGCCGCACCCGCCCGCCGACACGGCCGCCACCGACGAGACCGGCATCCCGCTGTTCACCGTCGACCCGCCCGGCTCGATGGACCTCGACCAGGCGATGCACCTGTCCCGGCGCCCCGGCGGCGGCTTCCGCGTCGACTACGCCATCGCCGACGTGGCCTCCTTCGTCACTCCCGGCGGCGCCCTGGACGCCGAGGCGCACCGCCGCGTGACGACCCTCTACTTCCCCGACGGACACGTCCCGCTGCACCCGCCCGTCCTCGGCGAGGGCGCCGCCAGCCTGCTCCCCGACGAGGTCCGCCCCGCCGTCCTGTGGCGGCTCGACCTCGACGCGGACGGCGCGCTGCGCTCGACGGACGTACGCCGCGCCCTCGTCCGCTCGCGGGCCCGGCTGGACTACGAAGGCGTGCAGCGCGCCATCGACACCGGCACCGCCGAGGAACCGCTCGCCCTCCTGCGCGACATCGGCCGCCTCCGTGAGGACCTGGAGCCGGCCCGCGGCGGCATCTCCCTCAACGTTCCCGAGCAGGAGATCGTCGAGCGCCCGGACGGCTACGCCCTCGCCTACCGGGCGCCCCGCCCCGCCGACGCCTGGAACGCCCAGATCTCCCTGCTCACCGGCATGGCCGCGGCCGAGCTGATGCTCGCCTCCGGCACCGGTGTGCTGCGTACGCTGCCCGCCGCCCCGGACGGCGCGGTCGCCCGCCTGCGCCGTACCGCCCGCGCCCTCGGCGTCGACTGGCCGCCCCACACCTCGTACGCCGCCCTCGTCCGCACCCTCGATCCCGCCCGCAGCACGCACGCCGCATTCCTCCAGGACTGCACGGCCCTGCTGCGCGGCGCGGGCTACACCGTCTTCGACGGCGACCCGCCGGCCCCGGACCAGGCCCGGCACGCCGCCGTCGCCGCCCCGTACGCGCACGTCACCGCCCCGCTGCGCCGCCTCGCCGACCGCTACGGCGCCGAGCTGTGCCTGGCCGCGGCGGCCGGAAAGGAACCGCCGGACTGGGTCCGTACGGCGCTGCCCGCCCTCCCCGGCGAGATGGCGGAGGGCGGCCGCCGGGCAGCCCAGGTCGAGCGGGAGTGCGTCGACCTCGTCGAGGCGGCCGTGATGCAGGACCGCCTCGGAGAGGTCTTCGACGGGTACGTGGTCGATGTGCAGGACGGGCGGCCGGACCGGGGCACGGTGCACCTGGACGACCCGGCGGTGATCGGCCGCGTCGACGGCGGCGAGCAGGTCCCGGAGCTGCCGCTGGGCCGCCCCCTGCGGGTCCGCCT
Source organism: Streptomyces sp. NPDC030165 (assembly GCF_055573595.1). Lineage (NCBI taxonomy): Bacteria > Bacillati > Actinomycetota > Actinomycetes > Kitasatosporales > Streptomycetaceae > Streptomyces > Streptomyces sp. NPDC030165. Next base: position 3,156 of record NZ_JBVIBD010000041.1, on the reverse strand, counting down.
CACCGAAGCCGACCCCGGCCGTGTCCCCGTCCGCTTCACCCCCGCGTGACGGCGTCCGGGTCCCCGCCGGCCCTGCCCCCGCGGCGAGGTCGGGCCTCAGCCGGCCGGAAGGTAGCATGGTCGGCACGGCGGACGAGCCGGCCGGACGGCCGCGTGGGGATGCACCGCATCCTCCCGAGGAACGTCCGGGCTCCACAGGGCAGGGTGGTGGGTAACGCCCACCCGGGGTGACCCGCGGGACAGTGCCACAGAAAACAGACCGCCGGTGCCGCAAGGCGCCGGTAAGGGTGAAACGGTGGTGTAAGAGACCACCAGCCTCCGAGGTGACTCGGAGGGCTAGGTAAACCCCACCCGGAGCAAGGTCAAGAGGAGACACCCCGGTGTCTCTGCGCGGACGTTCGAGGGCTGCCCGCCCGAGTCCGCGGGTAGACCGCACGAGGCTGCCGGCAACGGCAGCCCTAGATGGATGGCCGTCTCCCGGCGGGCCGCGAGGCCCGCCGGTGACAGAACCCGGCGTACAGGCCGACTCGTCCGCCGCCTTTCGCCGCACTCTTCCGGCAGGGCAGCCGCGCCGGTCCACGGTGACCGTGGACGGCTGCGCCGGGCTGCGGGGTGGATGGGGTGACGGAAGTGGAAGGATGGGTTCTATGAGTTCCAACGTATTTTTCGACATCACCATTGACGACACCCCCGCGGGCCGCATCGTCTTCAAGCTGTACGACGACGTCGTGCCCAAGACCGCGCGCAACTTCCGTGAGCTGGCCACCGGCGAGCACGGCTTCGGTTACGCGGGATCGCCCTTCCACCGGGTCATCCCCGAGTTCATGCTGCAGGGCGGCGACTTCACCCGCCGCAACGGCACCGGCGGCAAGAGCATCTACGGTGACCGCTTCGCGGACGAGAACTTCCAGCTGAAGCACGACCGCCCGTTCCTGCTGTCCATGGCGAACGCCGGCAAGAACACCAACGGCTCGCAGTTCTTCATCACGACGGTGGAGACGCCGTGGCTGGACGGTGCGCACGTGGTCTTCGGCGAGGTCGTCGAGGGCACGGACCTGGTGAAGAAGATCGAGGGGCTGGGCTCGCGCTCCGGTGCCACCTCCGCGAAGATCGAGGTGGCGTCCTCGGGCGTCGTGGACGCCGCGTAACGGGTCCATAGCGCCAGAGACCGCGAAGACCCCCGGGACAGTGTCCCGGGGGTCTTCGCGTAGAGGCGGGCGTGGCCGCTCAGGACTGGGGACGGCTGCCGTGGTTGGCACCGTTCTTCCGGCGTGCCTTCTTCTTACGGCGTCGCTTCGACGACATGGCGTCTCCTCTCCGCAGGGGTTCGCAGGGCTTTCCTCCGCATTTCTACCATTTCATGGCGGAGTCCTGCCCTCCGGTCCCGGGGCCGGATACCCGCCTCACGGAACACCACACGTCTCGTGAGACACATCACGGTGAACGAGGGGAGAGGTGGGAGGGCACGGGGGAGAGGGATCAGGGGGCGGCAGCGCAGTCGTAGAGGGGTTCGGGGACGGTGGGGTCGGAGGCGGCGGCGTACGCCTTCGGGTCGACCTTGGCGCAGGCGGAACGGACCCAGGCGTTGATCCTGGCCGTTTCGGAGGCGCCGCCGCCCGCTGCCGCGGTGGGGTTGAGCAGGGCGAAGCGCAGATGACCCGAGGCCACCAGGTGCCGGTACTCGGCGAGGGTGACCGACGTGGCCATGCCGGCGAAGCCGCCGAGCGGCAGGATCGGCAGACCGGTGTGGGTGATGGCCCGGGAGCGGGCCCAGCCGCCGTCGGCGGAGAGGGTGTACTCGGCCTGGCCGTTGTGCTGCCGCACGTAGTCCAGCAGGCGTTTCTGGGCGGCGGTCAGCGGGGCCGGCGACATGTCGTACGAGGCGCCGCCCGCGCCCCCGTAGACCGCGCCGCCCGGCGCGCCGGCCGTGGCGTTCTGGCCGCCCGGCCCGGCGTGCGCCTCGAACGACGAGCCCGCGTACCGCTGGTCCAGTACGGACAGGGACCACGCTGCCGGGGCCGCGAAGAGGGCGACGCAGGTGGCGGCCAGGGCGGTGCGGGCGACGGAGCGCAGGCGGCTGCCGGTGGCGCGGCCGTACGACAGGAGGGCGATGGCGCTGACGAGCGCCGCCGTGATGATCACCGGGACGAGCCAGGGGGCGAAGCCGGTGTGCCCGGCGGCGATGAAGGACGCCCAGGCGGCCTGGACGGCGACGGCCAGAGGGAGGAGGCAGCGCCTCGGGGCGCCGGCGGCGGCGCGGTGGACCCGCCACAAGGTCACGGCTCCGGCGGCCGCCAGCGCGGCGAGCGCGGGGGCCAGGCCCGCCACGTACGCGGTGTGCGGGATGTCGACCACGCTCAGGACGGCGGCCGTGGTCAGCAGCCAGGCGCCCCACACCAGGTAGCCGCCGCGCAGCCGGTCCGTACGGGGACGCCTGCCGCGCAGCACCAGGCCGTGGACCAGGCCGATCAGGGCGAGCGGGTAGAGCCAGCCGATCTGGGGGGTGAAGCGGGAGGTGAGCAGCTTGTACCAGGTGTTCTTCTCGCTGCCCAGGCTGACCATTTTGCGGGCGGGGCCGGAACCGGAGCGGGAGCCGGGGGCGGGGGTGCGGGTGGCCGGGCTGGTGGTGCGGCTGTCGGGGCGGTTGGCCGTGGGCGGGTATTTGCCGCTCGGTCCGCCCGGCCCTCCCGGTCCGCTCTCCGCCGGCCGGCTGAATCCGTTGTACTCGAAGACCATCGACAGCGCGCTGTTGTTCGTCGAGCCGTCCGCGTACGGGCGTACGTCCTTCGGTGTGAACGTCATCATCAGCACCCACGAGAACGACACCGCGAACAGCACGGCCCCCGCGGTCAGTACGTGGCCGATCCGGGCGCGCGCCGTGACGGGGGCGGTGACGAGGTAGCCGATGGCGAGGGCGGGGACGATGAGCCACGCCTGCATCATCTTGGTCTGGAAGGCCAGGCCCACCCACACACCGGCCCACACCAGCGAGTGCAAGCGGGCGCCCTGCACGGCGAGTTGGAACCGGTCGGCGGCCAGCAGCAGGCACATGATCAGTGCCGCGTCGGGGATGGCGTGGCCGAACAGGGAGGCGGTGACGGGGGTGAGGGTGAGCAGTGCGGCGGCCAGGAGGCCGGTGGCGGGGCCTTGCCAGCG
>NZ_JBVIBD010000040.1:20514-47630 GCF_055573595.1 Streptomyces sp. NPDC030165 | reverse complement strand
CCCGCAGCGGCGGCGGCCGCCGGCCGCTCCAGCAACGGCAGCTCGGTGAACAGGATCGACAGGTTGACGTTGAAACGCGCGTCCGAGAAACCCATAAGGGAGAGCGCACCTTCCGTATTGCGGAACTAGCTTTCTGCTTGTTGGAACACTGCCCGCGGGTCTCGGGACCTGTCAAGAGGCCGGGACGGAGGGCGGTCCGGCGGCGCTAGTTTGGGGGCATGGTGCGATTGCGAGTGGAATTCACGACGGAACCGTTCGATCTGGACGAAGCGCCCGCCCACGCGGTCGTGGGGCGCGAGATCATTACGGACGCCGGGCTGGACGCCGTCGACGTCGGCCCGTTCGGCAACACCGCCGAGGGGGAGGGCGAGAAGGTGCTCTCCGCGGTGGACGCGCTGCTGCGCGAATCCCTGGAGGCCGGTGCCACCCGCGTCTCCCTCCAGGTCAACGTGATCGCGCCGGCCGGGGAGGACGCGACGTGACCGAGCCCGCCGACCACCCGTTCGTCCAGGCGGTGAAGCCGCTGGTGGACGCCATGGGCGCGGAGATGGTTGCGCCGGAGCAGGCGCGGGGTGACGATGTCGTCCTGGCGTGGGAGGGGCGGGACCGGGTGGCCGTACGGCTGCCGCACCTGTCCGATTCGCTGGACCATCTCCTCGCCGAGCTCCAGCGCCGGCACGGTATGCCGCTCAGCGACCTGGACCGCCGGACCAAGCAGTCGGTGGTGCGGATCCTGGAGGCGCGCGGCGCGTTCTCCGTACGTCACGGGGTCGAGACGGTCGCCAGTGCGCTGGGTGTCAGCCGCTTCACCGTTTACAACTACCTGAACAGGGACAACGCCGCGAAGGGTGCCGACTGACCCAGAAGCGGTGCCCGTTGGGCACTTGCGTACGAGCCGCCGTCCGGGTGAACCGGACGGCGGCTTTCTTGTTGCCGAGTTTTCAACAAAGTGTTGACGTGATGTTGTCGGAGGTCTTAGCTGTTTCCAGCCAAGCAGAGCCCGTACAGCACCAGGCCACGGAGGCTTCCCGTGTCTTCGAATCCGACGCCGGGTCTCGCCCGGTTCAACGCCGCAGCCGACAGTACGGCCCGTGCCGCACTGCGCGAGGCGTGTGCCAGCGAAGCGTGGGGGAGCCGGATCCTCGCCCGCCGCCCGTACGCCACCACCGACGCCCTGTTCGCCGCCAGCGATGCCGCCACGGCCGAGCTGACCGCGGCGGACCTGGCCGAGGCGATGGCCGGTCACCCGCCCATCGGCCGGCCCACGCCGGGCGACGCGACCTCCTCCCGCGAACAGCGGGGAATGTCCGCGGCCGGCGCGGACCTCAAGGCGGAAATGCTCGAACTGAACCTCGCGTACCAGGAGAAGTTCGGGCATGTCTTCCTGATCTGCGCCACCGGCCGGACCGGTGAGCAGATGCGCGACGCCGCCCGTAACCGGCTCGACAACACGCCGGAACAAGAACGCGAGATCGTCCGCAGGGAACTGGGCAAGATCAATCGCATCCGGCTGGGCCGCCTCGTCGACGACGCGGCGGACCCGGCAGACGCCGCAGAAGGAGGACGACCATGAGCAGCGAGACGGCCCGGCACCAGACGTCGGTGTCCACGCACATCCTGGACACCAGCGTGGGCCGCCCCGCGGAGGGCATCGCCCTCACGCTCTCGGTGCGCTCCGGACACGCCGGCGGCTGGAGCGCCCACGGCGCTTCCAAGACCGACGCGGACGGGCGTTGCAAGGACCTGCCGGCGCTGCCGGCGGACACCACCCACGTACGCCTGGACTTCGAGACCGAGGCGTACCTCGCCAGCAAGGCCGACACGGCCGACCAGCAAGCCGAGGAACAGCAGGACGCCCCCCGCGTAAGGGACAGCGGAGCTTTCTTCCCGGAGGTGGCGATCACCTTTGCCGTCACACCGGGTGAGCACTACCACGTACCGCTGCTGCTCAACCCGTTCGGCTACTCCGTATACCGAGGGAGCTAGCACCGACATGACCATCTCCTCCCGCCCTGCCCGCCCGGATTCCTCCCGCCCTGCCCGCCCGGTGATTCTCGGCCAGAACCAGTACGGCAAGGCGGAAAACCGCGTCGTCCGCATCACCCGGGACGGCGACACCCACCACATCAAGGACCTCAACGTCTCGGTCGCGCTCTCCGGCGACCTCGAAGACGTCCACCTCTCCGGCTCCAACGCCCACTGCCTGCCCACCGACACGACCAAGAACACCGTGTACGCCTTCGCCAAGGAACACGGCATCGAGTCGGCCGAGCAGTTCGGCATCCACCTCGCCCGGCACTTCGTCACCAGCCAGGAGCCCATCCACCGGGCCCGGATCCGCATCGAGGAGTACGCCTGGGAGCGCATCGAGACCTCCGAGGCCAACGCGAAGTTCATCGGCGCGGACGAGGTCAAGCACTCCTTCGTCCGCAAGGGCCAGGAGACCCGGCTGACCCAGATCACCTACGACGGTGACAGGTGGCAGGTCGTCTCCGGCCTGAAGGACCTCGTCGTGATGAACTCCACCAACTCCGAGTTCTGGGGCTACATCAAGGACAGGTACACGACGCTCAAGGAGGCCTACGACCGCATCCTGGCCACCGAGGTCTCCGGCCGCTGGCGGTTCAACTGGACCGACGACGACGAGCGGATGCCCAACTGGGAACGCTCCTACGCCCAGGTCAAGAAGCACATGCTGGACGCCTTCGCGGAGACCTACAGCCTCTCGCTCCAGCAGACCCTGTACCAGATGGGCTCGCGGATCATCAACAACCGCGCGGAGATCGACGAGGTGCGGTTCTCACTGCCGAACAAGCACCACTTCCTGGTGGATCTGGAGCCGTTCGGCCTGAAGAACGACACCGCCGAGGGAGCCGTCTACTACGCGGCGGACCGCCCGTACGGCCTGATAGAAGCCACTGTCCTGCGCGACGGTGTCGAAGCCGAGATCCCGACGGATCTGACCAACCTCTGACGGCTCCCGACGCAGCGCCGTGCCTCGCCGTCCCTCCCCGTCCCGCAGCGGGGAGGGGCCCGCGCATCCTGAGGGGAACGCGACCCATGGCTGCACCACCACCGCACGTTGAGAAATCCCCCGTCCCACCGGTCCACCCGGTGGACGAGAAGCCGGCCCCCAAGCGGCTCGTCCCCGCCGCCCTGCAGCACATCGCCGCCATGTACGCCGGCGTCGTCACCCCTCCGCTCATCATCGGCCAGGCCACCGGCCTGGACACCGCGGGCCGCACCCGGCTGATCGCCGCCAGCCTGCTGATCGCCGGTCTCGCGACCCTCCTGCAGACCCTCGGCGCCGGCCGGTTCGCCGGCAACCGGCTGCCGTTCGTCAACGCCGCCTCCTCTGCGGGCATCACCCCGATGCTCGCCATTGCCGAGACCACCGCCAAGGGCCACCAACTGCCCGCCATATACGGGGCGGTGATGGTCGCCGGCGCCTTCTGCCTCGCCGTCGGCCCGTTCTTCGGCAGACTGCTGCGCTACTTCCCGCCGCTGGTCACCGGCGTCGTCATCACGCTCATCGGCGTCACCCTGATGCCCGTACCGGTCGGCTGGGCACAGGGCGGCGACAAGGAGGCCGCCGACTTCGGCGCCATGAAGTACCTGGCGCTGGCCGCCTTCACGCTCGTGGTCATCCTGCTGATCCAGCGCTTCACCCGTGGTTTCGTCAAGCAGATCGCCCTGCTGCTGGGCCTGGTCGCCGGCACCCTCGCAGCGGTTCCGTTCGGCATGGCGAGCTTCGACTCGCTGCGCGAGGCGCCCGTCGTCGCGCTGCCCACCCCCTTCGCCTTCGGCCCGCCGGAGTTCCAGCCCGCCGCCGTGCTGTCCCTGTGCATCGTGATGCTGGTCCTGATGACCGAGTCCGCGGCCGGGATGCTCGCCGTCGGCGAGATCTGCGAACGGCGTACGACCGGACGGACCATCACCCGCGGCCTGCGCACCGACGGCCTCGCCACCCTCGTGGGGCCGGTCTTCGGCGGCTTCCCCACCAGCGCTTTCGCGCAGAACGTCGGCGTCGTCTCGCTGACCCGGGTGCGCAGCCGCTACGTCGTCGCCGTCGCCGGTGCCACCCTGCTCGTCCTCGGCGCCTTCCCCGTCCTCGGCGCGGTCGTCAACCTCGTGCCGATGCCCGTCCTCGGCGGCGCCGGCATCGTCCTGTTCGGCTCGATCGCGGTCAGCGGCATCCGTACGCTCGCCGAGGCCGGTCTCGACGACAGCTCCAACATCATCCTGGTGGCCGTATCGCTGGGCGCGGGCATCATCCCGCTCGCCGCCCCGACGTTCTACGAGGACTTCCCCGCCTGGGCACAGACCGTGCTCGGCTCCGGCATCAGCGCCGGCGCGCTCGTCGCGGTCCTGCTCAACCTGTTCTTCCACCATCTCGGCACCCGGAGCACCAAGGGGGCAGCGGTACTGTCAGCCGCCTCGCCCGGCTCCGGCACTCAAATCCCGTAGGGCCATGCCGTGCCCTCCCCCAGGCTCCCGACGAGCAGGGGGAAACCCATGCCGCATTTTCTAGGAGATCCACCATGGCAGCACCGGCATCCCCTGACAGCGTCGTGACGCAGCGCATCGTCATCGAGAACTGCGCCATCGCGACCGTCGACGCCCACGACACCGAGTACGCCTCGGGCCACGTCGTCGTCGCCGGAAACCTCATCGAATCGGTGGGCCCGGGCAAGGCCCCCGACGGCCTGGCGAACGTGGTCCGCCGGATCGACGGTACGGGCCACCTCGCCACCCCCGGCCTGGTCAACACCCACCACCACTTCTACCAGTGGATCACCCGCGGCCTGGCCACCGACCACAACCTCTTCGACTGGCTGGTGGCCCTCTACCCGACCTGGGCCCGCATCGACGCGCCGATGCTCGCCGCCGCCACCCAGGGGTCGCTGGCCATGATGGTCAAGGGCGGTGTCACCACCGCCTCCGACCACCACTACGTCTTCCCGCAGGGCTCCGGCGACCTGGTCGGCGCCGAACTGGCCGCCGTCCGCGAGATCGGCGCCCGCATCACCCTGGCCCGCGGCTCGATGGACCGCAGTGAGAAGGACGGGGGACTGCCGCCGGACTTCGCCGTCGAGACCACCGAGGGCGCGCTGAAGGCCACGGAAGAGGCCATCGACACCCACCACGACGCGTCCTTCGGCTCGATGGTGCACATCGCCGTGGCCCCCTGCTCCCCGTTCTCCATATCCACCGAACTCCTGCGGCAAGGGGCCGAACTGGCCCGCCGCAAGGGGGTACGGCTGCACACCCACGGCTCGGAGACGGTCGAGGAGGAGAAGTTCTGCCACGAGCTGTTCGGCATGGGCCCGACCGCCTACTTCGAGTCCACCGGCTGGCTCGGCGAGGACGTGTGGATGGCGCACTGCGTCCACATGAACGACTCCGACATCGCCGCCTTCGCCCGGACGAGGACCGGCGTGGCGCACTGCCCGTCCTCCAACGCCCGGCTCGCCGCCGGCATCGCCCGCGTACCCGACATGCTCGCGGCAGGCGTACCGGTCGGCCTCGGCGTGGACGGCACCGCCTCCAACGAGAGCGGCGAACTCCACACCGAACTGCGCAACGCGCTGCTGATCAACCGGCTCGGCGCGCACAGGGAAGCCGCACTCGACGCCCGCAAGGCGCTGCGCCTGGGCACCTACGGCGGCGCCCAGGTCCTGGGCCGTACCGCCGAGATCGGCTCCCTGGAGGCCGGCAAGCTGGCCGACCTGGTGCTGTGGAAGCTGGACGGCCTGGCCCACTCCACCATCGCCGACCCGGTGACCGCCCTGGTCTTCGGCGCCGCGGCGCCCGTCACGCTGTCCCTGGTCGACGGCGCGCCGGTGGTCGAGGACGGCCGGCTGACCACCGTCGACGAGGAGAGCGTCGCCCGCACCGCCCGGGCCGAGGCCCAGCGCCTGGCCCGTATCGCCGCCGAGGGCTGATCCCCGCCCGGCGGCCCGAGAACTCGGCCGGGGGGACGGCCCCGGCCGGGGGCTTGTGGATCCGAGCGGGATCCACAAGCGCCGGAACCCGGGGGCACGGAGGTCACTTCGTGCCCCCGGCCCGGTAAGTGCCTCATCACCCCCCATGTGACGACCCGTCACGCTTTTCGACGCGCCACGAGCGCGGACCGCTGCCCCACCGCACCGACGCATGCCCTCCGTGACAGCCTCGCGCCGCCGCCCCCTCGCGGCGCAGAAATCGAAGGAGGCCCGCAGTGGCCGCAACCCCAGGGCGGACGGACCGGGGCGACCGGAAACACCCGGTCGACGAGACCCTCCCGCCCTTCAAGATGTTCACCAGCGGCCTGCAACACGTGGCCGCGATGTACGCGGGCGTGGTGGCCCCGCCGATGATCGTCGGCCCGGCCTGCGGACTCGGCCCCACCGAAACCGCCTTCCTGATGGGCGCCAGCCTCTTCACCGCGGGCATCGCCACCCTGCTCCAGACCCTCGGCTTCTGGAAGGTCGGCGCCAGGCTGCCGTTCGTCAACGGCGTCTCGTTCGCCGGCGTGACCCCGATGGTCGCCATCGGCAAGGCGCAGGGCCCCGGCGACGCGCTGCCCGTCATCTTCGGCGCGGTGATCGTCGCCGGTGTCCTCGGCTTCCTCCTCGCGCCGTACTTCTCCAAGCTGGTGCGGTTCTTCCCGCCGGTCGTCACCGGCACCGTCATCACCCTGATCGGCGTGTCCCTGCTGCCCGTCGCCTTCAACTGGTCCCAGGGCGGCAACGCCCAGGCATCCGATTACGGCTCCCTGACCAACATCGGCATGGCGGCGCTGACCTTCGTCGTCGTGCTGGTGCTGCGCCGGGTGCTGCGCGGCTTCCTCCAGCAGATATCCATCCTGCTCGGCCTGGTCGCCGGCACGCTCATCGCGATACCCGTCGGCATCACCGACTTCGGGGCCATCACCAAGGCTGACGTCGTCGGCTTCCCGACGCCGTTCCACTTCGGCGCACCGCAGTTCGACGTGGCCGCTGTGGTGAGCATGTGCATCGTCATGCTGGTCTGCATGACCGAGTCCACCGCCGACATGCTCGCCCTCGGCAAGATCGTGGACCGGCCCGCCGACGAGCGCACCATCGGGGGCGGCCTGCGCGCCGACACCCTCGGCACCGCCCTCAGCCCGCTCTTCAACGGCTTCGCCAACAGCGCCTTCGCGCAGAACATCGGCCTGGTCGCGATGACCGAGGTGCGCAGCCGGTTCGTCGTCGCCACCGGTGGCCTGATCCTGATCGTGCTGGGCCTGTGCCCGGTCGCCGCCTCGGTGATCTCACTGGTCCCGCTGCCGGTGCTGGGCGGCGCGGGCATCGTGCTGTTCGGTTCGGTCGCCGCCAGCGGTATCCAGACGCTGGCCACGGCCGCGATGGACAAGGGCGAGAACGCGCTGATCGTCGCCGCCTCGGTGGGCATCGGCCTGATACCGATCGCGGCGCCGCGGTTCTACCACGACTTCCCCAAGGACATGCTGGTCGTCCTGGACTCCGGCATCAGCACCGGCTGCATCGTCGCCATCGTGCTCAACATCGCCTTCAACCACCTCGGCAAGCGGCGCGGCGAACCGCCGCTGGAGGTGATCCCGCAGCAGCCGGAGCGCGGGGCCCCGGACGCCCGGACGGCCGGGGCGCACTGAGCCGTCGTACGGATACGGACGCGCCGACGGCCCGTACCACGCCGGATTTCCGGCACGGTACGGGCCGTCGCCCCGCTCAGCCGATGTGGTACGAGTCCCCGTAGACCTTCCAGTCCAGCGGCGGGTTCAGGTTCAGGTTGCCCTTCTTGAGGAAGACGCGCTGCGCGGTGTCCACGCGGCTGGTGTCACTGTGCGCCTCCTCCTGCTTCATCGCCCACACCCGGGCGTCCAGGAAGGCGTTGAGGTAGGCCTTCTCGTCGCCGCCCTGCGCCGGGGTCTTGGCCTTGGCCATGGCGCGCTTGCGGATGTTGGAGAAGCTGGTCTTGTCGCTGCCGTCACCGTGCATGACGATCGCGTCGTAGTACGCGAACTGGCCCAGCACACCGATCTTGTCGGCCTTGCCCTGCTTGACCGCGGGGTTGAAGTACACCCGGTCCCGCTCGTCGTTCTGCGCCTTCTGGAATTCCTTGTCCTGGGCGGCCTTCTTCCAGTCCTTCTCGAAGGCGGAGCCCAGGCCCGCGTGCGAGTCGCTGCCGTTGACCTTGCGCAGCGCGGGCAGGTACTTCGCCAGGACGTTGCCGGGCTCGCGCTTCGTGTACAGCTCGACCAGGTCCAGCATGTCGCCGGTGCCGGAACAGAAGCCGATGATGCCGGCGGTGTAGCCGCGGCCGTCCTTGATGTCTTCGATGTAGGCGTACTGCTTCTTCCAGTCCAGTGAGGAGTTCTCGGCGCTGGAGACCAGCTGCATGGCGATCTCCTTCTTCGCCGGGTCGTCCAGGCCGGCCGCGGCCTTGGCGGTGGTGCGGGTCGCGGCCGGCGCCTGGCCGGTGGCGGCGACCGCCGTACCGGCGACGGCGGTGGCCGGTACGGCGAGCAGGACCAGACCGAGGGTCAGGCCGGTGGCGGGCTTGCGGATCGCCTTGCCTATGGATCGGGCACGCATGGATGTCCTCCAGTGGGGAGCAGGCCGGGTGGCCGGGGAGCGGTGAGGGATCCCAATCGTTAGGAAGCTTTCCTATCAGATTCCGGGGGAGGACCGTAACCCATCAGATCCCGCCAATCCCCGGCGTTTCAGACGCGCTTGCCCGCGTCGCCGGGCGGCTGCCAGACGTACGGGACGGTCGTGGCCGCACTGACCAGCCCCAGCCGGTTGAGGATGGGGCGGCTGGTCTCCAGCGCGTCGACCTGCACGTACCGGAATCCGCGCGCCACGGCGAGCGCCGCCCTGTGGGCGACCAGCGCGCGGTAGACGCCTTTGCCGCGCCAGTTGGGCAGCGTCGAGCCGCCCCACAGCGAGGTGAAGGCGGTGCCCTGGTGGAAGCGCATCCACGCCGCCGAGACCACCTCGCCCGCCAGCGACTCCGCCACGGTCACCGTGCACGGGTCGCCGTCGCGCCCCGCCACCCACTCCTCCATGGCCGGCGCCAGCCAGCTCCGGTCGTCGGCCCAGACGGTCGCGGCCAGTTCCCCGATACGGTCGAAGTCGGCGCGGTCGGTGACGTCGCGCAGCCGTACGCCCTCGGGGAGCGGCGCCTCGCCCGGCGGTCCGGCGATCTCCGCCGCCTCGCCGATGACGACCGTCTCCCGCTCGCCCGGCACGAAACCGGCCGCCGCCAGCCGGTCCGGCAGGTCGGCGGGCAGGTCGTGGCCGTGGTACTTCCACTCGACCGGCAGGGCGCGGCCGGCGAAGTGGTCGCGCTGGGCGGCGATGAAGGCGTCCAGTTCCGTTCCGTCGAGCCCGCCCAGGTCGCGGTAGAAGATCAGTCCGCCCTGTGCGGCCGGGAGGGTCCTGCGCAGTACGGGGCCGACGCGCTCGGTGTCCGGCGCGGACCCGCGGTCCCGCATCTGCTCGTCGTACGCCGCGCGGTAGGCGGCGGCTCGCGCTTGCTCGGTGTCGTGTGTGGTCACCGGCGTCACTCCACCACAGGCCGCGGTCGGCGGCCATCGAATTCGGCCGTGGCGCGGCGCGTCGGCCGTCAGGGTGCCGTGGCGGGCTCCGCGGGGGTGTCGAGCAGCCTGGTGAGCAGTTCCCTGATGCCCGGGCCCGGGTCGAATGCCTCGGCGGGGAAGGAGAGTTGGTGGAAGGCGACGCCGTCGAGGTAGTCGAAGAGGATCTCGCAGTGGCGCTGCGGGGTGGGTGACCCGCAGCGCCGCATCCACTCCGTGCCCCAGCCGACGACGGTCTCGCGTCCCCGGGTGAGCGAGGGGCGCAGTTCGGGCCGGGCCGAGGCTTCCAGGTACAGGGCGTAGCGGGCGGCGGTCCTGGCGCGCTCGGGTCCGGTCGCGTACAGGAGGAAGCGCGTCACGGCTTCCGCGAGTTCCGCTGCGTCGGCCGGTGCGGCCTGCCGGGCGAACTCCTCCCAGTCGCGGCGCTCCAGCGTCTCCAGGTGGCCGACGATGCCGTCGATCAGGGCGCCGCGGTTGCGGAAGTAGTTGGAGGTGGTGCCCGAGGGTACGCCTGCCGCGGTGTCCACCGCCTGGTAGGTCAGCCGGCGCGGCCCCTCGGCCCCCAGCACCTCGATCGCCGCGTCCAGGACCTGGTCCCGCCGTCGTGCCACCCTGCGCACCTCTCGTCGCTGTGTCCGTCGCGGCTACTATGTTTGTAGTGCCGATTCACTATAAACATAGTACCGTGTGAGGGCATGGAGCTGACACCACGCACGGCAGCCGTCGTCGGCGGCGGCATCGGCGGCCTCGCCACCGCCCTCCACCTGCGCGAAGGCGGTTGGTCGGTCGACGTCTTCGAACGCGCCCGCCGCCTGCCCGCAACCGGCACCGCCCTCGGGCTGTGGCCCGGCGCGCTGGCCGCGCTGGACGCCCTCGGCCTCGGCGAACAGGTGCGGGACCTGAGCCGGCCGCAGACCGCCGGCGCCTTCCTGCGCCCCGACGGCGGACGGATCGCCACCCTCGACGTCGCAGCCCTCCAGCGGCGCACCGGAGACGTCGTCCGTCTGATCTCCCGCCCCGAACTGCTGGCCCTCCTGTACGAGGCGGCCGGCGGCGAGGGCTCGGTGACCTTCGGCCGTACGGTCGACGACATCCGCGCGCTGGACGGTGCGTACGACGTGGTGATCGCGGCGGACGGCCTCAACAGCGCCGCCCGCGCCACCCTGTTCGGCCCGCGGTACCGCGCCCGCTACGTCGGCGCGTCGTCCTGGCGCGGCACGGTCGGCGGTGACACCGGCGCCGTCATCGAGACCTGGGGTGAAGGGATGCGATTCGGCATCACGCCCACCACGGGCGGGCGCACCAACTGGTTCGCCTGCGCGATCGCGCCGGAGGGGCAGCGCGAGCCGGGCCGCGAGACCGACGCGCTGCGCGCCCGCTTCGGGCACTGGCACGCCGCCGTACGTGACGTACTGGAGCAGCTGGACGAGCCCGGGGTGCTGCGCCTGGACCTGTACCACCTCGACCCGCCGCTGCCCTCGTACGTCAGGGGCCGTACCGCGCTCATCGGTGACGCGGCCCATGCCATGACGCCCGACCTGGGGCGCGGCGCCTGCGAAGCGCTGGTGGACGCCGTGGAGTTGGCGGGGGCCCTGCGGGTGTCGCCGGACGTGACGACGGCTCTCCGTACGTATGATCATGAACGGCGTTCCGTGACCCAGCGGCTGGTGCGCACGGCGCGGCTGATGAACCGGATGGCGCACGCGCGACGGCTGACGGGTCTGCGGAACGCGGCGATGCGGGCAGCGCTGACTCTCGGCGGGCCGCCGGCCTGAGGGGCGGCGCGCGCCGAGAGTGTGGGCGATTTGCCCGATACGCTGCATTGGACCTGAAAGTCAGCCAAGTGAGCGCCCTGCGCCACGGAGAGGGGTTCCGCGGTGGACCCGAACGCCCAGCACCCACACGCCCGGCAGCCGGACACCGAGCCCCCGCGCAGAGCCGACCCCGCGTCCAGGACCGCACCGTTGGGCGCGAGCGCCCCGCCCCCGGCCGCCGACGACCTGGAAGCCGCCGTCGACAGCCTGCTGCCCGTCCTGTGCGACGACCTCAAGCGGCTCGCGGCGATCCCCTCGGTCGCCTTCCCCGGCCACCCGCCCGAGCCGGTCCTGGCGGCGCGCGACGAACTCCTCACCCTGCTGCGCGCCGCCGGCGTCACCGACCTCGGCCAACTGGACCTCCCCGGCACCGCGCCGGTCATCACCGGCACCGTCCCGCCGCCCACCCCGGACGCCCCCACCGTCCTCCTGTACGGCCACTACGACGTCCAGCCCGCGGGCGACCTCCGGCTGTGGACGTCACCACCCTTCGAGCCCACCGACTTCACCGACCCGCACGGCGGCCCCGCCATCCGGGCCCGCGGCATCGCCGACTGCAAGGCGAACCTCCTCGTCCACCTCGGCGCGCTGCGTGCCCACGGCGGCCGGCCCCCGGTCGGCATCAAAATCGTCTTCGAGGGCCAGGAGGAGTACGGCAGCGCCTTCGACGCCTACCCGCCCACCGACCCCGAACGCTTCGCCTGCGACGCGATGGTCATCGCCGACGCGGGCAACCTCCGCGCCGGTACGCCCACGCTCGTCACCGGCCTGCGCGGCGCCGCCGAACTGACCGTGGAGGTACGCACGCTCGGCGAGGCCGTGCACAGCGGCGAGTACGGCGGCGCCGCCCCGGACGCGCTGCTCACCCTCCTCAACGCCCTCGCCACCCTGCACGACGTGCACGGCGACGTCGCCGTCGAAGGGCTGCACCGCGAACCGTGGACCGGCACCGCCCTCACCGAGACGGAGTTCCGCGCCCTGGCCGGTGTGCGCGACGGACTGCCGCTGCTCGGCTCCGGCAGCCTGGGCGAACGCCTGTGGAGCGGCCCGGCCGTCACCGTCATGGGCCTGGACGCCCCCTCGGTGGACCATGCCGCCTCGGCCGTCGTGCCGTACGCCCGCGCCAAACTCAACCTGCGCTGCCACCCCCGCCAGGACCCGCAGGAGGCCCTGGACGCACTCGTACGGCACCTGGAGCGGCTGCGGCCCTTCGGCGTCCCGCTGACCGTGACGCCCGGCGACGCGGGCGCCGGCTTCGAGGCCCGTACCGGCGGACCCGCCTACCGCGCCGCCGAGGCCGCGATGCGCCGGGCGTGGGGCGCCGACCCCGTGCACGCCGCGGGCGGTGGTTCCATCCCGCTGGTCAACGGCCTGGCGCGGGCCGTCCCGGAGGCCGAGGTGCTGATCTTCGGCGCCGAGGACAAACAGTGCAACCTGCACGCGCCCGACGAACGGGTACTGCTCTCTGAGCTGCGCGCCGCGACCCTGGCGGAGGCCGTCTTCCTGCGCGAGTACGCCGCCGCGTTCCGCACCGGGGCCGCCGCGTGAGCGTTCCGATGCCCGACGAGAACTCCCGGCCCGCCGAGCAGTCCCCGGTCACCGGCACGGCCCACGCCGACGGCCCGGACAGCCCGCAGCGCCGCCGGCGCGGTTTCACCTTCCCCAGCGCCCTGACCGTCCTGGTCGTGGTGACCCTCGCGGTCTGGCTCCTGGCCTTCTTCATCCCCTCCGGCACCTACGACCGCGACGGCGAGGGCACCCCGCTCCAGGGCACCTACCACCGCACCCCCTCAGGCCAGTCCTTCACCGACCGCCTCAACGACCTCTTCCTGTCGCCGGTCAACGGCCTCTACGGAGTGCAGGACGGCAAGACCGGGCAGGTCGGCCCGACGCTGGCGGGCGAACTGTACGGCAGCGCGGGCGTCTTCCTGTTCGTGCTGGCCATCGGCGCGTTCATCACGGTCGTCTTCTCCACCGGCGCGCTGGACCGCGGCATCGGCCGGCTGGCGCACCGCCTCCGCCATCGCGGCGCCCTGCTGATCGTCGGCGTGATGGCCGTCTTCTCGCTGCTCGGCACGGTCGAGGGCTTCGCCGAGGAGACGCTCGGCTTCTACGGCCTGGTCGTACCGCTGATGCTGGCGCTCGGCTACGACCGGATGGTGGCCACCGCCACGATCATCCTCGGGGCCGGCATCGGCGTCCTGTGCTCCACCGTCAACCCCTTCGCCACCGGCGTCGCCTCCTCGGCCGCCGACATCTCGCTGGGCGACGGCATCGCGCTGCGGGTGGTGATGTGGCTGGTACTGACCGCCGTCACCATCGGGTACGTGGTGCGCTACGCGCGGCGCGTACGGGCCGACCCGGACCGCTCCCTCGTCGGCTTCCTGCCCGGCGACCGGGACCGCGCCCGGGTCGCCGACGACGCGGCGGAGCCGCCGCCGCTGACCGGGCTGCACAAGACCGTGCTGGTCACCGTGGCGCTGGTGTTCGCCTTCATGATCTTCTCGGTGATCCCGTGGTCCGGGGCGCTCACCGGGGACGCCGACGCCGCGCCGTACGCCTTCGAGCTGGGCTGGTCCTTCCCGCAGCTGGCCGCGCTGTTCGTCGCCGCCTCGATCCTCGTGGGGATCATCGCGCGGATGGGCGAGCAGCGGCTCAGCTCGACGTTCGTCCAGGGCGTCGCCGAGTTCGTCTCACCGGCCCTGGTGATCGTGCTGGCCCGCGGCGTCACGACGATCATGAACAACGCGAAGATCACCGACACCGTCCTGCACACCGTCGAGGGCGCCGTCTCCGGCACCCCGTCGGCCCTGTTCGGCATCATGGTCTACGTCGTCAACCTGCCGCTGGCCTTCCTCATCCCGTCCACGTCCGGCCACGCCACCCTCGCCATGCCGATCCTGGCGCCGCTGGCCGACTTCGCGCACGTCTCGCGCGCGGTGGCCGTCACGGCCTGGCAGGCGGCCAGCGGCTGGATGAACCTGTGGGTGCCGACCACCGCCGTCATCATGGGCGGGGTCTCCCTGGCCAAGGTCGGTTACGACAAGTACCTGCGCTTCGTGTGGCCCCTGCTCGCCCTCCTCGCCATCCTGATCTGCGGGTTCGTGGGACTGGGGGCGGCGATGACGTGAGCGGGCCCGCCGGCCGCGGGCCCGTGCGGGCCGTACCGTCACAGGAGCGGGGACGGTTCGGTCGATGCGGGCCTGGGCCGGCAGGTGAAACCGAGCCGGCGCAGCGCCCGCACCATCTCCCCGGCGCTGAAGTCCCGCGGATCCTGGCCGGTCACGATCCGGCCGACCTGCTTGACGGGGTAGGCGACGGAGCCGACGAGTACGGAGTCGCCGCTGATGGGCTCCGGCTCGACGCCGCTCATCTTTTCCTCCACCTCGTTCGCCTGCAGGTAGAAGAAAACGCCGGCGATGGTGACACGCATCATGCCTCAACAAGGGGTGAGCAGGAATGGAGCCTGAGCCCTCACCTTCTCACGCCGCGCCCGTCCAGCGGTCCCGATCACCGCACGGATCCGGGTCACCGCACCGGCGCGTCCCGGTCGTCCACTCCGCGTACCCGCAGCCCGGCGATCTCCGTACGCGGCGGCCGGTCGCCCGCCAGCAGCAGCGTGGTGATGCGGTCGGCCGGTCCGGCGGTGAACTGCACCCGGCCGCCTTCGAGGGGTACGGCGGTGCCGGCCGCGTCCACCGGGATGCCCATGAGCGTGCTGAGCCAGGTGGCGGCGCCGTGCGGGTCGGGCGTCTCGACGAGGAACCCGGCGAGGTCGAAGGCGCCGCGGTCGACGCGGCCGGAGGTCTCGTGCTCGCGGCGGAGCGCGGGGTCGGCACGGACGGTGATGAAGAACGGGGCCCAGGGCGGGACGCCGACGCCCGTCAGGATCGCTTCCTGGAAGGTGACCCGGCCCTCCTGGAAGGAGAAGTCGTGCACGTCGGCCTCGTGGCCCGCGCGGCGCAGCCGCTCGGCCGTGGCGCTGGTGTCCGTGACGTGGACCGCGAAGTTCAGCGGGCCGCCGCCGGCCGCCAAGAGCGCGTCGATACGGGGCTGCCACGCGGCCGTCGCCCGGCCGAACGCGGACGGCGCGTACGCCGCGGGGTCGACGATGGTCAGGATCTCGACGTACCGGTCGTCCAGCCGCCAGGCGCCGTTCTGGAAGCCCTCGTGCACGGGGTTGGTGTGCGCGGGCAGCCCGGCCGCCGTGTAGTCCCGAACGGCGGCGGCCACGTCCGGCACGCAGTGCAGCAGGTGGTCGAAGCGCGGTGCTTCGGCCGGACGGAGATCCGGGGTGCGGATCGGCTGCGTGGCGGTCATGGAAACCCTCCCCAAGTTGGTGAGGTCACCCTAACCTAAAGGTGGGGAAGGGGCCCGTGCACCGCGGCACGGGCCCCTCGGCCCGGGGGTGCCACTGCAGGGCGGTGGCCCCGGGGTTGACTGCCCGTCAGGGCCGTACGCAGGCCTGCCCGGCGTCTCGTCCGCCGGTCAGTCCAGCAGCTCGTATGCCGGCAGGGTCAGGAACGCCGCGTAGTCGGTGTCCAGGGAGACCTTCAGGAGGAGGTCGTGGGCCTGCTGCCACCGGCCGGCGGCGAAGGCCTCGTCGCCGGTCTCCGCGCGGATGGCGGCCAGTTCGTCGTCGGCGATCTTGCGGACCAGGTCCGCGGTGGCCTTCTCGCCGTTCTCGAACACGACGCCCGCGTCCACCCACTGCCAGATCTGCGACCGGGAGATCTCGGCGGTGGCCGCGTCCTCCATCAGGCCGAAGATGGCGACCGCGCCGAGGCCGCGCAGCCACGCCTCGATGTAGCGGGTGCCGACCCGGACCGCGTCCACCAGGCCCTGGTAGGTGGGCCGGGCGTCCAGGGAGTCCACGGCGATGAGGTCGGCGGCCGAGACCGCGACGTCCTCGCGCAGCCGGTCCTTCTGGTGCGGCCTGTCGCCGAGCACCGCGTCGAAGGAGGCGCGGGCGACCGGGACCAGGTCGGGGTGGGCGACCCAGGAGCCGTCGAAGCCGTCGCCGGCCTCGCGGTCCTTGTCGGCACGGACCTTGGCCAGCGCCGTCTCGTTGGCCTCCGGGTCGCGGCGGTTGGGGATGAACGCCGCCATGCCGCCGATCGCGTGCGCGCCGCGCCGGTGGCAGGTGCGGACGAGGAGTTCGGTGTACGCGCGCATGAAGGGCGCCGTCATGGTGACCGCGTTGCGGTCCGGCAGCACGAACTTCTCGCCGCCGTCGCGGAAGTTCTTCACGATGGAGAAGAGATAGTCCCAGCGGCCGGCGTTCAGGCCCGAGGCGTGGTCGCGCAGCTCGTAGAGGATCTCCTCCATCTCGTACGCGGCGGTGATGGTCTCGATGAGGACGGTGGCGCGGACGGTGCCCTGCGCGATGCCGAGGTAGTCCTGAGCGAAGACGAAGATCTCGTTCCAGAGGCGGGCCTCCAGGTGCGACTCGGTCTTCGGCAGGTAGAAGTACGGGCCCTTGCCGAGGTCCAGCAGGCGCTGGGCGTTGTGGAAGAAGTACAGGCCGAAGTCGACCAGCGCGCCGGGGACCGGGGCGCCGTCGAGCTGGAGGTGCCGCTCGTCGAGGTGCCAGCCGCGCGGCCGGACGACGACGGTGGCCAGCTCCTCGGCGGGCTTCAGCGCGTAGGACTTGCCGCTCTTCGGGTCGGTGAAGTCGATCCGGCGCTCGTACGCGTCGATCAGGTTCACCTGACCGCCGATGACGTTCTCCCAGGTGGGGGCGGAGGCGTCCTCGAAGTCGGCGAGCCAGACCTTCGCGCCGGAGTTGAGCGCGTTGATGGTCATCTTGCGGTCGGTGGGACCGGTGATCTCCACCCGGCGGTCGTCGAGGGCGGCGGGTGCCGGGGCGACGCGCCAGCTGTCGTCGTCGCGGACGTGGGCGGTCTCCGGCAGGAAGTCCAGGGTGCTGGTGCGGGCGATCTCGGCGCGGCGCGCGTCGCGGCGGGCGAGCAGTTCGTCGCGGCGCGGGGTGAACCGGCGGTGGAGTTCGGCGACGAAGGTCAGCGCGGCCTCCGTGAGGATCTCGTCCTGGCGGGCGGGGGCCTTGCCGGGGTCGACATCGACGATGGCCAGCGGGGACGGCGCTGGTGCGGACATGAGCTGTCACTCCATTCAGCGGCGGTGCCCGGGCGGCCGCCGGGCGGGTGCGCGGCACGGGGTGCCGCGGGTCGCAGCCGGCGGTGGCGGGCGCCGTTGGGGTTCAGGGCGCTTCTGACCAGTGGAGAGTAGTTTCCTTATCGCGGAACTTCAATGGTTTGTTGATGTCGAGATTCTCTCCGTCGACACAAGTGGTGATCCCATGACTCCGAGTGCCACCGAGGTCACTGCCCTTCGTCTGCCCGGGGCGCGCCCGGCGACTCCAGGCGGAACAGGTCCCGCGGGGTGTCGATGTCGTACGGCTCGGCCACGTCCGCGCACTCGACGAGAGTCAGGGCGGCCTCGTGCTCCGCCAGATACGCGCGCGCCCCGCGGTCCCCGGCCGCGCCGGCCGCCACCGCCGCCCACCGCGCGGCCCCGAACAGCACCGGATGCCCGCGCTTCCCGTCGTACGCCGCCGCGACCAGGTCGGCGCCGCCCTCGTACGCGGCGATCACCCGCGCCACCGCCGCGGCGCCGATGCCCGGCTGGTCCACCAGCGAGACCAGCGCGGCGCCCGCCCCGGAGTCCGCCAGTGCGGCCAGTCCGACGCGCAGCGACGACCCCATGCCCTGCGCCCAGTCCGGATTCTCGGCCGTCTCGTACGCCGAGAGGCCGGCCCGCTCCCGTACGGTCCCGGCCGCCGCGCCCAGGACGATGCACACCGGGCCGCAGCCGCCCTCCCGCAGGACCCGCGCCGCGTTCTCGACCAGCGGCCGCCCGCGGAAATCCAGCAGCGCCTTGGGGCGGCCGCCCAGCCGCCGCCCGCCGCCCGCTGCGAGCAGCAGCCCGGCGACCGGGCGGCGTGCGGAAGGGGCGTCCGGGGCGGGGGATGCGATGTGTGCCATGGGGCCTGCTTACCTCATGGCCGGGCGCTACGGGGCGCTGCCGGGTGCTCGGAGTGCTGCGGGGCCGGGTGTGGCGGTGGGAGCGGGGCCGGGCCGAGGACGGTACCGCATGGCGGCGCCCGCCGCGCACCGGAATTCGGTGATCCTGATTTCGCTCTCCGTGTGGCGCGCGCCGCACAGGGTGGCGTTAACTGGCCCGCGTCGTGGAGCGGGGCCAACGGCCGTGGAGGGTAACGTCGTTGTGGAGCAGAGGCAGAAGCACGGGCGAGTCGCAGGAGCCGGGGACGATCCACGGGCCGTCGCCCTGTGCGGGGCGGTGGCCCGGCTCCGTCGTGAACTGGCCGTCCTTCCGGCGGAGTTGCCCGACCGTGCGGCCGCCGACGGCGAACTGGCCGCGCTGTACGCCCTGGTGAGCGCCGGTGACCCCGAGGTCTCCCGGCTGCGCCGTTCCCTGCTGCTGATCGCGGGAGCGGTCGGCTCGGTCAGCGCGTTGGCGCCCGCGCTCGCGGACGTACGCGATCTGATCGGCATGTACGGGGAGGCGCCGCGCCGGTTCTGAACCCCGGCCGGGGGTGGAGCGCTACGCCGGGTTCTGGTTGGCCAGCGCCACCGAGAGTTCGGCGGCGATCTCCTGGAGCACCGGGACGATCTTGTCGGTCGACGCCTCGGTCACCCGGCCGGTCGGGCCGGAGATGGAGATGGCCGCCGCGGTGGGGGAGTCGGGTACCGGCACCGCGATGCACCGGACGCCGATCTCCTGCTCGTTGTCGTCCATCGCGTAGCCGAGTCTGCGGACCTCTTCGAGGGCGTCCAGGAAGCGGTCCGGGTCGGTGATGGTCTTCTCGGTCGCGGCCGGCATCCCCGTACGGCCGAGCAGGGCCCGCACCTCCTCCGGCGGGTGGCCCGCCAGCAGCGCCTTGCCCACGCCCGTGGAGTGCGGCAGCACCCGGCGGCCGACCTCGGTGAACATCCGGACCGCGTGCCGGGACGGCACCTGCGCGACGTACACGATCTCGTCGCCGTCCAGCAGCGCCATGTTGGCCGTCTCGCCGGTCTCCTCGACCGCGCGCGCCAGGTACGGCCGGGCCCAGGTGCCGAGCAGGCGCGAGGCGCTCTCGCCGAGGCGGATCAGCCGGGGGCCGAGCGCGTAGCGGCGGTTCGGCTGCTGGCGGACGTAGCCGCAGGCGACGAGGGTGCGCATGAGCCGGTGGATCGTCGGGAGCGGCAGTCCGCTGCTGGTCGACAGCTCGCTCAGACCGACCTCGCCGCCGGCGTCGGCCATCCGCTCCAGCAGGTCGAAGGCGCGCTCGAGGGACTGGACGCCACCGCCGGCGGCTGCGGGTTTGGCTGCGGCGGCGGAAGTGCTGGCGCTGGACGGCGGCACGACGCGTTCCTTTCGGGGCAGGTGGTGGCGGGCTCGGCGCAGGGCTGGGGTGTAAGGGTGCCGGGACCGACCGGGAGCAGCCTACCGGTCTGCTCCGGTGGGCACACGGCCCGTCGCACACTCGTTCCCGCCGGTCAGGGCCCGGGCTCCGGCCGTGCCCGGGCGCTACCCGCGATCGCCGGGCCCGGCCACTGGCCGGAGCTACGTTCTGCTGGGTGAAACTCGGTATCCATTCTGTGGAATCCTCCAATCGCTTCGGCGGAGTGCGTGATCCCGCCACGAACCCGCCTCCGCCGTTTTCCGGACCGGCGCGATCCGTGCCACCGCCGCGCGTCCGGCGGGGTCTTGACGGCTCACGGCCCTGGGGTGAGACTCCTTCAACAGAAAGTTGAATTCCGTGGTGCGGAAGCCCGCGGGAACCGCACGAGAGGGGACCGGGTGTCCGAGATCGATCTGGTGCTGCGCTCCACGCGCGTCGTCACCCCGCGGGGGACACGCGCGGCGACCGTCACCGTCCGGGACGGGAAGATCGCGGAGCTGCTCCCGCACGACGCCCCCGCACCGGCCGGGGCGCGGGTCGAGGACTTCGGCGACGACGTGCTGCTGCCCGGCCTCGTCGACACCCACGTGCACGTCAACGATCCCGGCCGCACCGAGTGGGAAGGCTTCTGGACCGCCACCCGGGCGGCCGCGGCCGGCGGCATCACCACCCTCGTCGACATGCCCCTCAACAGCCTGCCGCCCACCACCACCGAGGCGAACCTGCACACCAAGCGCGACGTCGCGCGCCCCAAGGCGCACATCGACGTCGGCTTCTGGGGCGGCGCCGTACCCGGCAACGTCAAGGACCTGCGGCCGCTGCACGACGCGGGCGTCTTCGGCTTCAAGTGCTTCCTGTCCCCGTCCGGCGTGGACGAGTTCCCGCAGCTCGACCAGGAGCAGCTGGCCGCCGCGCTCGGCGAGATCGCCGGCTTCGACGGCCTGCTCATCGTGCACGCCGAGGACCCGGACCACCTGGCGGCCGCGCCGCAGCCGCACGGCCCCAGGTACGCCGACTTCCTCGCCTCCCGCCCCCGGATGTCCGAGAACGACGCGATCGCCGGGCTGATCACGCTCGCCCGGCGGCTCCGCGCCCGGGTCCACATACTCCACCTGTCCTCCTCGGACGCGCTGCCGCTGATCGCCGACGCCCGGGCCGACGGCGTACGGATCACCGTCGAGACCTGCCCGCACTTCCTCACCCTGACCGCCGAGGAGATCCCGGACGGCGCCACCGAGTTCAAGTGCTGCCCGCCGATCCGCGAAGCGGCCAACCAGGACGCGCTGTGGCAGGGCCTCGCCGACGGCACCATCGACTGCGTCGTCTCCGACCACTCACCGTCCACCGCCGATTTGAAGACCCCCGACTTCGGCGACGCCTGGGGCGGCATCTCCTCCCTCCAGCTCGGCCTGCCCGCCATCTGGACCGCCGCCCGCGAGCGCGGCCACACCCTGGAGGACGTCGCCCGCTGGATGGCCACCGCACCCGCCGCGCTCGTCGGACTGCACCACAAGGGCGCCGTCGAGCCCGGCCGGGACGCGGACTTCGCGGTGCTCGACCCGGACGCGACGTTCACCGTCGACCCGGCCGGACTCCAGCACCGCAACAAGATCACCGCTTACGCGGGGCGCACCCTGCACGGCGTCGTACGGTCCACCTGGCTGCGCGGTCGGCGGATCAACGACGGCGGGACGCTGTCCGAGCCGTCGGGGCAGCTGCTCGACCGGCCTCGGTAGGTGCCGGCGCTCCTCAGGGGCGCCACCCGGTCTGCGCGGCCCACGTCTCCGCGACCTCGGCCACCAGGTCCACGACCGGGTCCTTGACCTCCGCGTAGCTGCCCATGTCCGCCGTACGGTGAGCCAGTTCGCGCTTGAAGCGGGCGTACGCCGGGACCGCCTCCGGGTGGGCGCGGAACCAGTCGCGGAACAGCAGCGCCAGCCGCTCGTTCGGCGAACCCACGCGCCGGACGTGCAGGTTGACGTCCGGCCCGGGGCCGCCGCGCCGCGTCCACAGCCGCTTCGCCCACCAGGCCGGATCATCGTCCCGGCCCGCCGGTACGTGGTCGCTCTCGTGCCGCGAGCGGACGAATCCCCGTGCCGCCAGCGGCGTGTCGAAGGCGTCCGCGGCCTCCGCCAGGTCCGCCACGCTCACCTGGAGGTCGAAGACCGGCTTCGCCGCCATGCCCGGCACGGACGTGCTCCCGATGTGCTCCGCCCGCCGGGCCACCGGGACGAGCAGGGACAGCAGCTCCGAGGTGAGCGCGGCCCCTTCGGCCGCCCACCCCGGGTGGGCGTCGACCAGGAGGGCCCGCGCGTCGTGCCCCTCCCCGGACTCCGCCACGACCTCCAGGAACGCGTCGTGCAACGGCCCGTTGGTGATCAGCACCGAGCCGTCCCCTTCCAGGACGGGCGCGCCGGTGAGGTCGGTGATCCGGCCGCCGCCCTCCGCGACGATCACCGGCAGCGGGGCGAGATCCTCGTACCCCGGTGCGGGCCCCGCGGCCACCAGGGCGTCCGCCCGCCCGGTGAGCACGTCCAGCACACCGCCACCCGTGGGGACGAGGAAGACCCGCCGGTGCAGAGCCGTCAGCAGCGTCTCCGGCCACCCCGCGATGTTGTGCGCCTGCGTCCTGGCCCCGCTCAGTTCGGTCCGGGGCCCGGCCCCGTTCGGCTCGGTCCGGTCGCCGGCGCGCAGCCGCCCGCGGTCCGTCCGCAGCGCCTCCAGCGGGTCCGGGTCCTCGCCGAGCAACAGCCGGCAGCCGAGGCCGCGCCCGGCCGCCACCGTCCGGCGGCTCATCGGGAAGT
Organism: Streptomyces sp. NPDC030165; assembly: GCF_055573595.1. Taxonomy (NCBI): domain Bacteria; kingdom Bacillati; phylum Actinomycetota; class Actinomycetes; order Kitasatosporales; family Streptomycetaceae; genus Streptomyces; species Streptomyces sp. NPDC030165. Next base: position 25,001 of record NZ_JBVIBD010000040.1, on the reverse strand, counting down.
GCACCACGCCGATCGCGGGCCCGTACTCGTCCTCGTAGGCCAGGTCGCAGGAGAACGTCGGCACGCGGTCGGTGAACTGCCGGGTGCCGTTGACGGGGGCGATCACCCAGCGCCGACCGGACGTCCCGGCCCGCGGCCCGGCCTCCTCGCCGGACACGGCGTCCTCGGGGTACGCGGCGGCCAGTTCCTTCCGCATGAAGTCCTCGACGGCGAGGTCCACCGCGGTCACCTCGGTGCCGTCCGGCTCGTGTACGGACGAGGTCCGGTCACCGTGAAACGCTTCGGCGCTCATCCGCCCGGCACGCGTGGCGAGACGGACGGCGAAGGCGAACAACTCCTGGGAGACGGGCGGGGCACCGGTGGGAAGATCCATGAACCGAGCCTGCCACAGCCCCTGGCGCGCCGGAGCGGCGGCGGTGGAAGGTATGCGCACCTCGTCCGTTCGGCACCGGTCCCCGGACCCGCCCGGAGAAGGAGTGCGGCATGGAACACGAAGAGCTGCGACGGCGGTTCGCGACGCTGACCACGGCCCACCTCGCGGACGCGTGCCTGCGCGCCCGGACACCGGTGCGCTGCGCACCCCCGCCGCTGCGGGCCCTGGCCTCGGGTACCCGGCTGGCCGGGCGGGTGCTGCCCGCCCGGCACGCGGGCAGTGTCGACATCTTCCTCGAAGCGCTGGACGCCGCCGCGCCCGGCGATGTGCTGGTGGCCGACAACGCCGGGCGGACCGACGAGAGCTGCGTCGGCGACCTCGTGGCCCTGGAGGCGCAGGCCGCCGGGCTGGACGGCATCGTCATCTGGGGCCTGCACCGCGACACGGCCGAGCTGCGGGAGATCGGCCTGCCCGTCTTCAGCCTGGGCGCCACGCCCACCGGGCCGCGGCGCCTGGACACCCGCCCGGACGGCGCGCTGGACAGCGCCATGGTGGGGGAGTGGACCGTCGGCCGCGCGGATCTGGTGCTGGGCGACGACGACGGGGTGCTCTTCCTGCCCGCCGCGGGTGCCGGTGAACTCCTCGCGCTCGCGGAGTCGGTGCGTGACACCGAGCGCCGCCAGGCCGACCGGATCCGGGACGGCGAGCCGCTGCGCCGGCAGCTGGGGTTCGCCGCGTATCTCGCCGGGCGCCGGCGGAACCCCGCGCTGACATTCCGCGAGCATCTGCGGGCCGTGGGCGGGGCCGTCGAGGAATGACGGTCCCGCGCCCCCTCACACGGCACGTGTGCGGCGGGAAAGGCCCGCGACGCTCAATTCTTCGGACACAGGTGGGTGTGCACGGCCTGCAGAATCTTATCCGCCTGCTCCGGGGTGAATTGCGTCGCCCCGGAGAAACGCTGCCGGGTCTGGTCGACCTGCTTGGCGTGGTCCTTCGGGAAGGAGTGGATCGCGCCGCAGGTGCTTCTGCCGCGGCTCACCGCGCGTTCCGGTTTGCCGTTCACGATGTCCCGGGAAATCGCGTCGAGGGCGGCTGTGTAGCGCGCCTGCGTCGCGGCGTCCGGCTTCGGGGGAATTCCCAGCCGCGCCTCCGCGTCGGCGATCGCCTTGGACGGCGCCTGCTCCGCCGACGGGGCACCGGCACCCGTCGGCGAGGCGGCCGGCCGGCTCTCGCTCTTGGCACTGCCGCCGCACGCGGTGAGTCCCGCGGCGGCGACGAGAGCGGTGGACAAGGCGATGGTGGTGCGGTGTTTCACGATTCTCCCCTGACCCGTGGACATGAGCGGTCATTCTGACAGGGAAAGCGCCTGCTGCTAAGAGGAATTGGAAAAAAATGAAGCTCCCTGTTTCCGCGGGTGCCGCGGTGCGCCGCGCGCGGGCGGTCATTCCCCGAGCGCGGTCCAGAACATCAGCTCGTACGCCTGGAGCAGCCGGCCGTGACGGTACGCGAGGCCGGGCGTGACCCGCGACGTGCCGAGGCCGTGCCGCACCGCGTCGTGGGCCGGGCCGGCGAGTTCCGCGGCGGGCCCGGCGAAGAAGTCGAAGAAGGCGCACGCCGCATCGGGAAAGGCGTAGCGGGTGCGCAGGGCGGCTGCGACGGTGGCGCAGTAACCGCCCCAGGCCGCGAAGTTGGCGGCCAGGGCGACCACGACGTCGGCGGGCTCCGCCTCCAGTGCCAGCCGGGCCACGTACGACGGGTACGCCTGGCACCCGGCCCGCGGCACGTACTCCCGTACGGCGTCCGCGGCCGGTCCGCAGGCCTCCGCGAGGCCCCGCAGCGCTTCGAGCGCCAGCGACTCGCCGTCGGCCAGCGCCTCGAAGAACGCCGCCACCGGCGGGTCGCCGTCGGCGCGGCGCGCCAGGTGGCGGAAGCTGCGCCGGTCGGAGTCGATGATCAGGCGCTGCTCCAGGGCGAGCACGGTGAAGACCTCGCGCGGCGCCTCACCCGCGGCGATCCGCGCCACGACCGGGTTGCCGGACGCGCCGGGCGCCAGTTCCCGCACAGCGGCTTCCAGGATGCCGTCGGCGGTCAGATCGGTTCCACGGGTCATGGCCGGGCCTCCCGTGTCCGGTCCTGCCGGGTACGAGCCTCCCGCGCAGGGTCCTGCCGGGTGTCCGCACCGGCCTGCCTGCGGTTCTGCGTGACCACGCCGCCCCCGCCGTCCTGTTCGGCGATGGCGTCCGCGACGAACGTGTCCACCACGCCGTTGGCGACCAGGACCGGCACGCGCTTGCCGTTCATGTCGACATAGACGTACGACTTCGCGGCCGCGACCAGTGCCGGGAGCCGTTCGCGCAGCCGTTGTGCCGTCGCTTCGTCGCCCGAGCGGGACGCCTGGACCATGCGCAGCGCCGTGCGGGCGGCGTGGCCCCACGCGGCGGTCGCGTCCAGCCAGGGCCCGCTGTCGGCGACGAAGCCGCGGTCGGGGAGGGAGGCGCGCAGTACACCCGGGGCGCGCTGGAGTCCGCGCAGCGCCGCGTCCAGGCGTTCCGCGCTCCCGCCGGCCCAGAAGCGGCGGACGGCGGCGGCCAGTTCGGGCGACTGCTGCGGGTTGAGGGCGGAGCCGTAGTGGGCGTCGGCGAAGGCACGGAGGGCGCGTCCGGTGCGGGGGGAGCCGCCGGACAGCTCCTCGATCGCCGTGGCCCAGGAGGTGCGGGCGTCGTAGGCGCGGTCGTTCCACGCGTAGTCGGCGACGGTGAACAGGGCGATCTTGGAAGCGGCGGGCTGGATCATGGGATTGGCCGTGATCCCCGCCAGCCGCCCGGGCAGCCCCCGCTCGCGCCCGTTGAAGGGCCCGAGCAGCAGCCGGTTGGTGACGTAATCGTTGACCGGGTAGTTGTCCCAGGTCAGGATCGGATGGCCGAAGACCTGCCGGGCCGCGTCCGCCTGGGCGACGGTCATCACCGGCGCGATGACCCCCACCCCGGTCCACTCCACGAGCACGTCCGGGTCGAGCCGGTTCTTCAGCGCCGCCTTGTAGGGCGTCGCCTTCACGTCGTAGTACTCGGTCGGCACCATCTGGAGCGGCTGCGCCCCCTCGTCCCGGTGCCCGGCGATGAACTCCCGGTTCACCCGGTTCAGGAGGTGCGCCTGGGCGGCTCCGGCGGCGCCCCCGCCGGTGCCGAAACGTTCCTTGTCGGCGGCGCAGTTCCAGTCCGTGTAGCTGATGTCGTCCAGCGGCACCGCGAAGGTCCGTACGCCGATGTCCCACAGCGCCTGGAACTTGCCGGTCAGCGCCTTGAGGTCGGCGTCCGAGCTGTAGCAGACGGACAGGCCGGGCGAGAGCGCGTAGCTGAACTCCACGTGCCGGGCCCGCGCGCGGTCCACCAGCTCCTTGAGCCGCGCGAGCTGGTCCGCCGGGTACGGCGAGCGCCACTTCTCACGCAGGTACGGGTCGTCCTTGGGCGAGTAGACGTACGTGTTCATCTTGTGCGCGCCGTAGAAGTCGAGCTGGTCCAGGCGCGCGGCGTGCGACCAGGGGGTGCCGTAGAAGCCCTCGATCACGCCGCGCAGCCGGGTGGCCGGCCAGTCGCGTACGGCGGTGCCGCGCACCCGTGCGCCGGGGCGGTCGCGGTGCGGCAGGAGCTGGCGCAGCGACTGGGCGGCGTAGTACGTGCCGGTGGCGTCCGCGCCGGCCAGCGCGATCCGGCCGCCGCCGACGGCGAGCGCGTACCCCTCGGCCGGCAGCCCGGCGGTGCCGCGCGCGCCGAGGTCCGCCAGGGTCCGCGCGGCGCCCTCGCCGTCCACGTACACGGTCAGCCCCCGGCGCGCCTCCGCGGCCCGTACGACCCGGTCGGCGCCGGCCCGCTTCAGCGCCCGCTCGACGACCTCCAGCGCCGGGCCGTCGGCCTTCGGCCCGGCCACGACCGTGACGGTCGGGGTGATGGTGACCCGGCCGCCGAGGGCGCGGACCGACTGCGGTGCCGGGCTGATGGCCGGGCCGGGGGGGGGGGGGGGGGGAGGGGGAAGCCAAAAGGGGGAAGCGGACAGAGGGGGTGTGGGGAGGAGGGGGGGGGAGAGAAAAGAAAAAAGGAAGGGGGGGGGGAGGCGTCTG
>NZ_JBVIBD010000040.1:0-20504 GCF_055573595.1 Streptomyces sp. NPDC030165 | reverse complement strand
GTGATGGTACCCTGGCCGCAGAGGGAGAGAACCAGCTGAGTTACGGGGTTGAGGGCCGGACCGGGGTCTCCCGCTCCGCCCCCCCCACCGGACCCGCCGACCCCGGCGGGCGGGCCGGTCAGCGGGACGGCGGCCAGGGCCAGGGCGAGGGCGGCGGTGGCCGCGGTGCGCGTGCGGTGCATCCTTCGGTCCTCCTCGGTGCCACGAGGTGCGCGGAACAGCCGTGGTGCGTGCGCGACGAGCGACAGCAGGTTTCACCCGGCGCGGGCGGAGGACAATGGACTTTTGCGCCGGGTGGATCCAGGATCCGCGAATCGATGCGCAATGAATACGCAAATCCGGGACTCGATGCGCACTCGCTACTGTCCGTGGCCGCCGTTCTCGCTCTCTTGCGGTCGTTCGGACCGGGGCGTCCGGGCGGCTCCGTACCGTCCAGAGCATGACGATACGGAGCTCGGGCAGCGCCCGTCGCGCGCGCAAGGTTCCAACGGCGTCGATCCGGTACGAGGACCAGCAGGTACGTGAAGTCTCCGTACGGCAGCTGCGTGTGGCGGACTTCGATGAGTCGGTGCCGTGGCGGGATGTCCGGTCGGTACATGGGATGGCCCATTATTCGGGGAAATACGCGTCCGCGACGACGGGCGGGCACGTGGTCTATGAGAGCCGTCTGGATCTGGCCCGGTTGCTGCTGGCGGACTTTGATCCCGCGGTACAGGGAATCTTCGCCCAGCCCTGCCGGCTGGCGGCTCGGGTCGGTGACCGAGTGCGGCACCATGTTCCGGACTTTTTGCTGGTCATGCGCTCGGGAATGGTGCGGGTGGTCAACGTCAAACCGGCGGACCGGCTGCAGGAACCGATGATCGCGGAAGCCCTGGCATGGCCCGGCGAGTTGTTCCGCCAGCACGGCTGGGAGTACGAGATCTGGTCTGGAGCGGATCGGGTGCTGCTGGAGAACGTGCGGTTCCTGGCCGCCTACCGGCGCCCCGGATCGATGCCCGAGGCCGAGGTGGAACAAGCATGGCAGCAGGCCGTGGACGGTGAGGAACTGGCTCTGGCTGAGCGCCGGATGCCGAGGGCCCGGCTACCTGAGGTGGCGAGGCCGGCGCTGATGGCGTTGTTGTGGTCTGGGCGGCTGAGGACGGATCTGTCGCGTCCCTTGTCGGGTGCATCGGTGCTGCGGAGGTGCGCGTGACTACCTGGACGACGTCTCTGCGGCCGGGGCTTCCGCCCAGTTTCGACGGTGAGCAGTTCACGGTCGCCGAAATCGAGGGCCGCCGGGTTCTTCTTCAGCCTGCTGCTGCGATGGTCGGAGTGCAGAAGTGGCGGCAGGTCGACGTCTCGGTGCTGCTGGCGCATCCATCGACAAAGTTCCTGGTTCCGGTGCCGCCGGAGGAGGAGCCGACGGCTGCGGCTGTGCTGAGCAGTCTCGATGACGACAGCGCTGACGCGCTGACGCGAAGGTTTCGCTACATACAGGAGGTTCTGACCGGGTACCAGCTCGGCAGTGAGGTACTCGCCCTACCGGGCGAGCCGCGGTCTGATTACACGCCTGGCACGCCATGGATGCATCGTTACAAGGCCAAGGCCGCCGAACTCGGGGTCGATCCGGCCACGGTGCGCCGATGGGTCGCCCGCGTGAAGAAGTCCGGGCCGGCCGGGCTGGCCCCTGAACGGCCCACGCGGAATGCGCTGGACCGGGCGGATCCGCGCTGGGTGGAGACGGCCCGGTCAGTGCTGAATGAGCCGGCCGCTTGCCAGACACCGCGACCTCAGCCTCGGCTGGCGCGCTCAAAGACAGGGTCCGTATGGAATTCCCCTTCGACACCACCCGGGCCGTCATCGACCTGGTGCTGTCGGGCGCACTGGCCGAGTTCCCCGGAATCCGGTGGATCGTGCCCCACGCCGGAGCGACGCTGGGCGTGCTCGCGGACCGGGTGGACGCCCTGGCCGCGGCCATGCTCCCGGGCACCCGGATCGATGTACTGGGCGCACTGCGCTCGTTGTACTACGACCTGTCAGGGCCTGCCCTGCCAAGGCAGTTGGAGGCGCTGCTGCGCATCGCCGATCCGCTGCGCCTGCTGTACGGGACCGACCTGCCGTTCTTTCCACGGGACCTGGTGTACCGGTGGCGCGAGGAGCTGGCCCGTACCGAGGTGCTGGACGAGCGGCAGCGGCGGGCAGCGGCCCGGGATACTGCCGCCTTCCTCTTCCCCGGGCTGGCCGCGGTCTGATCAGGCCGACGGGCCCGAAGCCCCGGACAGACCGCGCGGGCGGCGCCCCGGCACCCGGCCGGAGCGCCGCCCGCGGGCTGTTGTCTCAGGCGGACACCTTGCAACGGCCCCGGTCCGCTTCCCAAGGGACGGCGGGACGGTTCGCACGGTCGCACCGGCCGTCGCCGGCTGCGACCGCCACGCCCGCCCGCCCGCTCGTCCGCCCGCTCGGTACGGGCCAGGCCCAGCCAGATCGCCATGGCCTCGGCGTGGTGGCGGGCACCCAGCTTGGCCAACAGCCGGTTGATGTGGTTCTTGACGGTCTTCTCGCTGATGAACAGCGCCTGCGCGATCTCGGTATTGGTGAAACCGCGCGACAGGCCGTTCATGATGTCCCGTTCCCTGCCTAGAACCCTTCCAAAAACGTCATCGGTCGGCAGTGCCCGCAAGGAATGGCGCAGGGCCGGCCACAGCGTCGAAAACATTACCGCGTTCTTCGGTCCGGGCAACTGGGTGAGACGGAGATCACCCGTCTCGCCATCTCGGCGTAAATACGACGCCAACGGCCTGGTGGACATGGTTCGGCTTTATCCATCTTTTGCTTTTCCGTGGTGATTGCGTAGGCGCAAATCGGGCGAGGTGGCGGGTGGAGTACCCCGTTCCGTCCCTCGACGGGTGTTTTTCGACCGGTGAATGGTCGCCTGAGGCGACGTGATCCCACTGCGCTGCGCGGTTTGCCGTAACTTTTGAAAGTCATGGGCGAAATTCGACCGGAGGTGCGCGAAAAGCAGCGTGGACCGCATGGTGGCAATTCGGGCTCATGCCACGCACCAAACTACTTTCCTTGTACAGTAAGCCGGGGCAGGGCTTGCCATCCACATCAATCCTGATAACCGGAGGTTGTGCCAGATGAAATCTGTCGACCTGAACCTCCTCATCGCGCTGGACGCCCTGCTGGAGGAAGGCAGCGTCTCCGGCGCCGCCGAGCGCATGCGCACCTCCACCCCCACCATGAGCCGGACCCTGGCCCGCCTGCGACGGGCCTTCGGCGACCCGCTCCTGGTGCGCGCGGGCCGGCAGATGGTGCCGACGCCGCGCGCCCTCGCCATCCGTGAGCAGGTGCGTTCGCTGGTCGAGCAGGCCACGGGGATGTTCCTGGAGACCGGCGTGCCGGACCTGGGCTCGCTGAAGACCACGTTCACCGTGCAGGCCAACGACATGGTGGTCGGCGCGCTCGCCCAGCCCCTGCTGGGCGCCGTCCACCGGCAGGCGCCCAACGTCACGGTGCGGTTCGTGCCGGAGGACTCCGGTGACAGCACCCCCAAACTGCGGGAGGGCGGCACCGACCTGGTGATCAGCGTGGCCGACTCCGCCTCCGGAGAGGTCAACAGCGAACGGCTCGTCGTCGACCGGGTGCTGGCCCTGGTCCGCGCCGGGCACCCGCTGCTGCGCGGCGAGGTCACCCTGGAGCGGTTCGCCGGGGCCCAGCACATCAGCGTCTCCCGGCGCGGCCGGCTCACCGGGCCCATCGACGACCACCTCGCCGAGCGCGGGCTGCACCGGCAGGTGGTCACGGTCGTACCGAGCTGGGTGGCCTCCTGGCACATGCTGGCGCAGACCGACCTGGTGGGGCTGGCCACCGAGAAGCTGAGCCGCCAGGCCGTCCGTCTCCTCGACCTGCGCACCCTACGGATTCCGCTGCGGCTCCCGCCCATCGTCATCGCGCAGTCCTGGCACGCCCGACACCAGGCCGACCCCACGCACAGCTGGTTCCGGCACTGCGTCCGCGGTGTCTTCGAGAGCCTGCACGCCGACAGCGGCAGCGGCCTCGACGAGCCCACTCCCGCCTGAGCCGGTCCGCACCAGCCCATTGCCCCCGAAGGCAACGCTGCCTTATCGGAATTGCATTTTGTGATGCCTGGTGCCGCGGATACCGTGGGATCGATACTGATGAAATGGCGACTCCGCCGTAGGGCCTGAGAATGAAACCCCCGGGCGGCAGCCGCATTCCGGATATCCGGAATTCCCGCGCGTGTTTTATATACAGATAGGCGGCTGGTGCTGGTCATGCAGCGCAACGATTACGACGTCCTCATCGCCGGCGGCGGCCCGGTCGGGCTGATGCTCGCCTGTGAGCTGCGGATGTACGGGGTGTCCACGCTGGTCGTGGAGCGCCTCGCGCCCGGGGCCAACGAGCCGAGGACCCTGACGATCCACGCCCGGACCCTCGAAATCATGGACCGCCGCGATCTGCTCACTGATTTCCTGGCGGCCGAAAAGGACACGGAAAATCTGGACGAGTACCGCCGCCGTCTGGCGAACACTTCGGCGCGCGGGCATTTCGCCGGAATGTTCGTACTGGGCCGCGGCACCGTCACCGCCGAACAGCCCCAGGAACTGGCGCTGACCCGCGAAGCCGCCGAGGCCGTGCTGACCCGCCGTGCGACCGGGACCGGGGCCGTCGTCCGGCACGGCGCCGAGGTCGCGGGGCTCGACCAGGACGCCGACGGGGTGGCCGTCACGGTGCGGGACGAGCAGGGCAGCAGCGTGATCCGGGCGGGCTACGTGGTCGGCTGCGACGGTGGACGCAGCACCGTACGCAAGCTCGCCGGCATCGGCTTCCCGGGCACCGAACCGCAGTTGGTCAACTGGATGGGACTGGGCACGATCACCGACGTGGGCCGCCTTCCCATGGGCTGGCAGCGGCGCGAGCGCGGCTGGTTCATGCGGATGCCCGACGGCCGCATCTCCACCACCGAGTGGGACCGGCCGGTGCCCGACACGCCGGCCACCGCCCAGGAACTGGTCGAGTCCGTCCACCGGGTCACCGGCGAACGCATCGAGTTCACCGACGTCCGCTTCGTCTCCCGGTTCACCGACAGCACCCGGCTGGCCGCGCAGTACCGGGCCGGGCGCGTCCTGCTCGCCGGAGACGCCGCGCACGTGCACTTCCCCGCGGGCGGCCAGGGAGCCAACCTGGGCCTCCAGGACGCCGTGAACCTGGGCTGGAAGCTCGCCGCCGCGTGCCAGGGCCGCCCCGAACCGCTGGACACCTACGAAGCCGAGCGCCGCCCGGTCGCCGAACGGGTCCTGCAGAACACCCGCGCCCAGGTCGCCCTGATGCGCCCGGGGCCTCAGGTCGACGCGCTGCGCGAGCTGTTCACCGTCCTCATGGGCTTCGACGAGGTCAACAACTACCTGACCGACGCGATCTACGGCACCGACATCCACTACGGCGGCAGTGCCGATCCGCGCGTCGGTACCTTCGTCGCCGACCGGCAGCTCAAGACCGACGCCGGAACGGTACGCCTGGCGGAACTGCTGCGCGGCGGAGGCCCGTTGCTGCTGGACCTCACCGGCACCTCCGACGCCGTACGCGCCGCGGAGCCCTGGAGCGACCGCATACGGGCCGTCACCGCCCTGGACACCGACGCGGAGGCCGCCGTGCTGCTCATCCGCCCCGACGGCTGTCTCGCCTGGGCCGGTGACGCGCCCGTCAGCGACGCGGGCCTGCGCACCGCCCTGACCGAATGGTGCGGCCCCGCCCGCACCTGACCGCCCGTCGGCGACGACGCGGTCCCGGCCCGGCCCGCGCGGCCCTGGCCGGGCCCCCACACCGCCGCCCCCCGCCCGCTCCACGGAGGAGGACCCGTGCCCCTAGCACTGGCCGCACTCACCCTGGCCGCCTTCGGAATCGGCACCACCGAGTTCGTCGTGATGGGCCTGCTGCCGATCGTCGCGCACGACCTGGACGTCTCCATCCCCGACGCCGGATACCTGGTCTCGGCGTACGCCCTCGGGGTCGTCATCGGCGCCCCGCTGCTCACCCTGGCCGCCCGGCGGCTGCCCGCCAAGACCACGCTGCTGTCGCTGATGGCCCTGTTCACCATCGGCAACATCGCCACCACGCTGGCCCCCAGCGAACCGGTCATGCTGGTGACGCGGTTCGTGGCGGGCCTGCCGCACGGGGCCTTCTTCGGGGTGGGCGCCGTGGTCGCCGCGGGCATGGTCACCGCCGACCACACCGCCAAGGCGGTGTCGATGATGTTCCTCGGCCTCGCGCTGGCCAACATCGCCGGCGTACCGCTCGGCACCTATCTCGGCACCACGCTGGGCTGGCGCTCCGCGTTCGTGGTCGTCGCCGCCATCGGCGTGCTCAGCGTGATCGCCATCGCGCTCATGATTCCCCGGCAGCCGAAGGCCGCCCCCACCTCGGTCCGCGACGAACTCGCCGCGTTCCGCCGAGGCGACGTCTGGCTGGCGCTGGGCACCGTCACCGTCGGCTTCGCCAGCATCTTCACTGTCTACAGCTACGTCGCCCCCCTGCTGACCGAGGCCAGCGGCTTCACCCCCACCTCCGTCAGCTACCTCCTGGTCCTGCTCGGTGTGGGCATGACGGTGGGCAACGTCATCGGCGGCCGCGCCGCCGACCGCGCTCTGGTCCCCAGCCTCTACACGGCCCTGGCGGTCCTGGCCGTCGTCCTGGTGCTGTTCGCACTCGCCGCTCCGCTGAAGATCACCGCGGCCGTCGGGCTCTTCGCGTCCGGCGTCGCCGGATTCAGCCTCGGCCCGATCATGCAGACCTACATCATGAGCAAGGCGCCCGACAGTGCCTCACTGGTCTCCGCGTCCGTCCAGTCCGCGTTCAACATCGCCAACTCCCTCGGCGCCTACCTCGGCGGCCTCGTCATCTCGGCCGGCTTCGGCTACACCGCGCCGGTCTGGCTCGGCGCCCTGCTCGCCGTGGTCGGCCTCGTCCTGGCCGTCGTCGTCACCGCGGCCACCCGGCGCGGACAGGGCCCCGGGACCCTGCCGGTTCCCCAGCCGCAGCTGAACAATCAGAACTGACCGAACGGAGGCAAACAATGACAGAAGCGCCATCCATGTCAGCGGGGTCAGCAGGGTCAGAATCCTCGGCGGCGACCGACGGCCTGATGCTCCACCCGGGCGACGGCGACCGCATCACGATCGGCGGACTCCGGATCGAGGTGAAGGTCTCCGCCAAGGACGCCCGGCTGAACTCGGCGTTCGAGGCCGTCGTCCCCCGGGCTTCGACGTCGGGGCCCACCGCCACGACCACGGCGAGGAACTCTTCTACGTCTGGAAGGCGAGCTCGACCTGCTCGCGTTCGAACCGGACAGCACCACCGACAACAACTGGCGCGCATGGCGCTCCCGCGACGGCCGCTCCGTACTGCGGGCAGGCCCCGGCAGCATGATCTTCGTACCGCCCGGCTGCCCGCACGCCTTCGCCAACCCGACCGACACCGAAGCCAGAATGCTGTTCCTGTCCTTCCCGGCCTGCCACGAGGACTACCTCCGCGAACTGTCCGCCCTCGTCAACAACCAGTCCGGCCCCGAAGCGATGGTCGAGTCGATGGGCACGCTGTTCCTACCTGAGAGACCGGTTGAGGAGCACCGACAGTATCCCGGGGAACGGCGGCGGGACTTGAGCCCACGCACGGAGGTAATGCGAACGGATCGGCGGGAATGCCCGTGTACACCCGCCACCACCGGAGGAGTGGGGACGACGTGGAAGTATTGGTAACTGCGGCTAACAGAAGCTGAGGAATATCACTGGCCTGGTCCACCGTCGTCCGGTGGCGGTTGCCCTGGAAACCTTGGTGTTGGACGCCCCCGCTCGCTCAGCCACTTGTAGTAGCGCGCGCGAATCATGGATTCAGCGATGGTCCAGTTGTCAGCCCGCTCGCATGCTCCGGTCTCAATTTCGCGGTTGGTGGAGTTGGTGAAAATGATGACTTCCTTGTTGGCTTGCTGAAGGCGCTTGATGTTGCCAGGGCCGTTCTCGATGTAGAGGTCGGCCCCCACGTCACCTTTCTCCTCCATGAAGAAAAGGCCGTAGTAGGGGGCATCGTGGTAGTCGAGCCACCTCACCGTTTGAATGACGGCGGGCTCATGGCCGTGTGACACCGGGAGCCGGTGGGTGATCACCCTGATCCGTACCAGCTCTCGACTGAGTCGCCTCAGGGCCTGTGGGGCGCCGGCGATGGTGGGCATCTGCCGGAAGAGATCCCGCTGAGTGAGTGCAAAACGGTGTAGGCGGTTGTAGTCGCCCTCCTGAAGCCCCCACGCGGCAAGGCCCCACGCGACCTCCTTGGGCAACGTGGACTTCTTCACTCCGAGCCACTCGGCTGCGACCTTCCGCATGTATTTGTAGAAGTCAGCCACGACCCCATCAAGGTCGACACCCACGACGAAGCCGCTCGGTTTCCGGCTGGTCATTGCCGTCACCCGGCTTGTGAGGTGTCCCTTAATTTTCCCCTAGTGAGCGCTGATTGTCCTGGCAGGGAGCTGACCGCCTAGCGTTGGTGTTTGCCGGGGATCTCGGCGGCATATCGGGCCCAGTGGCCTCAGGGCCGGGGCCAGGCGGTGGCGTGATGGCGCCTGCCAGGCGTCCGGCCTGGGCACCGGGGCTACTCCTACGACTCGTCGTCCGCTTCCCATCCGGCGTCGCGGTCGCCGTCGAGCAGGCAGTGCCGTCACCGGCTGTAGCCGACCTCAAAGTGCCCGGAACCGTCGATTGCTCGCTGCCCACCGACACGGTCGCTGCTCACTGCCCCCGGATTCCGGTGATTCCGCAGGAGCCAGTGCTCACGAGGTTGCGGATCCTAAAGCTGATATAGAATCCGCGACTTCGTTGGCAATGAAGCCGTCTCGTTGACAACGGATTGGCAAATCCGCGATCCCGTTGACAATGACTACGTTCGGTAGCGCTCTCTGTTGTAGCTCTCCCGATCTTCTGCGCTGCCCGCCCGGACGGTTCGTGGTGTGGCAGTACGCAGCGTGGGCAGCGCGCCCGGGTTCAAGCTCTCTCCTTTCGTGTGGGTCGCGTTGGCCGGGCGGATGAGGCTCCGGACAATGGCCTGGCTACTGCACCTGGTGTGTTGTGTCGGTGTTCCACAGGTGGTCGATGCAGGTGATGCCCGGTGCTCCGGTAGCTGTCGGGCGCGGCGCTTGTGTGACGGTGATGGAGGAGAGGTCGAGTCCGGGTGAGCGGTAGCGGCCGGTCATCTGCTGCGGATACCACGACAGCGCGGTGGCGGGGTAGGCCAGGGCGGTGTTCAGGTAGTCGATCAGAACCGCGAGTGCCTGCTGTCGCGCGAGGACGTGGATGCGGCGCACCGCCTCTGCGATGGCGCGGTCGGCGAGTTCGGCGACGCATTGGGCGGCCTGGTGGATGGTGATCCCGTACTCGCGCGCGAAGGCGGGGATCGTGTTGCCGCCCGTGGCGGAGTCCGGGCGCAGTTCGCCGTCGCGGTACAGCTCGGTGTATCCGGAGTAGAGGTCGTTGTGCATCGCCGTGGTGAGCGCGCTCAGTTCCCACACCGCGGCGGCTTCGCGTGAGCGCGCGTCTTCCTCGGTCAGCTCGGGGAAGGCGATGGCGGTGTAGGCCGCGACGACCGGCATTCCGGCGGTGACCAACCGGTGCCGCAAGGCTTCGTCCAGGGTCGGCGGACGGCCCTGTGCGGCGTGCCGGCTCTCGGCCCCGAACCACTCCAGGAAGCGCGTGATGTAGCACTCGTACTTGCCTGGAGAGGTGGCGGCCCGCAGGGGACGGTTGGCGGCCAGGAACGCCTTCGCGAGCGGGCTGGTGAGTAATTCGTCGATCCCGGGGTCCGCGATCAGTTCGATGACCCGGGCCGGGGTGAGATCGAGCAATCCTCCTGTCATTCCCTGCAGGAACTCGGAGGCGTGCTCGTCGCCCGTCTGGGGGTTGTCTGCGAAGAACGCCAGCACGTAGGCGGGGGCGATGGCGATGAGCCTTGCGATGTCGCCGGTGGGGTGGCAGGTACTGAATACCTCCCCCAGCCTGAGATCCCGGTACACCCGCCGGTATTCCTCCACCTCGAACAACCCGACCCACCGCAACCACGCCTCCACGCCGCGCACCACCTGGTCGGCGTGGGCGTGCGGCCGGACAGGGACGGGCATGTACAGCGCGGGGATCGTGTACGGCAGGTCGCCGTTGTCCGTTGTCGCCACGTCCGTCATCGCCCCTCCAGGACCGGAAAGGAAATCGGGTGATCACTGATGTGCCTGCCTCGCTGGCGTGCCCAGCACCGGGGACCACCCCCGAATTCGTCCGCCAGTCCCGGGTTCTGTCAGCTCTCACGGTGGATGACCATGCGTGCGAGAGTGGCGAGCTTGGCCGCCGGCTCCGGCGCGACGGTGGCCGCGCTCAGGTGGTCGAGCGCCGCGGAAATGTGCTCTTCCGCCTGTGCCTCGGCCCAGGAGCGGCCCCCTGCGGCTTCCACCAGCTCCGAGGCGCGCTTCGCGTCGGCGGCGGTGAGTTCCGGCTTGTGGAAGATCGTGCGGAGTTCTCGCCCTGCCGTTGAGTCCTCTCGCAGGGCGGCCGTTATCGGCAGCGACGCATTGTGGGCCAATAGGTCTGATGTACCGGGCTTACCCGTGCGTTCCGGGTCGCCCCAGATGCCGAGGATGTCGTCGACCAGTTGGAAGGCCATGCCCAGGTGGTGTCCGAAGCTGCTGAGCCGTTCCACCGGCTCGGCCGGGCCGCGTGCTGCGATCGCCCCCAGAGCGCAGGCGCAGCTGATCAGCGCGGCCGTCTTCGCCGTGGCCGCGTCCTGCGCTTCGGCCACAAGCACCTCGGGGCGGCCTTCCATGCCGATATCGAGTAATTCCCCGTGGATGAGAGCCTGTACGGCCTCGCACAGACGCGCCAGTCCTGTGGTGCCCAGCGGCGGCGCCGAGCGGACGAGCACCTGTACCGAGAGGAAGAACAGCGCATCCCCGGCGAGGACCGCTGCGGGAGCCCCGAAGACGGCCCATGTCGCTGGGCGGTGGCGCCGGGTGTCGTCCTGGTCGATGACGTCGTCCTGCAGCAGTGAGGCGGCATGGACCAGTTCCACGGCGATCGCGGCGGGCAGTGCCTGCTGGCTCGTCCCGCCGACGGCTTCCGCTGCCAGGCAGGCGAGCGCCGGCCGCACCAGCTTGCCCGATGGAAAAGCCGCCGCGGCACCCAGCGGGGCACACCATCCGAAGTGATAACCGACGACGGGGCGGCTTGAGGGGGGCAGGCTCTCCACGGCCGTCTTCAGCTCGGGAATCACCAGATGGGCAATAGTGCTCAGTATCCCGGCGGCCTCGTCCCGTCGCACCGTCGCAGCAGTGTTCCGCACGGTCTTGTCGTGATCCGTCATCGCCCGTCTCCGCTCCGAGGGGCTTGGTCCCGATCCGGCCGGTCAGGAGCACCGCCCCGTCGAAGGGGGCTTCGACGACGCGACGTCCGGGCACTGCGAACGACGCGACCCTCGGCGGTCAACGCCCGCGTGGCAACCGGAAATCGGGCCGGATCTGCGACCACAACGACACCGTGCGCCACGCGGCGGAAAGTGACTGTCCTCCGGCGCGAGCCGAAGCACGAGCCTCACCGAGACAGGGCATCCCTGACACGTGACCGACACGCTTGTATCACGAACGCAGAGTAACCACGCGATACCCGGACTAGCCGTTATGAAAGCTAACTCCCAACTGCGGCTTGGCCATGGCCACACCCCACCAAACCGCCCAGTCACGTGGAAAGAAAAGATGCTCCGCCCATGGGTTTGGAGCGATGAGATCGACATGTACGTAGCCCGTGATCGCCGGTTAGCCAAACCGGCAATCACGACCATAGATACCTCACTCACTGTCACCGACCTGACGAAGGACCATCCGCCGATTGCTCACCATCCACCGACACCATCGCTGCTCACCGAGCCCGGATTCCTGCGTTTCCGCAGCAACCACTGCGTACCAAGTGGCGGACCCTACAGCTGATGTAGGTTCCGCAGTTATGTGAGCACTTCCGCGTGATCATGAGCACCGTTCGAGCAATTCCGCGTGATCACGAGCAGCGGTAACGTTCAGTAGTGGTCAGTTATCAACTTTTGGCACTCCTCCGGTATAGGGGGTGCGCACCTAGCCGGGGCCCGCCTGGCGAGGGCGGGCCCCGGCGGTGGGTCAGGCGGCCTTGACCGGCTTGGGCAGCCGGAACATCAGCGCCCACATCACCGCAAGAGCGGCGACGATGTACCAGACACTGCCCGCGAACGCCTCGGTCACCGTGGTGCCGTGGCTGCCCGCGGGGGCGTGGTTGAAGAACACCACGGAGGCCGTCGCGATACCGAGTGCGGTACCGAGCTGCATGGCAGTGTTGAACAGTCCCGCCGCAGATCCTGCGTCCTCGTGGCCGACCTGGCCGAGGGTCAGACCGGCAAGACCCGCGCCGACCAGGCCGAACCCGGCGCCGACGAGGATCATCGGGGCGACGGCGGCCACGAACGGCGTCTCGGTTTGCTGGGCGGATACCAGCAGCTGATAGCCCGCCAGCGTGAGAGCGATCAGTACGGCTCCGGCCTGCGGCACGCGCCGCATGTGGCGTCCCGCCCACTTGGAGGCCAGCATGGCGCCGGCCATGCCGCCGATGGAGATGGCGACGGAGGCCGGGGCGAACTGCCCGGGCGTGAATCCGAGGCCGGACTGCATGAACAGTACCCACGTCAGCAGGAAGACACCGGAGATTAGACCGAAGACCAGCTGCGCGGTGAGCCCGCCGGCGAACGCCTTGCTCTTGAAGAGAGACAGCGCCACCAGCGCGGACCCGTCCTTGGCGGTCTTGGCGCGCTGCTGGGCCGCGAACACGGCCAGCACGGCCACGCCTGCGGCGATCATGAGGAAGCTCCAGAGGGGCCAGTGCTTCTCGCCGCCCACGGTGAGCGGGTAGGCGATCAGCAGGAGACCCGCGGAGGAGAGCAGCATGCCCAGCGGGTCCAGGCGCCTGGCCTGCTGGTCACGGGACTCCGGGATGAACTTCAGGGCGAAGAGCACGGTGGCCACGCCGATCGGCAGGTTGATCAGAAAGATCGTCCGCCATCCCAGACCGGCGATGTCGGCGGCGGTCAGGACGGCGCCCAGGACGGGCCCGAGGACGCCGCCGAGCGACATGATCATGCCGTACATGCCGAACGCCTTGGCCTGGGATTCGCCCTGGAAAGTGACCGCGATGGTGGCCATGACCTGCGGCACCATGACCGCCGCTCCGGCGCCCTGGAGGGCGCGGGCGGCGACCAGGAAGTCCGGGCCGGTCGCGATCCCGCACAGCAGCGAGGCCAGCGTGAACAGCACGGTGCCGGCGATGAAGACCCGCTTGCGCCCGAAGAGGTCACCCAGGCGCCCGCCGGTGATTAGGGCGAGGGCGAAGGTGAGGGTGTAGGCGGCGGGGATCCACTGCACGGCGGCGCTGGAGGCACCGGTGTCCGCCTGGATGGACGGCAGTGCGGTGTGGACGATGGAACCGTCGAGCGCGTTCATCAGCTCGGCGATAAGGATCACAACAAGTGTGATCGTGGCAGCACGGGCAGCCCCGGTGGGGCGTGGGTGGCCGGTGGTATGGGTGTCGGTTGACACGGTGAAGATTCCTGTTCGCGTACAGAAGGGAAAAGGGGCGGGGGCAGCCTGGGCATACCCCCGCACGCCGTCCGGCGCGACAGGGGAAAGCAGGTGCAACGAACCCAGGCCATCACGGAGCACCGCCGTCGAGGCAGCATGCGTCAGCAGTCCGCCATCGCGGACAACCGGAAGAGCGCCTCAAAACGAGCGGCTGCTTACTTGGCCTGGGGGATACGTCATCACCTCGGAGCACAGCGTCGGACCCCAGAACGGGCACCGACGGAAATACAACGGAACCACACCAGCCTAAAACGGCTTCGGGCCTCCATGCAACGGAATAAGTTCCGCTTGTGCTGAGGCGACGCAGCATCTCGCCGCAGCGAGTACGTTATTCGCTCACCCCTCCCCCGATCCCGAGGCGCGCCTTGCCGTGGAAGCGCAACTGAAGCACCTGACCAGGTGAGGGTCGGCGCCCGTGGATATCAATCCTCGGTTGCGGGTCGCAGACGACTCAGCAAGCGCTCACTGTGGTGTCCGTAGTTCGGGTCATTGAGGGCTGCCGAGATGAAGTCAGTGTGCACAAGACGGCGTTTCAGGCGTACTTCGAGGCAGCCGATGCAAAGGATGCTGTCTTCGGCGGCACCAGCGCATTCCCACACACCGTCGAGTACGGTGTACCACTCGTCAGGGCCGCCAACGGGAGCCGTCGGCAATCCGCAGTCGTCACAAGGGAATTCGCTCCTTGGCGGAGGGCGACGGGCCCCAGGCACCGCAGCGCGGATACGGCTGAAGAGCCTGGGCGCCAATCTCTCCCGCACGCTTACGAGGAGACGCGACGGTCCACCTTGCCCGCCTTGATGCAAGCAGTGCACACGTTCATGCGCAGGGGCGTTCCGTCCTTGACGGCCCGGACCGACTGAATGTTTGGGTTGAAACGGCGGCTTGACCGTCCCCGGACGTGCCGGCTCTGGGCGCGGGACCCGGAGCGGGCCACGCGCTTGCCGAAGCTGGGCTGCTTGCTGCACACATCACACCGGCTGGACACAATGTCTCCTTCTCGTTCAGATCATGGACGGCAACGGCTTATTCGAAGGCCGACCGGGTTCAGATTCTTCCAAGGTCACGACGGCCGCCGAACAGGTTCCGGACCGACATTTTTGGCTGCTGCCGCGCTGACCAGCGGATATAGAGGCTTTAGGGGCTGTCGTAGGGGTGCCATGAAGGTGAAACGCATGGTTTCTCGTGCAGATTGCACTCGGGGGGCGCGGTGGCGGAGGAGAGTACGGTCAGATCCAGCCGCGGGCGGAGGCGGTACGTATCGCCTCGATGCGGTTGCGTGCCCCGACTTTGCGGTTGATGGCGGCCAGGTTGTTGCGGACCGTTCCGGGTGAGAGATGCAGGATCTCGGCGATCTCTGGGGGCGTGTGGCCGTGCGCGGCCAGGCGCAGCAGGTCGGTGTCGCGTTCGCTGAGCGGGTTGTCGGGGGTGTGCAGAGCGTCAGTGACGAGCCGCGGGTCCAGGGCGCGGTCACCGCGTGCGACCTTGCGGACGGAGTCGGCCAGTTCGTTGACCGATACGCCTTTGCTCATGAACCCTTCGACCCCCACCCCCAGAGCAGTTCGCAGGGCGCTGGCGCGTTCCAGGGTCGTCAGGATGACGATGCGGCAGGCGGGCAGGGCGGCTTTGAGCTGTGCCGCGGCCGAGAGCCCGTCCAGGCCGGGGAGGTGGGCGTCGAGCAGCGCCACCGTGGGGCGGGTGCGCAGGGCGTTCGGCACGATCTCGTCGCCTCGGGGTACCTGCGCAACCACCTGCATGCCGGGTTCGGACGCAAGGACGACAGACAGCGCTTCGCGCGTCAGTCGCAGGCCATCGGCGATCAACAGTCGGATCATGGGGGGCGGTTGTTCCTCGTTGACGGGCTCATCGGCGGGTGAGAGCAGCGGTCGGGACCGGTGGTCGTAGACCCTGCCGTCCGGGCGGCTGCCCTGCGGCCGGGGCCCGGACGTTGCCGTCCGGGCCCCGGAGGGCTGGTTCTAGTGCGGGGCGTGGCGCTTGGGCAGCCAGAGCATGAGGGCCCACATCGCCAGCAAGGCGGCGATGACGTACCAGAGGGTTCCGGTGAACGCGGCGGTGACGGTGGTGCCGTGGCTGCCGGCCGGGGAGTGGGCGAAGAACACCACGGCGGTCAATGCCGTGCCCAGCGCGATGCCGAGCTGGGTCGAGGTGTTGAACAGCCCGGAGGCGGCCCCGGCGTGGTCGTGGTCGACCTGGCGCAGTGTCATGTCGGCCAAGGCTGCTCCGATCATGCCGAGGCCGAGGCCGACCGGCAGCATGGGCACAACCGTCAACACCGGGGAAAGGCCGGTGTTCTGCTCTGTGATCAGCCACGTGTATCCGACCAGGGTGGCCGCGGCCAGCAGGGCTCCTGCCTGGGGGGCGCGCCTGCCGTGCCGGACGGCCAGACTCATCGCCAGCCAGGCGCCGGCCATCTCGCCCACCGAGGCCGCCACAAAGCCTGTCGCCGCCTGCCGGGGGGAGAGCCCGAGTCCGTCCTGCATGAACAGGGTCCACGCCAGGAAAAACACACCGGACAGCAGCCCGAAGACGAGCTGCGCGGACAGACCCGCGGTGAATGCCCTGCTCTTGAACAGCGCCAGGACAACGAGCGGGTCGCGGCCTCGTGCGGTCCTGGCCCGCTGCTGGACCAGGAAGACCGCAAGGGTCAGCAATCCCCCGGCCATCATGAAAAAGCTCCAGGCGGGCCAGTGCTGTGCACCGCCCACGGTGAGCGGGCAGGTGATCAGGAGCAGGCCCAGGCTGGCCAAGGTCATGCCCGTAAGGTCCAGGCGCCGGGCTGTGAGGTCGCGGGATTCGGGCAGGTACCGCAGACCGAGAAGCACGGTCGCCAGTCCGATGGGCACATTGATCAGGAAGATCGGGCGCCATCCGAGGCCGAAGAGATCGGCGCTGGTGAGCACCCCGCCCAGGACCGGTCCGGCGACGCTGCCCAGCGACATGATGGTGCCGTACAGGCTGAACGCCTTGGCACGGGAGCCTTCGTCGAAGCTGACGTGCAAGGTGGCCAGGACCTGAGGAACCATGACCGCCGCGGCGCCACCCTGGACGACGCGGGCAGCGATCAGCAGAGCGGGCGAACCGGCCAGACCACAGAGCAGCGACGCTGCGGTGAAGACGCCGGTACCCAGGAGAAAGAGCCGCTTGCGGCCATAGAGAACGCCGAGCCGGCCGCCGGTGATCAGCCCGAGGGCGAAGGTCAGCGCGTAGGCGGCGTGGATCCACTGCACCGCGGCGCCCGAGGCGCCGGTGTCGTGCTGAATGGAGGGCAGGGCCGTATAGACGACGGAGCCGTCGAGGGCATTCATCAGCTCCGCGACCAGGACGACAACCAGCATGACGGTGCGACCACTGCCGGGACGGGTGCCCGTGGGGGCGGAGCGGGAGGGAAGAGCTTTGGTGTCAGCAGACACAACGCAGTTCCTGTTCTGGCGGGCAGAAAGGGGAAAATGGGCAGGCCAGGCATGCCCATCCCGCTCACTGCGCGACAGGAAAATTCGGGTACGGCAACGCCCAGGCCGAAGGGCAGACCGCTACTGAGAGACGACCGCGCGCTGCTGCACAGAGCAGGGGGTCAAGCCTCACGGCCAGCGGTTCTCAAGCCTGGGAGATAGGTCATCACCTCGTGACATTTACGAACGGAGCGGACAGCTCCGCGAGCGACCCCAGGCTACGTCCCTGATTGCAAGGCCAGCAATCGAATTTCGCCTCCCCAGGCCCCCGCCCCGGGGCGCATCACAGGCCCCTGCAGCGCGAAAGAGACTCGCACCTGGAGGCTCCCACCAGGGAATTCTTCGTATGCGCAGCGGATCGCCGGTGCCATGTACGGCCCCGGACCACGCTAGGGATACGGGCCGCCACCTGGATGCAACCGTGCTGGCTGCACGCCCGCGCCGTGCAGCCAGCACGAACACCGCGTATCGCTTGACAACCGCCGCTGGGCCACTGCGTGCCCCGCAGCCCAGACAGGGCTTGCTCGCGCCTCTTATTTGCGGGGGAAGACCGGCAGGGAAGGCTACGGCTTGCCGTAGATGATCGGACCAAGCCACGGCTTCAAGAAGCTCTCGCCTCCCGGGAGGAGAGCGCCGACTGCGCTGTCGCCGTATTTTCCGACAGCCCCGCCGAGCCCGAGGGGCAGTTTGACGGCTTTGTCGGTTAGCTCGCCGGTCAGTCTGCCGAGTCCGCCGGTCGCTCCGTTGGGGAGGTCGGCGCCGCCGCACTGGTTGAGCGTGCCGCCGGTGGGGAGGCCGGCCCAGTTGCTGTCTGCTGCGCCTGTGCTGTGCGTCGTGGTGCCGTCGGCACGAGACCCGGAGTGCTTGTTGGCGCACGTGGTACCGAACGCGGGAGACAGGACATCGCCGATACCTCCGGCGGAGGACGGTGTCGCTGTGGCCAAGCCAGTTCCCAAGGCGGCGGCAGCCAGTCCCAGACCCGTAACAGCCCGACGTATGCTCATACTGAGCCAACGACGGCCCTGAGAAGCAGGTCGCGGTCTTCTCCTCCGGCCGTGCGGGCAGCCTACGAGAGTTAGATGATCACGTCACGGGTGACCGACGGGGTGTGCCTACGGCAGCCGCCCCGGCGAGGTGGGGCCGGCCGGTGCTGGGAGGGGCAGGCGGCTTGGGGAGCCTCGTCCGGCCGTGGGCGGGCTGCGTTGGGATGGACGGACTGGCGTGCGAGGCGCCGGGCCATCAGCCTGAATCGCTGCAAAATTGATCATCGCCTCGGAGCTTTCGGGTAGCCGCTCATGGGCCCTGACCAGACGCCGGGCGTGCAACATCCACCCCGGCCAGGCCGGCCTGGCGAAGCTTGCCGAACAGGTCAGCGCCGAACTCCTGCTTGGCATGGCGGTAGAGCCCCGAGGTTCCCCCGCCAAACGATCGCAACATAGCCGACGATCACCGGTTTGGGTAACCGGTGATCGTAGGGACGATTGAAGCTCACCCCGTCCCGTCCCCGAGCTTCCACGAAGAACATGAACACCCTTCTTGCGCCCCGAAACCAAGGGCCGCTACCGACAGTGACTGGCAGTCAGAATCCAGCGGGCGATTCTGCTCATGGTCACCGACTACACACGCTGCTCATCAGGCGCGGAATTCGATGTTTCCGCAGGAGCCAGTGCTCACGGAAGCGCGGAACCTACAGTGGAGGGACGTTACGGAGGCGGCGCCCTCCCGGACGGTCTGGAGGCGGCGCTCTTCCGGGACGGATCGAACGGCGGCGCCTCAGCGGTTCTTCGCGATGATGAAGATGATGCTCATGAAGGCCAGCAGCACGTGGGTGGCCACGACGTAGATGAAGACGCGTACGTAGACGCCGCGCGGCGGCTTGTTCTCGACGTACTTGCGCGCGGGCGCCGCGGCGGCGGGGGCGGCCTGGGGGGTGGGGTCGTCGGACATGGCAGAAGTTCCTTCCTCGGTCACAGGCCGCGGCGCGGTGCGGTGTCGCCGAGGCACAGCTCGGCCGCGCCGCTCTGCAGCAGCGTGTGGACGAACAGCAGCTCCGTGCCGCCGCGGGTGGCGGCGGCGATGCGGTGCGGGGTCAGCGAGTCGAAGTGGGCGGCGTCGCCGGGGTCGAGTACGTGGGCCGTCTCGCCGAGCGTGAGCCGCAGCCGTCCTTTGAGGACGTACAGCCACTCCTCGCCCGGGTGCACCCGTACCAGGTCGCCCTGCGCGCGCTGCGGCACGTGCACCCGTAGGGCCTGCATGGCCCGCCCGGCGCCGCCCAGGGTCCAGTACGTCCAGCCGCCCGCCTCGGAGGGCTCGGCGCGGCCGGCCCGGACGATCGGGTCCCGCTCCGGCGCCGTCTCGCCCAGCAGATCGGATACCGTTGTCCCGTACATACGTGCCAGAGCGAGCAGCATCGGCAGCGACGGCTGGCGCTGGTTGGTCTCCAGCCGCGACAGGTGCGCGGGCGACAGCCCCACCCGCCGGGCGGCCGTCTCCAGTGTCAGGCCGGTACGGCGCCGCAGCTCGCGCAGCCGGGGCGCGACGGAGGGCAGGTCCTCGGGCAGCTCGCCCGGGGCGGGCTCGGCGGCGGTGTCGCTCATGTAGCCGGTATAGCCAGGTTTCGCCTCTCGGGCAAAAGTTTTGCCCGAGAGGCAAAGAGACATTTCGCCGCAATGGCAACCGTTCAGCCGAGTGTCACCCTGTGAACTCGCGGGAAACATCCGCCCCTTGATATTGACAGGTACCTGTCTACGCGCGTCATGCTGTGTCCATGAAGATCCCCCCACGCATCACCCGGTTCGGCGCCGTCGGCGCCCTCGCCTCGGCCCTGCTCCTCGGCGGGCCCGCCCTCGCCGCCACGCCCACCACGACGTCCGCCGCCCCCGTGGCGCACACGGCCACCGTCCGCCCGGCCGCGCACATCAACGCCGTCGGCGACATCTGCTACTCGAAGCTGCCCTCGCAGGCCCACGACACCCTGGACCTGATCGCCAAGGGCGGCCCCTTCCCGTACCCGAAGGACGGCACGGTCTTCAGCAACCGGGAGGGCATCCTCCCCAAGCAGCAGAGCGGCTACTACCACGAGTACACCGTGAAGACACCGGGCTCCCCGGACCGCGGAGCCCGGCGCATCGTGACCGGTGAGAAGAAGGACGAGGACTACTACACCGCCGACCACTACAAGTCGTTCGACCTGGTCGACCGGAGCTGCTGAAACGCTCATCCGGCCGGAGCGGGGGGGGGGGGGGGGGGGCCCCCCCCCCCCCCCCCCCTTTTTTTCCCCCCCCCCCCCCCCCCCACACCCCCCCACCCAAAACCAGCAGGAGGGGGGGAGGGGGTCGGGCGGTCCCCGCGCCCAA
>NZ_JBVIBD010000039.1:0-48064 GCF_055573595.1 Streptomyces sp. NPDC030165 | reverse complement strand
CCGGCCACCCGCTGCGCGGTACGGGTGATACGGCCCAGCGGCGACAGCACCCGGCCCGCCATCGCGTACCCGAAGGCGAACGCCACGACGGTCAGACCCAGCAACGCCAGCAGGGAACGGTTGAGAAAGGTCTGCAGCACCAGGGCGCGCCGGTCGCGGAGGCAGTTGCTGATGGCCGCGTTGATGTCGTCGACCGTGGCGACCGACTGGAGGTCCCGGCAGTTGACGTTGCCCAGGCTGATGTCCCTGCCGGAGACCTGGAACTCCGGGGTGCCTTCCTTGAGGGTGTTGGCCGCGAACAGGTAGATGATCGCGAGCAGTACGACGCCGGCCATCAGGAACATGCCGCCGTACAGCAGCGTGAGCCGTATCCGGATGGTCGGCCGGAACCATCGCACCGGTCGGAGCGCGGACTCCGGGCCGGCCGAGGGCTTCGGGGGCGGGGAGACCGGTGGGTGCGGCTCGGTGGGAACAGTCACGGCGATCAGCCCCGGCGGCCCCGCCGAGCGGACAGGACAACCGGTACGGGGACGGGGACGGGGAACGAGCCCACTGCTGATCCTTCCTCAGGTGACGCGCGCTGCGCGACGGGTGCAAACCATGCCCATCCTGCCCGGAAGTGCGGTAAATCGGCTGTAAGGGCGGAGGCTCTCACCGGAGTACGTACGGCCGGAACCGGCATCGCGGCAGCAGACGGCAGACGATGGCCCGCAGGCCACGGACGACGGACCGCGGGCCAGGGCCGCGGGCCAGGACCGCGCGCCACGGTCGGCAGGCCGGCCGCGCGGCTTCGGCGCGGTCGCTACCGGTTCACCAGCAGGTCGGCGCTGACGGGCAGGCCGTCGGCTTGCGGGTTGGTCAGGACCGCCAGTTCGTAGTCGTGGCGGCGGCCCGGCTGCCACTGTCCGCCGGCGAGCGGGACGCTAGCGACGTTCGGTACCGGTCCCGCCGTCCAGTCCAGGCGGCCCGCGACGGTGTCCAGGCGCGTGCGACCGACCGCCTCGGCGACCGCCGCCGGGTCGGTGGGGTCGTCGGCGGTCCGCAGGGCGTGGGCGGCGACCTCGAACAGGGCGTGGGCCAGGCCGAGGGGCTGGAGCCACTGCCTGCCCGTGGCCTGTTCGTAGGCGTCGGCGAGCTGGGCGGCGGTCGTGCCGTCCAGGGAGGAGCGGTGGGGGTGGGCGGGTGTCCAGTAGACCAGGGTCGCCACGTTCGCCTGCGCGGGCTGTCGGCCGGCCCCGGTGACCGAGGGAGGGTAGGCGAGCCAGCGCGAGCAGGTGATGAGCCGGGGTGTGGCGCCGAGCTCGGCCGCGGTGGTGCGGAAGAGTGTCAGGTCGCGGCCGGTGGCCGCGCTGGTGACGAGGTCGGCTCCGGCGGCGGCGAACGCCGCGACGTGGCCGGACAGGTCGGCGGCGGGCTCGGTGTAGGCGGCCGGGTCCACCAGGTGGTGGCCGCGTGCCCGGGCAGTGGGGGCGAAGCCCCGCTCCCCGTCGCGGGACCAGGTCCCCTGCGGTCCGTCGTTCCACAGGCACCCCACCGTGCGTCCCGGGCCCCCGGCCAGTTCCCACAGGTCCGCGAAGGTGTCGGCGATGGCGTCGAGTCCCCAGCAGAAGTGGTACGCGTAGCGGAACGGTGTGGTGTCGTCCGCTCCTCGCCCGTAGTAGTAGACCTGCCACGGAAACGCGCTCGATACGCACGGTACGCCTGCCTCCTCGCAGGCGTCGGCGACGGCCGGCAGCACCTGCGTGCCGGCCAACGTCACGACGATCCGCGCGCCTTCGTCCGCCACCAGCTCCCGCACGGCCTGCCGCGCACCGTCCGCGGTGGACCGGCTGTCCCGGCACACCAGGCGCACAGGGTAGGTACGGCCCGCGTTGACGAGCCGGGTGAGCCTGGGCCGCAGGAAGGACACCGCGAAGTCGAGCGGGTCCCCCAGGGCCGCCAGCCGCCCGGTACGCGCGGCGACGACTCCGACGGCCAGGGTCCGGCCCGGTTCTTCCTGCCGGTCCCGCAGGTCCGTCAACTCCACCTGTGCCTCCGAGCGTTCGAGCCTTCGAACTTCCGCGCGCGTCCCTCGGACAACCGGTGGAAAGGCGCGCTGGGCACGGACACTCACCCGTTCAGCGGGCCACTGGGCAAGCAGGGCGGGCAGGACGGGGTCGGGTGAACCCCCACAGCGCGAGTCCGAGGCAGCTGATCCCGGCGCCCAGTGCGCACACGGCCCCCCAGCCGGCCACCGTGTAGAGGAAGGTCGCGGCGAGGGCCCCGGTGGCGCTGCCGATCGAGTAGAAGACCATGTATCCGCCGATCAGCCGGCTGCCCGCGTCCGGGTGCAGCGCGTAGATCAAAGTCTGGTTGGTGACATGTACGGCCTGCACGGCGAGGTCGAGGAGGAGCACCCCGGCGAACAGGGCCCAGAGCGAGCTCCGGGTGAAGGCCAGGGGCAGCCACGAGGCGGCGAGCAGGGCCAGGGCGATGCCGGTGGTCCGCCGGGAGAGTCCGCGGTCGTTCAGGCGGCCCGCCACGGTCGCGGCCAGGGCACCGGCCACGCCGATCAGCCCCAGCGCCCCGATCGCGCTGTGGGGCAGGAAGTACGGGGCCTCGCTGAGCGGCAGTGCGACGCTGCTCCACAGGGTGCTGAAGGCGGCGAAGACCAGCAGCCCGAACAGGGCCCGGAGCCGCAGCAGCCGTTCCCGTGCGAACAGGGTGATCGTGGAGCGCAGGAGCTGTCCGTAGCGCAGAGTCGTCGGCGCAGCGGCACTGTGACACGGAAGCACGCGGTACAGGACCAGGGCGAGCAGGGCGGTGAGCGACGCCGAGGCGAGGTAGACGGAGCGCCAGCCCGCGAGATCGGCCAGGAGGCCGGATGCGGTGCGGGCGAGCAGGATGCCGATGACCACGCCGCTGGTGACCGCACCGACGGTCCGTCCGCGTCCGGCGGGCGGAGCCAGCGCCGCCGCGAAGGCCACCAGCGTCTGCGTGACGACCGCGAACAGTCCGGTCGCGGCCATGCCCGCGAGCAGGACCGCCGCGGTACGGGCGGTGGCCACCACGGCCAGCGCCACCACCAGGAGCAGCAGCTGGGCCACGATGAGCCGCCTGCGGTCGGCCACGTCGCCCAGTGGCACGAGGAGGAAGAGTCCCAGCCCGTAACCGACATGCGTGAGGGTGACCACGCTGCCGACGAGCGCCGGGCTCATGGCGAGGTCGTCGCCGATGGCCACCAGGAGCGGCTGGGAGAAGTAGACATTGGCCACCGCGGCCCCGCAGGCGACCGCGAACAGTACGACGACGCCACGGGTCAGGACGGACGCGGCCCCTCCCCCGCTTCGGGTCCCGGTCCGTGTCACGGCCTCACCGTCCGCACCGTTGTCAGGCATCAGTGCCCCCACCCTCCACACATCTGGTTTCAACTTGCTACCAACGGCGATGAAGGTAGCCCGTGCGGTAGCATGTTGCAACCATCGCGAGAGGGAGTGAGGAACAGGCATGGTGTCCAGGACCCGCTTCGACGACAGCGCATGTCCCGTCGCCCGGTCGGTGGACGCGATCGGCGACTGGTGGTCCCTGCTGATCGTGCGGGACGCCTTCGACGGGAGCCGGCGCTTCGGGGAGTTCCAGCGCAGCCTCGGCGTGGCGAAGAACATCCTCACCGCGCGGCTGCGCACCCTGGTCGCCGGCGGCGTCCTCGAATCCGTGCCCGCCTCGGACGGCAGCGCCTACCGCGAGTACGTGCTGACTCCCAAGGGCAAGGCGCTCTTCCCCGTCATCGTGGCACTGCGGCAGTGGGGCGAACAGAACTTCTTCGCCCCCGGCGAGCCGCACTCGCAGCTGGTCGACCGCCGGCAGGGCCGTACCCTGCGCGCACTGGAAGTGCTGTCTGCGGACGGGCGACGGCTGGACCCCGACGACACGGCCGTCCACAAGGTCTCCACCGAGTGACCTCAGCCGGAGACCGGGAGCCGATACGCGTCGGCCGACCGGACGACATGCCACGGGATGGAGCGCACACCACCGCCCGTGGCTGGTGAAACGGCCCCTACCCGCGCCACATGACGGTGTCGAGGTTGATGCGGCCCCAGTCCACGGCGATCTGGAAGCGACTGTTCGCGGTCAGGTCCTTCGTCGCGACAGCGACAGGGGGCTGTCCGCGGTTCAGCCGGATCTCACCCGTGTTCGTGGCGAGGTGGTCCAGGGCGGCCCGCAGCTTGTTCGTGCCGAAGCCGGTGGCGCGCTTCAGTTGTTGCAGCGTCGTGACGAACTGTGCCGGGCGGCCGAGCGTGCGGGCGGCGTACTCCAGCAGGGCCTGCTCGGCGGGCCCGACGGTTTGCACCTGCCGGAAGTCCTGCAGACGTTCGGCCAGCCCTTCCGGCAGGGACAGCACGTCCTCCGGCCGGGGGAACCAGTCGGGCATCGTCCAACGCCCGTCGGCACACCGGGCACGGCATGGATCCCGAACTCGAAGCATTCATTCCGCTGTTCCCCAAGGCCGATCTGACCGACCCGGTCGCCGAGCGCGAGAAGTTCGCCGGGCTGGCGGCCTCGGTGCCGGCGCCGGACACCTCAGGCATGGACGTCGAGGACCGTACGGTGTCCGCCGGCCCGGACGTGCCGGTGCGGGTCTACCGCCCGCGCCGTGCGCAGGGCGCCGTCGTCTGGCTGCACGGCGGCGGATTCGTCATGGGCGGCCTGGAGACCGAGCACCCGTGGGCCGCCCGGCTCGCGGAGCTCTCCGGCACGGTGGTGATCTCGGTGGGCTACCGGCTGGCTCCCGAGCACCCGTTCCCGGCCGCCCTGGACGACGCGTACGCCGTACTGACCTGGGCGGCCGGGCACGCGGCCGAACTCGGCCTCGACGCGGAGCGGATCGCGGTCGGCGGCCGCAGTGCCGGTGGCGGGCTCGCGGCCGCGCTGGCGCTGCGGGCGCGTGACCAGCGGGGGCCTGCGATCTGCTACCAGTTGCTCAACCAGCCGCAGCTCGACGACCGGCAGGAGACGTGGTCGCAGCGGAACTTCACCGCTACGCCCTGGATGAACCGGGACAAGGTCTCCGCGGCGTGGCGGCACTACCTGGGTTCCGGCCCCGCCACCCCGTACGCGGCCCCGGCGCGCGCCGACGACCTGTCCGGCCTGCCGCCTGCCTACGTCGCCACCGCCGAGCTGTGCCCGAACCGCGACGAGGACATCGCGTACGCGCTGCGCATGCTGCAGGCGGGCGTGCCGGTCGAGCTGCATCAGTGGCCCGGCACGTTCCACGGGTCGCAGGCGATCCTGTCCGCCGAGGTGTCGCAGCGGCAGATCGCCGAACTCGGCGCCGCCCTGCGCCGTGCCGTCCGGCGCTGAAGACCACTCGGACAAGTCGGCACCTGGGGGAATCCGGCGGCGGTGGGTGGCCGGCGAGCGCCGGCCGGCTTCCGGAGGGGGCGTCGTCGAAGGCCGGTGGGTGCCGGCCACCGGCCTCCGCCCTCACCGGTCGACCTGCTGCCGGAGCACGGCGGAGGTGTGCCGGAACTCGTCCATCAGCCGAGTGGCCTCCACCACGAGCACTCCGTAGGGGTGGGCCGGGTCGGTCAGCGGCAGCCCGTCCTGCTCGGCCTGTTCGGTCACCCGGCGGCAGCACTCCTGCGCCTGGTCCGCGAGGTCGCACAGTTCGCCGGCCTGGTCGGACAGCGAGTCCTCGTTCAGCCGCCCGAGGACCTGGGTGATTCGGGAGACGGATTCCAGGAAGTCGGCGTAGCGGCGCAGGAAGCGCCGGTCCTGTTCGTCGCCGTCCTGGCGCCACTGGTCGAGGCTGCGGGTGAGCGAGGCCACCTGGTACATGGTCCGTTCCAGCGCCTTGAGCACCGCGCCGTACCCTTCGAAGTCCGTACGGCCCCGGTGGCGGCCCAGGCGGTTGCGCGGGTTGTAGTACAGGCTCTCCCGGGCCGTCCGCAGCCCGTTCTCGGCCTGGGTGATCAGGCCGCCGGTCTGCTCGGCCCGGCCGCGCCAGTGGATGATGCGCTCCTTCTCCATCTCCCCCTCCCGCATCGCCGGGTACATGTCACTGACCAGGTCGCACAGGGCGCGGGCGAGAGTGTGGATCCCGTGTTCGGCGCTGCGGTAGCGCAGTGGGGGCACCAAGGCGATGTTGACGATGACGCCGACGCCGCACCCGATGAGGACCAGCAGGATGATCTGCCCGAGGTGAGTGATCTTGCCGAGGCCGGACGGCGCCGAGACGTAGGTGGAGAAGGCGAAGAAGGCCGCCGTCGCCACCTGGGAACCCTGCGACCCCAGGGCGGGCCACCGGCCGATGGTGAGCGCCACCACCGCCACGAGCGCGAAGGTGAGCAGGTCAGGGCCGGCCAGATAACCCAGCGCCGCCTGTACGGCGACCCCGGTCGCCACGGCACCCACGTACCGCAGCGACTGCAGCAGGGACTGGTACACCGTCACCTGCATGATCAGAACGGCGGAGAACGGTGCGAACGCCGGCGACTCCGCGTCGAGCAGGTTGTAGGAGAACACCCAGGCGACGGTCGCCGCCAGCGTGCTCTTGCCGATCAGCAGCAGCGTGTGGCGTTCGTGCCCCGCCGAGCCCCAGGCCCGGCTCCACCACTGCCGGGCACGGGCGAGGTGCCCCTGCGCCGCGGGCTGCTCGCGGTGCCCTTCCGAGGCTCCCTGCTCCCCTGCCCCGGCCTCCCGCTCGTCCGTCCGACGGTTCCGCTTACGCGCCGGAAGCTGTGACTTCCGCGTCTGACCGGTCATGCACGCTCCGTTCCTCTCCGCTCCTCTTCCGGTCCGCTTCTGTCGGAGGACCGTACGTTTTCACTCGGTACCCCGTCGGCGCGGCCACACCGCATGCCTCCTCCGTCCCGGCAGCTCACTCACTCACGGCTGACGGTCCGCGCCATACGGGCACCACGGCTCAGGCGGCCTTGCGGTACTGCTCTGCCGGGGTCCGCGTCGCCTCCGCACGTATCCGGGACAGGGCCCGGTCGAGCAGGCGCGAGACGTGCATCTGCGACACGCCCAGTTCGGCGGCGATGGCGCTCTGCGTCATGTCCTCGAAGAACCGCAGGTACAGGATGCGGCGGTCTCGCTCGGGCAGCCGGGCCAGTACCGGCTTGGCCGTCTCGCGGTCCTCGACGAGCGCGAAGGCGTCTTCGAGCGCGCCGAGGACGTGCATCAGGGTGTGGCCGTCACCGCTGTCGTCGCCGTGATCCAGGGCGGCGTCCAGGGACAGGGACCGGTAGGTCTCCAGCGCCCGCAGCCCGAGGGCGACGTCCTTCTCGGGCAGCCCGGTGTACGCGGCGACCTGCTCGGTGCCGGGCGTACGGCCGTCCAGCGTGGTGCTGAGTTCCTTGACCGCGACACGGACCTTGTTGCGCAGTTCCTGGATACGGCGCGGCACGTGCACGTGCCAGGTGTGGTCGCGGAAATGCCGCTTCAGCTCACCCGTGATGGTGGGAACGGCGAACTGCTCGAACGCGTCGGCCCGCTCGGGATCGAAGCGGTCGACGGCCTTGACCAGGCCCAGGGCGGCGACCTGCTTCAGGTCGTCGAGGTGTTCGCCGCGCTCGCGCAGCCGGTACGCCAGACGGTGGGCCATCGGCAGCCAGGCGGTGATGACGCGTCGGCGTATCTGCTCCTTGACCGGCCCGTCCTCCAGCGTGGCCAGCAGACGGAACTCGTCGCTGGTGTCGACATCGTGGGCACCGCGCTCATGGGTACGCGCGGTCGCGGGGGTGGCCATCGCCGGCTCTCCTTTGCCGCTCAGGTGTGGTGGTCCACAGGCAGGCGAGAGGCCGGTCCGGAATACGGCAGACGGGCCCCTCGGCCGAGAAAAAGGGAAGGGTGCCTACGGTTCCGAAGCACTGCCGCTCGTGTGTCCCGGCCGGCCGCCCTTACACCCGGCATTCCGGCGTTGTCGCTGTGGTGTGAGTCACGGAGCCGAGCGGGACGGTGGCGGCTGGGCGGAGGGCCCCGAGTGGAGTGTCGGCCGGGCGGGCGGAAGGACGAGGAGTGGGGTATCAGCGGGTCAGCGGGTCAGCGGGTCAGCGGGTCAGCGGAGGGACGACGAGCCGAGCGCGGGGCAGGTCGAACCGTTCCGTACGAGCGGGCCGCTAACGGTGCGGCAGCGCCTCCGCGACGGCGACCTGGGACGGGGCGAGGGATGTCGCCCCGTCCTCGATGTCCCACAGGGAGTTCTGCAGCAGCCGGCCCAGCGTCCAGCCGGCCGCCCGTTCGCGGTCCAGGCCGAGCGCGTCGGTGAGCAGGTCGAACCGGCGCCGTACCACGCGGTGGGCCTCACCCGTCGCGGCGATGTCCGCCCAGCGGCTGTCCAGGGCGGGCCACAGGTCGAAGCCGGGGTCACCGGCCAGTGGTTCCGGGTCGATGGCGAGCCACGGTTCCCGGTCCCCGGCCAGCACGTTGTCGTAGTGCAGGTCCCAGTGCAGCAACCGGTCCCCCGGCTCGCCGGCCAGGTCGGCCACGACCGACGCCCAGGTCCGCAGGCGCTGCCGGTCGACGGGGTCGCGTAACGCCGTCTCCGCCGCGGGTACCTGCTCCAGCATGCCGGCGGCGATGCCGCCGAGTCCGCGCAGGCCCTCCGGGGCGGGGACGGCGACGAGGCGCCTCAGCAGGCCGGCCAGGACGGTCATCGCGGTGTCGTCGTCCGCGACGGACGCGAGCGTACGCGATCCGTCCAGCCGCTCCAGCAGCATGACGCCGCTCGCCCGGTCGTCCGCCATCAGCCGCACGGCGCCGTCGCCGTTCCATGTGCGCAGTCCGACCAGCGCGGCGTCGGTCTCCTCCGTGGGCATCTGCAACCGCAGTGCGGCGCGCGTCCCGTCCGTACGCACGACCGGCAGTACGAGTGAGGCCATCCCGGAAGCGGCCGCTCCGTCCCGCCTCAGCTCCCAGCGCTCCAGGAACTGCGCGACCTGGGCGGGCAGGGCGGCGAGCCATGCGCGTCCGGCGTCGCTCTTGCCGTACGACGCGGTCAGCGCGTCCGGGATGCCGACACTTTCCACCGTGCTCATCAGCATGACTCCTTCGCCGGGACGTTCGGGCGTGCGGGGGGGCGTGCGGTTCGAACGCGATGACCGTACGTCACGCTCTCGCGAGTGATCGCCGTACGGCAGGGTCCCGAGAGCCGGTTCCTGGGCAAGACTGGGCTCGTTTCGACCGGCCATGAGGAGGCAGAGTGGGAAATCACCGGGGCGAGCCGTCCGACAAGCCGTGGACGCCGCCGCCCGACCCGCCCAGTCCGGACGGCGACAACCCGGGCAAGATGAAGTAGCGGTGCGCTGGCGAGACGTGGCGCGCACCGCGCTCGCCGCGAAGGGGGCCTTCCGCCGGCCGTGGCTGGCGGAGGCGTTCGACGTGGTGGACCGGGAGCGGTTCGTGCCCTCCCGGTTCTGGGGGCTGCCCGCCCGTGACGACGGTCTGTATCCGCTGCTGGACCGTGCGCAGGACGAGGAGCGGTGGCGGCGGGCCGTGTGGGACACCCGCCGTTCCGCCGTCGTGCAGATGGACGACGGGGCCACCGCGCCCGACGGGCCGGCGCGCGGCGACTTCACCTCGTCGGTGTCCGCGCTGGACATCGCGTACGAGAAGCTGTGCCACCTGGATCTCGAACCGGGCCACCGCGTCCTGGAGATCGGCACGGCGTCCGGCTACAACACGGCGCTGCTGTGCGAGCGGGTCGGCAGCGCGCGGGTGACGACCGTGGAGGTGGACCCGGCGCTCGCCGCGTGGGGCGCGGACAACCTCAAGCGGGCCGGGTACACCTCGGTGCGGGCCGTCTGCGGCGACGGGCTGGCGGGCGGCCCGCCGGACCGGGCGAGTCCGGGCCCGTACGACCGTGTTCTCAGTACGGCGTCGGTGCGGCGCATCCCGACGGCGTGGCTGGAGCAGACCGCCGACGGAGGGGTGATCCTCACTCCCTTCGGGACGGCGTACGCCAACGCGGGCCTGCTCAAGCTGCGGGTGGCGGACGGCCGCGCCCAGGGGACGTTCGTCGGCAGCGCCCACTACATGTGGGTCCGGGGCCAGCGGCCCCGCCGCGTGATCGACGTACCGGACGGCTCCCGCCTCCACGCCTCGCCCCTGGACCCGGCGGAGGTGCTCCAGGGCAGCTGGCAGCAGGACTTCGCCATCGGCCTCCACGTTCGCGACATCGACTACACCCACCGCGGCGAAGGGGCGGACCAACAGGTCCAGCTCTGGGACGAGTCAGGTACGTCGGTCACCGTCGTCTCGTACGACGCCTGGTGGCGGCACGGTGCGGTCCGTGTCTGGGGGCCGCGCGACCTGTGGCGGGAGGTCGTCGCCGCGTACACCTGGTGGCGCACCCACGACCGCCCGGGCCTCCCGCGTCTGGGCGTGAGTGTGGAGGCCGACGGTACGCACAGCATGTGGCTGGACGAGCCCGGCCGGCGGGTCGGGTGATGGCGGCGTTCGTCGCCTTGCCCCCCGTGTGCCGTCCCCATCCGCCGTCCGCGCCGCCGGATCTGCCCGGGGCATGTGCAAGGTGACAAGCGCGCCAGTTTCGGCGGTCGGCGTCGGAGGTGCTTGGCCGGGGCATGGCTGCCGTCGGCGCCTCGCGGGCCCGTAGGCGACCCCGTACGGACCGGATTCCGCCAGATGCCGCCAGGAAGTTTCGCCCCTCCCGCACCGCAACCGGCACCACGCCCCCCTCCTCTCCCCGGAGCCCCTCCCTCACGAGAGAACGACGGGGCGGGAGGAAACCGCCGGGTGGCCGCTTTACCGGCCTGCGCACCGAGCGAACCAGTCGGCGTCATTCGCCCTGCGGTGCCCCGGCTCCGCACCGTTACGTTGGCTGGCGGCCCGGGGAGCGGCCCCGAGGCCGGAACCGAGGGGAAGAACATGGCGAACGCGGACTTCCGGGCCAGGACAGTCATCCGCCGGAACCAGGCCTGGACATCCGGTGACGGCAACACCCTGCTGCGCCTGCAGGAGGACGGCAACTTCGTCGTCTACCGCCACGGCAAAGCGGCCTGGCAGGCCGACAACGTCTACCCGAACGGCGAGACGGCCGCCTTCGAGATGGACGGCGACCTCGTCGTCTACGACTCCAACGGCCGGCAGATCTGGCACTCCGACACCAGCGGGAACCACGGAGCCACGTTCTCCGTGCAGGACGACGGCAATGTCGTCATCTACAACTCCGACGGCGGCCCGATCTGGCAGACCAACACCGCGGGCTGACACCCGGACGGACGCGGAGCCGCACCGGCCGCGAACCCCCGCCAGCCCACGGCGAGCCCCTGCCGACGTTCCGCGACACCGCGGCGGCGGGGGCTCGCACGCGCGGCGGAAGCCGTGGACGCCGGCACCGGGGGCCTGGGCCTGACGGGCCCTCAGTCGCCGAGCGCCTCCGTCATCCGGTCGAGGTCGGCGAGGAGGGCGGTCAGGCGCGGCTGGGGGATGGCGGCGACCATGCGGCGTTCGATGGCGTAGACGGCGCCGCGGGCCGCGTCGAGACGGTCGCGGCCCTCGTCGGTCAGATGGGCGGGAAGGGCGCGGCCGTGGTCCGTGGTGCGGGGGCGGGAGACCAGCCCGGCGTCCTGCAAGCCGCGGAGTACGACGTTCATGGACTGCCGCGTGACGAAAGCGCCGCGGGCGAGTTCGGCGTTGGACAGGCCGGGCTGCTGGTCGAGCAGTTCGAGGCAGGCGTACTGCGGCACGGTCAGGCCGTACTCGCGCAAGGCCTTGTCCATGGCGCCGCGCAGGGCGGCGGCGGAGCGTTTGAGGCGGTACCCGACGTGCTCGGTGACGTCCTGGGCGGGGTGCGGGGGCTCCACGGGCCTGCGGTCCTGCACGGGCTTCCGGTCTTCGGCGGGCTTCCGGGCTTCAGTGGGCTTCCGGGCTTCAGTGGGCTTCCGGTCGTTCATGTCAGGAGTTTGACACACCTTGCCGCCCTGCGTACCGTTCTGAATGTCAGAGTCCTGACATCACCATCGCGCACGGCACAGCAGTTCCGCCACGCCTGAACACCGTGAAACGAGTGATCCCTATGACCGCCACCCTCCTCGGCCCCGACTTCCTCGCCCTCCAGGTACGCGACGTCCAAGCGGCGGCCGCATTCTGCGAGACCCACCTCGGCCTGCGCCGGTCCCCCGCATCGCCGCCCGGCGCGGTGGTGTTCGCCACCGAGCCGGTCCCGTTCGCCGTCCGCGAGCCGCTGCCGGGGGTGGATCTCGACGAGGTCGCCCGGCCCGGCCTCGGGGTGGCCCTGTGGTTCCGCACCACGGACGCCCAGGAGCTGCACGACCAGCTCACCGCGGCCGGCGTGACCATCCTCAGCCCGCCGCAGGACACTCCCTTCGGTCGCGCCTTCACCTTCACCGGCCCCGAGGGCTACGCCATCACGGCGCACGGCAACTGACCGGCGGCGTCACCGCGTGGCGCTGCGCTCCTGCCGCGAGCAGGCCGCCTGTTGGGCCGGGCGGCCCGCCGCTGCCGCGGCGTACCGGTGGGCCAGTTCCTCGCACGCGGCGGTGAGTTCCGGCGGGCCGATCACCTCGATGTCGCAGCCGAAGGTGCCGATCAGGGCCGCCAGTCCCGGCCACGACCACGCGCCGAGGCTGAGCCGGCAGCGGTCCGGGGCGACTTCCTCGACCACGGCGCCACCGGGCGCCCAGCGGGCGACGACCGCGGCGGGGGCGTCGAGGATCACCTCGCCGTGGCAGGACCACTGGCCGGGGGTGTCACCGCGGTCGAACTGGCCGATGACGAACGCCGTGACGTCGGCGCCGGGCAGTTCCCGCGGCGTGAAGCGGACTCCGGTGGGGGCGTGCGGTGTGATCCGGTCGACCCGGAAGGTACGCCAGCGGGAGCGCCCCACTTCCCATGCGACGAGGTACCAGCGGCCCGACCACATGACGAGGTGATGCGGCTCCACGCGGAACGACGGTCCCGGGCCGTCCGTACGGCCATCGGGGTCGGGCCCGCGGCTGTCCGGGCGGCTCGGGCTGTCCGTGCCACCCGGGCCCGGGCGGCTCAGGCTGTCCGGGCGGCTCGCGTAGTCGAAGGTCAGCACCTCGCAGTGGCGGACGGCGGTGCCCACGGCGAGCAGCACCCGGGAGTCGACCGGGGGCGCCGCGAGATCCCAGGCGTTGTCGATGGACGTCACCCGTACCGAGTCGACCCGTTGCCGCAGCCGCTTCGGCATGACCTGGCGGACGGTGGCCAGCGCTCGGCCGGCCGCTTCTCCGAGACCGGCCACCGTCGAGGGGGCGGTCTGCAGTGCGACGGCGACCGCGACGGCCTGTTCGTCGTCGAACAGCAAGGGCGGGATCTTCGCCCCGGCGTCCAGGCGGTACGCGCCTCCCGGCCCCTTGGTGACGCGTACGGGGTAGCCCAGCTCCCGCAACCGGTCGATGTCCCGGCGCACGGTGCGCGGGCTCACCTCCAGCCGTTCCGCCAGTACCGGTCCCGGCCATTCGCGCCGGGACTGCAACAGGGAGAGCAGCAGGAGGAGGCGCGCCGATGTCTCTGCCATGGCGCAACCGTGCCAGGAATAGCGGCCGTTATGTGGCCGGTACTCCTGTGACGCTGGCGTGCATGACTCAGTCTTCCGCAGCACGAACGGCACAGCAGAGAGGCGCGTCCGCGTCCGGACCGGGACGAACAGAAGCAGAGGGAGGGGGTGGGGCAGGGGCTGGTCCGGGGCCGGAGGCCGGGCCGGGACCGGGGGCGGCCGCCGTCTGCGGTTCCTCCGCGGTGGTGGCCCTCGTCGTGGTGCTCATCGCCTCCTTCATGGAGCTTCTCGACGCGACGATCATCACGGTCGCCGCCCCGGCGATCGCCGAAGGGCTCGGGGCCGGTGAGGCCACGCTGCAGTGGACGGTCGCCGGATACACCCTCGCACTCGGCTCCGGGCTGATCACCGGTGGACGCGTCGGCGACCAGTTCGGACGGCGGCGCGTCTTCCTGATCGGGCTGGCGGGGTTCGCGGTCGCCTCGGCGGCCTGCGCGCTCGCGCCGGACCCGGTGTTCCTCGTCGCCACCCGCGTCGGCCAGGGGCTGGCGGGCGGGCTGATGGTCCCGCAGGTGTTCGG
Source organism: Streptomyces sp. NPDC030165 (assembly GCF_055573595.1). NCBI lineage: Bacteria > Bacillati > Actinomycetota > Actinomycetes > Kitasatosporales > Streptomycetaceae > Streptomyces > Streptomyces sp. NPDC030165. Next base: position 33,998 of record NZ_JBVIBD010000039.1, on the reverse strand, counting down.
CATCATCCGGTCGTCGTTCGCGCCGGCCGCCCGGGCGAAGGCGTTCGGCGCGTACGGTGCGGTGCTCGGGCTCGCCTCGGTGGCGGGGCCGCTGCTCGGCGGCCTGCTCGTCGACGCGGACGTGTTCGGCCTGGGCTGGCGGACGATCTTCTGGGTGAACGTTCCGGTCGCGGCGGCCGGACTCGTCCTCGGCATGCGGTTCCTGCCCGAGTCGAACGCGGTCGGAAGGGCCCGGCTGGACCTGCCCGGCGCGGCGCTCGCCGCGGCGGCAGCGGTGTGCGTCCTGCTCCCCCTGGTCCAGGGCCACGAATGGGGCCGGCCCTGGTGGGGCTTCGTCCTGCTGTCCCTGTCCATGCCGGCCACGGCGCTGTTCCTCAGGAGGGAGCGCCGCTTGGTCGCGCGCGGTGACCAGCCCGTCCTCGACCCGGGCCTGTTGCGGGTACGGGCCTTCAGCAGCGGCCTGGCCGCCTCCGCGCTGTTCTTCGGCGCCATCGGCTCGTTCTTCCTGTTGCTGTCGCTCTACCTCCAGTACGGCACCGGGCGCTCGGCCCTGGAAGCCGGAATGGTCATCCTTCCGTACGCGGTCGGCTCGACCCTCACCTCCGGAGTCGGTGTACAACTGGCCGCGCGCGTCGGCCGTCTGCTGCTCGTCACCGGTTCACTCGTCCTGGCCGCTTCGCAGCTCCTGCTGCTGCTCGTCGTACGGAGCGGGGCCGTACCCGCGTACTGGCAGCTGGCGTTGCCGCTGTTCATCGGCGGGCTCGGGCTGGGGCTGACCTCCCCCTCGCTGGTCAACGTCGTCCTCGCGGGAGTTCCCGCACGGGACGCCGGTGCCGCCGGCGGTATGCTCACCACCGTCGGCCAGGTCGGGAACGCGGTCGGTGTGGCCGTCCTGGGCGTGGGGTTCTTCGCCACGCTCGAAGCGTCATCGGCGGCGGGGTCTTCCCCGCTCGCGGCGTACGGAGAGGCGTTCTCCTCCGTCCTGCCCTGGCAGATCGCGTTCTACGTCGCGGCGGCCGCGCTGATGCTGCTGCTCCCGAGGCACGCGAACGCCTTGGGGAGTGCTTCGCAAGCGACGGCCGTCAAGGGGGAACGAAGCGCCGGAGGTGGGTGAAACACCGTGAGGAGAGTGATGCGGCGCACGTGGAGTGCGGCACCGTAGGTGGAGGAGGGCCGCGCGAGGGAAGCAGGGCCCTGGGGGTGGAGTAAGGCCGCGCAGGGGAGGCAGGGTCCTGGGGGTGGAACAGGGACCGGCAGAGAAACAGGGTCACCGGGGGAAACGGGGCCTCTGGAGGGAAACAGGGCCCCGCGGATGGAGCGGTGGTGGCCGGGTTCCGGGCGTGGGCTGAGCGGCGTCCGGAGCCTGGTCGTGCGGTGGCTCCTGGGGCGGCGGACCAGCGGCGGGGTGCGCCGTCGATGGTTTCTGCGCCCCCTGGTGACGCCCCGTGCTCCGGTATGCGCATCGTGCGCCGGTTCCGCGCGTCCGCGGCCTCGGCGTAACCGTTCCTAGGGGGTTTTGTGATGTTTTTGTAGGCGCACTCTGTGCTTGGGGGAGTCATGGACTTCGGGGGCCGGGGGAAGGGCATCATGTGGGGCAGTCGATGCGGCGCCCAGGTCATCCAAGGGCCCGACGGCAGCTGGTCATGCAACTGCGGAGCATCCGGATGACAGAGAACCATGGTGTCCCGACGGAGGAAAGTGTGGGCGCGGCCGAACCGCTCCAGGCGTACTTCACCTCCGCCACGTGCCCGGAGTGCCAGAGCGCGAACGACGGCCTCAACGGCCGTTTCGCGTGCGGCGCCTGCGGCACCACGTATGCCTTGGAGCCGCCGACACTCTGACTGAGCGTTTGGTCCTGTAGCGGGTGTCTGGTTCCGCGGGGTCAGGTTCCGCGCCAGGTGGGGTGGTTTCGCCGGCGAGGCGGCGGGTCACGAGGTCGATCATCGCGAGCTGGATCAGGGCTTCGCTGCGGTGGGGGTGGGTTTCGTAGTCGCGGGCGAGCCTGCGGTGGTGCATGAGCCAGCCGGTGCTGCGCTCGATGGTCCAGCGCCGCGGAATGATCACGAAGCCGCGGCGGCCCGGCGGGCGGGCGACGGGCTCGACGTCGATGCCCAGCGCCGCGCCGTGGCCGATGGCGGTGGTGCGGTAGCCGGCGTCCACCCACGCCTTGCGGATGCGGGGGTGGACGGCGGCGATGCGGGAGAGCAGCTGCACGCCGGCCGCGGTGTCGGAGACGCTGGCGGCGGTGACCAGGACGGTCAGCAGCAGGCCGGGGGTGTCGCAGCCGAGGCGGCGCTTGCGGCCGGTGATCCGTTTCCCGGCGTCGGTGCCCTGGCCGGCCAGCGGCACATGGGCGGAGGTCTTGATGGCCTGGGAGTCCAGCACGCACGCGGACGGCTCGCCGTCGCGGCCCTCGGCCTCGCGGACCCGGCGCCGCAGCAGGCCGGCCAGCTGGGCGACGACGCCGTCCCGCTGCCCCTTGGCGAAGTAACCGTAGACGGTCTGGTGGGGCGGGAAGCCGTGGGGCAGGTAACGCCAGGGGATGCCGGTGCGGTCCACGTACAGGATCGCATCCATGATGCGCCGCAGGCCGTGCTCGGGCGGGCGGCCGATGTCGCAGCCGGTGTCGACGAGATAGCGCAGGGCATCGACGATCTCGCGCCGCGGATGCGCTTCGGGGCGGCCGCCGCGCGGGGTCTGGCAGGCCGGCACCGGCAACAAGGGCTCGATCAGAAACCATTCGAGGTCACTGGTGTCGGAGGGGTAGCGCCGCTGGCGCATCGTGCCCGCCTCCCTCTTCTCTCAGGCGATCAGGTCGAGGGTGGACTCGACGGAGTTGAGCTGGGCGACGATGTGGCGGATCCGCTTGTCCTCCGGGTCAAGTGCGGCGTGCGGCGCTATGGTGCCGGTGATCAGACGGCGGACCTCTGTGAGCAACACGTGCACCCGGGCCGTCTCGTAGGTCTCCAGCTCGTTCGGGTCCGCGCTGAACGCGTAGCCGTCTGCCCTGGTGTAAATCACCGGTGGCCAGCCCTTCTTCGTGATGATGTCGCGCATCATTGCCATGCCCGACTGCACTTGGCTGCGGGTGAGTTCGGTGGCCCGCATCAACTGAGGCATGTGGAGACCTGCCGGACGGGCCTGCATGAGCGCTCTGAAGATCGCTTCCGCGTGCTCGCGTGCCGCGTCGCCCCGGTGCCGTGACCGGGGCATTCCTACTCGCCCCGCGGGAGTTTCGCGAGCTCCTCGTCGACGTCGACCTGGCCGGTGTGCACGGCGGTGAGGATCCACTCACAGGTCGCACGGACACGGTCGACGTTGCGGTGCACGGTGTCGCGTTCGTCGTCGGAGAAGGGCCGCTCGCGCAGTGACGGGACGATCCGGCCCGTGGCCGCGACGAACCGCTGCAGGCCCCGACCAGGTCGAGGAACTCCAGGGCGTGGTTGATCCGCCGCACGGTCGGCTCGAACGGTTCCCCGGCGCCTTCGAGCTGCTGCTCGTGGGCCTCGCGCAGCTGGCGGGATTGCTCGACCTGAGCGTGATTTACCTGGTGCCGGGCGGTGTCGTCGGTCATGGCCTTGAACGCCACCGATGGGCGCCGCAGAAGACCGGTCGCCACCTGCGCGGCAACCTTCTCGTCGGCGACCAGGTCGTGCACGGCCTCGATCTTCTCCTGCGCCGTCTCCGGGTCCGGACCGTGGTAGCCGACGCGCTGCCGGGAGGTCTCCGGTGTCCACCGCCGTTTGCCGGTCCGCTCGTCCAGCGGCGGGTTCTTGATCGCCGCCCACCGTTCCTCGTCGTCAGAGATCGCGGCCAGCGTCTGGTGGGTACTGAACGCCACTCCAGAGCATCGGTGCTGCTCAGGCCACCGGCTGGCCACCCACCGATACGACTTCAGGGTGTTGTAGGGAACGTTGACGTCTTCCGACAGCCGGTGCAGCCATGCCGACACCCCGAACAAGTCGTCCCGCACCGACCGGCCGCCGTGACCCTGCATCGGGACGACTTCCAGCGCACCGTCGCCGATGATGAACGAACTCTTCGACAACTTCTCGACGGCCTCGCGCAGCCTCCCCACGATCTGCTCGTACCGGTCCACGCTGACGTTGCCGACCATCTCCGAACTCGGCACCACCCCCACCCCCTGCCAGGCCGGAGCACGGCACCCGTGGCCGTGAACGGGAACCCCGGCCCGCCCGGTACCGGCAGAATCCGCCCGCCGACCCGCACCGCAAAGGCGTACCGACACGGCGCTCGGAGCGCCCGAAAGCTCTCCGCATAGCCCGTTGCTGAGTCACAGCGGACGGAGAGCCTGATGCGCACCGAGCCCTCCACTGTGGCCCGTGTACGAGATCAACAGGGTTTTAAGGATGGGCTCTCAGCCGCGGGAGCGCAGTATGCGGCGCATCCGGTCGGCCCGGTCCAGGAGGTTCGTGCGGACGACTGGGATAGCCTGTGCCGCCAGGTCTTCCGCTCGTTCCACGAAAGTCAGGTCGATACCGAACAGCGGGAAGAGGGTTTTGGTGTAGATCGTCGCCGGCTGGGTTCCGCTGCGGTGGATGGTTGCGACGAGATCGAGGTAGGCCTCCGTGTGGGGCCTGAGCAAGTCGTCCTGGCCGGCGCTCCAGAACAGCGTCGCAACTGAGTGGACCGAAGCGAGAGGCACCGCGCGGTCCGTCGCCAGCGTCTGCCAGACTGCTTTCTTCTCGGCCGCGTCCGGGGTGGCCGCGCGGACCTGGAGCCTGCTGATCCATGCGTCGGGATCCGGGTCGCGGTCGAGCAGAGCCTGTACCTCGGCTGCGGTCGGGCTTCCGAGCTGAGCCTTGCGAACCAGTGCTCGCCACTGGAGATCGATGTCGTTCCCGGCCTCGGTCTGGAGCCACGCAATCTCCTCCGGTTCGGCCGCGGTGCGAGCGAAGCCGCGCAACGCCGCTTTGCGGTAGGTGCCGACGCCGGAGAGGCTGCGGCACGCCGCAGCCACGGCTCGCAGCAGCTCGTCCCGGTGCGACTTTGGGCTCCACAGATCTGCGGCCTCGACAGCCAGGTTGAGATACGGCTCGATCACGGACGCGGACGTCTCGACAGCGAGCACTCCGGTCAGGCACTCCACGGCCTCGGCGGCTGTCGCTTCGCCGTTGATCAGCATGTCCCAGGCCGTGGTGACGGCGACACCCCGCGCGGTCGCAGTGGGCAGGCGGGCGGCGTTGCGGAAGAACGCGTCTTTGGTCGTGGCGTCAGGTCTCGTCGAGGCGAAGGTCAGGTCTTCATCGTTGACCAGATACAGGTCGGCTCCTGCTGGTAGGTCGAGCCGGGTTCGTTCGCCCGCTACCTCGACTTCGACGAGTGCAATGCGCTCAAGGTGGTCCCCGCAACGCTCGTAGGCGCCGACGGCAAGCACATGCGGGCGTGGCCGGCCACCTGGGCCCTGAGCAACCAGGGCGAACCCGTCTGCGTCGTGGTCGAGAGCCAGCCGGTCGGTGCCCGCTGTTTCCAACCATCCCGTGCGCCACTGGTCCAGGTCACGTCCGCTGGCGTCGGCGACCGCGTCGATCAGGTCATGCAACGTGGTGTTGCCCCAGGCATGCGTGGCAAAGTAGCTGGTGAGACCGGCGGAGAAGTTCGCTTCGCCGACGTACGTCATCAGCTGGTGCAGTACGGATGCACCCTTGGGGTAGGTGATGGCGTCGAATGTCGCTTTCGCCTCGGAGACGTCGCGAACCTGCTGGCGGATCGGGTGCGACGTCGGTCCCTGGTCCATGAAATAGGCTCTGACTTTCTCGCCGGCCAGATGTGCCGTCCAGGCATCGGTGTACGACGTCACGCTCACGGCGGCCCAATTACTTGCGAACTCCGCGAACGCCTCGTTCAGCCACAGGTCGTCCCACCAGCGCATCGTGACGATGTTGCCGAACCACATGTGCGCGAGTTCGTGCAGCAGGTACCGCGAGAAGATGTCCCACTCCGCCCTGGTCGGCGTGCTCCTGCGCAGGAACCAGTCCATCCAGGTGACGCAGCCGAAGTTCTCCAACGCGCCGGGGAACTCGGGCGTGAAGACCTGGTCGTACTTGTGCTGCGGAAACAGCATGCCGAACTTGCCGGCGAAGAACTCGAGCCCCTGAGTGGTCAGGGTGAACAGCTCGTCGGCGTCCCGTTCCAGGATCGAAGCCAGCGACTGTCGGGCGAAGAGCCCGAGATCATGACCAGCTCCGCGACGACGCAATTCGTAGTACGGGCCCGCATTGATCACAGTGTTGTACGCCGCCAGCGGCGGCGTCGGCGGGAAAGTCCAGCGTCGCATGGAGCCGAGGTGTTCGATCTGCGGGTCACCGCTGTTGCTCAGAACCCGCCAGTCGGCAGGAGCGGTCACGGTGAACGCCCACGGCGCCTTGAGGTCCGGCTGATCGAAGCAGGCCAACACGTACCGGGCGTAGTCGGGACTGAAGTCGGTGTAGACATACGTCTCGCCGTCGACGGGGTCGACCGCCTTGTGCACGCCCGGGACATCGGCCGAGCACTCCGTCACCGAGACCACCGTGAGGACGTTGCGCTCGGCAAGATCGGTCAGCGCGATCCGGCCCTCAAAAGCCGACCGCAGTACGACCCCGTTGAGCGTGGCGCTCTCAACCGCCGCCGCACAATCGACAAAGGTCTCAGCCCCGGGCCGGTGACACGTAAAAGTGATCGTCGATTCGCACCGAACCCGCGAACCGGTCATCAACTCCGAAAGATCGACGGCCACGTCATACCGCTCGACCGTCAGCAGCCTCGCGCGCCCCTCGGCCTCGGTTTGAGTCAGACTCTTGCCGCTCATCGCTTCCCCTCTCAGTCTGACTCCCCGGGCTCCTGCCGGAGCCGAGACCGTGACCACGGTCGACATCACACGCAGGGCCGTGGCCGCAACCGAGATCACAGGCCAGGCGCGGCCGTGTTCGAGTTCACACGCAGGGCCGTGACCGCAATTGACATCGCAGTCGGACCGGAAGCCACGACCGGGACCACAGCCGGGTACGGGACCGTCGGGTCCAGGACCGCCGGAACCGGGGTCGGACCAGCGCCACCGCCGACCGGTGCCTCACCCCTCGGCCCGCTCCTGCGTGGCGCTCCAGGCGTACTGGAGCCAGTCCGAGAGGGCGACGGCACTCAGCCCGCAGGCGACCAGCCGGGTGGCCCGCGGGGCGACCGCGTAACCGCAGACCAGCGACGTAGCGATCCAGGCGGCCAGGCAGAAGGGGCAGGCGACCAGTTCGCCGGCGGCCAGGCGCAGGCCGTGCCCGCGGGGTTCGTCCATGACCTCGCTGGCACTGACGGCCTCCTTGCGCCGGGTGAACGGTGCCCGCACAAGACTGGTGATCTTGTCCTTCGCGAGCAGCCGCGACGCCTTGTACGTCGCCGCGCCCAGGAGCAGCACGTCCCACGGAGGGACACGCGAGGGCAGCGTACGTCCGGACTTCCGGTAGCCCAGGGCGAACAGGGCCGTGGCCGCCGTGTAGGTCCCGGCCAGCACGGCATAGCCCCGCATGGGCACCTCCTCCCCCTGCGCGTACGTCCCGTCCGCCGGGCCGGCCGCCGAGCCGGCGCGGTCGGCCGTGCCGCCGGGCTTGCCTTCTTCCGGGAGCGGGTTGAATGCCATGCTGCCTCCTACGACGACGCTGAGGCTGGACCGGTACCCCCGAAGCCGCCCGGTGCACGTCGATGCGGCGAGATGCCACCGAACGTGTCGCCGGAAGGGGACGGCCGTCCGGCGGCCGGCGGAGCCGCCGTGCGGCGGCGCTCCGGCCGGCGCCCCTCCCCCTCGGCTCACCTCACCCGACCCGTTCGCGTCCGCCTACTGGGCCCACGGGGGCGGGAAGGTCGCGTCCCCGAGGGTGGCCTGGATCCCGGCCGAGGTGATGACGTTGACGGTCGCGGGCGCGTCGCCGTTGCGAAGGCACAGTTCCGTGTGGGCGGGCACGATGACGGCGTCACCGGGCCCGGCGACGACCTCCTCACCGCCGACGGTGGCCACCAGCCGGCCGTCGAGGACGACGAACACCTCTTCGCGGTCCAGGCTGTGCGGCTCGCTCGTGGCCCCGGGGGCCGCGTGCAGGGTCCAGACCGCCAGTTCGGTGCTGCCGCGCGAAGGTATCGCGAGGGGCCGGAAGGTGAATCCGGGGCGTTCGAAGGTGGGAGCGTCGGCTCCGGTGGACAAGGGCATGGCGCGTCCTCCACAGATGCGACTCGCAGGGGGCGGGCCACGGGGCCAGGCACAAAGGTAGTCAACCTGGTTGTCTTGTCGGAGGCCAGACGTCCGCACCCCACATGGTCAACTGGGTTGTCTACCGCTGCCGGGCCGCCGTGGCTACAGCCACAGCCGACGCCCTGCCGCTCCCACGGAGCCGGGGGCAGAGGGCCCGTCAGGCGGTACGCCCCTTCGCCTGGGCCCCGAGGTCCTTGAGCATCTGTATCAGGTCGGCGGTCTCCCGGGCCGGCGGCGCCTTCACCGACGCCTTGGTGCCGTAGTCGGAGTAGGTCTGAGTGATGCGCATCGTGCCCTGCGGCGTCTTTATCTGCGTGTCCATCTTCACCGGGTACTGGTCGCCGTCGACCCAGACGTCGTAGTCGTACCCCTTGATGCCGACCTTCTCCATGTTCGCGAGCAGCTTCTTGCGCTCCTCGGGCGTGAAGGTCTCCAGCGTCTTCCGGCCCTTGAGGGCTTCCTGGACCGTCAGCGAGCCCCGGTAGTGCTCCACCTTCCGGCCGCCCAGCTCGGCGGAGCCGAGGTCCTTGATGTCCCGCGAGTTGAGCAGCATGGCGAGCTGCTGGGCCGGGTCCTGGTTCATCTCCTCCAGGCCGGCGGTCATCTGCTGGGCGAGCTTGCCGTTGCCGGACTCCGCCGCGGCCGCCTTCAGATCGATCTTGGCCCACTTCTTGTCGCCGAGACCGCCGACCTGCTCACCCATGCCCGTGCCCAGGTCCACGTAGATGACGTCGTCGGCCCAGATCATGTGGTTCTTCTCAGCAGCGCCGGCCGCCGCGCCGGGCTTGCTCTCGCTCACCGTCACGTCCATGACCAGGGGGTTCCAGCCCATGACACCGGTCATCCGGGTCTCGCCGCCGCCCTTGACCGCCGCGGGCACCGACATGGTCATCGAGACCTTCGCGGACTTCGCCGCCGCGGTCTTCTTGTACGCCGCCGTGAGCGCCTCCACCGGCGCGGTCTTCCCCGGACCCTGCTCGGCGTTCTGCTCGGCGCCCTGTGCCGCCTTCGTCTTGTCGCCGCCGTCCTCGCAGCTCGTCAGCCCCGCCACCACGGCCACGGCCGCCAGCGTCACGCCCACGCGCCGCGCGATGTACTTCTGCACGTCCCACCCCTGTTGCTCCACCCGTGGCGCGCCTGCGCATGACGCCAGCTGGGTCATTCCCATTACCTACGCAACGCACAGTAATGCATAGGTCTGACATTCCGGTTTCACCTGGGCAGACCCCCGCCACCCGGACGGCCCCAGGCACCGCGCACCACCCAGGCCACCCGCCGTTCCGCCGACGCCGACACCCCGCACATTCCGCGTGCCGCCGGTGTCGTCTGCCAGCACCACCGCGTGCAAGCGTGCGACCGCTCGATAGGAACTGATTTTCGCGTACGTCGGCGGGGGCGTAACACCCGCGTTGCCGGAGCACCCGGGAGGGCGCGCGACCCAGCTCCCGAACCGTTCCGACGAAAGGTGGCCGGCCATGACCACGCCTGCCGCGGGTTCCCACTACCACTTGCTCACCCTCACCGGCCACCCGCCGACCGCCGCCAGCCGCCTGGTCAGGGCCGTCCGATTCGGAGCGACCACCCCGACCGTCCTGGTGGACGTGACCGCGACCGGTGATCTGGACGTGGAGACGCTGGGTGCGCTGGCCCGCCTGTCGATGCTGCTGCGTTCGACCGGGGGCGGTGTGGTGCTGATCGGCGCCAGTGCCACGGCGCGCCAGCTGACCGCCCGTACCGGCACCGCCTGGCTGCTGCCCGCCCACCCCGATGTCGAGGCCGCCGTGGCGTCCTTGCCCGCTTCCGGGCGGCCGTGGTCGGCCACCGAACTGGCCCCAGGGTGCGGCAGCGCCTTACCCCAACCCGCGGAGGGCGGCTGAGCTGCGGCGGAAGAGGGCGGCGAGGGGCCCGGCGGCCGTGCGGGTGAGAATCGGCGGATGGACATCCGGCAGCTGGAGTACTTCCTCGCGATCGTCGACCAGGGCGGCTTCCACCGGGCCGCCGCGGCCCTGTACGTCTCCCAGCCGTCGCTGTCCCAGGCGGTCCGGGCGCTCGAACGCGACCTGGGCAGCGACCTCTTCCACCGCATCGGCCGGCGCGCGGTGCTCACGGAGGCGGGCCGGGCCCTGATCGAACCGGCACGCGCGGCGGTACGCAGCCTGGCGACCGCGCGGTCCAGTGTCGCGGCGGTGCACGAACTGCGTACGGGCCGGGTGGACGTGGCCGCCATGCCGTCCCAGGCGGTGGAGCCGCTGACCTCGATGATCCTTGCCTTCAGCAGCCGCCACCCGGGGGTGTCCGTGGCCATCAAGGCCGCGTTCACCCCCCGGGACGTGGTCGAGATGGTCCGCACCGGCACGGTCGAGCTCGGGCTGCTGGCCACCGTGGGCCCGTTGCCGGACCGGGAGGTGGCGTCGCTGCCCGCCGGGGAGCAGCGCTTCGTGCTCGTGGTCTCCCCCGACGGCCCGTTCGCCGGGCGGCGCGACGTGGCCTGCGAGGAGCTGGCGGGCCGGCGGCTGATCGTCGGCCAACGCGGCACCGGGATGCGCGCGTACGTGGACGGCCTGCGCGAGCGCGGTGTCACGTTCACCATCGCCGCCGAGACCGAGCACCGGGTCGCCCTGCTCCCCCTGGTGCTGGCCGGGGTGGGGTCGGCGGTGGTGACGGAGTCCTGGCGGGCCATGGCCGAGCGGGCCGGCGCCCGGGTGCTGGACATCGAGCCGCGGACCACGCTGAACATCGGGCTGGTCAGCCGCCGTACGGGACTTTCGCCGGCCGCGCGGGCCTTCGTGGCGGCGGCGCTGCCCTGAGATGCCGGTGAACTGTTCCGCCCTGAGCTGCCCGAGCTGCCCTGAGGTGCTGCCTACTGATGGGCCGACCGCTGACGGGGCCACGCACGGCCCCGGCCGCCGCCCACCGTTCACCACCCGCCGCCCGCCGCCCGAGGCTCCCGATCCCCGGCCCCAACCCCACTGACAACCCCCGCTGATAGCCCCCGCTGATCAGCCAGATCGGAACTGCGTCTTGGACCGTTCCCCGGTCCCGTTGCTGCAATCGGACGCATGACGAACCACCGCATAGCCCTGATCCCCGGCGACGGCATCGGCACGGAAGTACTGCCCCCGGCGCGGCAGGTGCTCGACGCCGTCGGCCGCCGCCACGGCTTCGCGTTCTCCTACACCTCGTACGGGGACTGGTCCTGCGAACGCTATCTGCGGGAGGGCGCGATGATGCCCCCGGACGGCCTGGACCAGCTGCGTGACAAGGACGCCGTCCTGCTCGGTGCGGTCGGCCGCCCCGACGTGCCGGACCATGTCTCGCTGTGGGGGCTGCTGATCCCGATCCGCCGCGGCTTCCGCCAGTACGTCAACCTGCGGCCGGTGCGCGTCTTCGAGGGGATCGACAGTCCCGTGCGGGGCGCGGCGGCGGGGGAGGTCGACTTCGTCGTCGTACGGGAGAACGTCGAGGGCGAGTACAGCGAGATCGGCGGGCGTCTGTACCGCGGGCTTCCCGAAGAAGCGGCCGTGCAGGAGTCGGTGTTCACCCGGGCCGGGGTGACGCGGGTGCTGGACCACGCGTTCAGGCTGGCCGCGAGCCGCCGGGGCAGGCTGACTTCGGCCACCAAGTCGAACGGTATCGTGCACACCCTGCCCTTCTGGGACGAGCTCGTCGCCGAACGCGGCGCCGCGCATCCCGGAGTGGCGTGGGATCAGGAGCACATCGACGCGCTGGCCGCCAAGTTCGTGCTCGAACCGGCCCGTTTCGACGTGGTGGTGGGCTCCAATCTGTTCGGCGACATCCTCAGTGACCTGGCGGCCGCCGTGGCCGGTTCCATCGGCATCGCGCCGGCCGCCAACCTCAACCCGGAGCGTGACTTCCCCTCGATGTTCGAGCCGGTGCACGGTTCGGCGCCCGACATCGCGGGGCGCGGCATCGCCAATCCACTGGGCGCGATCTGGTCCGCGTCCCTGATGCTCGACCATCTCGGGCACCCCGGGGCGGCCCAGGACGTCACCGACGCCATCGCGGCGGTGCTCGCCAAGACGGACGTCCGCACGCCCGACCTGGGCGGTACCGCCTCGACGGCGGAGTTCACCGAGGCGCTCCTCGAACTCCTGTGACCCGTCGGCCCGTCCGCCCGTCCTCCGCTGTTCCGGCCCGCGCCCGGCTGCGTCCGTTCCCCGACGAGGTGATACGTCATGGCACCACCCGAGCCCGCCGTGCCGGCCCGGCCACCGGCCCCTGATCCGGTTCCCGCTCCAGGCCCCGATCCGGCTCCAGGCCCCGCTTCGCCGTCGCCCACCGCTCCAGCTCCGCCCACCGCTCCGGCCCCGGCTCCCTCCCACCCCTGGTACCGGCAGCTCTACTTCTGGGTGCTGACCGCGATCGTCACCGGCATCATGACCGGCTGGCTGTGGCCGGCGGCCGGTGCGGCGTTGGGACCGGTCGGCACCACCTTCGTGTCCGCGATCAAAATGCTCATCACGCCGATCGTCTTCCTGACCGTCGTGGCCGGTATCGGAAGTGTCGACAGCCTCGGCCGGGTGGGCCGGGTCGGCCTGAAGTCGCTCGCCTACTTCCAGGCGGGCACCCTGCTCGCCCTCCTCCTGGGCCTGCTCGCCGTCAACGTCTTCCAGCCCGGCGCCGGCGTGCACGCCCACCCCGGCGACCTGCGGCTGGAGGGCGACGCCGCGCGGTACGCGGAGAGCGGGTCGGACCAGAGCTGGTGGCACTTCCTCACCGACCTGGTGCCCAGCAGTACGGTCGGTGCCTTCGCCGAGGGCAACATCCTCCAGGTCATCTTCTTCTCGGTCCTCTTCGGCGTCGCCCTGAAGACCGTGGGCCCCGTCGGCGAGCCGGTCGTCGACGGCGTGAACCGGCTGAGCGCCGTGGTCTTCAAGATCCTGCACCACGTCATGCTGGCCGCTCCCGTCGGCGCGTTCGGCGCGATGGCGTACACCATCGGTACGTACGGCATCTCCACCCTCACCAGCCTCGGCCGGCTCATCGCGCTCTTCTACGGTACGTCCCTGTTCTTCGTCGTGGTGGTGCTGGGCGGGGTGACCGCGCTACTGAGGATCAACGTCTTCCGGCTGCTGTACCACCTGCGCGAAGAGTTCCTGCTCGTCCTGGGCACCTCGTCCTCGGAGAGCGCCCTGCCCCGGCTCATGGTCAGACTCGAAGGGCTCGGCATCCGTCGCGACATCGTCGGCCTGACCGTCCCCACCGGGTACTCCTTCAACCTCGACGGCAGTTCGATCTACCTCTCGCTGGCCGCCGTCTACATCGCCCAGGCCACCGACACCCCGCTCGGCCTCGGCGGGCAACTCGGCCTCCTCGCCGTCATGCTGCTGACCTCCAAGGGCTCCGGCGGTGTCACGGGCGCGGGCTTCATTGCCCTGGCCGCGACCCTCTCGACCGCAGGTACCGTCCCGGCCGCGGGCATCATGCTGATCTTCGGCATCGACAAGTTCATGTCCGAGTGCCGCGCCCTGACGAACCTCGCCGGCAACAGCGTCGCCACGCTCGTCGTCGCCCGCTGGGAACGCGTCCTCGACAGTGCGCGGGTCAACCAGGTGCTGCGTGCCGATCGGGCCACCGCCCGGACCCGGACGGCCCTCGGTACGCGTAAATCCTGAGGAGTCCGACGGGTCCTGGCAGGACCTGACGGAAGCGCCGGCGGAAGTGCTGATCGCGGCGGGCCGCGGGAACGTCCCGCGGCCGCCCAGCCGTTCACTCGAAGCCCAGGTCCGGCTCCGCGCCGACCAGCTCACAGCTCGCGTCCCACAGGCGTGCCGCGACGGCGGTGTCCTTCAGGTGGTCCCAGACCGGCTCGGTACGGGGCTCCCCGCGCAGCCCGAAGACCCGGGGGCCCCACAGCTGGCCACCCGTCGCCCGTGGGTCGAGCACCGCCCGCACCACGGGCCACGCACCGGCGTCCTTGCCCTGTACGAGGAGGCCCGCGGGCAGCCCGCGCAGCCGCTCGCCGGAGGTCCGTACGTGCACCGGTGGACGTACGGGCGTGAGGGAGTCCAGTGCGCCTCCGGGGTGGGCCACCAGGCTGCGCACGGGGCTGCCGGCCGCGCGCAGGCGGCGGTCGAGGGCCAGGGCGAAGTACATCTGCGCCAGCTTCGAGCGGCCATAGGTCCGCTTCGGACGGTAATCGCCCCCGGCGGACTGCAGATCGGCCAGGTCGAGCCGCTCGGACTTCGCCGCGAAGCTGCCGACGGTCACGACACGGGCGGCCGGCGCGGCCGCGAGCAGGGGTGCGAGCCACCGGGTCAGGGCGACGTGGCCGAGGTGGTTGGTCCCGAACATCAGCTCGTGGCCGTCCTCTGTCTCCCTGCGGGGCGGGTCGTCGAGCGCCACCCCTGCATTGTGGACCACCGCGTCGAGGTGGTCGAGTGCGAGGGTGTCCACGGCGGCCTTGAGGGACGACAGGCCGGCCAGGTCCAGCAGGATGTGGCGTACGCGTGCGCCGGGGACGCGGGAGCGGATGCAGGCCTCGGCGGCCGCCGCCTTGGTGTGGTCGCGGCTGCCGAGGACGATGGTGGCTCCCGTTCCGGCGAGCTGTTCCGCGACGAAGTAGCCGATGCCCGCGTTGCCGCCGGTGACCAGGAAGGATTTGCCCTCGGCGGGCGGCAGCCGGTGCACGTCCCACGGCCGGGACGACGGCCGGCGCGCGGGCCGGGGGCGAGGCCGGGGCGGGGACCAGGCAGGGGGTTGGGCTTCGGAAGGCATGGTGATTCCTCGGTCGTGTGATCGCGTCGGTGGGCAGCCGTGACGGCGGGCGGGCCGCAGCGGCGGCAGGTGGCCCGGCCGGCCGCCGCCGGCGCCGGACCACCCCGTACGCCAAGATCGCAGCGGCGTCCGACACGCCGCCGACACACCACCGACACCGCCTCGGCATGCGGGCGGGCGCCCCTCCGGCGGGCTGCTCCGGGCCGGTCACGGACGGATGCGAGGATGGGCCGCATGGACATCCTGCGCAGGAACAACGTCACCGTCACCGGTAACCCGGCGGGACCGGCGGTGGTGCTGGCCCACGGCTTCGGCTGTGACCAGAACATGTGGCGTCTGACCGTGCCTGCCCTGACCGATGCCTACCGGGTGGTGTTGTTCGACTACGTCGGCTGCGGCCGCTCGGACCTGTCGGCGTTCCAGGAGGATCGTTACGCCTCCCTCGATGGTTACGCCCAGGACGTCGTCGAGGTCACCGAGGCCCTCGACCTGCGCGACGCCACCTTCGTCGGGCACTCGGTCAGCGCCATGACCGGCGTGCTCGCCGCCCGGCGGGCCCCGGGGCGCATCGGCGCCCTGGTCATGGTCGCCCCGTCCCCGCGCTACATCGACGACGAGGGCTACCGCGGCGGCTTCACCGCCGAGGACATCGACGAGCTGCTGGCCTCGCTGGACTCCAACTACCTGGGCTGGTCGGCCGCCATGGCGCCGGTGATCATGGGCAATCCGGACCGTCCCGAGCTGGGCGCGGAGCTGACCAACAGCTTCTGCGCGACCGACCCCGACATGGCCCGCGTCTTCGCCCGTACCACCTTCCTGTCCGACTCCCGCGACGACCTGAAGACGGTCGAGGTACCGACGCTGGTGCTGGAGTGCACGCAGGACGTGATCGCCCCGCGCGAGGTCGGCGCGTACGTGCACGCGCAGGTCCCCGGCTCGGCGCTGGTCACCCTGGACGCCACCGGCCACTGCCCGCACCTGTCCGCGCCCGAGGCCACCAACGCGGCGATCACCGGCTTCCTGGCGGGGCTGCGCCGATGAGCCGCGCCGGACAGGAGGAACCCGACCCGCACGAGACGAACGGCGACCGCGCCATGGACGCCGCGTTCGCGGCCCTGCTGGAGGACAGCGCCGAGGAGCTCTACGACTCCGCACCGTGCGGCTACGTGTCGACGCTGATGGACGGCACCATCGCGAAGATCAACGCCACGCTCCTGGACTGGCTCGGCCTGGCCCGCGAGGCGGTGGTGGGGCGGATGCGGTTCACCGACCTGCTCACCGTGGGCGGCAAGCTCTACCACGAGACGCACTTCGCGCCGCTGCTGCGCATGCAGGGCGAGATCAACGGCATCGCGCTGGAGGTCAAGCGCGCCGACGACACCCGGATACCGGTACTGGTCTCCTCGACCGTCAAGCACGGCAGCGAGGGCGAGCCGCTGCTGATCCGTACGACGCTCTTCGACGCGCGGGACCGCCGCGCGTACGAGGAGGAGCTGCTGCGGCGCCGGCAGGAGGCGGAGGAGGCCCGCAAGCGGGCGGAGGCCGACCGCGCCCGGCTCCAGGAGGCGCTCGCCGCCCTCCAGCAGAGCCTGCTGCCCGCCGTGCTGCCCGACATACCCGGCCTTGAGGTGGCCACGTACTACCACACCGCCTCCCCCGACCGGCTCGGCGGCGACTTCTACGACCTGTTCGCCCTGGACGGCAAACGCTGGGCGTTCTTCCTCGGGGACGTGAGCGGCAAGGGCCCCGGAGCCGCCGCCCTGACGTCGCTGACCCGCTACACCCTGCGCGCCGCCGCCCTGCACGACCCGGACCCGGTGGCCGCCCTGGCCACCTTGAACACGGTCCTGCACGAGCGGTACAGCGGCGGCGACCCGCGCTACTGCACCGCCGTATTCGGCATCCTGGAACCCGACCAGGACAGCGGAGAGGTGAGCGTACAGCTCGCCTCCGGCGGTCACCCCCCGGCGCTGGTCCTGCGCGCGGACGGCACGTGCGACTTCCTGCCCACCCCGGGCGGGCTGCTCGTCGGCATCCTGCCCGACCCGCGCTTCGCGACCGCCGCCACCACCCTCGCGCCGGGCGACAGTCTGCTGCTCTACACCGACGGCCTCACCGAGGCCCGTACGGGGCCAGACCGCGCCCTGTACGGGGACGACGCCCTGCGTGCGTTCGCCACCGGCCACAGCGGATCGCCACCGCACGCCGTCATCCAGGCGCTGACCGGGCTGCTGGACAGTTTCGGTGACGGCCTGGACGACGACACCGCCCTGCTCGCCCTCGGCGTCCCCGCCGGTACCCGGCCCTGAAGCTCCCCCGAGCTCCGCCCACCGGTTCCTGTCCCTGTTCCTCCGACCCCACCCCAGAGATGAGCTCGCTGAAGATAACCCCCCGAGACGCCGCGACCGGTCCCGTACTGGAGATCGCCGGGGACCTCGATTACGACCACGCCGACGAGCTGCGCTCCGTCGTCTGCGGCCTCACCCTGAAGCCGGGCCAGCGCCTGGTGCTCGACCTGGGGGCGATGGAGTTCTGCGACTCCAGCGGCATCACCGCCCTGCTGGCCGCCCGCAACCGCGCCATCGCCGCCGAGGCGGACGTCGCCCTGGCCGCCGTACCCGCCAACACGCTGCGCGTCCTGCGCTACGTCGGCCTCGACCAGGTCTTCACCTGCCACCCCGACAGCCAGGCCGCTACCGTTCCCTGACGAGGCGGCCGGCAGTGAGGCCACGGCGCGCCCGTGTCGGAAACGTCCCTCCCGCGCCTGCGGGAGGCCCGCTGAGACGACGAGGAGCGTGCACACCGTGGACCAGGAGAAGGTGAGCGCCACCCTGACGGTCGCAGCGCCCGCTGCGCGGGTGTTCGCGGTACTGGCGGACCCGACGGCTCATTCCGCGATCGATGGCACCGGCTGGGTCCAGGCACCCGTCGACCGGGCGCCGCTGACCGAAGTCGGGCAGATTTTCCGGATGGCCATGTATCACGTCAACCATCCGAACGGTGACTACCAGGTGGCCAACAAGGTCCAGGTGCTCGACCCGCCGCGCACCATCGGCTGGCTGACGGGGGAGGAAAAGGAGGACGGCCGCCTGGAGTTCGGCGGCTGGTTCTGGCGTTACGGCCTTACGCCGCTCGGTGCGTCCGAGACCGAGGTCACGCTCACGTACGACTGGTCGGCGGTGCCGCAGTCCATCCGCGAGTACCTCCGGTTCCCGCCCTTCGGTCCTGAGCACCTCACCAACTCGCTGCACCATCTGGCCGAGCTCGCCGCACCGGCGTCCCGGGGGCGGACGCCGGCGAAGTCACCGCAGGGTCATGCGACCGCCGAGGGTGAATAGCCGCCTTGCTCCAGCCTGATCTGCTGGTGTGCCCACCGTGGTCGGGCTCCGGCGTGACGACTGCCGGTTTTGTCGGCGTCTGGGTCCAGCAGTCTGCCCGGATGAGTGGTTCGGAACTTTCTACCCGCTGCTGTCGGGAGGGCGCTTCTACCGTCGGTGCGTCCGGTTCCGCTGGTGCCGGGGGTCGGTGTCGACAGTGCAGTGGTGCGCTATGCCCCGGACCGGGCCGGTGACCTGGCACATGCCGTCGCCGTCCGGCTCGCTGATGTCGGCCACCAGGTGCGCGTCCGCGCGCCAGCGGCCCATCGCGTTGGAGCCGCCGATACGGTGCCAGCCCATCCGCGCACGGTCCTCCCCCGGATCGCACAGGCGGATCGCCCCCGGCCCGGCAGGCTCCGGCGCCTCGATCGGCACCACCGCCTCAGCGCCGTCCCTGACCTGCTACGCCTGTGTCGTCATGCTCCGTCGCTCCTTCCTCGCGAACGATCACACGACCACGCCTGCTCCCCCCGGCCGCCGCCCGAAGCATCGTTTTTCAGCCCCGCCCCGCCGGCTGCGGCGCCGCCCCGGGCGGGGCCCAGAAACCGCGTCCGCCAGTCCACGCGAGGGCCGGCCCGGCACGCGTCCGGCGCGACAGGCGCGGCGCCTGGCTTTGCACGGCAGCCGGGCCGGCCGCCGGCTGACCGACCACCACCTGGACTTCGCCCGTCGAGTCGGCCGGCGTACGGATCAGCCGCCGCCTCGCCGAACCGGGCCTGTGACCGCCGTGTCCACGCGGTAACCCCTTCGGCATTCACTCGTTTGAAGGAAGTAAGCGCCCTGCACCTCTCAGCCTCCGGAGGCACCCCGCTCCATGGTCACGTCGCAGCGCCGCTCTCCGGACGGCCGTGCCCGGATGACGCTCGACGAAGCCGAGGCCGACCTCGTCGAGCACTACACCGGTCTGGTCCGTCTCGCCTACCTCACCCTCCCGCCCTCGCTCAGCAGGCACCGCCGAGTACTGACCGCCCACCGCCTCGTGCAGCGTGCGCTGCCCGGCTTCCGGCTCCGGAAGACCGCCCTGCGGGTACCGGCCCAGCGGCCGGGGCCGGAGCGGCCGGGGCCCGAACGGCTCGGGGCGGCATGGGTACGGGAGCGTGTGCTGCGCGCGGCCCTGGCCTACGAGCGGCGCCCACGGGTGTGGCCGGGGAGTCTGCCACCGCCGCGTGCGCTGCGGCCCATGCTGCCGGTGGTGTGGGGACTGCGGCTGTCCCCGCGCGCGGGCGGGCGCGAGGAGACCGCGCTGGGACAGACGCTGTCCGGGCTGTCCGCCGACGTCCGCGCGGCCTTCGTGCTCTCCCGGGCGGACGACCTGCCCGACACCGAGGTCCGGGCCCTGCTCGGCGCCGCCGGCGTCGGTCACCCGGACCGGGCCCTGCGAGTGGCGCGGCAGCTCGACGCCCCGGCCGTCTCCGCCGCCCAGACGCTCCTGCGCTCGGCGGAGTTCAACGCCTGCTCGGTGCGGACCCGCCCCACGGACCTGCTCCGCCGCAAGCAGCGGTTCCGCCTCGCCTGGGCCGTCACCGCGGTGGTGACGGTCGGCGCCGTGGTCCTGACCGCCACCGGATCGGCGACGGGCCCGCGGCCCCCGCACCCGGCTGCCGGCCCGGTCACCGCCGCGGACCTGGTACGGGTGCCCCGCGGGGAGTGGGCCCGCACCTCGCGGGTCGACTTCACCGTCTGGCCGTCCCGCGGCGGACGGGCCGAGGACCGGGACCTGCTCGACCGCGCCCTCGCCACCTGGTCGAGGCCGCCGCGCGGCACCCGCGTCAGCCGTACGCCCGGCACTTTCACGGGCCCTCCCCCAGACGGTACGCAGCTGCTGTACGCGGGAGAGGTGGACGGCGACGCCGTGGTGCTGCTCCACGACGGCCTGCGCACCGTCCGCTACCGCGAGCCCCTCTCCCCCGGCGGTCACGCCACGCTCGACTTCGCCCGCACGGACAGCAGCGACGTGACGACGGCCGCCGCACTCGTCGTCAGCCGGGCGCACGGCACGGCCCGTTATCTGACCGCCCCCTGGGTCGCCGGCGCACAGGCCCGTGCTCTGCTGCGTCCCGACGTGCCCGCACGGCCGGTACGGGTCTCGGCGGACGGCATCACCGAGCCCCTGCGCGGCACGGCCACGCCCGGTCCCTGTGCTTCCCGGCCCACGCTGCAACTGCGCTCCTCGGCCCGCATCGCCGAGAAGCACTCCTTCCTCGTCACCGATCTCGGCGGCCTCGTGCCCGCCCACCTGACGTACGCACCACTGCCCGGCGGCGGCGCGCCGACGCGGCAGCCCCGCGAGGCCACCGGGGCTGCGGCGCTGGCGAGTTGGGCGCGCACGGCCTGCCACCTCGCCGAGCTGCCGGACGGCGTGCGCGCGGTGGGCGTGTGGGACTTCGCCGAGCAGTCACTGCCGGAGGGCGGCGGCCGGGCCGTGTGGTCCTGCGTCCGGGCGGACACCTGGCGCGGCCCGGGCGAGGCGAGCGTACGGTTCACGGCTCCCGGGACTGCGGCGCGGGCAGTGGCAGGGGAACGGTCGACCGCGGCATGCAGCCGCTTCGGCCGGCACGTCGTCGCGAGCGCCGCATGGCGGGCTGCATCCGGGCACACCTACCTGCTGGCCGCGGGCAGCCGGGCCGTCACCGGTATCGAGGTGGCGGGGGCCGTACGGGCCTCGCAGAAGGGGCGGGTCCTCGCGGTACGGGCACCCGCGAACGCGCGGGCGCAGGTGAGCGCACGCCTGGCCGGCGGCGGGAAGACGGCCGGGATCGGCCACTCCACGGAGGACTGACGGCCGTTGCCGGGCGGGGCGGCACGACCGGCGGACGCCCCGCAAGCCACGATGCCACTCGCCGCCCGGGGCGGAGGCAGCCCGCGGACCTCCGCACCCGGCCATGCCACCTCGCACACATGTCCGTTTCCCGCGGCTTCGGAAGCTCACGGCAGTCGCCCGCAGGAATCTGCGGCCGCGCTCACGCGTGTCACTGCCTGTCGGTGGCGTGGCCTTCCCGCTCTCGGCCGTCCTGGTCGCCGTCGGCATGTGGGTCAGGCTGCGCGTGCATGAGCCCCCGGTGTTCCGGCAGGCCCTGGCCAAGGCCGGGGCACGCCGCGCCGAGGAAGGCGCCACGCCTGGGCTGCCGGCGGTGGAGGTGGTGCGCCGACACGGCGAGGCCGTCGTGGTGACCGGGGCCGTCACCCGTCGGACACGCTGTAGGACACGCCACCTTGTTCGGTACGTCCCCAGGTCGGGGGAAGCAGGTAGGCACTCGGGTTGAGCCTGACGGCTTCGGCCGATGCTTCTTTCAGGTGGCGCGACAGTAGGTCCGAAGAGGACTCGTGCGCCGTTCCGTCTCCCGCACCTCGCTACGACTCTCCTGACCGGCGCCATGGCGCAGACCGCGTGCACGGGCTGCGCGCCGGCCGGCCCTCTCCCGACTCGCCGAAGCACGATTCCGGCCCCGCCGTACCGCGGGCCGACCGGTCTCCCGCTCCGCGGAGGTGTATCACAGCATGCCCTTCCCCGAGATCACCGCCCCCACGCCCATGTCCGATCTCCGCCGCCGCAAGATGAACCGGATGTTCGAGATCCTCGACCCCGAGCGCTCCGGCGTCGTCACCGAGGAAGGGTCGCTGAGCCTGGGCCGCGCCTTCGCCGAGGCGGCCGGGAGCGGGGCCGATGCGCGGCGCCAGGACCAGCTCGCGGCCGCGGCCCGGGAAATCTGGCGGGAGTACGATCCGTCCCCCGACGCCTCCCGAGTACGTCGGCTCGACCGGGAGCGCTTTGCGCAGGAGATCGTCACCGACCTGGTGCGGGACCCCGACAAGGTGATCCGTCTGATCGGCTCGCTCACCAATGTCCTGTTCGGGATGGCGGACCGGGACGGCGACGGCTGGATCAGCAAGGACTGCACTGTCCCACTGATGGTGAATTTCTTCCGTATCTCCGAGGACGCGGCGACCGCGGCTTGGGAGAGGTTCGACGTGTCGGGCCGGGGACGTCTGGATTATGGGACGTGCCTGAAGGCGTTCACGGAATATGTGGTGAGCGAGGACCCACAGGCCTCCGGGAATTGGGTCTTCGGTCATTTCTGAGGGACAGATTTCCAAGGGATGGGCTTCTGCCAGTCGGGCCCCTGCGGGTCGGGATCCTGACGGGCCGCTTCCGGACGTCCCGCCTCCTGACGGCCCCCTTCCTGACGGGCGACGCGGAACGGACTCGCCGGTGCTCGACCGGCGACAGCCCGGGGGCGGTGGCGGGCACGGCGCCGTGTTCGACGGCGATGGCATGACGGAACTGGCTCAGCGAGTGACGAGGCCGGTGCATCTGGTCGCCCGCGTGTCCGACGGGCTGCTGGGGCTGGCGGACGACCGGTCGGCGGCCCACCGCCTGGCCCCAGGTCTGGTTCTGGCCGGGACCGTTCCCGCGCTGTATCCGGAATGGCTGGGCGAGCGGGCGTTCGGCCGGGCCCACGGTGTCCGTTTCCCTTACGTCGCGGGCGAGATGGCGCGCGGCATCTCGACCACGTCCCTGGTGATCGCCATGGCGCGCGCCGACATGCTCGCCTTCTTCGGTGCCGGGGGTCTGCGCCCGTCCGAGGTGGAGCGTGCCGTGCACGAGTTGCGTACCGAGTTGGCGGGCCGCCGGAACTGGGGCGTGAACCTGATTCACACGCCGAGCGACGCGTCCTGGGAGGAGCGGGTCGCCGACCTGCTGCTCCGCGCGGGCGTCCCGTGCGTCTCGGCCTCGGCCTTCATGGAACTGACGCCGGCGGTGGTGCGCTGCGCCGCCACGGGGCTGCGGCAGGACCGGGCGGGTCGGATCATCCGTCCGGTGGCGCTGTTCGCCAAGGTCAGCCGTCCGGAACTGGCGCAGGCGTTCATGCTGCCGGCGCCCACCGCGCTGCTGCGGCACCTGGTGGAACACGGCCGGCTCACCGAGTACGAGGCGGGGCTGGCCGCGCGCGTACCGGTGGCCGAGGACGTCACCGTCGAGGCGGACAGCGGCGGTCACACCGACCGCCGTCCTCTGGCCGCGGTCCTGCCCGCCGTCGTCTCCCTGCGGGACGAGCTGGCGGCCCGCCACCACCTCGCCCGTCCGGTGCGCGTGGGGGCGGGCGGTGGCCTCGGGGACCCGGCCGCGGTCGCCGCCGCGTTCGCACTCGGTGCGGCGTACGTCGTCACCGGGTCGGTGAACCAGATGTCCGTCGAGGCCGGGGTCTGTGCCGATGCCAAGGCGATGCTCGCCGAGGCAGGGGTCGCCGACACGGCCATGGCTCCCGCCGCGGACATGTTCGAGATGGGAGCGCAGGTGCAGGTGTTGCGGCGCGGCACGCTGTTCGCCGGGCGGGCGGCGCGGCTGGAGCGCGTCTACCGCGGGTATCCGTCGCTGGACGCCGTGCCGGCGGCCGAGCGCCGGGTGCTGGAGCGGGAGGTGCTGGGCGCTTCGCTCGATGCCGTATGGGCGTGGACGTCCGCGTACTGGACGCGGCGGGACCCGACAGAGCTGACACGGGCGCAGGCGGACCCGAAACACCGGATGGCGCTGGTGTTCCGCTGGTATCTCAGCCAGTCGAACCGGTGGGCCATCACCGGGGAGCCGCACCGGCGGGCCGACTACCAGTTGTGGTGCGGCCCCGCGGCCGGGGCGTTCAACCGGTGGAGCGCGGGTTCCTTCCTGGCCGAGCCGGGTCACCGGACGGTCGTGCAGATCGCGTTGAACCTGCTCCAGGGAGCCGCCGTGGTGACCCGGGCCCACCAGCTTCGGACCTGTGGCGTCGACCTCCCTCCGCAGGCATTCCGCTTCCGGCCGCGCCGGCTGCGCTGACCTCGGTGCCCGAACGATGCCCGCCGCGGTCTGCCGACGATGCCGCGGCCCCCGCACGGTGCCCACCACGTCCTTTGCACATGTCTTTCGAACGGAGCAGGCTCATGCCCGACAACCGGCCGGCCGTACCGGAACCGATCGCCATCGTGGGGATGAGTGCGATCATGCCGGGCGCCCCGGACCTCGACGCCTTCTGGCAGGCCGTCGTCGAGGGCCGGGACCTGGTGACCGAGGTGCCGGCCGACCGGTGGCTGGCGGCCGACCACTACGACCCCGACCCGCAGGCCGAGGACCGGACGTACTGCAAACGCGGGGCTTTCCTGCCGACGGTGGACTTCGACCCGATGGCCTTCGGCCTGTCGCCCCGGACCGCCGCCGCCACCGACACGGCCCAGTTGCTCGCCCTGATCGTCGCCGACCGGCTGCTGGCGGACCTGGGGCCGGGGCCTGGGGGCTCGGACGGCGAACGGGTCGGCGTGTACGTGGGCTGTGCGGCACTCCAGCTGATGGGAGAGATGAGCGCGCGCACGGGACGCCCCGTCTGGCACAAGGCCCTACGGGAGGAAGGGATCACCCGGGAGCGGGCGGAGGCGATCTGCGACCGGATCGCCGGTCACTGCGCACCGTGGCAGACGGCCACCTTCCCCGGCCTGCTGAGCAACGTCGTCGCCGGGCGGATCGCCAACACCTTCGACCTGCACGGGACGAACCTCACCGTGGACGCCGCGTGCGCGAGCTCCCTCGCCGCGCTGTCCATCGCCGCCGACGACCTCGTACTCGGCCGGGCGGATCTCGTCATCACCGGCGGCGTGGACACCTTGAACGATCCGATGACGTTCACCTGCTTCAGCAAGACTCCGGCCCTCTCCCCCACCGGTGACTGCCGCCCGTTCGCGGAGGCGGCGGACGGCACCCTGCTCGGCGAAGGCGTCGCCCTGTTCGCGCTCAAACGCCTCGCGGACGCCGAGCGGGACGACGACCGGATCTTCGCCGTGGTGCGCGGCCTCGGTTCAGCCTCGGACGGCAGCGGAACGTCCGTCTACGCACCGCTGGCGGCCGGTCAGGTCCGGGCCATGCGCCGGGCCTACGCGGCAGCGGGCCACGGTCCCGGCACGGTGGGCCTGGTGGAAGCCCACGGCACCGGCACCGTGGCAGGCGACACCACCGAAGTGGCCGCTCTGCGCGAGGTGTTCGAGGACCCCGGCCGCCGTGGCCGCCAGTGGTGCGCACTGGGCTCGGTGAAGTCCCAGATCGGTCACACCAAAGCGGCCGCCGGCGCCGCCGGCCTGCTGAAGGCCGTACTGGCGCTGCACCACAAGGTACTGCCCCCGACGATCAAGGCCGAGCCGCCCAACCCCGCGCTCGAACTCGACCGCAGCCCCTTCTACCTCAACACCTCGGCCAGGCCCTGGGTCCATCTCGCGGACCACCCGCGGCGGGCATCGGTGTCGAGCTTCGGGTTCGGCGGCTCCAACTTCCATGTGACGCTGGAGGAACACGTCTCGGCGGACGCGGCCCCCGGCGTGCGCCGCACCGCTCCGCGGTGCGCGGCCCGGCCGACCGAGCTGGTGCCACTGTCCGCCGCTACCCCCGAAGGGCTGCTCGCCCGGTGCCGAGAGCTCACAGGAACCATGGGCGAGCGCGACCGCCTGTCCGAAACGGCCCGGCAGGCACAGTACGCCTTCGACGCCGCCGCGGAATGCCGCTTGGCGCTCGTCGCCGCCGACCCTGCGGAACTGGCCGTCAAGCTGGAGGCGGCAGCCAAGGTGATCGAGCGGCAGCCCGCGGATGCCTTCTCAGGTCCTTCCGGGATGCACTACGGCACCGGTGACCCGGGGGCCGGCCGGATCGCCTTCGTCTTTCCCGGACAAGGCACCCAGCATCCCCACATGGGCACGGACGTGGCCCTGCACTTCCCGCGCGCACTGTCGGTATGGCAACACGCAGCCGAACTGGATCTCGGTGAGCGGCCCCTGACCGACGTGGTGTTCCCCAGGCCCGCGGCCACCGGGGACGAGCGGAGGCGCCACCGGGCCGAGCTGACCCGTACCGAATGGGCACAGCCGGCCCTCGCCGCACACGCTCTCGCCCTGCTGGCCGTGCTGGACGCCACCGGAGTACGGCCGGACTGCGTCGCGGGCCACAGCTTCGGCGAACTGACCGCGCTGCACGCCGCCCGGGCGTTCGACGCGGACAGCCTGCTGCGGCTGGCCCGCAGGCGCGGCGAACTCATCCGCGATGCCGGTTCGGGTCAGGCCGGCGGCGCCATGCTCGCCGTCGACGCCTGCGCGGAACGCGTCAGCGGCCTGGTCGCCGACGGCTCGAACGGAGACATCTGGATCGCCAACGACAACGCGCCCGGCCAGGTGGTGCTGGCAGGCTCGGATACGGAGGTGGCGCGGGCAGCGGAACGCTGTGCCGAGGCCGGCCTGGCGGCCCGTCCTCTGGATGTGGGCACGGCGTTCCACAGCCCGCTCGTGGCCGGCGCCGCAGAGCCGTTGGCGGAGTTCCTTGCCGCACAGACGGTCCGGGCCCCGCTGCTGGACGTGTACGGCAACACGGACGCCACCGTGTACCCCGTACAGCCTGACCTGGTGCGCCGGACGGTTGCCGGGCACCTGGCCGCGCCCGTCCGGTTCACCGACATGATCGAAGCCATGTACCGCGACGGTGTACGGACCTTCGTGGAAGTGGGGCCGGGCAGCGTACTCAGCGGCCTGATCGGTGAGATCCTCCACGACGTCCCCCATCACGCCGTACCCACCGCCCCGTCGGGAACCCATGGGGTGACCGGCCTCCACAACGCCCTGGCGAGGCTGACCGTCCTGGGCATTCCCCTGCTGCCTGCCGGACTGTGGGAGCACCATGCCACCACCCGGCCCGCACTTGAGCCGCGCCCCGGGCCCCGGATGCGCATGGCGATCAACGGCGGCAATTACGGGCGGTGTTACCCTCCCCAGGGGGGTGCGCCCCAGGCGGGTGCCCCTGAGGCGAACATCTCCCGGATGAGTGGTTCCCGCCCGACCGTGCCCGGTCTCGCCGAGCGGACGGCTCCCGCCATGCCCGCGGCCCCTGTAGCCGGTACCGCCCCGCCGCCCGTCTCGGCCACGCGCGCGCCGGACGCCGGGACCGTACAGGCGCTCCTGGAGATGCAGCGGCAGACCGCGGAAGCCCACGCCGCGTATCTCGGCCTGGCGGCCAAAGCGGTCGAAGCACTTGTCGGGACCGGGACCGGGATCGGGACCGAGGGCATCATCGGGCAGGAGCCGCAGGAGGCCGGCTGGACCGGGAGTGGCTGGGGCCACGACCTGACCGATCCCACTGGTGTCGCAGCCACGGCCCCGGCCGTCGCGTCCGCGGGAGAACACCCGGCCCCGGTCGCTGCTGGGACGGACCGGCCCGCGCCCCAGGAGGCGCCGCCGTCACCGGGCCAGGAGGCGCCGCCGTCACCGGACCTGGACACCGCAGCTATGGAATCCCTGGTGCTGAGGACGGTGGCGGAGAAGACCGGCTACCCCGTCGACATCCTGGCGCCGCACATGGAACTCGAAGCCGACCTGGGCCTCGACTCGATCACCCGGATGCAGGTGCTGGCAGCGCTGCGCGAGGCATTCCCGCACCTGGAGGCCGTCGACCGGGCCGACATCGCGCAGCTGGCGACCCTGCGAACCGTAGGAGAGGTGGCCGGAGCGCTGCGCGAACTGCTCGCGTCGAGAACACCCGCCCACGGTGCACCGCTCCCAGCCACCGCAGGGGCAGCCGTGGCGGAACCGCCCCCGGCCGTCGCCCTCCCGTCGGCCGCACCTGCCCCGCCGGAGGCACCGGTGCACCGGCAGGTCCCGACGATGGTGGCCGAACCCGCCGCCGGCACACCGCTGCCCGGACTGGGCGAGGGCACCCTGACGGTGGCCGGGGGCAGCACCGGCCTCGCGGACGAGGTGGTCCGCCTGCTCGGCCGGCACGGCGTCGCCGCCGAGCGTCACAGGGACGTTCCGGCCGGAGCGGCAGGCGTGATCTTCCTCGGCGGCATGACCGAGCCGGCGTCGGTGGCCGACGCCGTCGCATGTCAGCGGGAGGCGTTCCGGGCGGCTCGCGCCGTCGCGCCGCGGATGGAGCGGCACGGTGGCGTCTTCGTCACCGCGCAGGACACGGGCGGCTGGTTCGGGCTCCGTGCCCGCGCACCGCGCCGGGCATGGCTCGGAGGCATCGCCGCTCTCACCCGTACCGCGGCAGCCGAGTGGCCGCTGGCCTCGGTCAAGGCGATCGACTGTGCCCGCGGCCCCCGCACCGACGGCGAGGTCGCCGCGACGGTCGTCGGAGAACTGCTGCGCGGAGGGGCTTCGCTCAACGCCGGTTTCCCGGAGGACGGCGTACGGCGCACTTGGGCCGTACGCGACGAAGAGGCCGCGGGGGACACGCCGCCGGCGTCGGTCCTCGGCCCGTTCCCCGTGATCGTCGCGACGGGCGGTACCGGCGGCGTCACCGCCGGGGCGCTGGTCGAGCTAGGACGAACGTGCCCGGCCAGGTTCGTTCTGATCGGCCGTACGAAGCCGGACGGCCCGCAGGCGAGCCGAGTCCGCGCGACGCTGGCCGCTCTGCGGAAGACCGGTTCGCAAGCCCGGTACGTGAGTACGGACATCCGTGACCGTGAGCGCCTGCGGTCCGCGCTCGCGGACGTCCGGGCCGAGTGGGGGCCGGTCACCGGGCTGGTGCACGCGGCCGGCGTGCTGGCCGACCGCCGTATCAAGGACAAGACGTCCGCGGACTTCGACGAAGTCGTCGGCGTGAAGGTCGACGGGCTGGCGGCACTGCTCCAGGAGACGGCGGCGGACCCGCTGCGTCTGCTGTGCTGCTTCTCCTCGGTCGTCGCGTCGTTCGGCAACGCCGGCCAGTGCGACTACGCGATGGCCAACGAGACCCTCAACCATGTGATCGCCGCGGAACGGGCCGGCCGTCCCGAGGCGTTGCTCCGCTCCCTGGCCTGGGGCCCGTGGCAAGGCGGCATGGTCACGCCGCAGTTGGCCGGCCTCCTCCGCCTGGGCGGTGTTCCCCTGCTGTCCATGGAGGCCGGAGCCCGCGCCTTCGCCACCGAACTGGCCACCACGGCACCGCAACCACAGGTGATCATCTCTGCCGGACCGGCCGGGATGCTCTTCGGGGAGGCTTCCCATGCAGCCCACACAGCCCGTACCGCCTGACGCCGGACCGACCGGGGAAGAGGAAGTGATGCCCAGACCGCCGGAGTACGGAAGGGACGGCCCGGCGGAGAACGGCCCGGCGGACCTGTGCCCCCGGACGCAGGCGGTTCACGGGCCCCCGGCCGGCCAGGCGTCCGACGTACTCGCACTCGTCACCGAACAGCACGGCCGGGCGACTCTGCTGCACCATCGATTTCTCCGATTGCAGGGCCTGGTCGACGCCTACCTCGCCGGCCTCGGAAGAACACCTGGCCCGCTGCCCGCGCTTCCCCCGGTACCGTCCCCCGGCCCTGCGCAAGACGAGCCGTCTGCCATGGAGACCGTGCTCGACCCGGCCGTCGATCCATGGCTGGCCGACCATTGCCCCACCTGGACCGTACCGGCCCTGCCCCTGATGTCGATGGCGGATCTGCTCGCGCAGGCGGCCACGCGCCATGGCGGCCGTACCGTCTCGGCGCTCCGCGACGTGCAGGTGCGGCGCTGGCTGCCCCTGCCCGGGCCCACCAGAATCCGTATCACCTGCGACGGGCCACCCGAGCGCCCGCACCTCACCCTGTCCACCTGGCTGGAGGCCGGCAACGGCGACCCCGCGCTCTCGCGCTTCGCCCCGGTCGCCACGGGCACGGCCCTGTCCACGCCACAGCCACCGCCACGCCGGTTCGCCCCGCTCCCCCGCACCCGCCCGGTTCCCGACCCGTACGAGACCGGCGAGTGCTTCCACGGCCCCAGCTTCCAGTACCTCCGCTCGGCGCGCATCGGCAGCGGCGGCTCCTCGGGCGTACTGGACACCACCCGGGGCCGGGTTCCGCGTGGGCCTCTCCCTCACGGGCTGCTCGACGCGGCGACCCATGTCATCCCGCACACCTGTATGGCGCAGTGGTCGGCGGACATCGACCGGGACAGCGTGACCTTTCCCCACCGTCTCGCCTCGCTCGACATCCACGCACCGGTGCCGAAGACCGGTCTGCTCGACGTCGAGGCGCGCTTCACCGGGTTCGACTCCAGCGCCCCACACCTGCCCGGCTCCCCGCTCCTGCCCTGCGTCGACCTGCAGCTGTGCGCGGACGAGCGGGTCCTGCTCGCCATGCGCCTCGTGCTCGTCGTCGTTCCCGTGAGCGGCTTGCTGAAAGTGTCCGGCCTGCTGCGCCGCGCCTACCTCAGGGACCACCGGTATGTGCCGGACCTGTTGCTGTCGAGCCGGGACGGCGAGGTGACCGTGCTGCGTCGCGCGGCGGTCTCCCGGCTCGACCACTTCCCCGGTACCGTAGCCGCCGTTTACGGCCTCGCCCCGGGGGCGCGCGGGCGGGACGACACGCCGCTGATCGCCGCGAAGGAGCACGTCGCACGCAAGACAGCGACCCACCCGAGCCGTATCACCGTGGACGCGGACCTGCTCACCGCCTGGTCGGCAGACGCGCCGGACAGCCACCACACGCTGGAGGTCACCGCGGACGGCACGGACGTCCGAGTCCGTGACCGCGCCACCGCCCCTCGGCGCAGGCCCCGGACGGAGCGGCCATGACGTCGGTACCGGTGGTTCTGCTGACCGGAGCGACGGGCGTGGTCGGCTCCGCCGTCCTGCGGACACTGGCCGGCCAGGGCACCGAGGTCATCGCCCTCACCCATCACAAACCGGCCGCGGGCAGAGCGGTGCGCGGGGACATCACCCGGCCCTGGCTGGGGCTGCGGCCGGCCGACTACCGGGAGCTGGCCGCCACGGTCGATGTGGTGCTCCACTGCGCGGCCCGGGTGAGCTTCGGCGCGTCGGCACGCAGCCTGCACCACGTCAATGTGCGCGGTGTCGGCCACGTCCTGCGGTTCGTCGAGGACGCCGGGGCCCGGCTGGTGCACGGCTCCACCGCCTTCATCGCCCGCAACGGACCGGGCACCGCCCTGGCCTCGTACGCCGACTCGAAAGCGGCGGGGGAAACGCTGGTGCGGGAGTCGGGCCTGCCGGTCGCCGTCGCCCGGATCTCCACCGTCATCGGGGACACCCGCACCGGCGAGCTCGCCCGGCTACAGGCGTTCCACCACTTGGTCGGCATGGCCATGTGGGGACAGTTCCCCTTCCTGCCGTGCGAAACGGGCACCCGCGTCGACATGATCCCGGTGGATGTGGCCGCCGCGGCGCTGACCGCCCTCGCGAGGGACGGGGATGCCCGCGGTGACTACTGGCTGACGGCCGGGACCGCGGCACTGCCGATGCGGCGGATCATCGACGTGGGGTACGAGGCGGCGGCCGCCCGGATGCGCGCGGACCGCGGTCTGCCCGACGTGGACCTCTCCTTGCTCAAACCGCATCTGGTCGAACCGGACACATTCGACACCGTCGTCTCCGGCGTCTTCGCCGCCGCCGGCCCCGGCCACCCGCCGAGCGTGTTCCGGAACATCACCGGCCTCATGGCCTCCTTCAACGGTTGCGCTCCCTTCCCCACCTCACTGGGCACCATCCCCGACGGCCCGCCCGTCCTCTCCGAGGAATCCGCCGGAACCGCCCTCCGGGCCATGTTCCGCCACCTCGCCGCCTTGCCACGGAGCACTTGGGGGTCCCGGAAGTGAGCGGAGGGCGGCGTCGGCAGGTCGGCGACGGGAACCCGAACACGGGCTCGGACGCCAACGGCAACTCGCGGCAGAAGTGGCCCGGTCCCGGCCGGCGGCCGGCAGGCCAGGGCCTCGACCTGGGCTGCCGGCAGGGCAGTAGCGGCAGACTCCCCTTCGCGCGAAGCTTGTGCTGGGCTGTCCCGAGATAGTCCGTACACGACAGTGGGGTGAGTGCGATGCCTCTTGAAGGCGAGTACGAGCCGAGTCCGGCGCAGTGGGTGCGCGAACAGGTCGAGCTGTACGAGAGTTCGGGAGGCACACAGGGCACAACGCTCTGGGACACGGGCCTGCCGGTCGTCATTGTCACGATGCGCGGCGCGAAGAGCGGCAGGATCCGCAAGATTCCGCTGATGCGCGTGGAGCACGAGGGGCGGTACGCGGCGGTGGCCTCGAAGGGCGGCTTCCCGCGCCACCCGGCCTGGTACTTCAACCTCAAGGCCGACCCGCAGGTCGATCTCCAAGACGGCCCCGAGCGCCGGGGCATGGTGGCCCGTGAGCTCACCGGGGACGAGAAGGCCCAGTGGTGGCAGCGCGCGGTCGCCGCGTACCCGCCGTACGCCGAATACCAGGAGAAGACCTCCCGCGTGATCCCGGTCTTCATACTCGAACCCGGGCACCTGGCCGGGCCGGCGAAGACCTCGGCGCCGACGGGGAACTGAGCTTCGGACCCCCGCTCGCTCGGCCCGGTTGCGGGCCGCCCTGTCCAGCCGGATCGTCATCGGGCAGGCCAAGGGCATTCCCGTGGCACGCTGGAGCGCCAGTCGGCGCCCGGAGTCCCATCTGTTCATGGACGTATCCGATCGCCGCGGCCCCGAGCCCTTCCACCGGCACGTTCCTCGGCTGATCGTCATGGGGCCGGTGCGGTTCAGACCCGTGACTCCCGGCGCCCTCTACGGTGCGGAGCGGGAAGCAGCCGGAAACCAGGGAGCGGCATGACGGTCGACAAGCAGGACGGGGAACAGGGAGTCGCCTGCGAAGGCGGCCGGGAACGCGAAGCGCAACGTATCGCGGCGGTACGCCGTTACGACATCCTGGACACCCCGCCGGACGGGGCGTTCGACCGGATCGCCGCGCTGGCCGGACGCCTCTTCGCCGTCCCCATGGCGACGGTGACCATCGTCGACACCGACCGGGTCTGGTTCAAGGCCGCGTACGGACTGGAGGGTGCCACCCAGACCGGCCGGGACGCCGGCCTGAGCGCCTCGGCGATCCTTTCCGACGCTCCCCTGGTCGTCCCCGACACCCACGGCGACGTCCTCACCCGCACACACCCCATGGTGGCCGGCCCGACCGGCATCCGCTTCTACGCCGCCGCGCCGATCACCACTCCCGACGGCCACCGGCTCGGCGCCGTCGAGGTCCTGGACACCCGGCCCCGGCGGATCACGCCCGACCAGACCGCCGCGCTGACCGACCTGGCCACGCTGGTCATGGATCAACTGGAACTGCGGCTGTCCGCCCTGCGGATGCTGCGCAGGGAACGCGAACTGCTGGAGGCCGCGCACGCGGCGCGCGACCGGGCCGAGCGCGACCGGGCGCGGACCGCCGTGTTCGCCGCGGCCCTGCAAAGTTCGCTGCTGCCGCCGGCCCTGCCCCAGGTGCCGGGCCTCCAGGCGGCCTGCCACTACACCACCACCTCCGCCCACGACATCGGCGGCGACTTCTACGACGTCTTCCCCCTCGGCACCGGCCGGTGGGCGTTCTGCCTCGGTGACGTCAGTGGCAGGGGTACCGCGGCGGCTGCGCTGACCTCGATGGTCCGCCACACCCTTCGCTCCACGGCACTGCTGGAGCCCGGCCCGCGCACCGTGCTGGAGACGCTCAACACGGCCCTGCTGGCGGACCCGGCCGCCGACGTCCGCCTGTGCACCCTGATCTTCGGCACCTTGGTCCCCGACCCCGCCGGTGGGTTCACCCTCACCCTGACCGGAGGCGGCCATCCTCCCGCGTACCACCTGCGTCCGGCCCGCCGGGGGCTGCGTCCCCGTGCCGAACCGGTGGAGTTGCCCGGCGGCATGCTTCTCGGCGCGCTCGAC
>NZ_JBVIBD010000038.1:0-53580 GCF_055573595.1 Streptomyces sp. NPDC030165 | reverse complement strand
GGTTGATAGGCCAGATATGGAAGCCCGGTAACGGGTGGAGTTGACTGGTACTAATAGGCCGAGGGCTTGTCCTCAGTTGCTCGCGTCCACTGTGTGGTTCCCGGGTTGCGAACAGTCGCAGCGTCGGTTGAACCAAGTTCCACTGTTTCATTCTTTTAATTGAAGAGTGTGCTTGTTCGCTAGAACCCGATAGGGTTTCGGTGGTCATAGCGTTAGGGAAACGCCCGGTTACATTCCGAACCCGGAAGCTAAGCCTTTCCGCGCCGATGGTACTGCAGGGGGGACCCTGTGGGAGAGTAGGACGCCGCCGAACAATCTTTGGAGGACCCTTGGTCCCAGCGTTCACGCTGGGGCTGAGGGTCCTTTTTTGTTTTGCCGAAGCGCGCCGGAGTGGTCGGTGCGCGAGAATGTTCGCAGTACCGAAGACAGGAGTCACGTCGATGTCCCCCAACTCTTCCGACGATCGTTCGGAGCGCCGGCCGCAGCGGCGCGAGGGCGGTGACCGCGGCGGATTCCGGCGTGACGACCGTGCCCCGCGCCGGGACGACCGGGGCGGTCGGCCCTCTGGCGGTGGCTTCGGCGGCGGCCGCCGGGATGACCGCGGCGGGAGCTTCCGTCGCGATGACCGTGGTCCGCGCCGTGATGACGACCGTGGTGGTTTCCGTCGGGATGACCGGCGTGACGACCGGCGCGGCAACGACCGTGGCGGCTTCCCCCGCGACGACCGTGCCCCGCGCCGGGACGACGACCGCGGTGGCTTCCGCCGCGACGACCGTCCCGGCTTCTCGCGCGACGACCGCGCTCCTCGCGGCCCCCGCCGCGATGACGACCGCGGCGGCAGCTTCCGTCGCGATGACCGTGGTCCGCGCCGTGACGACGACCGTGGTGGTTTCCGTCGGGACGACCGGCGTGACGACCGTCCGCGTGGCCCGCGTCGCGATGACGACCGTGGCAGCTTCCGGCGGGACGACGACCGCGGCGGGTTCCGGCGTGACGACCGGCGTGGCAACGACCGTGGCGGCTTCCCCCGCGACGACCGTGCCCCGCGCCGGGACGACGACCGCGGTGGCTTCCGGCGTGACGACCGTGCCCCGCGCCGGGACGACGACCGCGGTGGCTTCCGGCGTGACGACCGTGCCCCGCGCCGGGACGACGACCGTGGCGGCTTCCGCCGCGACAACGACCGGCGTGACGACCGCGGCGGCGGCTTCCGCCGCGATGACCGTGCCCCCCGTCGTGATGACGACCGTGGCGGTTTCCGGCGTGACGACCGGCGCGGCAACGACCGTGGCGGCTTCCCCCGCGACGACCGCGGCCCCCGCCGTGACGACGATCGTGGTGGTTTCCGTCGGGACGACCGGCGTGACGACCGTCCGCGTGGCCCGCGTCGCGACGACGACCGTGGCAGCTTCCGGCGGGACGACGACCGCGGCGGGTTCCGTCGCGACGACCGCGCCCCGCGTCGCGACGACCGCCGCGACGGCGACCGGGGTGGATTCCGGCGTGACGACCGCGGTCCGCGCCGGGACGACGACCGCGGTGGCTTCCGCCGGGACGACGACCGTGGCGGGCGCCGCCCGTACGGTGCCGGGCGCGGCCGCGACGACCGGCGGGACGACCGCCGCGACGGCGACCGTGGCGGTTTCCGGCGGGACGACCGCCGGGACGACCGGCGGGACCGGGAGCCGATCAAGCGGCTGCCGATCCCGGACGACGTCACGGGCGACGAGATCGACAAGGATGTACGGCAGGAGCTGCTGAGCCTGCCCAAGACACTCGCCGACGACGTGGCCAGGAATCTGGTCATGGTGGCCAAGCTGCTCGACGAGGACCCGGAGCAGGCGTACGGCTACTCGCGGGTGGCGCTGCGGCTCGCGTCGCGTGTCCCCGCCGTGCGCGAGGCGGCCGGTTTCGCCGCGTACGCCGTCGGGAAGTACGGCGAGGCGCTGGCGGAGTTCCGCGCGTCGCGGCGGATGACCGGCAGTGTGGAGCTGTGGCCCGTGATGGCCGACTGCGAGCGCGGTCTCGGCCGGCCGGAGAAGGCCCTGGCGATGGCCGGTGAGCCCGAGGTGCAGAAGCTGGACCGGGCCGGCCAGGTCGAGATGCGGCTGGTCGCGGCCGGCGCCCGGCGTGACATGGGCCAGACCGACGCGGCCGTGGTGACGCTGCAGAGCTCCGAGCTGGCGTCGAACTCCGTACAGCCGTGGACCGCCCGCCTGCGTTACGCGTACGCCGACGCGCTGCTGGAGGTCGGCCGCGAGGACGAGGCACGCGAGTGGTTCGCCAAGGCGCTGGAGGCCGACCAGGGCGGCACCACGAACGCCTCGGACCGGCTGGCCGAGCTGGACGGCGTGGAGTTCACGGACGCGCTGGAGGACGCGGACGAGGACGAGATCGACGAGGACGAGAACGCGGACGAGGCCCCCGAGGCCGAGGCCGCCGCCTCCGGGCAGCAGGACTCCTCCGAAGGCGGCGCCCCCACGGACGTCCCCCGCGAAGAGCGCCCCGAGCAGGGCTGACGCCATGGCGGCCCCGGCCGCGTGACGGTACATGAGTGAGGGCGGGACCCGGCCGGGTCCCGCCCTCACTCATATGTACGACTCAGACGTACGCGGAGGTCACGCCTCCCCGGCCGGGGCGAAGCGGGCGATCGGGTTCTGCAGCGTGCCGATCAGCTGGAGGGCGCCCGCCGGGTCCTGGAGGTCCACCATCTGCTCGTTGTTGCGCAGCTGGAGGCGGTTCAGGCAGGACAGCGCGAACTCGTCCGCGAACATGTCGTACTGCCGGAACTTGTCGGCGAGCTGCGGGTTGGCCTCCTGGTAGGCGGTCACGCAGTCGGCGACCGTACGCCAGAAGGTGTCCTCGTCCAGCACGTCGTTCGTGACGAGGATGCCGCTCAGGAAGCGGAAGAAGCAGTCGAAGACGTCCGTGAAGAGGGAGAGGAGCTTCTTGTCCTCGGGGACGTCGGCGCGGATGCGCTCGACGGCCGGCGGCAGGACCGCGTCCGGGTCCATGACGGCGATCTCCTCGGCGATGTCCTTGAAGATCGCGCGCTGGACGGTGCCGTCCTCGATGACCAGGATGACGTTCTCGCCGTGCGGCATGAAGACCAGGTCGTACGCGTAGAACGCGTGCAGGACGGGCGTGAGGTAGGCGTCCACGTAGCGGCGGAGCCAGTCCGCGGGCGCCAGGCCGGACTCCTCGATGAGGGCCGCGGCCAGCGAGCCGCCTTCGGGGTCGGTGTGCAGCAGGGACGCCATGGTGGCCACCCGCTGGCCCGGTTCGAGGGTGGGTACCGGGCTCTCGCGCCACAGGGCGGCGAGCATCTTCAGGTACGGGGAGCCCTTGGCGGTGGCAGCCTCGTACTGGCGGTGGTGGTAGCCGATGGCGGCGCGCTCGCGGATGATCGAGAAGCGGGCGGCCCGGAACGTCTCGTCGCTCGCGATCAGGCCCGCCAGCCAGTCGTTGATGGCCGGGGTGGCCTCCATGTAGGCGGCGGACAGGCCGCGCATGAAGCCCATGTTGAGGACCGACAGCGCCGTCTTGACGTAGTGCTTCGACGGGTCGCTGGTGTTGAAGAACGTCCGGATGGACTGCTGCGCCAGGTAGGCGTCGTCGCCGGGGCCGAGGCAGACCAGGTGCTGCTGGGCGACCTCGGCGGCGAAGGTGACGGAGAGCTTGTTCCACCACTGCCACGGGTGGACGGGGATCAGGTGGTAGTCCGCCGGGTCCAGGCCGAGGTCGCGCAGGGTGGTGGCGAACCGCTCCAGGGTGGGGCCGCCCAGCTCGTCCTCGATCAGCCGGTCGTAGTCCAGGCCTTCGCCCGCGGTGAAGGTCGAGCGGTCGCGGCGCGCGGCCAGCCAGATGAGGTGGACGGGGTGCGCGGCCTCGGGGGCGTAGGCGTGGTATTCGTGCACGCCGAAGCCGAGGCGGCCGTTGTTGGCGACGAAGCACGGGTGGCCCTCGGACATCCCCGTCTCGACCGTCTGGAAGTCCGCCTTCGCCAGTTCGGCGGCGGCCCTGGGGCCCGCGGCCAGCTTGTACGCGGTACCGGAGAGGGTGGAGCTGATCTCCTCCAGGTAGACGGGGAGGATGTCGTCGCTGAGGGCGAGGGTGCGGCGCAGCTCGATGAAGAAGTCGAGGGCGTCCAGGGGGACCTCGACGCCGTCGCGGCGGCGGGTGATGTCGTCGGCGTCGATGTGCCAGTGGTCCAGGCTCAGCCGGCGGGCGGTGAAGCGGTACTCGACACGGTCGTCGTCGCTGCGGACGACGTAGTGGCCGTCCTCGGGCAGCCGCTGCGGTGTCAGCAGGCGCTCGTGGGCGAACTCGGCGAGGGCCTTGCGTACGAGGAGGCGGTTGGCGCGCGCCCACAGTTCGGGGGTGAGGTGGCGGACGGCGTCGCGGGCTGTGGTCCCGACAGGGGCCGAGGTGGTGTCCGCGGTGGGGTTCAGCATGGGTTTTCTCCTCGGGCGGCCAGGAACTGGTCGCGGGTGCAGGTGCTCAGGTACGCCTCGCCCTTGGGCAGCGTGACGGTGCGGACGATCTCGAAGCCGACGGCCTTGTTCAGGGCGTGCACCGCGGTGTTGCCGGTGGCCGGTTCGACGACGACGCGCCGGTTGCCGGGCTCGGCGAACAGCATGTCCATGACGGTGGTGATCACGGCGAGGGTGAAGCCGTGCACCGGGGTGTCGGTGGGCGCGGTCAGGAAGTGCATGCCGATGTCGCCGGGCGCGGCCTCGTGGACCTCGGTCACCTCGCGGTGCGCGGGGTCGTAGCGCTCCATCAGGAAGGCGGGGACGCCGTTGTGCAGGCCGATGAAGGCGTCGTGGTAAGGATCGGCGTCGATGCGCGCGAACTCCTTCTCCACGGCTGCCAGGTCCGCGTCCTGCATCATCCAGTAGACGGCTTTGGGGTGGGTGACCCAGCCGTGCAGCAGCTCCGCGTCGCCGGCCGGGTCGACCGGGCGCAGCGCGAACTCGCCGAGCGAGGCGTGGGTGCGGGTGAAGACGGGCGCGGTCATACGGGCGTGACCTCCACGGGGTGGTGCGGACCGGACGGGGCGGCGAACTCCTGGAAGGCGATGGACTTCTCGACCGGGTAGTACTCGCGGCCGAGCAGCTCGCGGATGATGCAGGAATTGCGGTACGCGGCCATGCCCAGGTCGGGGGTGACGAAGCCGTGGGTGTGCAGCTCGGCGTTCTGCACGAAGATGTCGCGGCCCGCGGTGTCGACGCTGTAGTTGCGGGCGACCGCGTAGCGTCCGGCGTCGTCCCAGGCGATGCGGTCGGTGAGCGGGGCGAGGAACTTCGGTGTCTCGTACCGGTATCCGGTGGCCAGGACCAGGCCCTGGGTGGCGAGGGTGAAGTCCTGGCCCTGTTCCTCCTGGCGCAGGCCGAGGGTGTACGTGCCGGAGGCCGCGTCGTAACCGGCTTCGTTCAGTGCCGTGTTGGTGAGCAGCCGGGTGGGGCAGGGGCCGTGCAGGTTCTTCTGGTAGAGCAGGTCGAAGATGTCGTTGATCAGCTCGGAGTCGATGCCCTTGTAGAGGTTCTTGTGCGAGGCGTTGAGCCGGTCGCGGGTGGCCGCGGGCAGCGCGTGGAAGTAGTCCACGTACTCCGGGGACGTCATCTCCAGGGTGAGCTTGGTGTATTCGAGGGGGAAGAACCGGGGGGAGCGGGTGGCCCAGGTCAGGTGGTAGCCGTGGCTGTCGATGTCCTGGAGGAGGTCGTAGTAGATCTCCGCGGCGCTCTGGCCGCTGCCGACGATGGTGATGGAGTCCTTGGCCTGGAGGGCGGCCTTGTTCTCCAGGTAGTCCGCGTTGTGCAGGAGGTCACCGCCGAGGCCCTGGCAGGCTTCGGGGATGTGCGGCGGGGTGCCGGTGCCGAGGACCAGCTTGCGGGCGCGGTAGGTCTTCTTCTCGCCGGTGGGCAGGTGGTCGGCGTGGACGACGTAGACCTGCTCGGATTCGTCGTACTCGACGGTGGTGACCTGGTGGCCGAAGCGGACGGTGTCCAGCTTGGCGGCGGCCCAGCGGCAGTAGTCGTTGTACTCGGCGCGCAGCGGGTAGAAGCTCTCGCGGATGTAGAAGGAGTACATCCGTCCCGATTCCTTCAGGTAGTTCAGGAAGGAGAACGGGGAGGTGGGGTCGGCGAGGGTGACCAGGTCGGCCATGAAGGGCACCTGGAGGGTGCTGGTCTCCAGCATCATGCCCGGGTGCCAGTCGAAGGACGGTTTGTTGTCCAGGAACAGGCCGTCGAGCTCGTCGATGGGCTCGGTCAGGCAGGCGAGGCCGAGGTTGAAGGGCCCGAGGCCGATGGCGATGAAGTCGTGAGGGGCGGACACGTGGGGTCTCCGTTTGCGGGGTGTCGGTCGGCGGCGGGGCCGGTCGGCGGGACGGTCAGCTCGCGGCGCTGAGGGCCGGTTCGGGGCGCGCGGCGAGGTACGCGCCGGCGTGCTCGGCGATCAGGTCGAGGACCGTGGCGATGTCGGCCAGCGTGGTCTCGGGGTTGAGCAGGGTGAACTTCAGGTAGTGGCGGCCGTCGACGACGGTGCCCGCGACGATGGCGTCCCCGGAGGCGAACAGCGCTTCCCTGGCGTGCAGGTTGACCTCGTCGCTCAGCACCGGGTCCCGGTCGTCGGCGTACGGCAGGTAGCGGAAGACCAGGGTGCTGAGCTGGGGCTCGACCACGACCTCGAAGCGCGGGTCGTCGTTGAGGAGTTTCCAGGCGTCGGCGGCGCGGTCCACGACCTCGTCGAAGAGTTCGCCGATGCCGTCGGCGCCCATGGTGCGCAGGGTCAGCCAGAGTTTGAGCGCGTCGAACCGGCGGGTGGTCTGGATCGATTTGTCGACCTGGTTGGGGATGCGGCGCTCGGCCATCCGTGCCGGGTTGAGGTAGTCCGCGTGGTACGTGACGTGCCGCAGGGTGGCGTGGTCGCGTACCAGGACGGCGCTGGAGCTGACCGGCTGGAAGAAGGACTTGTGGTAGTCCACCGTCACCGAGTCGGCGCGCTCGATGCCGTCCAGGAGGGCGCGGCGGCGCGAGACCAGCAGGCCGCAGCCGTACGCGGCGTCCACGTGCATCCAGGCGCCGTACCGGGCGCACAGGTCGGCGACCTCGGGCAGCGGGTCGATGCTGCCGAAGTCGGTGGTGCCGGCGGTCGCGACGACCGCCATCGGGATCAGGCCCTCGGCCTCGCAGCGCGCGAGTTCGGCGGCGAGCGCGTCGGCCCGCATCCGCTTGTCCGGGCCGCACGGCACCGCGATGACGGCTTCCGCGCCGAGGCCCAGCAGGGTGGCGGCCTTCTCGATGCTGAAGTGGCCGACCTGGGAGGCGAGGATGCGCAGCCGGGGCAGGATGTCGGTACGGCGTACCGGAGTTGTGGCGCCCGGGGTGGATTCGTCCGGAACGTTCTCACGGGCCAGGGCGTTGCGGCACGCCTCGTCGCGGGCGAGCAGCATGGCCTGGAGGTTGGACTGCGTACCGCCGCTGGTGAAGATGCCGTCGGCGCGCTCGCCGAGGCCGATGCGCCGGGCGGTCCAGTCGATCAGGCGGCGCTCGATGAGGGTGCCGCCGGCGCTCTGGTCCCAGGTGTCCAGCGAGGAGTTGACCGCGGAGAGCACCGCCTCGCCCACCAGGGCGGGGATGACGACCGGGCAGTTGAGGTGCGCGAGGTAGCGCGGGTGGTGGAAGTAGACCGCGTCGCGGAGGTAGACCTCTTCGAGTTCGTCCAGCGCGGCGGCGGGGTCGTGCAGTGGCTGTTCGAGGTCGATGCCGGCCACGGTGGGGGTCAGGCCGTCGACCGTGACGCCGGTGAAGGGGCGTTCGGTACGGGATATTTTATCCGCTATGCGGTCGACGCCTTCGGCGACGGAGCGGCGGTAGTGCTGGGCGGTGCTGTTGTTGAACAGCTGTGAACGGCTGTCCGGCGCCCCGCTGCGTGCGGTGGGCGACGGGTCCTCGGCGGAGTGCGCGAGGGGACTCATGAACGTGTCCTCCCTGATGCGGACTTGCTCACGTGGGGGGATGCGCATGGAACGCCCGCGCTGGGGCAGGAGACTGTCGCGCAGGGGGGAACGGCTCCATCCGCTTACGTGATGAGGTAAGCCTAACCTAACCTCTGTGGCGGGTGAGCAAGGGGTGCCGTAGCACCGGCGCAGGAAGGCGCGCCGGGCCTCGTACGGGCGTCAGGGAGTCCGGTACGGCCGGAGTCAGGCGTTGTCGTCCAGGACGCGCAGCACCAGACCGGTGGCCGGCTTGGGGCCGAAGGACGTCGACTTGCGCGGCATGGTCACTCCGTCCAGCGCGAGTTGGCGCACCGTTTGCTCCGGTACCGGGCGCAGCAGCACGGCCGTACCGCCGCGCTTCGCCGCTTGCTCGACGGCGTCCCCGGCGCGGTGCAGATAGCTGATCTCCGTCGAGTGGTCACGGACCCGCCACACCTCGTCCAGCAGGACCGAGTGCAGCACGGTGGCGTCCAGCCCGCGCCATGCCGCCGGCCGGTCGCGGCGGACCGTACGGTCGAGCAGTGCCGCGTCGGGCCGGTCCAGCAGACAGAACCGCTCGGGACCCGAGGACAGCAGGAAGGCGTTGCCGTGCGTCTCGTCCAGTGCGGCCAGGGCCGCGTCGAGCGGTCCCTCCACCGGGCGGACGCGGAAGGCGTCACCGACTCCGGCCAGTGCCTCGTCGAGCGGGACGTGCGGCAGCACGCGGTGGATGGCCCGTACCTGGAGCGGATGGCGGGCGGAGTCCACCAGCAGCACCAGCCCGGTCGCCCACGGATTGACAGCGCCGTCGCCGGGGTGCTCGTCGCGCAGCCGCTGGTAGGTGGCCCAGCGGTGGTGCCCGTCGGCGATCAGGGCGTGCCGCAGGGCGAGGTCCTCGTCGACGGCGGCCAGTTCGGCGGGGTCGGTGACGGCCCACAGCCGGTGGGCGAAGCCGTCCTCGGTGGTGGTGGCGAGCAGCGGCGTGGTGAGGACGGTCCGTTCGATGACGCCGGTGGCGCCGTTGCCGGTGCCCTGGCCGACGTAGGACAGGAGCAGCGGCTCGAAGTTGGCGGCGGCCTCGCGCATCAGCGCGGCGCGGTCCTCGACGACCTCGGGGATCACGTCCTCGTGCGGCAGCACGGGACCGTTGAGTTCGAGCGCGCCGATCAGGCCGCGCTGCAGGAGGCCGCCCTTGCTCTGCTCGTACACGTAGAGCGCGGGCCGGTCGTCGGCCGCCAGGACGCCCTGCGCGCGCCAGCGGCGCAGCGTCTCGGCGGCCTGGCGGTGCCGGGTGGCGGGGTCGGGTGCCTGCGGGAGGATCAGCCGCACGATGTTGTACGGGTCGGCCGTTTCGAGGTGGCGCACACCGTCCGGCCGTACGACGACGTCGTACGGCGGCGAGGTGACGGCCGTGAGGCTGCTGACGCGGTCCGGGGCGTAGCGCAGCCCGCGGAAGGGGTGGAGGCGGAGGCCGTCGGTGCTGGTCATTGGGGCATGCTATGCCGCCTCACGGAGTGCGGGATGATCGGGGGGAAACCGTTGTCCGGCTGGATATATCGGTAGGCCGGGTTCCGTTTCGCGGAGCCCGCGGATCCCCCTGAGTACCTGTGTGCAGAAGGAGCGAAACGGCATGAGCGAGCGGGTGCGCAAGCAGCCCGGACAGTGCGAACGGGCACTGAGCGCGGCGTACGACACGGCGCTGCTGGACCTGGACGGAGTCGTCTACGCCGGCGGCTCGGCGATCGACCACGCCGTCGCGTCGCTCACCACGGCCCGGGACGGCGGTATGCACCTGGCGTACGTGACCAACAACGCCTCCCGGACCCCGGACACGGTCGCGGACCAGCTCACCGGATACGGGCTGCCCACCGGCCCGACGGACGTCATCACCTCGGCGCAGGCGGTCGCCCGGCTGATCGCCGGACAGGTGCCCGAGGGCGCACGGGTGCTGGCGGTCGGCGGCGAGGGCCTGCGGGTGGCGCTGCGCGAGCGCGGGCTGGTGCCGGTGGACTCCGCGGAGGACGACCCGGCCGCGGTGGTGCAGGGATTCGACCCGAAACTGGACTGGGAACGGCTGGCGGAAGCCGCGTACGCCGTCCAGCGCGGCGTGCCCTGGTTCGCCTCGAACACCGACCTGACGATCCCGAAGGAGCGCGGGATCGCGCCCGGCAACGGCGCTCTGGTGGAGGTCGTACGGACCGCCACCGGCGGTACGCCCCAGGTGGCGGGCAAGCCGGAGACGCCCATGCACCGCGAGACGGTGCTGCGGACCGGTGCGCAGCGGCCGCTGGTGGTCGGCGACCGGCTCGACACGGACATCGAGGGCGCCTACAACGGCGGCGTGGACTCGCTGCTGGTGCTGACCGGTGTGACCACCGCCGCCGAGCTGCTGGCCGCGCCGCCGCAGCACCGCCCCACGTACGTCGACGCGGACCTGCGCGGCCTGCTCGGTCCGCAGCCGGAGGTGTCCGGGGAGGCGGACGGCGGCTTCCGGTGCGGCGGCTGGACCGCGTCCGTACGGGACGGCGTACTGGCGCTGGACGGTGAGGGCGCGCCGCTGGACGGCCTGCGGGCGCTGTG
This sequence comes from Streptomyces sp. NPDC030165, assembly GCF_055573595.1. Classification (NCBI taxonomy): domain Bacteria; kingdom Bacillati; phylum Actinomycetota; class Actinomycetes; order Kitasatosporales; family Streptomycetaceae; genus Streptomyces; species Streptomyces sp. NPDC030165. The sequence goes on along the minus strand of NZ_JBVIBD010000038.1, from coordinate 43,019 downwards.
CGCGGCGGCCTGGACGGCGGCGGGAGACGGCAGTTGCGACGCCGACGCGGGGAAGGCGCTGGCGCGGCTCGGGCTGTGACGCGCGCGCCGCGGCGGGCGGCGCACGAAGGAGGGAGGGGCCTCGCTCGGTGCCGAGCGGGGCCCCTCCCTCGGGTGCGTGTACGGACCGTCGTACTCGCACGGTATGGGGGTCACCTCCGGGGCAGAGCCTGTGCCATGGCTCCGGCCGGGGGTGCGGCGAAGAGTCTCAGTCCTCGTCGGTGGCGGCCGCCGTGCCCGCCACGTACTCCGCGAGCAGGTCCTCCTCGCTGGCGCCGCGCCGCCAGTAGCCGGTGAACTTCACGGCCCGGCGGTCGAACGCGCGCTCCCGCACGAGGTGCCGGCGCAGCGCCTTCACGTTGCCCGCCTCGCCCGCGATCCAGGCGTACGGCGTGCCTTCGGGCAGCTCGGCGGCGCGTACCGCCTCCAGCAGGGCGTCCCGCCCGTCCGCCGACCGCTCGTCGGCCGCGAGCCAGGTGATGTCCGCGTCCGCGAAGGTGGGCAGGTCCTGGCGGTCGGCCGCGTGGGCGACGGACAGGAAGACCTTGGCCTGGGTGCCGGGGGAGAGCCAGGCCAGGATGCCGGCCACCGCGGGCAGCGCCGTCTCGTCGCCGGTCAGCAGGATCCAGTCGGTGCCGGGCGGCGGGCGGAAGTCGACGCCGCCGTTGTCCTCGACGGCCGGGCCGAGGACCGAGACGCGGTCGCCGGGCTCGGCGGACGCCGCCCAGCGGGAGGCCGGGCCGCCGGCCGCGGCGCCCGGGGCGTCCGCGCCGTGGAGCGCGAAGTCCACGTCGATCTCGGCGGGCTCGTGGCGCTGCTCGCGGATGGTGTACGAGCGCATCAGCGGCCGCTCGGCCGGGTCCTGGGCGCGCCAGGCGGGGTACCAGTTCTCGCCCTGGTCGGCGAAGACCGGCGCGGACTGGTGGGCCTGCGGGAGGAAGAGTTTGAAGCGCTGGTCACGGCCGCCGGAGGCCAGTTCGCCCAGCCGTTCGCCGCCGAAGGTGATCCGGACCATGGAGGGCCCGAGCCGCCGGGTGCGCACGACGTGCACGTCGAAGAAGCGGAACGGGGTGGTGGCGGGTGCGGCGGTCGTGGTCATGCGGAGGAACCTCCCGGAACCGTGACTCGGTGACTGCGGTGGGGGCGGGGCGGGTGCCGTTACCGGCCGGTGCGGTGCCGGTGGCGGCCCGTGTGCTGCCGTACCGGCCGGTGTGCTGCCGTGCGGCCGGTACGGCGGCGGTACGGCGTCAGGCGACCTTCTTGGCGTTCTGGATGGCCTTGGTGAGCTCTTCGATCAGCGGCGCGGCGCCCGCGTAGGAGAAGCGCGGCTCGCTCGACCAGCCGGTGACCTGGCCGGCCTTGACGGCGGGCAGCTTGTTCCAGGCGGGCTTGGCGGCCAGGTCCTTGGGCTGGAGGGCGGAGGTGCGGTTGTCGAGCATGAGCACGTCGGCCGGGTACTTGTCGGCGTTCTCCCAGCTCAGGTTCTCGAAGTAGCCGCCCTTGTCCAGGTTGTCCGGCACGATGATGTCCACGCCCAGGGACTTGTAGTACATGATGTCGGAGTTGATGCCGGGGTTGGAGGCGTAGAAGAGGTCGGCGCTGCCGGAGCAGGCGAGCACCCGGACCGGGTTGGCCTTGGCGGCCTTGCGCAGCTCGGCGGCGGCCTTCTCGAAGCGGGCCTTGGCGTCGGTGACCTTCTTGGCCTTCAGGTCGGCGCCGAGGGACTGCGCCAGCTCGGCGTACCGCTCGATGATCTTCACCAGCGGGACCCGGGCCGAGGTGATCGCCACCGACTCGGCCAGCTTGGTGATCTTGTCCTTGCTCTCCTCCGGCACGAACCACAGGGCGTTCGGCTCGTACATGTTGGTGATCAGCAGGTCGGGATTGAGGCCCGCGTACTTCTCGACCGCGAACTGGTTGTAGGCGTTGCCGATGACGGTGACCCGGTCGACGTCGATGTCGCCGGCCTGCGGGTCGGCCTTGCCGTTCTTGAGCTTGGTCGGGCCGAAGACGCCGACGACCTGCTGGTCGATGCCGAAGTCGTACAGGGCGGCCGCAGTGCCGGTGAAGGCGACGATGCGCTGCGGCGTGTGGTCGAGGGAGACCTTCTTCTTGCGGTCGTCGGTGAAGGACCAGGCACCGCCCTTGACGCTCCCCTTGGAGCCCGAGTCCTTGCCGCCTCCGCAGGCGGCGAGGAGGGCGCCGATGCCGACGGCGCCACCGGCGGCGAGGACACCGCGTCGGGACAGGGATACGCTGCGGGAGGTGCTCATGGCTGTAGTGCTTCTCTCTGGGCTGGGGCCTCGGCACGGCCGGCAGGGCTTGACGGGACTTCAGCCGGTCGTTCACGGTCTTCGGTACGTTTCCGGTCGGACTTCAGGACGGACGGCAAAGGGCCGGTAAAAGGCCCTGCGGAACGACTTGATGTCTGATCGTGAGGGTAGGCTAACCTAACTCCCGTGTTGGTTGACAGTCCCCCCGAAGCAGCAAACGCCCCCGCGGCGCCGCGGCGGCGGCAGATCACTCGCTCGGCGGGGCTCGTCGCCTCCGTCGGCGTACTGGTCGTCGTCACCGCCCTGGGCATCGCCGTCGGCGCGAAACAGGTACCCCTCGACCAGGTGTGGCACGCCCTCTTCCACTACACGGGCGACGACACCGACGTGGTCGTACGGGACGTACGCCTGCCGCGCACCCTCCTCGGCCTGCTGGCCGGCGCGGCCCTGGGGCTGGCCGGCACGGTGATGCAGGCCCTGACCCGCAACCCCCTCGCCGACCCGGGCGTCCTCGGCATCAACGCGGGCGCCTCCGCGGCCGTCGTCTCCGCCATCAGCTTCCTGGGGATCACCTCACTGACCGGGTACGTGTGGTTCGCCTTCCTCGGCGCCGCGGTCGTCTCGGTCGCCGTGTACGTGCTCGGCGGCACCCGCAGCGCCACCCCCGTACGGCTCGCACTCGCCGGCACCGCCCTGAGCGCCGTACTGATCGGCTACATCAACGCCGTCAACCTCCTGGACACCGCGGCGCTGGACCGGATGCGCTTCTGGACGGTCGGCTCGCTGGCCTCCGCCACCATGACCACCGTGCAGGAGGTCGCGCCGTTCCTGCTGGCCGGAGCCGTACTGGCACTCGCCGTCGGGCGCCCCCTGAACGCCATCGCGCTCGGCGACGACCAGGCGCGCGCCCTGGGCGCCCGGCTGACCCGCACCCGGGTGCTGGCCATGGTCGCCGTCACCCTGCTGTGCGGCGGCGCGACCGCCGCCTGCGGCCCGATCGTCTACGTCGGCCTGATGGTCCCGCACGTCGTCCGCGCCGTCACCGGCCCCGACCTGCGGTGGATCCTGCCGTACTCGGCGGTCCTCTCGCCGGTCCTGCTGCTCGGCGCCGACGTCCTGGGGCGCGTCGTGGCCCGGCCCGGCGAGATCCAGGTCGGCATCGTGACGGCCGTCGTCGGCGGCCCGGTCTTCATCTACCTCGTACGGCGTCGGAGGATGGCCCAGCTGTGAGTTCCACCGTCAAGACCGGCACCGACCGGAACGACTCCGCGGCGACCGGCCGGGCCGCCGCCGGGACCGGCAGGGCAGTACGGGCCGTACGCACCGCCGGCGGGCTGTCCGTGCGCCTGGACGTGCGCACCCTCGTCGTCGCCGTGCTGCTGGCGGCCGTGGCCCTGTTCGCGAGCGTCCTGCTGATCGGCACCGGCGACTTCCCGATGAGCCCGGCGGACGTCCTCGCCACCCTCACCGGATCCGGCACCACCGCGCAGGAGTTCATCGTCAACGACCTGCGGCTGCCGCGGGTCCTGGTCGGACTGCTGGTCGGCGCCGCCTTCGGGATCGCCGGCGCCGTCTTCCAGGCCGTCTCCCGCAACCCGCTCGGCAGCCCCGACGTCCTCGGCTTCTCCCAGGGCTCGACGGTCGGCGCGCTGCTCGTCATCGTCTTCTTCCAGGGCGGCACCTTCGCCATCGCCGCCGGCTCGGTCGGCGGCGGCATCGTCACCGGGCTGGCGATCTTCCTGCTGGCCTGGAAGGGCGGCATCCACGGCTACCGCTTCGTCCTCGTCGGCATCGGCGCCGCCGCCATGCTCTACGCGATGGTCCTGTACCTGATGACCAAGGCGAACATCGTCGAGGCGACCCAGGCCGTCACCTGGATGACCGGCACCCTCAGCGGCCGCGACTGGGACCAGGTCTGGCCGCTGGCCATCGTCTGCGCCGTCCTGATCCCGCCGGCCCTGCTGTACGGACGGCCGCTGCGCATGCTGGAGATGGGCGACGACGCCGCGTACGCGCTGGGCGTCCGCGTCACCCGCGTACGCGTCGTCCTGCTGACGGCGGCCGTGCTGCTGGTCGCCGCGGCCACCGCGGCGGCCGGACCGATCGCCTTCCTCGCCCTGACCGCGCCGCAGCTCGCCCGCCGCCTGACCCGCTCGCCCGGCCCCAACCTGCTGCCCGCCGCCCTCATGGGCGCCGCCCTGCTGGTCACCGCCGACTGGGTCTCCCAGCAGGTCTTCGGCGCCGACCAGCTCCCGGTGGGCGTGCTCACCGGGGTGCTCGGCGGCGGCTACCTGCTGTGGCTGCTGGCCTCCGAGCGCAAGGCGGGCCGGATATGAGCACGCGGGGCGGGCCGGGTCCGAGCGTTCAAGGCGGGCCGGACACGAGTACGCGGGACGTCCCGCGGCGGTCCGTACCGGCCCCTGCTCCCGGTCCCGGGACCGGGACCGCTCACGCCCGCGCGACACCGACCGAGCCGCCCCAGGCCCCCACGACGCAGACCGCGACAAGGAGCAACGCAGTGAGCCGTCTCACGGCCGAGAACGTGACCCTCGCCTACGACCAGCGGGTCATCGCCGAGGACCTCTCGGTGGCCATACCGGACCGGTCCTTCACGGTCATCGTCGGACCGAACGCCTGCGGCAAGTCCACGCTGCTGCGCGCCCTGTCGCGGATGCTCAAGCCGGCCGCGGGCTCGGTGCTGCTGGACGGCTCGGCCATCTCCTCGCTGCCCGCCAAGAAGGTCGCCCGCACCCTCGGGCTGCTGCCGCAGTCCTCCATCGCGCCCGACGGCATCACCGTCGCCGACCTGGTCGCGCGCGGCCGCTACCCGCACCAGGGACTGCTGCGCCAGTGGTCGGGCGAGGACGAGCGGATCGTCCGCGAGTCGATGGACGCCACCGGCGTCGGCGAACTCGCCGAGCGCTACGTCGACGAACTCTCCGGCGGGCAGCGGCAGCGCGTGTGGATCGCCATGGCGCTCGCCCAGCAGACGCCGCTGCTCCTGCTGGACGAGCCGACCACCTACCTCGACATCCAGCACCAGATCGAGGTGCTGGACCTGTGTGCCGAACTCCACGAGGAGCAGGGCCGCACCCTCGTCGCCGTCCTGCACGACCTCAACCACGCCGCCCGCTATGCCACCCACCTGATCGCGATGCGCGGCGGCGAGATCGTCGCCGAGGGACCGCCGCAACAGGTCGTCACCGCCGACCTCGTCGAGCGGGTCTTCGGCCTGAAGTGCCAGGTCATCGACGACCCGGAGACGGGCACGCCGCTGGTCGTGCCGGCGGCGCGCAAGGTGCGGGCGGGGGTCTGAAGGGCGTACGTGCGGGCGGCCGGGCCCTGGTCAGAGCAGCGCCCGCAGGCGCAGCAGGTCACGGAAGCCCGCCTCCAGCTTGACCCGGCCGCTGCCCCACGCCTTGGCGAAGTGCAGTTCGCCGTCGACCATCGCCACCAGGTCGTCGCCGCGCATCGTCAGGCGGATCTGGGCGCGTCCGGGCGGCGGCCCGGGGACGCTGCTGACGTCCTCCAGGGTGCCGTTCGCCAGCCGGCCGGTGAAGGTGACGTCCAGGTCGGTGATCCAGCAGCTCAGCGAACGGTCGAGCGCGGCCGCGCTGCGGACGTCGCCGTGCGCGGCGGAGAGGTTCTGTGCGAGCCGGCCCAGGGCGGCACGGCACTCTTCGAGGGTTGCCATCGAGATCGACGATACGCCCGAACAGGGCGGGCGGGCGGTGGCCCGGTCGGCGGGTGGTTCGAGGTAGCGTCGAGGCATGGAAGAGCCGAGAGAGCCGGTGGCGGGCGGGATGCCGGACGGGCGGGTGCCGGACGGTACGGACGCGGCGCGCCCGGAGCCGGACCTCCAGGCGGCGGACGGGCCCGAGGCGGACGGGCCCGCGGCGGACGGGCCGCAGGTGGAGGCGGACGGAACCGGGCCGGGCGGGCCCGCCGGGCCGCAGCCGCTCGGTGTGGTCGTCACGCCCACCGGGGACGCCGCCGTCGACGCCCAGCTGCGGCGCCTGGCCGACGCCGACCACCTCGCCGCGAGCGGACACCTCGAGGTGTACGAGGATGTCCACCGGGGACTGCGCGACGCGCTGGCCGCGCTCGACCGGCGCCCCGGGCCCGCCGGCCCGTCCGGCGCGCCTCCGTCCCCGCAGCCGTCCGCAACGTACGACAACAGGAGCTGAACCACAGGTGGCAGGAGTGGCACGACGCCGACTCGACGCGGAGCTGGTGCGCCGCAAGCTGGCCCGCTCGCGCGAACACGCGAGCCAGCTGATCGCCGCGGGGCGGGTGACCGTCGGCGGGACGACGGCGACCAAGTCCGCCACCCAGGTGGAGACCAGCGCGGCCCTGGTCGTACGCGAGGACGACAGCGACCCGGACTACGTCTCGCGCGGCGGCCACAAGCTGGCCGGGGCCCTCGCCGCGTTCGAACCCCGCGGCCTGAAGGTGGCCGGCCGCCGCGCCCTGGACGCGGGCGCCTCCACCGGCGGCTTCACGGACGTCCTGCTGCGGGCCGGAGCCGGGCACGTCGTCGCCGCCGACGTCGGATACGGGCAGCTCGCCTGGTCGCTGCAGGGCGACGACCGGGTCACCGTCAAGGACCGCACCAACGTGCGCGAACTGACGCCGGAACAGCTCGACGGCGAGCCCGTCGACCTCGTCGTGGGCGACTTGTCCTTCATCCCGCTGGGCCTGGTGCTGCCCGCCCTCGTCCGCTGCGCGGCGCCCGACGCCGACCTGGTGCTGATGGTCAAGCCGCAGTTCGAGGTCGGCAAGGAGCGCCTGGGCAGCGGCGGGGTGGTGCGCAGCGCCGAACTGCGGGCCGAGGCGGTGCGCGGTGTCGCCGAGCGGGCCGCCGCGCTGGGACTGGGCGTGGCCGGTGTGACCGCGAGCCCGTTGCCCGGCCCCTCCGGCAATGTCGAGTACTTTCTGTGGCTGCGCGCCGGGGCGGACGCACTCGACCCGGCGGACGTCGACCGAGCAGTGGCGGAGGGGCCCCGTTGACCAGTTCTGAAACATCCGGAGCGGCTGAGACAGCCGGCTCGCGCACCACCCGTACCGCACCGCCGCAGGGCGGCCCGGAGCCGTCCGGGCAGCGTACGGTCTTCCTGCTCGCCCACACCGGCCGTCCCGCGGCCGTCCGCAGCGCCGAACTCGTCGTCCAGGGGCTGCTGCGCAGCGGCATCGGCGTACGGGTCCTGGCCGAGGAGGCCGCGGACCTGCCGCTGCCCGCGTCCGTGGTGCGCGTCGAGTCCGAGCAGTGCGCGGCCGAGGGCTGCGAACTGCTGGTGGTCCTCGGCGGGGACGGGACGCTGCTGCGCGGCGCGGACTTCGCCCGTACCTCCGGGGTGCCGATGCTCGGCGTCAACCTCGGCCGGGTCGGCTTCCTGGCGGAGGCCGAACGCGACGACCTGGACAAGGTCGTCGACCGGGTCGTGACCCGCTCCTACGAGGTCGAGGAGCGGATGACCATCGATGTCCTGGTCCGCAACAACGGCAGCATCGCGCACACCGACTGGGCCCTGAACGAGGCGTCGGTGGAGAAGGCGGCCCGGGAGCGGATGCTGGAGGTCGTCACCGAGGTCGACGGGCGGCCCGTCTCGCGCTTCGGCGGCGACGGCGTCGTGTGCGCCACACCCACCGGCTCCACCGCCTACGCCTTCTCGGCGGGCGGCCCGGTGGTCTGGCCCGAGGTCGAGGCCCTGCTGATGGTGCCGATCAGCGCCCACGCGCTGTTCGCCAAGCCGCTGGTCACCTCGCCGGACTCGGTGCTGGCCGTCGAGGTGCAGCCCAAGACGCCGCACGGCGTGCTGTGGTGCGACGGCCGCCGCAGCGTCGAACTGCCCGCGGGCGCCCGGGTGGAAGTCCGCCGCGGCGCAACACCGGTACGCCTCGCCCGCCTCCACCACGCCTCCTTCACCGACCGCCTGGTGGCCAAGTTCGCCCTGCCGGTGGCGGGGTGGCGGGGGGCGCCGCAGTAACGGCAGCCGGGCGGAACGGTCGTCGGCTCTCCGCGGGCCGGAGCGGGTGGGTGGCTTCGGCCCGCGGCGGAGGGCCACGACCACGGCCGTGAGCGACGCGACGGCGCCGAGGACCAGGGCGGGCGTGGCGTGCTCCGGGTAGCCCGGGAACACCCGACTCGGCGAGGTTGACCGTGGTGTGCGCCACGACGGCTGTCAGCACGAACCCGCCGGAACCGTCGTACAGCCGGACCATGACAACCCGCGCCGCGACCGAGCCGAGGACCTGGCCGGCTGTCCACAGGGCGGAACGGCCGGCCTGGACGTACGGGACCACGTGCCAGGCCGCCCGCACCAGGCCGATGACCAGCCCCGCGCCGAACGTCCCCCAGCGCTCCCGCACGGGCTGCAGCAGATGTCCCGTCCACCCCGCCTCCTCGGCGGCGGCCACGAAGTACAGGACGTACCCTGCGCCCGCCCTCCTCGCGGAAGAGGAGGAACGCGGCCACCGCCGCCGGCAGGACGCACTGGAACGCGCTCAGCGGCATTCCCATGGGCAGTGCCCCGGACAGGTCGAAGATCGCACCGGCCACCCAGAACGGGACGGAGAGGGCCGCCGGTAACGCGACGAACGTGAAGGGCGGCCTGCCGTCCGTCGCGGTCGGAGTCATGGCGTCGGACGGCCGGCGGCCAGGAGGGCGCGGGCGCGGGTCAGGGCCGGGTCACGGCGGGACGCCAGGTCCTCGGGGGCGAAGACCGGGGTGCGGACGGCCGGGGGGACGCCTGTTCCGTCGAAGGTGCGGCCGTCCGCGGTGCGGAACTCCTCGTTGGGGAGGGCGAACTTCCAGCCGTTCGGCAGGGTGCGCTCCAGGGTGTCGGAGAAGACGCCCTGGGTGGCCTCGCCGATGCGGACCGGTGCGGGCGTACGGCCGAGCAGGGCCTGCGTGAAGGTCTCGCCCGCGCTGATCGTCAGCCGCCCGGTCAGCAGCGCCAGCGGGCCCGTGTAGCGCGGGCCGTCGTGCGGGCGCACCCGTATGGACTGGTCGGGGGTGAACTTGCGCGGGTCGTCCGGGTCATTGCGCGCGTGTTTGCGGTACGCGAGGTACGGGCGGTCGGTCAGCCGGGAGGCGACGCGCAGTCCGAGCCGGTCCGAGCCGCCGCCGTTCAGCCGCAGGTCGATGATGAGGCCGCGCAGGGCCTTCGGCCCGGACGTGCGGGCCTTGGTGAACACCGCGTCCAGCGCGCGGTTCAGCTCCGCGACGTCGCTGTCGTAGTCCTCGCGGTCGGTGTAGCCGTGGAAGGACGTGATGCGGAGGTAGCCGAGACGGCCGGGGTGACCGGGGTGACCAGGGTGGTCGGTGTTGGCGGGGAGGTCGGTGTAGGAGAGGGCGCCGCCGGCCCACCGGCGCGGGGTGGCGTCCTCGCCGAGGCCGGCCGCGATCGCCGCGTCCACCTGCTGGAGGAACGCGGGGGTGGGGGCGGTCGTCCCGGGGCGCGATCCCGCGTACACCCGGCCGGGGCCCGCGGCCAGGTTGGTGTGCCCGTCGTGCAGCGGCTCGATCATCGCGCGCAGCACGGCGAAGAGCTCGTCGTCGGTGGTCCGGGCGGTGATGCGCGGGCGGTACCGGGCGCGGACGGCGGCCCAGTCGATCCCCTTGGCGGCGAAGAACGGGTAGTTCTCGGCGTAGGTGTGCCAGAAGACGTCGAAGACCGTACGGGGGTCCTTCGCCGGGCGCTGGTGGCAGCGGGCGGGCAGCCCGGTGATCCGGTGGAGGGTGCGGTACCCGACGTTGTCCTGGATGCTCAGGCGGGCCGCACCGGCGCCCTGCGGCGCGACCGTGACGCGCGCCGCGTCCGGCACGGCGAACTCCACCCGGCCCCCGGCACCCGGCGGGCCCGTACGGACGCCGTCGACGGAACCTGGGAGGCAGCTCACGGCCGTGGTCTCGTACGTGCGCAGCCGCCGCCCGTCGATCGTGACGAGGGCGCCGTACCCGTCCATCCGCCACACGCCCTCCAGGGAGGCCGCGTGACCCGCCGCAGGCCGCGTCGCGGCGCCCGCGGACGGCGTACGGGACGCCTGAGCACCGGCGGACGGCGTACAGGCGGTGGCCAGGGCGGTGACGGCCAGCAGGAGGGCGGCCCGCCGGGTGGGGCGGAGGCCGGCCGACGTCTTGGCCGGCTGTGTGTTCGGCTGCGTGGCCGGCTGTTCTGCCATGGTTGTGTCCCCCGACGTGAGGCGTTGCGTTGTGGTTCGGGTCGGTATCGGTCGCTGTCACGCCGCTGCGAGCGTCTCCCCGGCACGGCGGCGCAGGGTCGCGCCCGCCATGACGGCCGTACCGGCCAAGGAGGCCAGGTGGCCGTGCGGCGCCGCCCGCGCCGGCCCGCTCGTCGCGGGCCCTTTGGGCGCCCGGCCCGCGGCGGCCCCGCCGTCGCCCGCGGGGCCGTCGCCCGCGGGGCCGCCGTACGCAGGCTCCTCATGGACGGACCTGACGCACCCCCGCCCGCCGCCCGAGGACCCGCCGTACGCGACACCCTCCGGCCCCGCCCCGCTTTCCACCGTCGCTCCGCCGGACATGTGGCACACCCTTCCGATCGTGTTCTTTCTTCAGCGTGGCGGGCGGGACGGGGGTATCGCCATGAGGAAAACATCCGTTCCCGGGGTGGGGTTTTCCGCAGGACGGAGCGGCAAGGCGAGGGGAGGCCGTCGCGGGGCGGGCCCGGGACCTCGTAAGGTCGTATCCGTGTTGGAGGAGATGCGGATCAGGTCCCTGGGCGTCATTGACGATGCCGTCGTCGAGCTGTCGCCGGGTTTCACGGCGGTGACCGGCGAGACGGGCGCGGGCAAGACCATGGTCGTCACCAGCCTCGGGCTGCTGCTCGGCGGGCGCGCCGACCCCGCCCTGGTGCGGATCGGCGCCAAGTCGGCGGTCGTGGAGGGCCGCATAGCGGTGGGCCCGGCGGCTCCGGCCGCGTTGCGCGCCGAGGAGGCGGGCGCCGAGCTGGATGACGGGACACTGCTGATCAGCCGCACGGTCTCGGCCGAGGGCCGCTCGCGCGCCCACGTCGGCGGTCGTTCCGTCCCGGTCGGGCTGCTGGGGGAGTTGGCGGACGACCTGGTCGCCGTGCACGGCCAGACCGACCAGCAGGGCCTGCTGCGCCCGGCCCGGCAGCGGCAGGCACTGGACCGCTACGCGGGCGACGCGGTGTCCGTACCGCTCGCCAAGTACACCGCCGCCTACCGGCGGCTGCGCGCCGTCGCCGCCGAGCTGGACGAGCTGACCACCCGCGCCCGCGAGCGGGCCCAGGAGGCCGACCTGCTGCGCTTCGGCCTGGAGGAAATCGCCGCGGCCGAACCGCAGCCGGACGAGGACACCGAGCTGGCCGCCGAGGCTGAACGGCTCGGCCACGCCGAGGCGCTGGCCTCCGCCGCCGCGGCCGCGCACGCCGCGCTGGCCGGCAACCCCGAGGACCTGGAGGCCGTCGACGCCACCACCCTGGTCGCGGGCGCGCACCGGGCGCTGGACGCCGTACGCAGCCACGACCCCGCGCTGTCCGCGCTCACCGAGCGGCTGGGCGAGATCGGCATCCTGATGGCCGACGTGGCGGGCGAACTGGCCAGCTACGCGGACGGGCTGGACGCCGACCCGCTGCGGCTGGCCGCCGTCGAGGAGCGCCGGGCCACGCTCACCCACCTGACGCGCAAGTACGGGGAGGACATCGGCGCCGTGCTGGCCTGGGCCGAGGAGAGCGCGGCCCGTCTCGCCGAACTGGAGGGCGACGACGACCGGATCGGCGAACTGACGGCGGAGCGCGACGCGCTGCGCGCGGAACTGGGCGAGCTGGCGCAGGCGTTGACCGACGCCCGCGAGGCGTCGGCGAAGCGATTCGCCGACGCGGTGACGGCCGAGCTGGCCGAGCTGGCCATGCCGCACGCCAGGGTGAGCGTCCGAATCAGCCAGACCGAGACCGCCGACGAGAACGACGGCGTCGAGGTCGGCGGCCGTACGGTGGCCTACGGCCCCACCGGTGCCGATGAGGTGGAGCTGCTGCTCGCCCCGCATCCGGGCACGCCGCCCCGCCCCATCGCCAAGGGGGCGTCGGGTGGTGAGCTCTCCCGGGTGATGCTCGCGGTCGAGGTGGTCTTCGCCGGTTCCGACCCCGTACCGACGTATTTGTTCGACGAGGTGGACGCGGGCGTCGGCGGCAAGGCCGCCGTCGAGGTCGGCCGCCGGCTGGCACGCCTGGCCCGGTCCGCCCAGGTCGTGGTCGTCACCCACCTCCCGCAGGTCGCGGCCTTCGCCGACCGGCAGCTGCTGGTGGAGAAGACCCACGACGGCTCGGTGACCCGCAGCGGTGTCACGGTCCTGGAGGGCGAGGAGCGGGTACGCGAACTCTCCCGGATGCTCGCCGGCCAGGAGGACTCCGAGACGGCGCGGGCCCACGCGGAGGAACTTCTGGAGACCGCCCGCGCGGGGCGCTGAGGCGGGGCGAAGGCCGCCGAGGCCGAAGGCCCCGAGGCCGAGGGCCGAGGCCGGAGCCGGGAGACGGGACCCAGGAGCGCAGGCCCGAACGGGCTCTTTAGGCTGCCGACCATGATCGAAACGTTGCGCAAGGGCTTGCCGTTCGCCGCCGCGGCAGGCGTCACCCGGGCCGTGTACGGGCAGTTCCGGCGCCGGCCGCCCGGCGGGCGCGGGCGCTGGGAGCGGACGAACCACGCCGGCCGTACGGTCGACCTGTACAGCGGGCCCGCCACCGCGGCGGGCACCGCGCTCGCCGCCGTGACCGCGCCGGGGCTGCCCGCCCGGACGCGGACGGCGGCGGCGCTGGCCGTCCTGGCGGCAGGCGGCTGCGGCGCGTATGACGACCTCGCCGGAGCGGGGGACCCCCGGCGCGGCTTTCGCGCGCATCTGTCGGCCCTGCTTGGTGGGGAGTTGACCAGCGGTGCGGTGAAACTGTTCGGGATCGGTGCGGCAGGGCTGGCCGCCGGCGCGCTGCTCAAGGACCGGCCGCTGGACAAGGTGCTCGCCGGGGTGGTGATCGCGGGTGCCGCGCACGCCGTGAACCTGGTGGACGTACGGCCGGGCCGGGCGGCGGTGGCCACGCTCGCCGCGGCGGCTCCGGGGCTGCTGCGGAGCGGCCCGGCCGGGGCCCTGGCCGCCGCGCCGGCGGGCGCCGCGGCGGCGGTCCTCGTGGACGACCTGGGGGAGCGCACCATGATCGGTGACGCCGGGGCGCACGCCTTGGGCGCCGGGCTCGGCCTCGCCGCCGCCGCCGCGTACGGCCGCGCGGGGCTGGCCGTGCACGCCGTCGCCCTGGTCGCGGCCGCGGCGGCCGGTGACCGGGCCGGCCGGGCGGCCGCGGGCGTCGGTACGTAACGGCTCGGCCGTCGGCACGTAACGGGCGGACTCCGCACCAGGTCACTGCTGCTGGGCCAGCAGAGTGGGCGGTTTGTCGCCCATATGGGTGGTCAGGTGGGTGTATGGGCGATGTGTGCCCTTGGAACGGCTCGTCGGCGGTCCCTGATCCACAGTCGGGGCTGGCATCCTGGGGGCGCAGCGCGTACAGCTGCGCGACCGCGCCACTGTACCGGCGCCCGCCCCGGACGGACCGGACCCGCGCCGCGCCGCCCGGTCCGCCCGCCCGACCCCAGGAGCACCGCCCACGTGACCAGCACCCCGGCCCCGCCGCACGGACAGTCGCCGCTGCGCACGGTCCAGGTGCTGGGTCGTGGCAGCGCGGGCAGCGCCGCCCATGTCCGTTCGCTGGCCGCCGGGCTGGTGGCGCGCGGCATCCGGGTGACGGTGTGCGCGCCGCCCGCCGCCGAGGACACGTACGACTACACCGACGCGGGCGCGCAATTCGTACCGGTGCCGCCGCGCACCGACCCGGCGAGCGTGACATCGCTGCGGGCCGCCTGCGGGGACGCCGACCTCGTGCACGCGCACGGCCTGCGGGCGGGCCTGCGCGCCGCGTTGGCCCTCCAGGGCCCGCGGGGCCGCCGGGTCCCCCTCGTGGTCACCTGGCACACCAAGGCACATACGGACGGGGCGCGGGCCCGCCTGGTCCACCTGCTGGAGCGGCGGGTGGCACGGGCCGCCGCGGTCGTCCTGGGCGCGTGCTCGGACCTGGTGGACCGGGCACGCGAGCGCGGCGCCCGCGACGCGCGCCTGGCCCCCGTCGCGATCCCGGCCCCCCGGGCGGGCGGCCGACCGCTCACGGCGGAGGACCGCCCCGCCCACAAGCAGCGCGCCGAACTGGGCGCGGTGGACCGCCCCCTGGTCCTCGTCGTCGGCCGCCTGGAGACGCACCAGGGGCACGGCCTCCTGCTGGACGCGGCGCACGCCTGGTGCGCCCTGGACCCGCAGCCGATGGTCGCGGTGGCGGGGGAGGGCGGGCAGCGCGAGGCGCTGCAACGGCGCATCGACGCCGAGCAGCTGCCGGTACGCCTGCTCGGCCGCCGCGACGACGTGCCCGAACTCCTCGCCGCCGCCGACCTCCTGGTGCTGCCCAGCCGCTGGGAGGCTCGCTCGCTGATCGCCCAGGAGGCGCTGCGGGCCGGTGTCCCGCTGGTGGCCACCGACGTCGGCGGCACCCGCGAACTGGTCGGCCGCGCCGCCGAACTCGTCCCGTACGGTGACGCGGCGGCCCTCGCCCGTACCGTCCTGGACCTGCTGGCCGACCCCGCCCGCCGGGACGCGTTGGCCGCCGCCGGCCGTGCGCAGGCCGCGGGCTGGCCGACCGAGGACGCCACGGTCGCGCAGGTGCTGAGCGTGTACGACGAGCTGATGCAACGGCGGGAGCGCTGAAATCCGGTGGCTGGGCGCGCGGGGAAAAAGGGCGCGCCCCCGCCGATGACCCGTGGGTAGAGTCGCCCGGCACCGCTCACGATCATCACGGACGTACGACAGGAGGCCGCTGTGACGGCTGCGCTTCTCGGCTTTGCGCTCTTCGCCCTGCTGGTGTCGATGGCCCCGGGGCTGGACACCCTGCTGGTGCTGCGCAACTGCCTGCGCGGCGGCAGACGCAGCGGGGCGGCCAGCGCTCTCGGCTCCGCGGTGGGGTCGTTGGTCTGGGCCGGTGCCGCCGCGGCCGGGCTGGCGGCGGCCCTCCAGCGCTGGGACGCCGCCTTCATGACCGTACGGCTGCTGGGCGCGGCCTATCTGGTGGTGCTGGGCGCGCAGGCCCTGTGGACGTACCGGCGGGCCGGGACGAGCACCCCGGATGCGATGGAGGGCGCCGACCCGGCGGGAACGGCCCCGGCGGTCCGCCCGTTGAGGGCGTTCCGGCAGGGGCTCTGCGGCTGTCTGCTCAACCCCAAGGTCGGGATCTTCTTCGTCGCGGTCGTCCCGCAGTTCCTGCCGGAGGGGCATTCGGTGCTCGGCGTGACCCTGCTCTTCGGCGTCATCGACGCGGTGATCGCGGGAAGCTGGCTGCTGCTGGTGGCCGTGTGTGCCGGGCGGCTGCTGAAGTGGCTGCGGCGGCCCCGGGTGCACCACAATCTGGAGCGCGGCACGGGCGGCCTGCTGCTGGCGCTCGGCGTCGGCATGGCGGCGGAGACGCTGCGGGCATGACGGGCTCCGGGCTCCTGCGGGCCCGGCCGCCCTTCACCCCCGGTCCGTGTGCCTCCTGGCCCGCAGGGCCAGCCGCAGGCCGAGGACCGTCTGGGGGTCGTCCAGGTCGGTGCTCAGCAACTGGGCGATACGGGCCAGCCGGTCGTACAGCGTCTGCCGGTTGACGTTCAGGTCGCGGGCCGTCTCCGCCTTGCGGCCCGCGCTGGCCAGGTAGGCCTCCAGGGTCGGCAGCAGCGGCTGGCGGGCGGACCGGTCGTGGACGAGCAGTGGACCGATGGCACGGTCCACGAAGTCCGTCAGGACGCCCTGTTCGCCGTGTTCGCGCATCCGCCACAGCAGCAGCTCGATGTCCAGCCGGCGCGCGTCGTGCCAGGGCTGTTCCGGCAGGCCCTGCGCGGCGGCGGCCGCCTCCGTCGCGTGCCGCAGCCCGGGGCCGGCAGCCGGCCAGTCGCCCGCCGCGCCGACCACGACCACCGGGCGCCGGGCCGCCGGGGAGTCCGCCCCGGCCCGTACGACTCCCGCGCGGAGCGCTTCGGCGACCCGGTCGGCGACGTGCGTACGGTCCTGGCCCGCGCGCAGCGCGACGAGCAGCGGCACGCGGCCTTCGACGGGCCGTACGCCGAGCAGGACGGGTGCGCCCAGGGCGGCCAGTTCCTCGCGCAGGGCGCGGGCCAGTACCGCCCAGCTGCCGGGCGCGGGCAGGTGGGAGGGCAGCCGCATGACCACGGGAAGGATCGGTTCGCCGCCCGGCCGGAACCCCAGCAGGCGGGCCTGTGCCGGGGCCTCGCCCGCGGTGATCCGGCCCTCCGCCAGATCGGCGAGGAAGTCGCCGCGCCCGCGCGCGGCCAGCACCTCCTCCTGCCGGGACTGGAGCAGCACGACGGCGAGCAGATCGGCGGCGCGCTCGGCGGCGATCCGGTGCACCGGCGCGACGGGCGCGTTGACGGGCAGCAGGACCAGGCGGGCGCGTACGGCGTCGGGGCCGGGCCCGCCGCCGGGCACGTCCACCCGCAGGCCGGTCTCCCGCAGCCCCTCCCACGCCTGGAGGGGGTCGGCGTCCGCGGCCCCGCCGTCGTCCGGGCCCGCGGCGTACAGGGGGCTGCCGTCGGGAGTCTCCAGGCAGAGCGGGTTGCCCGTGAAGGCGGCCAGCCGCCGCAGTACCTCGGGGGCGCCGCCGCCGCGCAGCAGGACGTCCGTACAGCTGCGCAGGAGTTCGTCGGCCTGCCGCAGCAGCAGGTAGTGGCTGTTGACCAGCTCGGTGTGGATCTCTTCGGTGACGGTGACGTACGGGACCTCGCGGTGCAGCTGCACCAGCGGCAGGCCGCAGGCCCGCGCGCTGTCGACGACGGCGGACGGCAGCGCCTCGAAGCGGGAACCCAGCTCCACGACGAGCGCGGCGATCTCGCGGTCGGCCAGTTCGCGGACGAAGGCGCGCTGTTCGGAGGGGCGGGCGCCCAGGCCGAGGCCGGTGGTCAGCAGCAGTTCGCCGCCCTTCAGGAGCGACGCGATGTGCGGCACCTCGCCCGCGTGCACCCAGCGTACGGCGCGGTCGAGACGGTCCTCGCCGGCCAGCACCTCGGGCAGCCCGCGCCGCAGAGCGGGCAGCTCCAGTGCCCTGCGTACCGTGATCTCCGCTTCGATCTTCGCTTCCGGCCCCATGGCGGGGAACGCTACCGGTAGTCCGCTATCCGGACGTACCGGGACGCTCGCTCCTCCTCCCCGTCCGGAGCAGGCCCGCTCACCCCGACTCCCTGATCACCAGCCTCGCCGCCGTGACCACCGGGGACAGCTCGTCCCCGAGAGCCTCCGCTTCCGCCCCCAGCCGCCGCAGCAACAACCGCGCCATCAAACGGCCCATCTCCTCCACGTCCTGCCGCACCGTGGTCAGCGGCGGGTCCGTCCACGCCGCGGGGTCCAGGTCGTCGTAGCCCACCACGCCCACGTCCTCCGGCACCCGGCGGCCGTGGGCCCGCAGGGTGCGCAGCGCGCCGGAGGCCATCAGGTCGGAGCAGACGAAGACACCGTCCAGATCCGGTGCGGCGGCCAGCAGTTGGGCCATCGCGCGTTCGCCGCCCTGGGCGGTGAAGCCGCCGTCGGCGATCAGCCGCGGGTCGGGTGCGGCGGGGGCCAGCGCGTCGCGGTAGCCGTCCAGGCGGTCCTGGGCGGAGGTCTGGTCGAGCGGCCCGGTGATCACGGCGATCCGGCGGCGTCCGCGGTCCCGGAGGTGGCGTACGGCCTGCCGGGCGCCGTCGCGGTTGTCGGTGTCGACGTACAGCGGGCGCGGCGCGTGGCCGTCGGCCGCCCAGCCGGGACGGCCGCCGTAGACGGTGGGCAGGCCGGACGCCTCGGCCATCGCGGGCAGTGGGTCGTCCCGGTGCAGCGAGAACATCAGTACGCCGTCGGCGTGTCCGGCGGACAGGTAGCGGCCGACGCGGTCGCAGTCGGCGCGGGTCTCCTGGAGGAGGAGCAGCAGCTGGATGTCGGCGGCCGACAACTCGCGGCTGATACCGCGCAGTTGGCGGCCGAAGAACGGGTCGGCGAAGACCCGGGCCTCCGGTTCGGCGATCACCACGGCGACCGCGCCGGTGCGGCGGGTCACCAGGGAGCGGGCCGCGCTGTTCGGTACGTAGCCCAGGTCGGTGACGGCGCGCCGGACCCGTTCCCGTACCTCGCCGCGGACCCCGGCGCCGCCGTTGACCACGCGGGAGACCGTGGCGCGTGAGACGCCGGCCCGTGCGGCGACCGCCTCCAGCGTCGGACGCCCGCCCTTCGATGTACCCACCATTCAACTCCCGGTGTCGAAAACGGGCCAACCCGTTGGTCCACGCCAAGCCTTGACGGCCCGGCAGGAAGTCGGCACTGTGTGCCCCTACACGGCATGAGAGCGCTCTCAATCCTCTCAGGCCGCGTGTGCACACGGAACTCCTCACCGCCCCCACCCCGCCGAGGAGCGTATGTCATGGACACGAAAATACCTGTACGGAAGCGGACCCGGGCCAGAACCACGGCACTGCTCGGCTCACTCGGCGCCGCCTTCGCCCTCGTCCTCGCCTGGCCACCCGCCCTGCCCGCCGCTTCGGCCGGCCAGCCGGCGGCCGCGTACCAGCAGGTCTGGCGCACCGACTTCAACGGCGCCGCGGGCTCCCGCCCGTCCGCCGCCGACTGGATCACCGACACCGGTACGAGCTACCCGGGCGGCCCCGCCAACTGGGGCACCGGCGAACGCCAGACCTACACCGACCGCCCCGAGAACCTGCAACTCGACGGCGCGGGCCACCTGAAGATCACCGCACTCAAGAACGGCGCCACCTGGACCTCCGGCCGCATCGAGACCCGCCGCACCGACTTCGCCGCCCCGGCCAAGGGCAAGCTGCGGATCGAGGCACGCGTCAAGATGCCGGACATCTCCGGCGACGCGGCGCTCGGCTACTGGCCGGCGTTCTGGACACTCGGCGCCGCGTTCCGCGGCAACTACTGGAACTGGCCCGGCATCGGCGAGTTCGACATCATGGAGAACGTCAACGGCGCCAATCGCGTCTGGGGCGTCCTGCACTGCGGCGTCAACCCCGGCGGCCCCTGCAACGAGACGCAGGGCCGCGGCAATTCCCGCGTCTGCCCCGGCGCCACCTGCCAGGCCGGATTCCACACGTACGCCATCGAACTGGACCGCACCGGCCCCACCGAGTACCTGCACTGGTCCGTCGACGGACAGCGTTTCCACACCGTCAGCTCGGCCGACATGGACGCCGGCACCTGGGCCAGGGCGACCCACCACGGCCACTTCATCCTGCTCAACCTCGCGATGGGCGGCGCCTTCCCGGACGCCGTCGCGGGCCGCGCCACCCCCACCGACAAGACACGCCCCGGCGCCTTTCTCCTCGTCGACCACGTGTCCGTCTCCGTACAGCAAGGAGCCACCGCATGATCTCCCGTCGTACCCTGCTCGGCGGCCTCGCCGCGACGGCCGCCGCCGGAGCCGGCGCGGGCCTGCTCGCCCGTACCGCCGGGGCCGCCACGGCCGGCGGCACGGCGGCCGCCGGACTGCCGCTGCACGTCGTCAACCGGACCGGCCGCTACGCCGACAACGCCGTCTGGATCTACATCGTCGGCAACACCGGAGGCCAGCAGGTACGGGTCACCGCGAACGGCGACATCAAGCCCATCGCCCTCTCCGACAACCGCCCGGACGGCTTCACCGATTACGCCCTACCGCTCACCGCCAACGGCAACACCACCCTGCGCGTCCCGCGGATGTCCGGGCGCATCTACGTGGCCTGTGGCACCAAGCTCAAGTTCAAGGCGGTGAAGGACGGCAACGGCAAACCCGCGCTGGCCTACCCCGCGGGCTGGGTGTCCGGCGACCCCAACTACCCGATCGTGCACGACTGCGCGGAGTTCACGTACGACGGGGCCGGCATGCACTGCAACACCACGTCGGTCGACATGTTCAGCGTCCCGATGTCCATCCGCCTCGTCGGCGCCCGCGACCAGACGGCCGGGGCGCTCAAGGCCGGTGCCCGCTCCCGCATCTTCTCCGAGATCGGCCGTACGCCGGGTTTCGGCAAGCTCGTCGTCGGCGACAAGCGCGTCATCGCCCCCAGCCACGGCCTGGACAGCGGGCTGTTCGACCGGAACTACCTCGCGCCGTACATCGACCGCGCCTGGAACGCGTACACGTCCAAGGACCTGAAGGTCACCACCAACGCCGGCACCTTCACCGGCCGGGTCAGCGGCGGCCAGTTCACCTTCAGAGGCCCCGCCCAGTTCTCCATCGCCAAGCCCTCCACCCGCGACGTGCTCTTCTGCCACGGCGCCCTGCAAGCCCCCAACGACGGACTGCGCGGCCCGGTCGCCGCTGTCCTCGGCGCCGCCCTCAACCGCGCCACCCTCGCCGACCACGCGGCCCAGCCCACCACCAACGCGGGCACCTTCTACAAGGGCCAGCTCGCCAACCACTACGCGCGCGTCCTGCACGCCGAGGCCGCCGACGGCAAGGCGTACGGCTTCGCCTTCGACGACGTGGCCGATTTCGCCTCGTACATCGAGGACGGAGCGCCCCGCGAGATGACACTCACGCTGACGGCCTTCTGAGCCGCCGCGCCACACGACGAGGGGCCACGGCACCGCTGCCGTGGCCCCTCAGCCGTCCGCGTCCCGCGTTAACCGCCGTACGCCCCGCTCGCCGTCAGCCGCAGCGCCGTGTCGATCAGCGGGACGTGGCTGAACGCCTGCGGGAAGTTGCCCACCTGGCGCTGGAGCTTGGAGTCCCACTCCTCGGCCAGCAGGCCCAGGTCGTTGCGGAGCGAGAGGAGCTTTTCGAACAGGATGCGGGCCTCCTCGACCCGGCCGATCATCGCCAGGTCGTCGGCCAGCCAGAACGAGCACGCCAGGAACGCACCCTCGTCGCCCTCCAGGCCGTCCACGCCCGCGTCCTCGCCCGAGGTCGGGTAGCGCAGGATGAAGCCGTCCTCGGTGCCCAGCTCGCGCTGGATGGCCTCGATGGTGCCGATCACCCGCTTGTCGTCCGGCGGCAGGAAGCCCATCTGCGGGATCAGCAGCAGCGAGGCGTCCAGCTCCTTGGAGCCGTAGGACTGCGTGAAGGTGTTGCGCTCCGGGTCGTAGCCCTTCGCGCAGACCTCCCGGTGAATCGTCTCGCGCAGCTGCCGCCAGCGGTCCAGCGGGCCGTCCACGTCACCGGACTCGACCAGCTTGATCGTGCGGTCCACCGCGACCCAGGTCATCACCTTGGAGTGCACGAAGTGGCGGCGCGGGCCGCGCACCTCCCAGATGCCCTCGTCCGGCTCGTCCCAGTGCTTCTCCACCCACTGGATCAGCTTGAGCTGGAGCAGCGAGGCGTAGTCGTTGCGGGCCAGACCGGTGTTGTGCGCCAGGTGCAGCGCCTCGGTGACCTCGCCGTACACGTCGAGCTGGAGCTGCCCGGCGGCGCCGTTGCCGACCCGGACGGGCTGCGAGTTCTCGTACCCGGTCAGCCAGGTCAGCTCGTTCTCGCCCAGCTCCCGCTCGCCCGCGATCCCGTACATGATCTGCAGGTTCTCCGGGTCGCCGGCCACCGCGCGCAGCAGCCACTCGCGCCAGGCGCGGGCCTCCTCGCGGTAGCCGGTGCGCAGCAGCGAGGACAGGGTGATCGCCGCGTCGCGCAGCCACGTGAAACGGTAGTCCCAGTTGCGCGAGCCGCCGATGTCCTCGGGCAGCGAGGTGGTGGGCGCCGCGACGATGCCGCCGGTGGGCGCGTACGTGAGCGCCTTGAGCGTGATCAGCGAGCGCACCACCGCGTCCCGGTACGGGCCGTGGTACGTGCAGTGGTCCACCCACTCGCGCCAGAAGTCCTCGGTCGCCTCCAGCGCCGCCTCCGGCTCCGGCACCCCCGGCGGGCGGCTGTGCGAGGGCTGCCAGCTGATGGTGAAGGCGATCCGCTCGCCCGGGCCGACCGTGAAGTCCGCGTACGTCGTCAGGTCCCGGCCGTAGGTCTCGGCGTCCGTGTCCAGCCACACCGAGTCGGGCCCGGCGACGGCGACGGTGCGCTCGTCGACCTTGTGGACCCACGGCACGACCCAGCCGTACGAGAACCGCATGCGCAGCGCCGAGCGCATCGGCACCCGTCCGCTGACGCCCTCCACGATACGGACGAGCTGCGGTGCCGCGCCCTCGCGTGGCGGCATGAAGTCGATGACCCGAACGGTGCCGCGCGGGGTGTCCCACTCGGACTCCAGGACGAGCGAGTCGCCCCGGTAGCGGCGGCGGTCGGCGGGCAGCGGCCCGCCCTCGGGGCTGTGCGCGGGCCCCAGCCGCCAGAAACCGTTCTCTTCCGTGCCCAGCAGTCCTGCGAAGACCGCGGGTGAGTCGAAGCGGGGCAGGCACAGCCAATCCACCGTGCCGTCCCGGCACACAAGAGCGGCGGTCTGCATATCGCCGATGAGTGCGTAGTCCTCGATGCGCCCGGCCACGTGCATCTCCCGTCGAACTGGAGTGACGCCCCCCATGGGACGTGTGATCTTGTCCGTCCTGCCCATGAAACTCCGCCGAGCGGCGAGTCCGGAAATCGGGCGGGGGTGGTGCCTTGCCGGACAGCTCGTGGCGAGTGTCCGAGCAGGATACGACGCACGGCAGTGATCTGCTCGCCGCTGCGGGAAGACGGCACTGCGCCGAACGGGTGGCCTGGGTCACGCGGGGTGCCGCGCGGCCCGCGGGAGACGGCCGTACGTGTGCGCCGCGAGCGTGGCCGGGCGCGACCATGCCCGGTCGCTGATAGCCTGGTACCCCGTGGACCGGTGGGCCCGGCGCAAGTCACACGGCACCCCCGACCGCAGCGAAGGCACCCCTGACAACCGCAGGGCGTGGCTGATTCGCACCTCTTCACCACGCGACCACGGGAGCCCCCTCTTGGCCATGCCGCCCAAATCCTCGACGACCAAGCACCTCTTCGTCACCGGGGGTGTCGCCTCCTCGCTCGGCAAGGGCCTCACCGCCTCCAGCCTGGGCGCGCTGCTCAAGGCGCGGGGCCTGCGGGTCACGATGCAAAAGCTCGACCCGTACCTGAACGTCGACCCCGGCACGATGAACCCGTTCCAGCACGGTGAGGTCTTCGTCACCAACGACGGGGCCGAGACCGACCTGGACATCGGCCACTACGAGCGCTTCCTGGACGTCGACCTCGACGGCTCCGCGAACGTCACCACCGGCCAGGTCTACAACACCGTGATCGCCAAGGAGCGGCGCGGCGAGTACCTGGGCGACACCGTGCAGGTCATCCCGCACATCACCAACGAGATCAAGCACCGCATCCGCCGGCTGGCCCACGAGGACGTCGACGTCGTCATCACCGAGGTCGGCGGCACGGTCGGCGACATCGAGTCGCTGCCGTTCCTGGAGACCGTCCGCCAGGTCCGCCACGAGGTCGGCCGCGACAACGTCTTCGTCGTGCACATCTCGCTGCTGCCCTACATCGGCCCCTCCGGTGAGCTGAAGACCAAGCCGACCCAGCACTCGGTCGCGGCGCTGCGCAACATCGGCATCCAGCCGGATGCCATCGTGCTGCGCGCCGACCGTGAGGTGCCCACCGCCATCAAGCGCAAGATCTCGCTGATGTGCGACGTGGACGAGGCCGCCGTCATCGCCTGCCCGGACGCCCCCTCCATCTACGACATCCCCAAGGTCGTGCACGCCGAGGGCCTGGACGCCTACGTCGTGCGCAAGCTGGACCTGCCGTTCCGCGACGTGGACTGGACCGTCTGGGCCGACCTGCTGGACCGGGTGCACAACCCCGACCACGAGGTGAAGGTCGCGCTGGTCGGCAAGTACATCGACCTGCCCGACGCCTACCTGTCGGTCACCGAGGCGCTGCGCGCCGGCGGCTTCGCCAACAAGGCCCGCGTGAAGATCAAGTGGGTCACCTCCGACGACTGCAAGACGCCGGCCGGCGCCAAGCAGCAGCTCGCCGACTGCGACGCGGTCTGCATCCCCGGCGGCTTCGGCGACCGCGGCGTGGACGGCAAGGTCGGCGCCATCACCTACGCCCGCGAGAACAAGCTCCCGCTGCTCGGCCTGTGCCTGGGCCTGCAGTGCGTGGTCATCGAGGCGGCCCGCAACCTGGCCGGCATCGAAGGCGCCAACTCCACCGAGTTCGACCCGGCCGCCGCCGACCCGGTCATCTCCACCATGGCCGAGCAGATGGACATCGTCGCCGGCGAAGGCGACATGGGCGGCACCATGCGGCTGGGCATGTACCCGGCCAAGCTGGCCGAAGGGTCGATCGTGCGCGAGGTCTACGACGACCAGCCGTACGTCGAGGAGCGCCACCGCCACCGCTACGAGGTCAACAACGCCTACCGCGGCGAGCTGGAGAAGAAGGCCGGCCTGCTGTTCTCCGGCACCTCCCCGGACAACAAGCTGGTCGAGTACGTCGAATACCCGCGCGAGGTGCACCCCTACCTGGTCGCCACCCAGGCGCACCCGGAGCTGCGCTCCCGCCCGACCCGCCCGCACCCGCTCTTCGCCGGCCTGGTGAAGGCGGCCGTCGAGCGCAAGACCGGCGCGGCGGCCGGCGCCAAGAAGAGCGCCAAGGCCTGACCCCGAGGGCGGCCGGCCCCCTCGTGAGGCACGTGGGGGACCGGCCGCCGACGGGTACGGTTGACCGGGGCACCTGGCCTTTCACGGCCGGGCGCCCCGGTCGACTGTTTTGCGGAAGGACGTACATGGCCATCCAGGACACCCCGGAAGCGTGGCGGGTCACCGCGACCGCGACGCCGTTCACCGGCAAGAAGACCAGCATGCGCACGGACGAGGTCGTCATGCCGGACGGCTCCACGGCCACCCGCGACTACCAGGTCCACCCCGGATCGGTGGCCGTCCTCGCGCTCGACGAGGAGGACCGGGTGCTGGTCCTGCGCCAGTACCGCCACCCCGTACGGCACAAGCTCTGGGAGATCCCGGCCGGACTGCTGGACGTCCCCGGCGAGAACCCGCTGCACGCCGCCCAGCGCGAGCTGTACGAGGAGGCCCACGTCAAGGCCGAGGACTGGCGGGTGCTGACGGACGTCTACACCACGCCCGGCGGCTGCGACGAAGCCGTACGGATCTTCCTGGCCCGTGACCTGTCCGAGGCCGAGGGGGAGCGCTTCGAGGTCTCCGAGGAAGAGGCCGACATGGAGCTGGCGCGGGTGCCGGCCGCCGAACTGGTCCACGGCGCGCTCGCCGGCGAACTGCACAACAACTGCCTGGTGGTGGGCGTGCTCGCGCTGGCCGCCGCCCGCGCGGGGGAGGGCCTGGACGCGCTGCGCCCGGCCGACGCGCCGTGGCCGGCCCGCCCGTTCGAGGCCTGAGCACCGCCGCTCCGCCCCCTCACGGCCCCCTCACGACCCCGCGGTCCGATGATGTGCTGATCCGGACGGGTGACTCAACCGTCGCGCTCCACAGGGCGTGTGACGGGTCGTGAACTACGCTCGACGGCGTGCCCGTACGCGACCGCGGCGGGCTCGTAAGCGCAGGTGGACGGGAGCGTGACCCGTGGCGGATCAGGCGGTGGGCGGGGGAGGTGTCCCGCCGGGGAAGGCGGGCGGACCCGCGACGGCGGCACGGCAGCGGCCGGGACCGGACCCGGATTCCACGGCCGTGGAGCCTGCCACCGACCGCGCCACCCCCGGCCGGGGGACGGACGGGCACACCGCCGCGGCCGGCCCCGGCAGCCGCAGGACCCCGGCCCGCCGGACCGTTCCGCCCGCCGCCACCACGGCCGGCGGCTTCATCGGCCGCCGCCGCGAACTGAAGGCCCTCCGCGCCGACATCGCCCGTACGGGCCTGGACACCCTCTCCGGCCGCCGGGGCGCCCGCAGCCGTGTCCTGCTGATCGCCGGGCGCCCCGGCTCCGGCCGCAGCGCCCTCGCCGCCGAACTCGCCCGGCAACTCGCCGACGAATACCCCGACGGAGTACTGCGCGCCACCCTGAGCACCCCGGGCGGCGGCCCCG
Source organism: Streptomyces sp. NPDC030165 (assembly GCF_055573595.1). Lineage (NCBI taxonomy): Bacteria > Bacillati > Actinomycetota > Actinomycetes > Kitasatosporales > Streptomycetaceae > Streptomyces > Streptomyces sp. NPDC030165. The sequence continues at coordinate 16,684 of NZ_JBVIBD010000038.1, read as the reverse complement.
TACCCCTCGACCTCGTCGCCCGCGACCTGCTCACCGCCCTCGGCGCCCCCGTCCAGCCCGGCGCCGCCGAGGACGAGCTGACCGAGGCGCTGCGCGCCGCCCTCGCCGAGCGCCGCGCCCTGCTCCTGCTGGACGACGCGGCCGGCGCCGAACAGGTCGAACCCCTGCTGCCGGACGCCGCCGGCTGCCTCGTCGTCGCGGTCTCCGAGGGCCCGCTCACCGGCATCACCGACGTACGGCCCTGCACCCTGGGCGGCCTGGACAACGCGTCCGCCGTCGAACTGCTCAGCCGGTACGCGGGCCCCACCCGTATCACCGTCGATCCGCGCTCCGCCGACGCCGTCGCCGAGGAGTGCGGCGGCCGCCCCGCCGCGCTCGTCCTGGTGGGCGGCTGGCTCGCCGGGCACCCCAAGAACTCCGTCGCCGACCTCCTCCAGGCGCTGCGGGACGTACCGGAACCGGCCGGCGAACCGGCCGGCGGCCGCCCCCTGGCCCGCGCCTTCCACCTCGTCTACGACACCCTGCCGTCCGTCGCCGCCCGCACCCTGCGGCTGATCACCCTCGCCCCGGCCGGGCTGGTGGACGCGCACATCGCCTCCGCCCTCGCCGGCTGCTCGGTCGCCGCGGCCGAGTCGGCACTGCAGGACTTCGCCGCCCGGGGACTGCTGCGGCCGGTCGAGAGCGCGGAGCCGCAGCCGACGGGCCCCGGGGCGCCGGCCGCCGGGAGCGCCGGCCTCCAGGCGCAGTACCGGATGCCCGGCTGCCTGGTCCAGCTCGTACGGGCCGCGATGCACGAGAAGGAGCGGCCCGCCGAGATCCAGCTCGCCCGGGCCCGGATGCTGGAGCGCACCGTACGGCTCCTCCAGTCGTGCCGGGCGCTCGGCGAACCCGCCGGATCACCGGCCCGGCAGAAGGTGGCCGGCCTGCCGCGCTCGCTGCGCTTCGCCTCCACCGCCTCCGCCGCCGCCTGGCTGCGCAGCCGCCGGCCCGCCCTCCTGGAGGCGGCCCGCATCGCCGTCGAGGAAGGCGAGCTGGACACCCTGGACCGGCGGCTGATGGCCGCGATCGTCCGCACGCTCATCGCCCACCAGGGCGCCGAGGCCGCCGCACTCGACCTGTACGGGCTGCACGGCCTGGTCCTGGAGGTCGCCGAACGGCGCGGCCTGGCGCGGGAGCGGGCCGCGGCGCTGCTCAACCTCGGTGACCTGGACGCGCAGGCCGGGCGGACCGCGGACGCGATGGCCCGCTACCGGGGCGCGCTGACCGCGGCGCGCGAGGTCCGGGACCCCATCGCGACGGTACGGGCACTGGAGTCGCTGGGCGGTACGTACACGGAGCTGGGGGACTGGCAGCGGGCCGCCGACTGGTACGGGCGGGCGCTGGAACTGCGGCTGACCCGCGGCGAGAACGCGGACGGGGCGCGGCTGCACGGCCGGATCGGCGCGGTGCTGACGTACGCGGCGCGGTGGGGCGAGGCGCTCAAGGAGTGGCGGGCCGCCTATGGGGCGTACCGCAGGCTCGGTGACGTGGCGGGCCAGGCCCGCGCGCTCGGCGAGGCGGCGCGGGTGCAGGAGTACGCGGGCCGCCCCGAGGAGTCGCTGCGGACCTGCACCGCGGCCCTCTCGCTGGCCGCCGAGGCCAAGGACGGACGGCTGGAGGCGGCGCTGCAGCTGCGGATCGCGGACACCCTCGACCGGCTCGGCGACGCCGCCGCCGCAAGGCTGCACCGGGGTATAGGGGAACGACTCCTCTCAGATCACCCACAGTGACCTACGAAATCGGTGGTGCTCCTCTCAGTAATAGATGCTTTGCAAGGCTAGACAACACAGAATCCTTCAATAGACTGGCCAGGCCGCGGACACCGCGGTCAGTCCCGGCATGCCTCGCATGCATGGATTTTTCCTGCAAGCTCTCTTACAAGGACCGTGATCGACGTGAAGGTCGGCATCCCCCGCGAGGTCAAGAACAACGAGTTCCGGGTGGCGATCACGCCCGCCGGTGTGCACGAGCTGGTCCGCCACGGCCACCAGGTCGTCATCGAGAAGGACGCCGGCCTCGGCTCCGCGATCCCGAACGAGGAGTACGTCTCGGCCGGCGCCGAGATCCTCGACACCGCCGACGAGGTCTGGGCCACCGCGGACCTGCTGCTGAAGGTCAAGGAGCCGATCGCGGAGGAGTACCACCGCCTCCGCAAGGACCAGACCCTCTTCACCTATCTGCACCTGGCCGCCTCCCGCGAGTGCACCGACGCCCTCCTGGAGTCCGGCACCACCGCCATCGCCTACGAGACGGTGGAGACCCCGGGCCGCCAGCTGCCGCTGCTCGCCCCGATGTCCGAGGTCGCGGGCCGCATCGCCCCCCAGGTCGGTGCCTACCACCTGATGCGCCAGGCCGGCGGCCGCGGCGTGCTGCCGGGCGGCGTACCGGGCGTGGCCGCGGGCAAGGCCGTCGTCATCGGCGGCGGTGTCTCCGGCTGGAACGCCGTGCAGATCGCCGTGGGCCTCGGCTTCCACGTCACCCTGCTCGACAAGGACATCAACAAGCTGCGCGAGGCGGACCGGATCTTCGGCACCAAGGTGCAGACGATCGTCTCCAACGCCTACGAGCTGGAGAAGGCCGTCGTCGAGGCCGACCTCGTCGTCGGCGCGGTCCTCATCCCGGGTGCCAAGGCCCCGAAGCTGGTCACCAACGAGCTGGTCGCCAAGATGAAGCCCGGAAGTGTCCTTGTCGACATCGCCATCGACCAGGGCGGCTGCTTCGAGGACTCCCGTCCCACCACCCACGCCGAGCCGACCTTCCAGGTCCACAACTCGGTCTTCTACTGCGTGGCCAACATGCCGGGCGCGGTGCCCAGCACCTCCACCTACGCCCTGACCAACGCCACGCTGCCCTACATCGTGTCGCTGGCCAACAACGGCTGGGTCGAGGCGCTGCGCCGCGACGCCGCCCTGGCCAAGGGGCTGAACACCCACGACGGCAAGGTCGTCTACGGCCCGGTCGCCGAGGCACACGGCCTGGAGGCCACCGACCTGGCCACGCTTCTCGGCTGAGGCGTCAATAGCGCGCGTCAATGACGCACTGCCGGCCGGGCCTTGTCCACAAGGCCCGGCCGCGGCCGTTCACCGACACGCCGCACGCCCGGAACCGCACCGGCGGACCCCAACTCGCCGAGAACGTAACCCTTTAACCGATTCGCACACCCTCGAAACCTTGGTCTTGTGCGGCTTGCACCCTTGACATCGGCATGTTCGATTGCCGACACATCGGGCCGGGTCCGGCGGATTGTGTTGCTGCGAACGCCCGACACGCCATAGAGTCGCCAACCGTCGGCATAGTGCCACGCTGACCTATCGATAAGTTTCCTGGTCACATCCAAGGAGGTAAGACGACTTGTGAATGAGTCGACATTTACTCCCGGAGGTGGTCGACCAGGAGCGGTTGCACGGGGCCAGGGTCCCTCGGGGCTCCAGGCTGTCGGCTCCGTCGCTGTCCACACCTTCGCGACCCAACAGAGCCCCACGACGACAGCCCACCAGAGCATGGACGGCCATCACGTGAACGCCATGGCCGGCGACCGGGGCGGCTCAGATCCCACCCGGCTCGCCGACTACGACGACCTGCCCGAAGGGCACTTCTACGATCCGGACGCGGAGTACGAACCGGACCCCGAATACGCGGCCACGCTCGCACCGGACGCCGCCCGCCAGCGCCGCGAACGCGTCGGCCCGACCGGGCGCCCCCTTCCCTACTTCCCGATTCCAGGACCGTTGACGGACCACGGCCCCGCCAAAATCATCGCGATGTGCAACCAGAAAGGCGGGGTGGGCAAGACCACCTCGACCATCAACCTGGGCGCCGCACTCGCCGAATACGGCCGACGGGTGCTGCTCGTCGACTTCGACCCGCAGGGCGCGCTGTCCGTCGGGCTCGGAGTCAACCCGATGGAACTGGACCTGACGGTCTACAACCTGCTCATGGAGCGGGGCATGTCGGCCGACGAGGTACTGCTGAAGACCGCGGTCCCCAACATGGACCTGCTGCCCAGCAATATCGATTTGTCAGCCGCCGAGGTCCAGCTGGTCAGCGAGGTCGCGCGCGAGTCGACGCTCCAGCGCGCCCTGAAGCCGCTGATGGCCGACTACGACTACATCGTCATCGACTGCCAGCCCTCCCTCGGTCTGCTGACCGTCAACGCGCTGACGGCGGCTCACAAGGTGATCGTCCCGCTGGAGTGCGAATTCTTCGCGCTGCGCGGTGTGGCGCTGCTCACCGAGACGATCGAGAAGGTCCAGGAACGGCTCAACCCCGACCTGGAGCTCGACGGCATCCTGGCGACCATGTACGACTCGCGGACCGTGCACAGCCGCGAGGTCCTCGCACGCGTCGTGGAAGCCTTCGACGACCACGTCTACCACACCGTCATCGGTCGTACCGTGCGCTTCCCCGAGACCACCGTCGCGGGCGAACCCATCACCACGTACGCGTCCAACTCCGTCGGCGCCGCCGCCTACCGTCAACTGGCCAGGGAGGTGCTCGCCCGGTGTCACGCCGAGTGAGTCTGCCCGGAGCCGACGAATTGTTCCGCACGACCGGGGGGTCGGGGCTGCAGTCCCCGGCGCCCCGCAAGACCAACGGGCCGGCCGCGGCCAACGGCGCCTCCCCTGTCAACGGGGAGACGCCGCGTGTTCCCTCGCCTGGCGGTGAGCCGGAGCCGGGGGCGGTACCCGGGCCGGGGGCCGGCTCGGGGGCGGGCTCGGGCTCGGGCGAGGAAACGGCCCCGCGGCAGCGGCGAGCCGAACCGGAGACCGGTACGGGCGGGGCGGCGCCGGCCGAACACGGGGGGCGTGGACGCGGCACGGAAACGCAGCCGGCGGCCGGCGGAGCCCAGGAGAGCGGCACCTCCCGACGCCGTGGACGTGGCGCGAACCGGCGGCCCAGCGGCCGCGAACGGCACGACGAGAAGATCACGGTCTACGTCTCCGCCGAAGAGCTGATGGACCTCGAACACGCCCGCCTCGTTCTGCGGGGCGAGCACGGTCTCGCCGTCGATCGTGGGCGCATTGTCCGCGAGGCGGTGGCGGTGGTTCTGGCGGATCTGGAGTCCCGGGGGGATGCGAGTATTTTGGTGCGGCGGTTGCGGGGCCGCTGACGCGGCGGGTGGCCTGGTTCGTGGGTGCGCGCCGGTGGGTGGGCCGGCCCTCTGCGCTTCGCGCGAGGGTTTGCGCTGTCGCGCGGATCGCATTTGTTTGTGCGGGGGCGGGGGCGCGCAGGGGGCCAACTCTCCCCCAGCCTTCGGCCGGGGGGACCCCCACGGCACCGTTGAGTCCCACTAGTGCGATTCGGTGGCCGGGAACCCGGCTGCCTGCGGGGATGGCCCCCTACACACCCCCTCGGGCCGGTTTGGCGAGTCCGGGACAGCTGGGGGGAGTCTGTCGATGACCCTGGTGCCCGCTCTCCTGGGGGTGAGGTCCCTGGCGGTGGGGCGGGAAGGCAGCCCGTTGCCCGGCGCCCGGCATTGTCACGTGAGCCCGGTGGGCCGCAGCTACTCCCACACGTTCACCGGATGGGGCTTGGCTTGTGCATGTCCCCAGCCCAGATGCTCGGAAAGCCGCGAACGGCGCGGGCTCGGGGCCATACAGGGGTCTCCCCGCAGGCAGCCGGGTTCCCGGCTACCGAATCGCACTGGAAGGGCTCAACGGTGCCGTGGGGGTCCCCCCGGCCGAAGGCTGGGGGAGAGTGACCCCTGTGTGGCCCCGAGCCCCCACCCACCGGACCGGCTGCGAACAAAAAGCCCGTCCGGCGTTTGAGGACACAGGAACGCGCACCCCCACGGCGGGCAAGCAGAACGCAGCCCCCGAACCCATCGCAAACGCGCGCTCCCCATAGGCGCGCCTCGGAATTCGGCTGCCCCCCGGGGCGGCTACGCTTGGGGGACCCGTCAGCAGCTTTCTGGATCATGATGCCCACCACCGAAGACCACGCCCCGTCCGTCGAGGACGCCGAGGCGGCCGGTGACGGGAAGTTCACCGTTCGGCTGGAGAACTTCGAGGGGCCGTTCGATCTGCTGCTTCAGCTGATTTCCAAGCACAAGATGGACGTGACCGAGGTCGCCCTGTCCCGGGTGACGGACGAGTTCATGGCGTACATCCGGGCGATGGGGCCGGACTGGGATCTGGACCAGACGACCGAGTTCCTGGTGGTCGCCGCCACGCTGCTCGATCTGAAGGCGGCGCGGCTGCTGCCCGCGGCCGAGGTGGAGGACGAGGCGGACCTCGCGCTGCTGGAGGCGCGGGACCTGCTGTTCGCGCGGCTGCTCCAGTACAGGGCGTACAAGCGGATCGCGGACATCTTCAGCGAGCGCCTGGAGGACGAGGGGCGCCGTCATCCCCGTACGGTCGGACTGGAGCCGCACCACGCGGAGCTGCTGCCCGAGGTCGCCATCAGCATCGGCGCGGAGGGCTTCGCGCGGCTGGCGGTGAAGGCGATGCAGCCCAAGGCCAGGCCGCAGGTGTACGTGGATCACATCCACGCGCCGCTGGTCAGTGTCAGGGAGCAGGCGGAGGTGCTGGTGGCGAGGCTGCGGGTCGCGGGGGAGGCCGGTTTCGCGGAGCTGACCGCGGACGCGGAGGACACGCTCACCGTCGTCGCCCGCTTCCTCGCGCTGCTGGAGCTGTACCGGGAGCGGGTGGTGGAGCTGGACCAGGACCAGGCTCTGGGCGCGCTGACGGTCCGGTGGACGGGCGGCGCGGAGGCCGAGCCGGTCGTGACGGACGAGTTCGACCGGGAGGCCGGGCCGGAGGTCCGGGACGGTGAGGGTGAGAGGGGTGCGGTGTGAGTGAGGCGGCGGTGTACGCGGACGAAGGCGGGCCGGAGGGTCCGGGCGCTCCGGTGGGGGCGCTCGGTGTCGCGGACCTGGAGTTGCGGCCGGCGCTGGAGGCCGTGCTGATGGTCGTGGACGAGCCCGCGACGGAGGAGCACCTGGCCAGGGTGCTGGAGCGGCCCCGCCGGGAGGTCGCGCTGGCGCTGCGGGAGCTGTCGGAGGACTACACGCGGCAGGGGCGCGGTTTCGACCTGCGGCTGGTGGCGGGGGGCTGGCGGTTCTACACCCGGCCCGCGTACGCGGACGCCGTGGAGAGCTTCGTGCTGGACGGCCAGCAGGCCCGGCTGACGCAGGCCGCATTGGAGACTCTGGCCGTGGTCGCGTACCGTCAGCCGGTCAGCCGTTCCCGGGTCTCGGCCGTTCGCGGGGTGAACTGTGACGGTGTGATGCGCACCCTTCTCCAGCGCGGTCTGGTGGAGGAGACGGGGACGGAACCTGAAACAGGTGCGATCCTGTACAGGACGACGAACTACTTTCTGGAGCGGATGGGCCTGCGCGGCCTGGACGAGCTTCCGGAGCTCGCTCCCTTCCTCCCGGAGGCGGAGGCGGTCGAGGGCGATTCCCGGGAAGGTGTTCCGTCGTTCGACGTAGACGACAGCGGCGACTCTCAGACGGATCATTGATGCGAAGCAGCGGCAGGAACAACAGGGACGCCGGTAGGGGCAACTACCGGGGTGCGGGCAACAAGAAGGACGAGAAGCAGCAGCGCGCCGGCCGGCCCCGTCCCGAGGAGCGCCGCTACGACGTGGGCGAGGGCGGACCGGGGCGCGGCGACGGCGCGGGCCGGGGCGGTTCCGGCGGCCGTGGCGGCCAGGGCGGTGGCGGCGGCCAGGGTGGTCGCGGCGGCTCCGCCGGCCGTGGTGGGGCTCCGGACCGTGGCGAGGAGCGCAGGGGCCGCGGCGCGGCCGCCCGCGGTGGCGCCAAGGGCGGTCCCCGTACGAGTCCGAAGGGCGGTGGCAAGCCCGGGGGGAAGGGCCAGCAGCAGCGCGGCCGGGGGCAGGCCCCGGCGCGGCCGCGTGAGTACGACGCGCAGGTGGAGGAGCGCAATCGCGCTCGTCACAGCAAGCCGCAGATCAAGACGCCGAAGACGTTCGGTGACCAGGAGGGTGAGCGCCTGCAGAAGGTGCTGGCCCGTGCGGGCATGGGCTCGCGCCGTGCGTGCGAGGAGCTGATCGACCAGGCACGGGTCGAGGTCAACGGGCGGATCGTGACCGAGCAGGGTGTGCGGGTCGACCCGGAGAAGGACGAGGTCAAGGTGGACGGCCTGACGGTCGCCACGCAGTCGTACCTCTTCTTCGCGCTGAACAAGCCGGCCGGTGTCGTCTCGACGATGGAGGACCCGGACGGGCGGCAGTGCCTGGGCGACTACGTGACCAACCGCGAGACGCGACTGTTCCACGTGGGCCGGCTGGACACGGAGACCGAGGGCATCATCCTGCTCACCAACCACGGCGAGCTGGCCCACCGGCTGACCCATCCGCGGTACGGCGTGAAGAAGACCTACCTGGCGGCGATCCAGGGTCCGCTCCCGCGTGACCTGGGCAAGCAGCTCAAGGACGGTATCCAGCTGGAGGACGGCTACGCGCGCGCCGACCACTTCCGGGTGGTGGAGAACACCGGCAAGAACTACCTGGTCGAGGTGACCCTGCACGAGGGTCGCAAGCACATCGTGCGCCGGATGCTGTCCGAGGCGGGTTTCCCGGTCGACAAGCTGGTGCGGACGGCCTTCGGACCGATCTCGCTGGGCGACCAGAAGTCCGGCTGGCTGCGGCGGATGACCAACACCGAGGTCGGCATGCTGATGCGCGAGGTGGAGCTGTAAGCATCGGGTGCAGGGCACCGCGTGCCTTGTCAGGTGGCGGAACCACCCCTTATTGTCATTGTGACGATTAAGGGGTGGTTCTTTTCATGGCGTCCGCCGCGACCGGATCGCTCATCGGGCTGGCGCTCGGTGACGCGCTGGGGTACCCGACCGAGTTCAACGACGTGCCCGCGATCGAGGCCACGTACGGCCCGTGGCGGGAGATGGCCCTGCCGGATCCCGCGTACGTCACCGACGACACGCAGATGACGATCGCCCTCGGGCGCGGCCTGCGTACGGCCGTGGCGGCCGCGGGCGGCGGCCTGGACGCCGCGCACCTGCTCCCGCCCGTACGGCGGAACTACGTCGAGTGGTGGCGCTCCCCGGACAACGACCGGGCCCCCGGCAACACCTGCCTCACCGCCTGCCACCTGCTCAGCGACGACACGCGCCCGTGGATTGAGGCCAGCCGCACCGGCGCGAAGGGGTGCGGCGCGAACATGCGGGTGGCGCCCGTGGGGCTGGTGCCGGGGCTGAGCCCGGAGCAGCGTTCCGGGGCGGCGCAGCTCCAGTCCGCGCTGACGCACGGGCATCCGACCGCGCTCGCCGCCAGTGACCTGACGGCGCACGCCGTGTACCTGCTCACGCAGGGCGTCCGGCCGGACGAGCTGACCGGGCTGCTGCGCGCGTACGCGGTGGACAGCCGTGGCGTCCATCGCGGCGACTGGCTCGGTGAGCTGTGGCGGCATGCCCAGGATCCGTCTCCGGAGCACTTCATCGCGCGCGGGTGGGACGACTGTCTCGGTGTGCTGGACCGACTGGACGCGGCGCTGCGCGCGCCCGCCCCGGAGGCCGACCCGTGCCTGGCCACCGGTGCCGGCTGGATCGCCGAGGAGGCGCTCGCCACCGGCCTGCTGTGCTTCCTGCTCTTTCCCGAAGAGCCGCTGACCGCGCTGCGCCGGGCCGCCTGCTCCTCCGGCGACTCCGACTCGATCGCCTGCCTCGCCGGCGCCTTCGCGGGCGCCCACCTGGGCGCCGGGGCGTGGCCCGAGGAGTGGGCGGGCCGGATCGAGTACCGCGACGAGCTGCTGGCGCTGGGGGAGGCGTGGGATGCGTAGTGCTGTCCTGGAGGCGGCCGGGCTGCCGGAGACCGACCTGGGTGTGGTGACGGCGGGGGAGGGGGACCCGCTGGTCTTCGCGACGGTTTCCGGCGCGCACCTCTACGGGTTTCCCTCCCGCGACTCGGACGTGGACCTGCGCGGCGCGCATCTGCTGCCGGCTGCCGCGCTGGTCGGACTGCGGGAGCCGGACGAGACGCGGTCCTGGATGGCGGACCGGGACGGCGTCGAGGTCGATCTCGTCACACACGACCTGCGCAAGTTCGCGCGGCTGATGCTGCGGCGCAACGGCTACGTACTGGAGCAGCTGCTCTCACCGCTGGTGGTGCGGACGAGCGCGGTGCACGAGGAGCTGGTGGCGCTGGCGCCCGCCGTCCTCACCCACCAACACGCGCACCATTACCGGGGCTTCGCGAACACGCAGTGGCGTCTCTTCGAGAAGACCGGCGAGCTGAAGCCGCTGCTCTATACGTTGCGGGTGCTGCTGACCGGCATTCATCTGCTGGGCAGTGGTGAGGTGCAGGCACATCTGCCCACGCTGATCGGGCTGGTGGCGGCGCCTTCGTACGTGCCCGAGCTGGTCGAGGCGAAGGCCGCGGCGGAGCACGGGCCCGCCGCCGGGCTGGTGGACGTGGAGCGGCTGCGGGCCGACGTGGCGGAGCTGCACGGCCGGCTGGACGCGGCGCAGGCCGCCTCCGCGCTGCCGGACGCCCCCGGCGGGTACGCCGCGCTACACGACCTCGTCGTACGGGCCCGGCTCGGCGCAGCGGAGCGCTGACGCGCGCCGGGCGCGGTACAGGAAGTCCTCGACGCGGCGGCGGTCGGGCTCCGGCGGCAGCGGTGAGCCGGGCTCGGCCGCCGCGGCCTGCTCGGTCAGTACGGTCATCCGGCGTTCGACCTCGGGCCAGGGCAGCTCGCCGCGTTTGACGGCGAGCAGCTCGTCGCGCGCGTCGCCGACGTCCAGGGTGAGCACGCCCGTACGCAGCAGGTCGCGGGAGCAGCGCAGCAGCCGCAGCAGGTGCATGGCGTGCTTCCAGCGGGGTGCGCCGTGCTGCCGTACATCCGCCTCCAGCTTCTTGAGCTGGCCGGCCGCGTAGCCGGTGAAGGTGCGGTGCACGAGGCGGGAGAGGAACGCGCCGCGCAGGGCGAGCAGTTCGCGGCCGGTGGCGTCGAGGTGTTCGACGAGGGGGGAGTGCAGGCACTCCAGGATGTTGGGGTTGGCGCGCAGCGCCAGTTCGCAGAAGCGTTCCAGCTCCCAGGAGAACTCCTCCTCGCGCGGCCCCTCCACATGCGTCGGCGGCTTCTCGAAGCGCCAGAACAGCTCGGTGGGCGCGAGATAGACACCGCGCCGGTCGGTGTCGCTGCCGTCGGTGGCGAGCCCGAAGGCGCGTGAGCCCATGACGCAGGCGTAGACGGTGTGGCCGGCGACCAGGGCGTGGTCCGCGAGCGGGGCGTGGCCTGTGGCGGGGGACGGCATGAGGGGGATTGTGGCTGGTGGGAGCGGTCTGCGCCAGCCGGTTTCGGGTGGCGGAAATGCCGCGCGTCGGTACGTTTGAAAGAAGTCACTCGTCGCGTGGGCCTCATCGACACTGCCGGGAATGCGTGGAAAGGCACGGACATGACGGGATCACCAGACCTCGGGAGACCGATGGGCCGGCGGCCCGGCGGCAGCCACGGCGGCGCGACAGGAGACCTCATCGGATCGCTGCTGGGGGCGCTCGGCGGCAGTACCGGCCCCGGAGGGCAGGGCGCACCCGGACACGGCGGCATACGGACCGTACTGGGCAAGCTCCTCCAGGGAGAGCTGGGACGCCAGGCGCATTCCTGGGTGGGACACGGCGCCAACGAACCGGTCACCCCCGAGCAGGTCGCCCAGGCGCTGCCCGGCGAGACCCTGCGGCGGATCGCCGAGGAGAACGGCGTCAGCGCCCAGGAGGCCGCACAGCAGCTCGCGCACACCCTGCCGCAGGCCGTGGACCGGCTGACGCCCGACGGCGAGATACCGCAGGACCCCGCACTCCAGGACCTCGTCGCCCGCCGGCACCGGACCGCCGGGCAGCGTTAGACACCGTCCCCCGGGCGCGGGCACGCGTCTCGTACCCGCCCGCTCCGTGTCTCGCGGACCGGGCGGCATCGTGCTCCGGCCCCGGACCTGGCTAGGCTGACGAGGAAGAAACGGCGGCCGGCGCGGGGTGCGTGCCGACCGCCGGACACGGATCTCAGGGGAGCGGTGACGTGGCGGTACGAGCGGTACGCGGGGCCGTGCAACTGGAGCGGGACGAGGCCGGACACATGCACGAGCAGGTGTCCGCGCTGCTGACGGCCGTCCTGGAGCGCAACGACCTGGCCCCGGACGACCTGATCAGCGTGTGGTTCACCGCCACCCCCGACCTGCACAGCGACTTCCCCGCGGTGGCCGCCCGCCAGCTCGGCATCACCGACGTGCCGCTGATCTGCGCCCAGGAACTGGACATCGCCGGCGCCATGCCGCGCGTGGTGCGCGTCCTCGCGCACGTCGAGACCGACCGCAGCAAGGCCGAGGTCGCGCACGTCTACCTCGGTGCCGCCGGGGCCCTGCGGAAGGACATCGCCCAGTGAGGACCGCGCTCGTCATCGGCACCGGCCTGATCGGCACGTCCGTCGCCCTCGCGCTGCACGCCCGCGGCGTCCAGGTGTACCTGGCCGACCACGACCCGGCGCAGGCCGAGACCGCCGCCGCGCTCGGCGCCGGCACGGCCGAGGAGCCGCCGGGCCCGGTCGACCTGGCCGTGGTGGCCGTACCGCCCGCCCACGTCGCGCCGACGCTGGCCGCGGTGATCCGGCGCGGCGCCGCCCGTGCCTACCTCGACGTCGCCAGCGTCAAGGGCGGCCCGCGCCGCGAGCTGGAGGCGATGGGCTGCGACCTGACGGCGTACCTCGGCACCCACCCGATGGCGGGCAAGGAGCGCTCCGGACCGCTCGCCGCCACCGCCGACCTCTTCGAAGGGCGGCCCTGGGTGCTGACCCCGGCCGAGGGCGGCGACACCGAGGTGCTCAACCTGGCGCTGGAGCTGGTCGCGCTGTGCCGCGCGGTGCCCGTCGTCATGGAGGCGGACGCCCACGACCGGGCCGTGGCCCTGGTCTCGCACACGCCCCAGCTGGTTTCCAGCCTGGTCGCCGCCCGCCTGCAGAGCGCGGACGAGACCGCCGTACGGCTGTGCGGCCAGGGGATCAGGGACGTGACGCGGATCGCCGCGTCCGCGCCCCGGATGTGGATGGACATCCTCTCCGCCAACCCGGGGCCGGTCGCCGACGTGCTCAGCGAGGTCTCGGCCGACCTGGAGAAGACCGTACGGGCGCTGCGCGCGCTGCAGGCGGCCGACGAGGAGAAGCGTGCCGAGGGCGCGCGTGGCGTCGAGGACGTGCTGCTGCGCGGCAACGCGGGCCGCGAGCGGGTGCCGGGCAAGCACGGTGCAGCTCCGGCCGCGTACGAGATCGTCGCGGTGCACATCGGTGACCAGCCCGGCGAGCTGGCCCGCATCTTCGCGGACGCCGGCCGGGCCGCGGTCAACATCGAGGACGTCCGCATCGAGCACGCCACCGGCCAGCAGGCGGGCTTCATCCAGCTCATGGTCGAGCCGCAGGCGGCGCCCATACTGGCGGCGGAGCTGCGCGAGCGGGGCTGGTCGATACGGCAGTAGCCGGGTCCGGTGCCCGGGGCGGGGACCGGACCGGGGAGGCAGGGGCGTACGGGCTGCACGGGGCGCCGCTGCTTGCCAGTAACCTTGTGCGGGGCCCCGCGCAGCGGCCCCCGTCCCGCCCCGTGATCGAGGAAGGTGCCCGACACCGTGGAAACCCCCGCCCGGACCGCCCCGGCCGCAGTGATTGTCGCCATCGACGGCCCCGCAGGCACGGGTAAGTCCAGCACCTCCAAGGCCGTCGCCGCCAAGCTGGGGCTGGGCTACCTGGACACCGGTGCCCAGTACCGCGCGATCACGTGGTGGATGCTGAGCAACGGCGTGGACGTGAACGACGCCATCGCCGTGGCGGACGCCTCGGCCAAGCCCGTGATCGTCTCCGGTACCGACCCGGCCGCACCGACGATCACCGTGGACGGTCTGGACGCCGCGGGCCCGATCCGCACCCAGGAGGTCACCTCGGCCGTCAGCGCCGTCAGCGCCGTCCCCGAGGTGCGGACCCGGATCACCGAGCTGCAGCGGGAGATCGCCGCCGGGGCTCCGGAGGGCATCGTCGTCGAGGGCCGCGACATCGGCAGCACCGTACTGCCCGACGCCGACCTGAAGATCTTCCTGACCGCCTCGCCGGAGGCCCGCGCGGCCCGCCGCAGCGGCGAGCTGACCGGCAAGGACGCCACCGACCTGGCGGCCACCCGGGAAGCCCTGGTCAAGCGGGACGCGGCCGACTCCTCCCGCAAGACCTCGCCGCTGGCCAAGGCCGACGACGCGGTCGAGGTGGACACCACCGACCTCACCCTGGAGCAGGTCATCGAGTGCGTGGTCACCCTCACCGAGGCGGCGATGGCCGCGAAGGCGGCGCGGTGACGCGGAGCGCACGGGCCGCGGGCCCGGACGGCGAGCGGCTGCCCAGCGCGGCCGGCGCCGTGGTCGGGCGGCGGATCGGCATCGGCCTGATGTACGGGCTGTGGAAGCCGCGGGTGCTGGGCGCCTGGCGGGTGCCGGCCACCGGTCCGGTGATCCTCGCGGTCAACCACGCACACGGGCTGGACGGCCCGATGCTGATGGGCACCGCGCCGCGGCCGGTGCACTTCCTGATCAAGAAGGAAGCGTTCGTCGGCCCGCTGGACCCGTTCCTGCGCGGCATCGGCCAGGTGAAGGTGGACCGCTCCGGCACCGACCGCAAGGCCGTCACCGACGCGCTGGCCGTGCTGGCGGACGACGGTGTGCTGGGGATCTTCCCCGAGGGCACCCGGGGCGAGGGCGACTTTGCCTCGCTGCGCGCGGGCCTGGCGTACTTCGCGGTGCGCTCCGGCGCGCCCGTGGTGCCGGTGGCCGTGCTGGGCAGCGCGGAGCGCCGGAGCCGGGCGATAAAGGCGGTGCCGCCGCTGCGCAGCCGCGTCGATGTCGTCTTCGGCGACGCCTTCGAGGCGGGCGACGGCAGCGGCCGGCGCACCCGTACGGCGCTGGACGCGGCGACGACGCGCATACAGGAGCGGCTGACCGCTCACCTTGCCCAGGCCAGGCGCCTGACCGGGCACTGAACGAGACTTGAACGGCGGCCCGCGTACGAGCGGGCACCGATGACGGAGAACGAGGAACGGACTTCATGAACGACCAGACCCCCACCGGCGACGAGCACGGTGCGCTTGGTGACGCCGAGTACACGGAGTTCATGGAGCTCGCCGCGCAGGAGGGCTTCGACCCGGAGGAGGTCGAGGGCGACATCGCCGCGGCCGGGCACGGCCCGCTGCCCGTCCTCGCCGTCGTCGGCCGCCCCAATGTCGGCAAGTCGACCCTGGTGAACCGCATGATCGGCCGCCGTGAGGCGGTCGTCGAGGACAAGCCGGGCGTCACCCGCGACCGGGTCACCTACGAGGCCGACTGGAACGGCCGCCGCTTCAAGGTCGTCGACACCGGCGGCTGGGAGCAGGACGTGCTGGGCATCGACGCCTCGGTGGCGATGCAGGCCGAGTTCGCGATCGAGGCCGCCGACGCGGTGGTCTTCGTCGTGGACGCCAAGGTCGGCGCCACCGACACCGACGAGGCCGTCGTCAAGCTGCTGCGCCGGGCCGGCAAGCCCGTCGTGCTGGTCGCCAACAAGGTGGACGGCCCGTCCGGCGAGGCGGACGCCGCCATGCTGTGGTCGCTGGGCCTCGGCGAGCCGCACCCGGTCTCCGCGCTGCACGGCCGCGGCACCGGTGACATGCTGGACGCCGCCCTCGACGCGCTGCCCGAGGCGCCCGAGCAGACCTTCGGCACCCGGCTCGGCGGGCCGCGCCGGATCGCGCTGATCGGCCGCCCGAACGTCGGCAAGTCCTCCCTGCTGAACAAGCTGGCCGGTGAGGAGCGGGTGGTCGTCAACGAGCAGGCGGGCACCACCCGCGACCCGGTCGACGAGCTGATCGAGCTGGGCGGCAAGACCTGGAAGTTCGTGGACACCGCGGGCATCCGCAAGCGCGTCCACCTCCAGGAGGGCGCCGATTACTACGCCTCGCTGCGCACCGCGGCCGCCGTGGAGAAGGCCGAGGTCGCGGTCGTCCTGATCGACGCGAGCGAGTCCATCAGCGTCCAGGACCAGCGGATCATCACGATGGCCGTGGAGGCGGGCCGCGCGCTGGTCATCGCGTACAACAAGTGGGACAACCTGGACGAGGAGCGCCGCTTCTATCTGGAGCGGGAGATCGAGCGGGACCTCGTGCAGATCCCGTGGGCGATGCGGGTCAACGTCTCGGCGCGCACCGGCCGGCACATGGACAAGCTCGTCCCGGCGATCGAGACCGCGCTGGACGGCTGGGAGACCCGCGTCCCCACCGGCCGCCTGAACGCCTTCCTCGGTGAGATCGTCGCCGCCCACCCGCACCCGATCCGGGGCGGCAAGCAGCCGCGCATCCTCTTCGGCACCCAGGCGGGTACCAAGCCGCCGCGCTTCGTGCTCTTCGCCTCCGGCTTCCTGGAGGCGGGCTACCGCCGCTTCGTCGAGCGCCGGCTGCGTGAGGAGTTCGGCTTCGAGGGGACGCCGATCCACATCTCCGTACGGGTGCGCGAGAAGCGCAGCAAGAAGAAGTAGCCGCCGCTTCGACGGCGGACGGTGGGGGGGGGGGGGGGGGGGGGGGGCCCCCCACACCCTCTCTTGTGTGTGGGTTGGGGGGGTAGGAACAGGGGTGGGGGGGCGAGGGGGGGAGAGGAGAGAGAACAGGAGGGTGTGTGG